>JBKQPR010000217.1:0-3417 GCA_052144935.1 Bryobacteraceae bacterium
TCAACGGACTGCAAGAAGATCGCTAAGCGTACCACAGTGCTATAAACATTGGCCTCTTAGAGCGCGGCATGCAGGGTTCGCTCAGCCGCTCGTGGCTCCCCGATTTCGCAACAGTAATTAGGTCATACAAAATCTTGGCACGACTGTCGCCAATTCCCGGCCTGGTGCGTCGCCTTAAGTGACTTATTTTCAGAAAAATAGCGCCGATCCCGGGGTGAGAGAGGCGAGGCGGCACCATAGAAACGCGCTCATATCTTGTAAACTCCCGCTAGGATCAGAAATACTCCTCGCGTGATTGGGGTGGTCTTGAGATACTCCTCCGCCAGATCGTGCTTCCGCTCTCCGGCTCGGCAATCGATCAGGGGAATCGCGTTGGCCTTAGCCCAGCCCCGGATTCGCCGGCTGAATCGGCCTGCCAAGCGCATCAGATGGGTGTTATCCAATGTCTCCACGCCCCCAGTCAGGTTGTGCCACCAAATCCGAAACCCGCCGGCATTGTGCCCGGGACGAAAGTACCCATTCAGAACGATGCGATCTACACAGTCGTAGCTACCCGTGAGCAAATCCTGGTAAAGTGCGCTCAAACCGTCCGCCATATACAGGTAGGGTAGCGGAACCGCAGCCCTCTTCGCCTGGGCGGCTTGGCCAGCCGCCGAGATCCCGCCTCTAACGACGAATGCTTGCGTAGAACTGCCCCGTAGGGGCCACTTTTTCGGGGCCCGGTCCCCGAAAAAGCCTAGTTGCCGTTATATGGTCCGCAACGAGAATTTTGTTCTCGTTGTGAGGGATCAGGCAGCGAGTTTGAGACCGACCGCGCGTAGGAGCGCATCCAGATCGTCGCAGATGTGTTGGTACAGGCGATCGAGTTCGCAGAGCTTCTCCTCCGCCAATCCACGATCTCCCCGGAATGGCGCTACTAGTCCGGCCGTAAGGGGCGCGTAGATTTTTTCGAATAATTTGAGGAATGCCACGCCGATGGAGTAGCCCTTGCCGACCAGGCGGTAGCGACGCGACGTCGGAATCCTTTCGACCAGTCCTTTGGCGCGAAGCTTCGAAAGGTCATAGCGGAACGAAGCGAGCGAATACTGTGCCTCGGTCACGGCCAGGGCATCCAATGCCGGGCCATAGAGATCCGCCGTGGTGAACCTTCCGCCGCCGCCGACGTTAGTGAAGCGCACCAGCGAATGCATGACCGCGAGTTGCCGCGGGTGATCGAGTTTGAGACCGGGTATCCGTCTTCCGTTGGAAACGATGGTGGGTTCGGCGAGTTTTCGCAATTGCCCGCGGTCGATGAAGGTTTCCAGAAGGTCCTGTTGGACGTTGTGGTAGTTGTCGATGATTTCTGACATTCTGTCGCGGAGTTGCGGAAGGTTCGCGACATCTTTGTTGACGCGATAGTCGTAGACGCTCTTGGTGGCGGGCTCGGTTCTCAACAGCCGGTCGTCGCGGACGTACTGCTTGGCAAAGCCGTTCCCGTAGTGGCTACGGATCACCGGGTTGGGAAGGTTGAGATCTTCGATCACGGACTGCAACTTGCCCTTATATTCTCTGGTCACTTTGCGTCCGAAGATGGTGGTGATTTTCTTGGGTTGCCCGATGTTTCGATTCAAGTCCAGCAGCCGTTGGGTAAGTTCCTCCACGGCCGCCCGCCGCTCGAATATGAGGTTGTCGCAATACTCCACCTGAGCAAAAAACAGGCGATGCTGACAGCATGCCCGCTTGCGTTCCTTGTCGATGATAAACGGGGTGAAGGCGGCGAGCCACTTCTGGCCACACTGGAGCAGATCACGAGTGTTTAGCGAGTCGGCCAGTTCTTGCAGACGTGCCGGTTGGCCGCACTTCAGGAAGGCGTTGGTGGACTGCTGGAAGTCGATGCCTTCGTCGGTCATGCGCCGCGCCAGCCAGTGATGCTGGTTCAGGCACACCCGCGCGGAAAATGGGAAGTAGGGACACATGCGGACGAACATCCGTCCCCAGTGCGGATCGTTCAGGTAGAAGTTAAACTGATTCACCCAGCGTTGCTTGTATTCCAGATGCGGGCTATCGTTGTCCTTGCCGCCGATGGCAATCAGGATGCGCCGGCTCCGAGCCTTCAGGATGGCCACCACCTGGTTCGGCTTGGCCTCCCGGAAGTATTTGTCCAGGAACTTGTAACTGATCCGGCCTGGCGGCCGGCAGTGGCGCCGCAGCGATTCGCCATGCGCCCCCGAGCCGTTCATCGTCGTGCTTGCCGTCTGGCGCACGTCGGGATCGACCCGCCAGCAGCCGCAGGAGACCAAGGGGCCGTCCACCAGCTTGCTGCCGCGCAACAGGCCCTCGGGTGCCGCAATCGCATATCGTGGGCCGCTAGGCGTGGCCGCCGCGGGATCCACCGCCCCACGTCCTGCCGAAGATCTCCGCCGACCGTGGCCTTGGGATCGCCGGCCGCTGATTCTGCGACCGCGACAACCCATCCGTCTCAGCATCTACGGCATCTCAAGACCGCCGTTCGCGATCACCGAGTCGATGTCGCATCTCCCTGGCAATGAGCCAAACGTGTGCCCCCAATCTCCATCCAAGCGGGAAGCGCAGAACGCGTCCGCGATCGCCGTCGGGCCCGAAGCGGATCAATAGCGATGCCTCCAGCGCCAGTGCCAGCCGCTCAGCCGTGCGCCGTGCGCCACCGTCCGCAAGATCCGCATGGACATCCGCCACGAACCTCTCGACGTGCGCGTCGTTGGCCATCCGAATCTCTGCCAGCACTCGTTCCAGCGTCTCCGGTTCCTTCACCATGGCCCTCAACACATCCAGCGCAATCACGTTACCCGAACCCTCCCAGATCGAATTAAGTGGCGCCTCGCGATAGAGCCGTGGCATCATGCTCTGTTCGACGAAACCATTGCCACCCAGGCATTCCAGCGCTTCCGCCACCAGCGGCGCGGTGCGCTTCGACACCCAAAACTTGCTGACCGCCACCGCCAAGCGGGCGAACGCGCGGTCGCCCTCATCGAAAGCCCGCGCCAGCCGCATCGCCAGCATCGTCGCCGCTTCCGATTCCAGGGTCAGGTCCGCCAGCACGTTGCGCATCAGGGGTTGGCGGATCAGCGCGCGCCCGAACGCGTGGCGGTACTGTGAATGATGCACGGCTTCCACCACGGCCCGGCGCATCAGGGCCGCCGATCCGATCACGCAGTCCAGCCGCGTATGGTGCACCATCTCCATGATCGTCGCTACGCCCCGCCCTTCTTCGCCAATCAGACGCGCCCACGCCCCGTGAAATTCAACCTCGCTCGATGCGTTGGAGCGGTTCCCTAGCTAGTTTCTGTCGCGAAACCCGTAAGCTACTGATGCGTTGAGGCTTACTTGCTCCTGTGGCATCCGGGTTCAGCAGTTGGCCCGCTCCGAGCTTAGGGGTCTCTGGCTCGGATCGTCCACCGG
>JBKQPR010000218.1:0-34682 GCA_052144935.1 Bryobacteraceae bacterium
GTTCTCTCCGCGCTTCCTCCGTGTTCTCCGCGTCTCCGTGGTGAAGCATGGGCTTCCCTGATTCAATTGCCGTTACCCCAGAATCGCGCCCAGATCGGCCGCCTGCGCCCGGACGCCGACGTAGAACGTGCCGAACAGCGCATACACCGCGCTGACACGGTCGAAACGCATTTCGTAGATCAGTTTCTTGAAGACCAAGGGTTCGTCGGCGAAGAGATCCACGCCCCACTCCCAATCGTCGAAGCCGATCGAGCCGCTGATGATCTGCCGCACTTCTCCGGCATAGCGGCGGCCCACCAGGCCGTGTTCGTGCATCATGCGCTGGCGATCGGCCATACTCTCGGTGTACCAGTTGGCGGTTTCGCCGCGGCGCCGGTCCATGGGGTAGAAGCACAGGTACCGGGCATCCGGGATCTGCGGCCACAGCCTCGGCGCCATGGCCTGGCGCTGGCGCTCCAGCACGGCTTCGATCTCCTGTTTCCATTCGGCCGAATGGGGTTCCACCCCTTGGGCGGCCAGACTGCCATAGACCTTGGCGGTAGATTCGTAAAGCCCCAGCTCGATGATCGATAGATACGAGCCGGTCGGTTCCAGGTAGTCGCTCAGGCGCAGCCGGGCGAGGTCCGCTTGCGCCTGGCTGAGCTCCTCAAAGCTGGGCCGGAAATGCAAAAACAGCAGGTCCCCCTTGTGGCCCAACAGGGAATAGATGGCGCTCTGGCGGACGACCGGAACGGTGGCGGCCCTTGGGTCCGGGGTTGGGCGGCCCTCGGCGGCGCGTTCCATGGGAGCCAGGACGCCGATGGCCTCATCCAGGACCTCGGTGCGGGCCGCGGCGGAGATTGTCCGCCAGGCCGGCCGGCGGAATCGCATCATCTGGTGCAGCACGCTGGCGCCCTCCATGGTGAGCGGGACGGCCGGCAGGGCGGTTTCTAGAGACGTCTCGGGAGTCATTCATTCATTATGGAGGATCGGCGGGCGAATCGCGCCAGATAGGATTCGGCCGCGATCTGCTCCACTTCCCGTGCGCTGGCGGCCTGCCATTCGGCCAGGCGGCGTTCGCGGAGCCGCTCCAGAAGCCGGCAGCGGCGGCGGGCTTCCAGCATGGCCTGCTCGCGTTCGGCCAATTTCCGGGCCTGCTCCGCGCGCTGGGCCGCCAATTCCTTGGCGCGCCGCTCGACGTAGAGCCGGAACCCGCCGAGAGCCGAGAGGTCGCGCCCCGCCAGAGGACTCCAGTCGCGCACCTCCGCCTCGGTTCGAATGCCGCGGGCCTCCAGTTCGGCCGAGGCGCGGTCCAACTCCGCCAGAGCGCCAGCTTCCCGGCGGAACTCGAGCTCCGCGAGTTCCAATTGCGTGCGCCGCCAGGTGAGAACTTTATCCAGGCGAAACCGAAACGTAGTCATGCTTTACCAGGGTGCCGGACGGCGGGCGCCTGGTTGCCGGCGCCGGCGTTATCCAGGCGGGCGGAGAGATCCTTCAGCCGCGACAGGGTCTCGGTGAGCGGGCAATGGATGGTATGATCCTGCCGCAGGAACTCCAGCAGCTCCGGGCGCAGGCGAATGCTGGCGTCCAGAGCGGGGTTGCTGCCGGCCACGTAGGCGCCCAATTGGATGAGATCCTCGGCGTCCCGGTAGGCGGCCAGCGCCGAGCGAAGCTTGCGCCCAGCCGCCTCTTGTTCGGGCGTGGCAATCGCCGAGACGAGGCGGCTGACGGAGTGCAGAACATCAATGGCGGGATAGTGGCCCTGCCCCGCGAGTTGACGCGAAAGAACGATGTGTCCGTCCAGGATGCCGCGCACGGCGTCGCAGATCGGCTCGTTGAAATCGTCGCCATCCACCAGGACCGTGAAGAAGCCGGTGATGGAACCCGTCTTGAAGTTGCCGGCGCGCTCCAGCACCCGGGGAAGCAGGTTGAACACCGAGGGCGTGTAGCCTTTCTGGCTAGGCGGTTCGCCGGCCGCCAACCCGATCTCCCGCTGCGCCATCGCCAGGCGGGTGACGGAGTCCATGACCAGAAGCACGCTGGCTCCCCGGTCGCGGAAATATTCGGCCACCGCCAGCGCCACGAGGCAGGCGCGCACGCGCAAGGGCGCCGGCCGCTCGCTGGTGGCGCAAACCACTACCGAACGCCGGCGGCCGTCGGGGCCGAGCTCGTTTTCCAGGAACCCGCGTACCTCGCGATTGCGCTCGCCAATCATTCCGATCACCGTGACGTCGGCGGAATTGTGCCGCGACATGCAGCCTAGAAGAGTGCTTTTTCCTACTCCGCTGCCGCCGAAGATGCCGATGCGCTGTCCCTTGCCGCAAGGCAACAGCGAATCGATGGCGCGGATCCCGGTGACCAGCGGTTGGGTGATGTGCTCGCGGTCGAGCGGATTGCCGGCGATGCCGGCGAGCGGGTAGGCCTCGGTTGCCTCAATGGGCGGGCCGCCGTCGATGGGCTTGGCGAATCCGTCGATCACCCGGCCCAGCAGCCCGGGGCCCACCTCCACGCGGGCGTCCTGGCTGCGCGCGCACAGGGGATCGCCGAGTTGCAGGCCATCGATCTCCTCCAGCGGCATCGAAAGCACCCGGCCGTTGCGAAAACCGATCGCCTGCGTACGGATGCGGCGCCCGCCGGCGGTCTGAATTTCGCAGAAGTCGCCGATGGCGACGCTGGGCCCGCGCGATTCCACCAGCAGGCCAGTCACTTCCGTGACCTGCCCGGTCCAGCGCAACGGCTCGATGCGGTCTACATCGGCCAGATAGGGGGCCAGCGATAGGGGCCCAGAGGGCACCCCGTTCATGCAGGCCTCCGCAGGCGGTCGGTCAGGCCACGCTCGATCTCCCGAAACTGCGATTCCACGGAGGCATCCAGGTTGCCTCGCGCGGTCTCAAACACAACCGCGCCCGGCTCTCCGGACGGATCCGCGACCACTTCGACAGCCGCGCCGGCCGGACTCTTGCGCAGGCACGCCGTGACCGGAGCGGCCAGGGAGGGATGCACCTTGACGCGACAGATCTCCTGCCCCTGCAACTTTTCCAGGGCCGCCAGCACCAGCCCGTGCACAGCCTCCGGATCCACCGCCAACTCGCGGCGCAGAATACGGCGGGCGATCGCCAGCGACAGCTTCACCATGTCGTTTTCGGCTTCGCGGCGCAAGCGCGGGCGCAGGCCGGCGATCTCCTCGATGGCGCGCGAAAGGCGCTCGACGACCGGCTGCAGTTCCGCCGCCGCGCGGTTGCGGCCGGCGGTTTCGCCTTCCTCCACTCCGGCCGCATGAGCCTCACGCACCCGCTGCTCCGCCTGCCGCTGGAGCTGCGCGATCTGGGCCGCATAATCGCGGACCGGATCGGACACGCCCGGCTGCGTCTCGGGTTGCCCCGGCGAGGCGCCCCCTGAGCCCGCAGCGATTTGCCGGAAGACCATGGGGGCCACCAGCGGGTTGTCCTCCGGCAAGAGCACCTTAGACGACATACTGCTCGCCCACCGTGCCTTTCAGACTCACGACACCTTCGGATTCGAGCTGCCGCACCACCGCGATAATCTGCTGCTGCGCCGCATCCACCTCTTTGATCTTCACCGGCCCGAGGGCGTCCATATCCTCCTTCAACATCTCCGCGCCACGCTGCGACATGCAGGCGAGAATCTGGTTGCGCAACTGCTCGCTGGTGCCCTTCAGTGCCACCGTCAGCAGCTTGCGGTCGACCTTGGCAAGCACCTCCTTGAGACCCAACGGGTCGATGAGCAGAAGATCCTCGAATACAAACATCAGGTGGCGGATGGTCTGGGCCAGATTGGTGTCCTGCTGCTCGATGTAATCGATGATTTCGCGGCCGGAGGCGGAGTCGAGCCGGTTGAGCATTTCGGCCACGGCGCGGACACCGCCATAGGATTCGCGGCTGAACTCGCCCAACGCCTTCAGTTTCTGCCCGATCACCCCCGCGATTTTAAGGATGATCTCCGGGGAGATCTGGTCCAGGCTGGCCATTCTTTGCGAGACATCGGCGCGCAGCCCCGCCGGAAGCGAGGTAAGCAGCGCGGCCGCCTGGGAGGAATTGAGATGCGATAGCACCAGCGCAATCGTCTGGGGATGTTCGTTGTGGATGAACTTGGCGAGCTGTTGCGGATCGGCCTTTTGGATCGCATCGAAGGAAACCGCTTCGGCGCCCAGGGCCTTGGCCAGGCGGTCCAAAAGCCGCTTGGCCGTGTCCGGCGGAAAAGCCCGCATCAGGAGCTTGCGCGCAAAATCGACGCCGCCGCGCGCCACGTAATCGCCCGCGGTGGAGAGGTGGTTGAATTCGTTGAGGATGCTCTCGGCCTGCTCGGCCGAAATGGACGTGATTCTGGCCACCTCGCGGCTGACCTTCTGCACATCCTCCTCCGAGAGTTGCGTGAGCAGGTCGGCACTGGCCTGCTCGCCCAGGACGATCAGCAGCATGGCAGCCTTGCGCAAGCTGGGGAGTTGCTCTGTTTCGGAGGCCGCGTCCTTGGTAGTGTTGAGGATCATGGGATTGGTCGCAAACCGGTCATGAATTCTCCTCCTCGCGAATCCAGGTGCGCAGGACCTGGGCGGCAATCTCCGGTTCCTTGGTAATCTTTTCGCGCAGATGCTTGGCGAGGACTTCCGCCGCCTTGGTAATTATCGGCGCCATTTTGAGCGATTGCAGCGCTTTGGCGTCCAGTTGCTGTTGCAGCGCTTCGCGCTCGGCCAATCGCGATTCGATTTTCTGCTCGATCGAAGAGCCGCCCTCCAAGGCCTGCGACGCGGACCGCGCCGATTCTCCGGCCGGCAAAGCGGAGGGGATGCTCACAGCCCCGTCCCCTTCCAGCCTGTTGCGGCGGCGCCGCAGAAGGATCGGGATCCCGGCTGCCAGCGCCAGCACGACCAGCCCGGCGCCTCCGGCGATGAGTTGCGTTTTCCGGTCCCATTTCAGCGCCAGGCCCGGGAGATTGCCGGGCTGCCCCGGGGCGGCGGGCGGCGGCGGGAGCGCCGGCGGCTCCAGAGTCAGGGTACTTTCGAACGGCAGAGTTTCCACCAGCACCTGGTCGCCCCGTTCCGCGCTGAACCCGGTCACTCCGGCCACCAGATCGTGAATCACCTTGAGTTTCTCCGGCGGAGGCGCCACAAGTACCCGGCGGAACCCGTTCTTTTCCCTCTCCCAGGTGAGGTCGTGATCCACCAGAACCGCCACCGACATCTTCCGCACGGTTCCCGCTGGCAGGTGAGTTTTCTTGACCGTACGGGTGGACTGATAGAGGATGTTCTCGGTGAGGCGCGAAGTGCGGCTGGATCCGCCGCCGGGCCGGGAAGTGGGCCGCGGCAGGCTCGAAGCGGTTCCCGGCACCCCGTTGGCAATGGCCGGCGCGGAGCTGTCCTCGGTGCGCTGCGAACTGGTCATCACCGAGCGCGCCGGATCGAAAATCTCCTCGCTCTGATCGCCCCCCGTGAAATCGCACTCGACGGAGACCCCCGCGCGAAACTTATTGGCGCCCAGTAATGGCTCCAGCGTGGAGTTGATCTTGGCGAGCAGGTCGGTCTCCACGCTGTGACGATAGTCCAGCACGGCCTCCGAAGGTCCTTCGCCGTCCAGCGAGCCGGCGGGCTTCGGCATGCCCAGCAGGTTCCCGTTCATGTCGAGCACCGAGACGGCTTCCGGCGATAACCCTTCCACCGCGCTGGCCACCAGATGATTGATGGCCAGCACGTTTTGGGGCGCCAGCCTGGAGCCCGGCCTGATCTTGACCAACACGCTGGCTTTGGCCGGCTGCTGGGCGTCCAGAAACACCGAATCCTTGGGGAAAGTGAGATGCACGCGGGCCTGCTCCACCTCGGCCAGCGACATCACGGAGCGCTCCAATTCGCCCTCCAGAGCGCGGCGATAATTGACGTGTTCGGTGAATTCCGTGGCTCCCAGATTGGTCTTGTCGAAGAGTTCGAAACCGATGCGCCCGGTTTTGGGCAGCCCCACGGCGGCCATATTCAGCCGCTGTTCGGCCAGGCGGGCGGAAGGCACCCATACGGAGCCGCCGCTTTCGGGCAGGCGGTATTCCACGCCGCCTTCCTTGAGCTTCTGGACAATGCCGGCCGCGTCTTCGGGAGCCAGGCCGGTGAACAGCGGCTTGAAATCGGCTTCCCGCTGGTTCCGTACCACGGCATACAGGCCCGCGCCCACTAACACCGCCATCGCCACGATGCTGAACCTTTGCCGGAGGGAAAGATTGGCCAGAATCTTCTTCATGCTGGGGGCCCGGAAGCGCCTCGCTTACTTAGATCGGCGGGAGGGACCAAAAACATGAGGGCTCCGTTTTACATTTGCATGCGCATAATTTCCTGATAGGCGCTGACCACTTTATTGCGCATCTGCATAAACAGGTCGAAGGAGAGTTCGGCCTGCTGGGTGGCCAGAATGGTGGTGTGGAGTTCCTCGCCCTCTCCGGAGAGCAGGCGCTCCACCGAAGCGTTGGCATTCTGTCCGAAGGACTCCACGCTTTGAACCGCGCTGGCAAAGGCGTCCTGAAAGCTCGCGCCGGCAGCGGGTTGCGCCGCCTGGCTCAGCGGTTCCGCGAGGACAGGCGCCGAAATGGGTGCGATAGGAGCCGGCATGGTCTACCTCAACGCAACAGATCGAGCGAGCGCTGGATCATATCCTTCACCGCGCCGATGGCGGCCACATTGGCTTCGTAGCTGCGCGCCGCGCCCATCAGATCCACCATGTCTTCGGCGGGATTGACGTGCGGGAAGGCGACATAACCGCCGGCATCCGCGTCGGGATGCCCCGGCATGTAGCGGCGCTCCGGTTCGCTGGTGTCGGTGATGATGTCGGAAACCGCAACACCGCTCACCGCCACCTGGGAATCGAAAACCGAAGCGAACGGAGACGAGACGCCGGCGCTTTCGAATACCACGTCCTTGCGCTGGTAAGGGCCGCCCTCGGGAGTGCGGGTGGTCTCCGCATTGGCCAGATTTTCAACTAACACCTCGGCGCGGGCGCGCTGGGCCGCCATTCCGGATGCTCCCACCGATAAAGCCGAAAAGAGGCTCACGAGCTCTTCCCTTCGTTGATGGCCGAACGAAGCTGGTTGATCTCGCCATGGAGCAGGCTCGAAGCCATCTGGAAACGCAGCGCGTTTTCGGCCAGCAGGCGGGATTCCCGATCCAGACTGACGTTGTTGCCATCATTCTTAATTGCCAACCCCGCGACCCCTGTTACAGCAGGCGCCCCCGCCACAGTGTTCTGGAATTCCCGCTGAAAGTCGATATCCTGCGTCTGATATCCGGGCGTATCCACGTTGGCGATGTTGGAGGCCACCAGCTTCTGCCGGGTGCTCAACAGGTCCATATAGCGTTCGAGTTGTCCGGCCAACCGATCCAACACGCAGCACATTCTTTGCAAGTATCTGGCCGCAAATAAGGTGTTTGAAATCAGTGCATTACGGGAAGCCCAGGGGCACTTTCTTGGCGCGCGGCAAAAACTTGGCGGAAGCCGTTCACAGAGTTCGCGAAATTGAAATTCGTTTGAATACAATCACTTGGAAGTTTGAATGGCGCGCCAGCCGGAGTCCGCGGACTAGCTTGGAATTGGGGGAGAAAGCAAGACAGAAAGCTTCCCCACGTTTGCAAGATGCCGACAACTCCGATTATCATCATCGTTAACGCATTGTGCAACTTACTCGACTGGCTCTAAGCTAGTCTTCGCGCTCCCCACAGGCGCGTATGTGAATTACCCCCATTCGGGGGTTGCCAATCCAAGGCTGAATGCTGATACCATTCATTGGGGATACTCCTCCGGGGTATTCCCAATGAATTCTCAGTACTATTTGCTGGTTTTCTTAGAGGCCGGGAGTCTCTCTTGCTTTGAAAACAGCCCGACTGTTGGCTTGTTGTCTGATCGCATTGATGCCCGCCGGCACGAGGCTTAAGCCTCTACCGCTCCCCGGGACCCAGTTCCTGGCAAAATATGACGGCCAAGCCGCGTTTTCAGGCACCATGCGGGAGGCCAGAGGCTTATTTGGATCGGGCCGCTACCTGGAATCCCTCCGGAAATACCAGTCCATACGCGAGATCGCGCAACGCCAGGGGGATCTCGACCACGTGGCTCGCGCCACCGGCAACATCGGCGGCTGCCAGTTTGCACTCCACCAATACCAGCCGGCTTTGCGCGCGTTTCAGGAAGCCCGCCGCCTGGCGCTGGCCGCCGGAGACACCGGTGTGGCCGCGGTTTTCGAGGGCAATATCGCGTCGTTATACACGGAACTGGGAAACCTGGATGCTGCGGCCCAGTGGATGAAGGACAGCCTGGCGCGGGTGAGCGGCCAGGATCGCCTGGAGCATCTCGCCCAGTTGCAAATCCAGATGGCCACCCTGCTAGCCCGGCAGAAGAAGAGCCAGGCGGCCTGGCAGTATTTCCACCAGGGAATGGAGGGCGCGGACCGGGCCGGAGACCTGGATCTGTACGCCTTCGCCTGGAACCGTATCGGCGAGGAGTACCTCAAAGAGGCCGACCCGGAGGCGGACGAGATCGCCACCGTCGACGAAGGCGCCCGCAAGCGGGCTCTCGACAGCGCCGAAGCGGCCCTGCTGGAAGCCTATAGGGTGCGCAAACTGCATCGTCTGGCTTTTCTCGACGATTCCTACCGCAATCTGGGCCGGCTGCGCCTGGCCCAAGGCGACCTGGCCTCTGCCGGCGTGCTGCTGGACCGCGCGGTGGAACTCGCCCAGCTTCCGCAAGGGATGATGCCTACCTGGGACATCTACCATCGCCGCGGACTGGTCCGTCTGCGCCAGGGCCGTCTGCGGGAGGCTTTGGACGATCTGCGCGTGGCGGTCAAGCTGGGGCGGGCCTGGCGGTGGTCGGCGCCCCCCGATCAGGCCGCCCGCATCGGAACCGAGGGTTGGCTCGACAAGGTCCACTCCGCCCTGATCGAAGCGGGCAACCGGCTGTACCTGGAAACCGGCGACGGGGCCCTGGCCCGTGAAACGTTTGAGGCCGCCGAGGAGAACCGCGCCAACAGCCTGCGCTCGTTGGTGGGCCGGGCGAATCCGGATGAGCTGCCGGCCAGCTTCTGGGAAGCCCTGGGCGGCCTTCAGCGTGCCGAGGTGCAGGCTTTGCGCGGCGGTGGCGCCGACGCGCAGGAAGCCCTGGAGGGCGCTCACGCCCGGCTGGTGTCCCTGGAAGCTTCCCTGGGACCGGCCTATCAACCGCTGCCCGGCGGCCTGCTGGAGCGCACCCGGCGCGCGCTGGGGCCGGACACGGTATGGTTCAGTTTTCATCTGGGAGACTCGAATTCCTGGCTTTGGGCGGTGGACCGGGACGGGCTGGCCCTCTACAGGCTGCCGCCCCGCGAGCGGATCGAGGCGGAGATTCGCACCGCCGCCACCGCTATTCGCGAGGATTCGCCCTCGGCGGATGCGGCTGGCGAGGCGCTCTACCTTACGTTGTTCGCAGATCTGGCGCCTCGCTTCCGGAGCAAATCGCGCTGGCTGCTGGCGCTCGACCACGAATTGTTCGAAGCGCCGCTGGCCGCCCTTCGCGAGAGCGCAGGCGGGCGGATGCGCTACCTGGTGGAAGGGCATATCACCGAAGTGGTACCCGGCGCCGGTTATTGGCTGGATTCGGCCGAGCGCCGCCGGAAACCGGCAAGCCCATCCTTATTTGTAGGAATCGGCGATCCGATCTATAACACCGCGGACGCCCGGCTGGCGGCGGCTTCCCAGGTCCGCAACGCCGCGATGCCTTTCGAACCGCCTCGGACGGCCCGCGGCAACCAGGCTCCCGCGCTGATGTTGCCCCGGCTGGTGGCCAGCGCATCTGAGCTGGATACCTGCGCGCACGTATGGAAGGGAGACCACATTCTCCTCAAAGGGCCGGCAGCTTCGCGGCAGGAACTGGCGGCGCAGTTACAGCGGGAGCCCGCGGTGGTTCATTTTGCCACCCATTTTTTGGAATTTCCAGGGAAACAGGCGGACAGCGCGATCGCCCTCGGGTTGACGGCGGCGACGGAAATCGACCTGCTGACCCCGGAGGAAATCGCCCACTGGACGGTTCGCGCGGGCCTGGTGGTCTTGAGCGGCTGCCATTCCGCCGCCGGGGCGGTTCTGCCCGGTACGGGATTATTGGGTTTGACCCGCGCCTTTCTGGCGGCGGGGGCCGGAGCCGTGGTCAGCAGCCGCTGGGCCACTCCCGACGACGATGGCGCGTTGTTCGCCGCACTGTACGCCAATCTGGGGGCGCAGGCCCCAGCGAATGCGGGACGCGCGTTGCGTGCGGCCCAACTCTCGATGATTCGCTCGGGCGGCCGCCGCGCGCGGCCCCGCTATTGGAGCGCATACTTCTTGGTAGGAAATATATGAATTCTGACACCGGCCCCGAAGTGCAAGTGACCGCAGAGGACCCGTCGTGGTCGCTGGTCGTCGACAGGATCCGGGCCGGCGAGCCGTCCGGGATGGAAGAGTTGTACCGCGTTTTCTCCAAAGGCATTCGCTACTATCTTTACCGCCAGCTCGGCCCCCAGGATCTGGACGATAAGGTGCATGATATCTTCCTGATCATCACCCAATCCATTCAGCGCGGCGATTTGCGCGATCCCGAGCGCTTGATGGGGTACGTGCGCACGATCGTCCGGCGCCAGGTGGCGGCCCACATCGACACCGCCGTGCAGGAGCGCCGCAACTCCGACCTGAGCGATTCCAGGTACACCTGCGATTCCAATCCCAACCCCGAGCGCGGGCTGATCGAACGGCAAAACGAGGAACTGGCCCTGCGCATCCTCAACAGCTTGCAGAAACGCGACCGGGAAGTGCTTGTCCGGTTCTACCTCGATGAGCAGCCCGCCGAGCGGATCTGTCAGGAAATGGGGTTATCGGAAACCCAATTCCGCCTGATCAAATCGCGCGCCAAGGCGCGCTTCGGCGAACTGGGGAAGAGGCGCTTTTCCCTGCGCTTCGGATTTCGACGTTGAATTTGTGGAACTTTGCGGCAGAAATCTGAGAGGATCGCTCCTCGATATACACCTTACGTTTTGGAAGCAAGGTGTATCACAATGGAAATCATGGCTATGATTCCCGGACGGAATTGCCTGTGGGGCGACGACTGTATCGAAAGATACTCCATGGGAGCTTTACCGGAAGAAGAGGTTGCCGAACTGGAAGAGCATTTGCTGGTCTGTGAATCGTGCCGGACCCGCCTCGCGCGGGAGGATGCGTTTGCGGGCGGTATGCGCCGGGCTGCCCTCCGGCTGCGCCAGGAGTCTACGGAACGGGAACCCGGGATCCGGCTTTTTCCGAAGCTGGTTCCAGGGCTGGTTCCGGCCCTGGCCTGCGCGGCGCTGTTGCTGGTTTTGGCGCTGGCGGGCTTGCGCTGGATCCGCCCCCCCGCCGCGGCGCCAGCCTTCGCGGTGAAACTGGAGGCCCTCCGCGGCGCGGAGCCGGGCAGCAAGGCTCCGGCCGGCCGTCCGCTGGCATTCCAAGCCGATCTTTCGGGCCTGCCGGCGGCGGGCGGGTACCGGCTCGAATTGGTGGATCCGGACGGCCGGGGAATCTGGAAGGGATCGACGGCCAGCGCCACCCTTCCGGCGCTGCGGCCGGGGATCTACTTCATGCGCGTTTATTCAAGTGGCGGCGAACTGCTGCGGGAGTACGGGTTGGAAGTGGAAGCGGCCCGGTAGAGTTAAGCGATCGGCGATCGGGGTAGTGGGTCGGTTTGTTCAAACTGAACCACTTACCAGAATTTCTTTACTTCGGATAACCGTCAAGGAAACCTTCAAGTTATCCGGTCCGCCGCGCGCAGGATCGAGACGAACATTACCGCCATGATCGAGACGAACATTACCGCCATGATCGAAGTCGAGGAAACTTCGTGAGAACCGAAGCTGAACGAAAAGCGGGAAAGGATGGCCTTGCGGCCTGTCCTAGACTAGCGTGCTGGGAAGAATGACCCAGGCCCCCAAATGAGAACCGAACCCGAAGTGTGCGCCAAGCTTGCCGAGCTTCAAGAAAAGCTGAAAGCGCCCGAAGATACCGAGCAGGCGCGTACGCTCCGCACGCAGGCCGCAGAACTCGCGTGGGTACTCCAGGAGGCTCAAGCTCTGCCGGGACGGCCAAAGGATTGGGACCAGGAAACATTTTGTGAGACGCACCGGAAGTACGATCTTTGCTAAGCCCTGGTGAGGCGGCTCGCTGGATACCATCCGCCACCGAAGCACTGAACCATAATCCCTTACACCGCCCTTGCTGTCCAGCCGCGGATACCCGCCGGGCAATTGCTCGACTTGCCCCACCCCCTCGCTCTCTACCTCGAGGCGACTAACCGCTGTAACTTCAAGTGTCCAATCTGCCCCGAAAGCTTTGAGGACTTCGCGGAACAGCAGGGTATCACGAACACATGAGCACGGCGGTGTGGTTGGGAATTGAAGCTTCAAATTTTGGGACTGGCAGCGGAACAGCAAGCTGACACACTACCGCGATCGGCGTTCAGCGCGAGCCGCCTGTCCGCTGAATGTCGGCCGCCATTCTCAGTCCATCGCGCCGCGCCGGGGCTTGCTCTTGGGCGCGGCGGCCGATCCGCGGCGCTTCTCCAGCAGCCATTCCTGGGCGTCGACGCGCTTCTTTCCCTCGCCCGGACGCTTTCTGACATACGCGCCGCTCGGCAACATGCGCCGCGATTTCACGTTGTCCGCCAGATAGATCGCCAGCACCTGGTCGCGGATGCGCCGCACCATGTCCGGATCGTCCAGTGGAAACAGAACCTCCACCCGCTGATCGATGTTTCGCGGCATCAGGTCGGCGCTGCCAATGTAAATCTCCTCTTCGCCGCCATTGGCGAAGTAATAAATGCGGCTGTGCTCCAGAAAACGGCCGACGATGCTGGTGACTTCGATGTTGTCGCTCACCCCCGGCACTTCCGGCCGCAAACAGCAGATTCCCCGCACCAGGAGCTGGATCTTGACGCCCGCCTGGGAGGCCCGGTAGAGCGCTTGAATCAGAGGCACATCCACCAGCGCGTTCATCTTGAAGATCAGGTGCGCCTTGCGCCCCTCGCGGGCGTGCTCGATCTCCCGCTCGATCATGCTCTCGAAGCGCGGCCGCAAGTTCAAAGGCGCCACCAGCAGCTTTTTGTAATCCACTTTGGAAGAATAACCCGTCAGGTAGTTGAACAAGTTCGTGGCGTCGTCGGCGATATCCTCGTCGCAGGTGAACATTCCAATATCGGTGTAGGAGTGAGCCGTCACCGCGTTGTAATTCCCGGTTGAAAGATGCACGTAGCGGACCATCCGCCCGCTCTCCTGCCGCACCACCAGTGCGATCTTGCTGTGGATCTTCAACCCCAGCAGGCCGTAAACCACGTGCACCCCGGCCTTTTCCATGGCTCGCGCCCATTCGATGTTGCTCTCCTCGTCGAAGCGGGCCTTCAATTCCACCAGCACGGCAACTTGCTTGTCTTCCTCAATGGCCTCCAGCAGCGCCTCCACCACCGGCGAGTTCCGCCCCACCCGGTAAAGGCACGCCTTGATGGCCAGCACCGCCGGATTGTGCGCCGCCTTGCGGAGCAGCTCGATCACCGGCTGAAACGAATCGAACGGATGGTGCAGCAGGATGTTCCGATTGCGAATCGCGGCGAAGATGTCCGCGTCGTTCGCCAGGGCGGGGGGCACCGCCGGCGCGAACGGCGGGTCCTTCATTTCCTTGCGGTCGAGCTGGTAAACCTCCATCAACCGCTTCATCGATAGCGGGCCGGCCACGCGGTAGACGTCGCGGTCCTCCACTTCCAGATTGCTCTTGAGAATTTCCAGGATGTGGAGCGGCATTTCGTGCGTCACCATCAGCCGGACCACGCTGCCGAAACGGCGCTGCCGCACGCCCTCCTCAATGGTCTCCAGCAAATCCTCGGCTTCCAGTTCCTGGATCGAGAAATCGGCGTCGCGCGTCACGTGAAAAGGGTGCGCCTCCAGAATCTCCATGCCGGGGAACAACGCCGACAGATGCCCCGTGATCACCTGCTCCAGCCACACCAGGTCGAACCGCTTGCGCGTGGATTTCCCAGGCTTTCCCTTGGGCGGATTGAGCGATACCAGTTGCGGCAGCGAGTCCGGCACCTTCACGCGCGCGAAGTGCTGGCTACCCTTGGGATCCCTGATGAGCACCGCCAGGTTCAGGCTCAGGTTGGAGATGTGCGGGAAAGGACGGCCGGGGTCGAAGGCCAGCGGCGTCAGCACCGGGAACACCGTCTCATCGAAATACTTCCTTACGGTGCGGACCTGCGCTTCGTTCAATTCCCCGTATTCCTCGATGAAGATGCCGTGTTCCTGCAAGGCCGGCATCAACTCCTCCAGACCCTTATGCGCATCTTTGAGCAGCCGCTTCACTTCCCGGCGAATGGCCACCAGTTGCGCCCGTGGAGTCATGCCATCGGGCGTGACATCCGCCGTGCCGGCGTCGGCCTGGGCGACCAGACCGGCTACCCGGACCATAAAAAACTCGTCCAGGTTGGATGCCAGAATGGCCAGGAACTTGATCCGCTCCAGCAGGGGGTTGCCGGCGTCCAGGGCCTCTTCCAGAACGCGCCGCTGGAAAGCCAGCAACGACAACTCGCGATTCAGATACAGGCCGGGGTCGTTCCAATCCGGCGCATCGCCCGGTTTGGCGAGGCTCAGCGCAGCCGCGCCGTCCCGCGCGGCATTCTCCGCCACGGGAGCCATTACGACAGTTTTGGCTTCCCGGGAGGCGCGTTGGATGGAGGTCACGGACTTGCTCATAAACTGTGCGGAGCCACATGGACTAGTTTAGCGGAGTGGCCTTGCGGACGGCGCACCGCTCAGCCGCGGCGGCGAGGACCTCGCGAAACGATCCGAGAATGCGTTATATAGCTCGTTCATGTGCGTATGTTCTTGAACAGCGATCCTTGCCTGTAGTCCATCACTTGGGAGTCACCCGGGTCACCCTCGGTAGCCGGGAACCAAGGCGAGTTGATCTTCAGGCACGGTCCCCTTTCCAATGCCTTCATGGCCGCGACGATGTCCGATTCGGGGCAATTGTCCATGAAGCGGAGAGCTGACAGCACTGCGTACTCACGATCCAGCTCAATGCTTAGCCATTGCCTGCCAAGCTGTTCCGCGACGCTGCCGGTAGTATTCGAGCCTGAAAAAATATCGACTACACAGTCGCCTGGCTCCGTGAGAAATTCGATGAAGAACTTCGGCAGCTCCGGTGGAAATCTGGCCGGATGGCTGTCCTTTCCGAGAGATTTGCACATTCGCAAGTAATGAGAGTTGCTGTCTGTGTTTGGTATCTGGAGGAGGTTGGAGGGAATGGCACCGCCATTTTCCTTGCCAAACGCTGCCGCGATAGCGTGACCCGAAGGGCGCTCTTTGGGCCGATAGAACTTTTCCGGGTTCTTGAGGAGCGTCTTCATGCGCTCAGAATACGGCGCGAGCACATTTGTAACATCGGCCTTGGGATAGTCCCCTTTTGAAAACCACCAGATGGTGTTGACGGCGTCCTTCGCGCGGATTTTGCGCTTGTTTACCCATTCGATAGGCGAAGGGAGCTTCGCGGGGTTATACCAGAAGAATTCCTCTGCCAGATTATATTTGAGCCGATCGCAGAAATCCAGAAGCACACGGAAGTTATAAAGCGACCGGACGGGCTTGCCGCGTTCGTATGCGCCTCCGAGATCCAAAACGAAGCTTGCCGTGTTCTTCAGAACACGAAATGCCACCGCCCCGAATTCGGATAGCCACTCGACATAGGAGGCCTGCCCTTCGTTACCATAGCTCTTCTGCCTTAGCAGAGCAAAAGGCGGACTTGTGACAATCAGATCGACCGATTCATCCGGCAACAGCCTCAGTATCTCCCTACTGTCGCCCGAGACCTGGAGGCCGTGGTCGGTCTCGTAGATTCTGTTATGGAACGGCAGATCAAACTTCATAGGCATCATCTCCCGAGCTTGGAAAGCCGGCGTTTGGGCGAAGCTCCCAACGCCGTGCGATCCAGCTCTCCGTGAACGCCCATAGAAGGGTCAAGGCATAATGCAAAGCCGGTGCCGAGTCCTGAACGTCCGCGATTGTATTGAGTACCTGTTCCCGCGGCAATTGTCCAAGGAGCCAAACGGCCCAAGACGGAGATTGCCGCTTATTGGCTTGCCCGGTTACCTGGGCGATTACGTCGTCAGGTAGGGCTTTCTGCTGCTGGCGCAGCGCTTCCGCGCAACCGGCGGCAATGTCGGGATTCACCTCGCGGAGCCCTTCAAGCAGCAAGGGAATCCCGAAGCCGCCGATTGAGACAATGCCTTCCAGGGCCTCTTCCCGGATGTTGTGATCGATGTCGGCAAAAGCTTTCACCAGCCGCTTGGCTGCATCGGCGTGCCTCACCCTGCTTAGGCACCATGCGGCCGCGCTCCGCACGAAATACGGCTGGTCGGGGTCGTCAAGGATTTCAGATAGCAGATCAATGGCATCTGCGTTCGCGGCTTCTCCTAACGCGATAACCGTCTCCAACTGGGTCTGCGGGTCAACGCTTTGCAGATACGGGGCGAAAAGCTCTCGCGCGGGCTCGTTGCACACCGCCGTGAGGTAGGAAACTCCTTCCAGGCGGATATAAACGTCCTCCTCCCGGTCGGCAGACAGCTCCGTCACGGGATCGCAATACTGCGGCTCGTCGCGAAGGCGCGCGAGCTTTACTCCCGTAAATCGTTGTGTGCGTTCCCTGGACTCCAGCAAATGCGCGATGTAGCCGGAAGGCAAATGGCCGGGGCAAGCCAGTTCGCCTGTTGTCAGCGGCTTGATGAGGCCCGCTACCACTTGGTTCAGCCCTACAGTGTCTCCCTGTTCCACGAAAAGCTCAAAGGCTGCCGGGATCGTCCTTGTATTGCGGTGTCCGTCAGACGCCCGAGTGATGGTCATCTTGTGGCCGTCGAGCTTCTCTACCGCGCCGTCACGGGAGGCGAAGACCGCATCCCATGACACGCTCGTCTCAGAACCTTCCGTCACGCCTTTGGTGCTCTCTTTAGTGTGTGGGCTGCGCCGGAAGGTAGCCACGCGAAAGTAGTTAATTCTCCCCTTGAGCTGCCAGCGAACCCAGTTGCGCTCATGCCAGTAGGACGCTTCGGACTGAAGCCTCCCTGAACTCCAGTATTTTTCGTCGATGGCTTCGCACACCGGAAACCCAATATAGTCGCCGTCCACCATTCCGAAGTCCCATCCTCGTTCCCGGTCGGTGAGGCTATGCGACATGGATAGTTCAACCTTCGTCTTCGCCCTGCTCTCTGCACGCTGACCGCAATACGTGCACACCAGATCGGGAATCCGAACCCGCTTGCGCTTCACCTCTTTCCAGAGTTTAGTCTCCGTGGAGCCGCGCTCCAGCTCAACCATGTTATGGCCTTGGGTGGACAAATCCGCGCACATTGCTCGACTGCCGACAGCGCCAATCGCGATCTTTCGAAAAAAGCTGGAGTCGGGCTTTAATGCGAGTCTCGGCATTCGTATGGAAGTTAACGATTCTGTTTTCCCTTTGGCGCAATCGCAGCAAGAAACCACAACGCGTGCCATCACTTTGGACAGCAGACCCTTTTAGGGTAGTACAAAGCGACGGCCATCACCGACGGCACCCTCACCTGACACCAGTTCGGCGGAAGAATCGCTATGGCAGGCATCGATCCGGGGTGGGCCGCAAACCCCGTCGCCGCGGCGGCGGCGAGGCCTCGCAAAACGATCCGAGAATTCATTCTGCACATAAGCACTAATTATGATCGCTCCGCCGCGCCTCGAATCGCCCATGGCACCCATCGTCTATTTCAGCTTGCCCGCCCACGGACACATCAATCCCACCCTCCCGGTGATTCGCGAACTGGTGCGCCGCCAACAGCCGGTCGTCTATTACGGCACGGGGCAGTTTGGCCAAGCCATCCGGGAGACGGGCGCTCTGTTCCGCCCCTACTCCGCGCGGTTCCGTATGCCGGAGCACGGGCCGGGACCATTCACTCAGGTATCGACGACCCTGGAGACCCTCCTCGATTTAAGCTGCGCCGTGCTCGACGATCACCTGGCGGAAGTGCGGCTGTTGCGCCCCACCGTCATTATGCATGACAGTTTCGCGCCATGGGGCCGCCTGGTCGCGCAACTCCTCGGGATCCACTCGATTGCCTCGGTCCCCAGCATCCTGATCGACAGCCGGATCGATTCGCGCTACCGGTCCGGTCCGGGCACGCCACCCGAGGACCCGCGGCTGACTCCGCAATGGTACGCCGGATTCGGGGCTCGCTGCCACGCCTGCCTGCTCGGTTACGGTCTCCCCGAGCCGCCCTCGCCGCCCCAACTCTTGCAGAATCATGGCGACCTGAACGTGGTGTATACGTCCCGCTTTTTCCAGCCCTTGGCGGAAGCTTTCGATGATGACCGCTTTCAATTCGTCGGGCCGTGCTTCGAGTTCCGACCGGAAGTTCCGCCTTTCCCCTTCGAATGGATCGACGCCCGGCTCGACGCCCGGATCGACGCCCGCCCGCTGGTTCTGGTCTCTTTGGGCACCGTGTACGGGAACCATCCACAGTTCTTTCGCAGGTGCCTGGAAGACTTGGCGGACACCCCCTGGCAAGTGGTACTGTCGACCGGCGGCAATCTCCCCACGGAGAGCCTCACGGCGAGCCTCGGGCCGATACCGGAAAACTTCATCGTCCGCTCCCTGGTGCCGCAAATCGAGATTCTGCGGCGTGCGGCGGCCTTCGTCACGCACGGAGGGATGAACAGCGTCCAGGAAGCCTTGTACCATGACGTCCCGCTGGTGATAGCGCCGCAGGCGGCCGATCAGTTCTGGATATCCGCCCGCACCGCGGAGCTCGGCGCTGGCCTGGTGCTGGACACCCGATTGGAAGCGGGAGCGATCCGCAACAGCCTTGCGAAGATCCTCTCCTGCGCCAGTTACGCGGCCGCCGCTGCACGCATCGGCGCATCTCTGCGGGCGGCCGGGGGACACACCAAAGCCGCCGGCGAAATTCAAAGCTTTATCGGCCGCCATGCGGACCTAAGTGGCTGCCAGGAAATGACCAGTGCAATCGGCGCAGTTGTTTCGGAACAGGACTCAATCGCATCCGGCGGCGCCCGCGGAGACGTTTTATGATCGGAACAGCCATGCCGCGGATACCGGCTGCGCTCAGCCTCTGCATGATTGTGAAAAACGAAGAGCGCAATCTCCCCCGCTGTCTCGATTCGGTGCGGGATCTGGCCGGCGAGCTGATTGTCGTCGACACCGGCTCGACCGATCAAACGCCCCGGATCGCCGCCGGCTACGGGGCGGCCGTGATCCCGTTCGATTTCACGATCGTCGATTTTGCGGCCGCCCGCAATTGCGCCATCGCGCGCGCCAGTGGCCGGTGGATCCTGATGCTCGACGCGGATGAGACCCTGGATCGGCCCGGCGCGCCCCTGATCGAAAGGCTCGTCGCTCTCGACGAGAACGCCGGATATTTCCTGGAGCGGCGCAATCTCTCGCCGGATTCCGCCAGACCTACCACGGATTACGTCGTGCGGCTCTTTCCCAACCGGCCCAACCATCGCTACCGCGGACGCGTGCATGAAACCATCGACGCCTCGATTCTGTCCGGAGGCGGGCGCCTGCGGAAAAGCGGCATCCGCATCGATCACAATTTTGCCGCGGACCGGGAGGCGCGCCGCCGCAAGAACCACTGGTACATCGAGATCCTGAAGGAAGAGATCGCCGCCGACCCGAGCGACGACTCGCGGCTCGATTTTCTCGCCGCCGAATATCACCAGCTTGAAATGTTCGAGGAAGCCACCGAAATCGCCGAGCGCATCGTGCGCATGCGGCCGCTGGACCCCCGGGCCCATTTGTTCCTGGGCACTTATCATCTGCTGTACAAGCCCGATCTGGCGCGGGCGCGAGCCGATTTCAACCAGGCGCTCAAGCTCCGCCCGGGCTACCGGGAAGCCGAGTCTTTCCTGCAGCTCGTCGTTGAGCGGGAAAATGCCGAGCGGGGAAATGCCGAGCGGGAAAACGCCGGGCGCGAAAGCGCGCCATACCGGTAACCCATGTCCGATCCCGCCCCCTTCCTGGCCGATGACGCCGACGCGCCCGCCCTGCGGCAGGCGATTTCCGCCATTGCCCGCGCCGGATATGGCGAAGCCGCGGTGCGCGACCGCCTCGGGCTGGCCGATATCGCCGGCCTGCATTGGCGCAACGTCTCCATTTACCGCGATGAGCGCCTGGCCGGGCGCGACCCTCTGGCGCTGGCCATCGGTTGCTGCCCGCTTCCAGCCGCGAGGTTCTCCTCCGCACGGGGCCCGTCGAAATCGATCGAACGGGCCTAGTGCGGGCGCGGGCGTCGCTCTACCCGGTCGGAAGGCGGTTGATCTTTTCCGATCACGCCTGGCCCGAGCTCCGCCACCCGGGCGACCCCGTTCGCCGCCATTTGGCGCGCGTCACGGTCCGCCGGCCCGTCCGCTCGGCCCTCGACCTGTGTGCCGGATCGGGCATTCACGCGCTGCTGGCCGCCTCTTCGGCGCGGCACGTTTGCGCCGTGGATATTCAATCCGCGCGCCGTCCGTTGCACGCGCTTCAACGCGCAGGCTCTGGGCATCACCCACCTGGAAGTCATGGAGGGCGACCTGTTCGACCCCGTTCGCGGCCAAACCTTCGATCGGATCACCGCCAATCCGCCGTTTGTTCCCTCGCCCATGAATACGCTCCGGTTTCGTGACGGAGGTCCTTCGGGAGAGGACATTCAGAAGCGGATCGTGGCCGGTTTGCCCCATCACCTGGCGCCCGCCGGCATCGCGCAGATCGTCACCGAGTTGGGCCAGCGCGATGGCGAGCCCATCACCGGCCGGTTGCGGGACTGGCTGGGCGGCGCTCCCATGGATAATTTATGTGCTGAGCGTCGCCAGCCATACCGCGGCCGAATACGCCGCCGGCCATGCCCGCGGCGACGATTACGGGTCCTCCCTGGATTCCACCCGCGCGTGGGCGGCCAATCTTCGGGCGCAAGGCTATTGGCGAGTCGTCTCAGTGCTGGTCTCATTCCGGTGGAGCTGCGGCGGCGAGCCGTGGGAGCGCATCGACGAGTCGCGGCCCCCGCAGCGTTGCGCCGGCGGCGAGATCGAGGCCACCTTTCTGGCCGAGGGACTCGCCCGGAACCCGGACTTGCGCCGGCATCTGGAAGGGATCTGGAAGGGCGCCGGCTGCGCCGTTGCGGCCCGATCGCGCGGCTCGATGCGAGCGTACTGGGCGTCTCCATCCCGCCCAAGTCCAAGGCCACGTGGCTCGGCCAGGCGCTGGCGATCGAACACGAGTTGGAACCCGTCGAGCGGCAGGTACTGGATGGTATGGAGGGTACCGTCGCCGCGTCGGAATTGCTCCGGCCCGGCGGTGCGTTCGACGCCCCGGAGGTGTCCGTCCTGGAAACCATCCGGTCCCTCCTGCGCAAGCGCCTCGTCTCGGTCGAAGCTCCGCCCGCCGAGCCCGCTTCCGGCCGGTGAACGGACGTGGGTCTCGCGTAGTGTCCCGCCTAAGAGTTTACGGGTATCAAGTTTTACGCGGGACAGGACACTAGCGAAGGCGGGCTGTGGCGCCAGCCCTTACCGCCACCAGGAATCGCGCATGGCCCTGCTCACGGAGCCCCTGGCATTCGCGATATTGCGTAAGGCCCTGGCGCGCCAGGCTGCGGCAGCGCCATTATCCTCTTCCATGGAAAGGTCGCGCTGCGCGGAATCCAGCAGCTCCATGGCCTTGCGGAAACGGCCCTCCCAACCCATCCGGGCGTCAATCGGCGGATGCGCGTCGGGGTTCTTGCCATCGTCGATGGCCGCCTGCCTGGCTTCTCCAATGGCCCGGTCGATCTCGTCGACGGCGGCCCGCTGGTCGCGCATCACCTCGCGCCAATCCGGCCGGTAGAGCAGCGCGCGGGCATAGCGCAGATCGGCGATCGCGCTCAGATAATGCGGATGCGCGGCCATCATTGGCGGGGGTGGCGGGGGCATCTGGGATGGAGGCGGAGGCGGAGGAGGCATCCCCGCGGTTTCGTCGCGGAACTTATCGTATCCGCCCTTACGCACCATATCCATGGCCGCATCGATATACCCAAACGCACGGTTGCGCCACACCCGCGCCAACGGGTTGTCCTCTTCTTGCTCGATGTCGCGGCGGGCGCCATCCAGCAGCCGCAGAATCTCCCGGAATCGGCTTCCCCGGCCTATGCGAACGTCCACCGGCGGATGCTCGTCGATGTCGCGACGGTCGAAGCGGGCCGCCATGTCCAATTCGTGAATCGCGCGCTCCACCTGGTCGGTTGCCACGCGCATATCCCGCATCACGTTGGGTTCCTCCGGAACCTGCATCAGCAGGGTTGCCCGGCGCAGGTCGGTGCGGGCGTGTAGATAGCGAGGGTGGCGAAACTGCGCCCACCCACTCAGAGGGGTCAGCAGCGCAATTGCCAGCACAATCGAAGTTTGCGGATGGTTAGTCATCATGGCTATGATACTGGAACCCGAGGGAATTTTGGGCGTCGCGCGGCGCCCGCCGATTCTGCCCGGTTTTAATGGATGAGGATAAGGATTCCAGTCGCGGTGGTTTGCTTGCTCGCTATGGCTGCCAACGCCGCCCTCTCCGGCGATTTGTTTCAGACCATCCGGAAGGATGACCTCGCCGATCTGAAGCGGCAGTTGGCCGGCGGGGCCGATGTCAACACCCGCGATGGACGCGGCAACACCCTTTTGATCTACGCTGCGGCGTTCGGCAGCGTGGAAGCGGTTGCGCTGCTGCTCGATTCGGGCGCCGACGCCAACGCCCGCAATGGCCTGGACGCCACGGCGCTGGTGTGGGGCGCGGCGGATCTGCCCAAGCTCCGGCTGCTCGTGGCCCATGGCGCGGATGTCAACGCGCATACCCGGCTGGGGCGCACTTCGCTTATGGTGGCAGCGGCCTGCGACGGCTGCTCCGAAAACGTGCGTCTGCTGATCGAGAAAGGCGCCGGCGCGAAAGCTCGCGACAAGGGCGGCACGACGGCGCTGGCGCTCGGGGCGCAGTCCGGGGACATCGAATCCATCCGCCTGCTGCTGGCTCACGGAGCGGATGCGCGGGACGGCAGCCAGTCCGGCCTCACTCCGCTCATGCTGGCGCTCGGGAACTGCAGCCTGCCGGGCGCCGCGGCTCTGATCGCGCACGGCGCCGGCGTCAATGCCGCCAATACTTTCGGCGGCACGGTGAAGTTCGGCGCGATCGAGCTGGTCCGGCTTACGCCGCTCGACTATGCGGCGCCCTATTGCGGGGCGGATGTGGTGAAGCTGCTCCTGGACGCGGGCGCCAAAGTGAACGCGGCGGATGTCCGCGGGATGACGCCGCTGATGCTGGCGGTGGCTTCCGAGCACCAGGATGCCGGCGTGGTGCGGCTTCTGCTGAAGGCCGGGGCCGACCCGAACGCCCGCAGCAGGGCCGGCGAGAGCCCGCTCGATTGGGCGCGCAAGTATGGCGACGGCGGCGTGATGGTGGCTCTCCAGGAGGCTGGCGCCAGAGAAGGCGGTCCGTTCACGCGGATTCAATTCCACTTTGGCCAGCCGCCCGAGCGGCCGCCCGCGGCCTCACGAAACGTGAACCAGGCCGTCCAATCCGCAACCGCGCTGCTGGAGCGAAGCGCTACCGGATTCTTCCAGCAAGCGGGCTGCGTGGGATGCCATCACCAGGTGTTCGCGTCGCTGGCGTCATCGGCGGCGCGCGCGGCGGGAGTCAACGTGGACCGGAATGCCGCAGCGAGCTTTGTCAAAATGATGGAAGCCGATTTGACCGCGCAACAGGAACCGCTGATGGAGCGGTTCGATCCCGGCGGTCTGGCGGATGGCGAGTGCTACGTGATGGAGGCCTTAGCCGCGGAGCGCTATCCCGCCAATGCCGTTACCGACACGGCCGCGGTACACATTGCGGCCTTGCAGCATGGCGCCGGCAATTGGCACGTCGGAGACGCCTCGCGCTCGCCCATCCAAGAGGGCGACATCGCGCGCACGGCGCGTTGCCTCCATGCGCTAGCCGTTTACGCGCCGCCGGCCCGCCAAACCGAATTCACCCGACGGGTGGGCCGGGCACGCACTTGGCTGGAAGCGGCCAAGCCCCTCACCAACGACGATTTGGCGATGCGGCTGGCAGGCCTGGCGTGGGCCGGCGCGGGGAATAACACGGGCCGTGAGGCGGTGGCCGCCGCGGCGCGCTCGCTGATTGCCCGCCAGCGTCCGGATGGCGGATGGGCGCAGAATTCCAACCTGGCCAGCGACGCCTTTGCCACCGGCCAATCGCTCTGGGCGCTCGGCGAGACCGGCGCGCTCGGCCCCGCCGAGCCGGTCTATCAGCGCGGCGTGCGTTTTCTGCTGGACAGCCAGTGGCCCGATGGGTCGTGGTACGTGCGCAGCCGCGCGCCCAAATTTCAACCGTATTTTCAAAGCGGATTTCCGTTCGACCACGACCAATGGGTCTCCTCGGCGGGAACCGGCTGGGCGGTGATGGCTTTGGCCCCCGCTATCGAAAAGGAGAAAGCATCCCGATGAAATCGACGATTGCCATTCTATGCGGCGCCGCCGTGCTGGCGGGCGCGGCCCTGGCGGCCGACCCGAACACGATCGCCAAGACGTATGACAGCGCCTTGAAATCGGCGGAGTCCGAGATTGTGGGGCTGGCCGAAGCCATGCCCGCCGGCAAATACAACTTCGCGCCAACCAACGGCGAGTTCAAAGGCGTCCGCACGTTTGGAGAACAGGTGAAGCACCTGGCGGCGGTAATCTACCTGGTCGCGGCGGCGGCGCAGGGTGAGAAGCCGCCGGTCGATACGAACGGGGAAAAAGGGCCGGCTGCGGCGGTGAGCAAGGAGCAGATCGTGCAGTTCCTGAAGGACTCCTTCGCCTACGCCCACAAGGCCGCCCTGGCGCTCACCGCCGCGAACGAGATGGATGAGGTCCAATCCCCGTTTGGGCAGGGAAAGGCGACGCGCGTGGGGATTCTCAATGTGGCGACGTGGCACAGCTTCGATCATTACGGGCAAATGGTGGTCTACGCGCGGATGAACGGCGTGGTGCCGCCGGCCAGCCGGTAGTGGCCGGCCAGCCGGTAGCCGCCGGCCGGCCCCACTGAGGCTTCCCCAATCCCACCCTCACCAAAGCCGATCGATCAGCACACGGTCGTAAGCAATGCGAGGTGGGCCGTACGAATGTGACTGTACTGAGCATGCGCTGTCACAGCGGGGATCGAACCCGCAAGCATCGGCTCTTCGACGCATCCGATCCCCAGATTAGCCCCTGGGGGAAGGCTTCGTGCTCGCCTCAATCGGCCTTGGCTACCGACTCCTCAATGATGTCCGTCTTCCAGTTCAGCTCCTGAATTCTGGTGTCCAACTCGCGGAACTCTTTGGACAGCCGATCCGCCCGTTTCTGCAGTTCTCCCACCGAAACCGTCGCGATGAACTTCACTTCGGACTTGGAATACCGGTCTTGCCGGGTGCTCGCCGATTCGGCGATCTGGGCGAGGAAGTCCCTTCTCTTTGCGGCAATTTCGCGCTCTGCCAGCGCGTCAGAAATCGTCCTCCCGCCCTCGAAGGGTGTCTGGGCATTGGTGCGATTGATCGACTTCACGAGGTGAAGCAGCCGGTTGAGAATCCGGTCGGCTTCCTCGAGGAGTTCGGCGGAATTTTCCGGAGGCTGCTCACCCTCTTGCACCCTGGCGCACCTGGCGAGCCGTTTCTTGAGCTCTTCAATTCTCTTCTGACAATCACCGCGCTCGGCAAGCGCTTCTGCAAGTTTCAAGGGGCTATCTCCGCAACGAGGGCATCGAGCCTATATTCTACCGCCGGGCCGGCAACGCTGCCGGCCCGGCGGCAGGCGGAGCGAGATCTCAGACCAAGCGCCGCCAGCGCCGGCTGAAAGCCTGGCTGAAAGCCGCGGCAGCCAGGATTGGCTGCCCCACTTGTCAGCACCTTCTGGGGCGGTAACTGATGGGGTGGCAACTGGGTTGACAACCTGTTGGGCTGGCGCCTGCTTGGGTGACATGACACCTGCTGGAGCGGTACCTGTTTGGGGTGGTAACTATTGGGCTGGTGCCTATTGGATCAGCACCTATTGCACTACCACCTTTTCGGAAGACTGATTGTCGAAATCGTCCTGGACGCGGACGGCCAGGGTGTGCTCGCCAGGGGCCGCGTCCAGGGTCAGGTCGTAATCCAGCTCCAGCGAATCCGAGAGCTTGGTCACCGGGGCGGCCAGAGTCCAGTCGCCGCCATCCAGCGAGTATTCGGCTTTGGTCACGTTGTTCAGCGCGTCGGCGGCGCGCCAGCGCACCTTCAGCTTACCGCCAGCCACCGCCGCCGTCAGCCCGGTGATCCTGGGCGGCGTGTTGTCGATGGTGAAAGGGTCGCTCACCAGGCTGCCCGAAAGCGCCTCGGCCGGCGGATTGGAGGGCGCGTCTGAAGCCGTGATGCGCAAGCGGTACTCGCCGTCCGGAAAGGCCGTGGTATCGAACGAAAAGTACTTTTCGTTCACCTTATCCTTGAGCGGCTTCCAGCGCGTCTCCTTCAGGCCGCGAATCTCCACCGTGTAGACCATGGAATCGCCATTCGGGTCGGAGGCCAGCCAGCGCGCGCCGCGCTGGCCCTTCGAATATTGCATGGCCGGCGTGCTGGTGGTGTTGGTGGCGCTGTCCAGCGAGAAGAGCGGCGATGGCGAAGCGCTCCGTCCCAGAGGCGGCAGCGACAGGTTGGCGGGCGTGGAAGATCCCGGTACCGAGGGCGGCGGAAATTTGTAATTCGCCTGCGTGATCTCGATCTCCTCCACTGACGGTGCCAGGTTTTTGGGCAGATACGCCAGGTCCACCGACTCCAGCTCCGGCGAGTGGCCCGCTCCATCGCCCTTCAGGGTGGCCTTCCATTGCACGAAGCGCGAGGCCGGTGAAACTACCCGGCCGCCCTCGGGTACGGTGATCGCCGGCGACCAGGGGCTCCAGTTTCTCTGCGGCTGATCCAGATTGCCGCTGCGCGTCTGAAGGGCCACCTGCCCGCCGTTGAGATTGGCCTCGAAACTCAGCCGGCCCCAGAGCGAAAAGATGGCGGCGTCGAAGGGGTCGCTCTCGAGGCTGCCTTCCTTCTCCAGCTCGGGCCCGATCGCATACACCTTCCCGACGTTCCCCGCTGCCGCATACAGCCGCCCGTCGCGCCCCGCCAGGAAGGCGGTCACCTGGGTGGCCGGCGCCGTCAACAGCGCGGTATACAGCGACGGCGATTCCACACGATAGATGCTGCCCTTGTTGCCGGTTCCCAGCAGCACGCGGCCGGAGGCATCGAAGGCGATGGCGTACACCACATCCTGCGCATTGCTCCAGATTTTCAACGGGTTTCCGTTGGGTTCAATGCGGTACACCTCGCTGCCGCCGCTCACTCCACTGGGCGGCCCGGGCAAAGCCGGGGAAGGCGCCGGCGCGCGTTGGGCGCCTCCCTGGGCGGGCGCCCCCGGTGTGTTCACTATGACCGGCGCAACCGTCGGGGGAGGCGCGAGCGGCGCAGACGAGGCCCCGCCGCCGGATGACGACTTGGTGCCCACGCCGGCGGCGTAAATCGACCCGTCGCGCGCGATCTCGACCGCCGTCACTTCCCTTCGCGGCAGTTGGTACAGCACGAAACCTTCGCCCGCCGGGGTGACGCGCAGCACCAGGCCGCCGGGGTCGGTTCCCACGATCAGGTTGCCTTCGGCATCGAGGGCCATGGAGCGGACATGGGTTTGGTCGCAGGAGAAGAAGACTTTGCCCTTGCCATCGGGAGTGACGCGGTGAACGCCACCGGGGTCGCCCGTGGCCACCAGCAGATCGCCCGAGCGATCGAATGCCAGGGCCCAGATATACTTGGCCTTGGGATCGTAGAAAACTTCCGGCTTGCCGCTGGCGGCGATACGATAGACCTTGCCATCGGGCGCGGTGGCCGCGTACACGCGGTCCTTGGAATCCACCGCCACCGCCTGGACCTGGAGGGCGTCCATCTCCGCCAGCACTTTGCCTTTGCCGTCGGGGGGAATCCGGTACAGTTTGGCGTTGGTCCCGCCGCCCGCGTAGAGGTTGCCTTTGGAATCCTGAGCCAGCGCCCACAGGTAAGCGGAGGAAGTGTCGAACAACTCATGCGAAGCCGGCGCCAGGGTGAGCAGCCCGTCGCTGCGCAGGGATAGATTCTTGATTATTCCTTTTTCGAAATCCGCATACTCGCCTTCCGACCAGGTTTTGGTCTGGCCCGCAAGCAGGGCCACGGCGGCCAGGGCCCCCGCCAGTATCGAACGCGCGTAATTAGTCATTGATAAAGCTTCTTAACATAAGGGAGGCAACTGTATTCACCGCGGAGACACGGAGCGCACAGAGGAAGAACCCAGAACACAAAGAGAGGTTTCTCCGCGCTTCCTCCGTGCGCTCCGTGTCTCCGCGGTGAATACAGGGAGTGGTTGGTACCACTTACTTCACGTGAATCCGCAGCGAATAACTCCCGGTCACCACATAGTCGAACTTCAGAGCCATTTGCTCGGAAGCCGTCTCGGACGAGGTAAACAGCGTGCGGTTAGCGGCCCTTCCCGCCTGCATCACGTTCAGCACCGAAGAGGGCAGGCTCGGCAGCGTCTTGTCCTCGTAGTAGGCGGTGGGGCTCGCCTCCACCAGCGACACGTATAACTTGTCGTTGGTGCGCTCCTGGTTGAGCAGGCTGACGGTCTCCGGGAGATCCAGGAAGCGGTTCATCAACCCGGCGATGTTTTGCATGCGGTTGACTGTGTCGGCGTCGCTGAGCATGATGCGATGATCGCCCTTGGCCAGGCCATCCGGGATGTTCACGGTGAATTCGCGCTGGATGGGCGCGCCGCGATAGGGCCGCAGGAATACGGTCACCGGGACGCGGTCTCCCGGGCGCACATCCGCATTGGGCACCCAGGCACTTTCGATGGTGGCCACGCGCCGCTCCGGCAGCAGGTCCACCGTCACGTTGACGCGCTTCACGTCCGGCGTTTTCACGTTGTTGAGATACAGGCGGTTGAATTTGTCGCCCCACCAGCCCGCCAGCACCATGGGCGCCGGCATGGGCATTTCGCCGGATGCCTGCATGGTGGAAAGGGAAATACTACCCTGTCCGTTCAACTCCACGTGGCCGCTGAGCCGGTAAGTGGCCTCGTCGGCGAACTCGTTCAACTCCGAAACCGAGTTATAGAGCGTCAGCATCATCAGGTAGGGAGTCCACTTCTGGTGCACGAACACGTTGAAGTGGAAATCCTTCTGGTTCTTGACGGCTTCCTTGTCGTCGAGCGAGCGCACCCGCATGGTTACCGGAATCATCTCCGAGGTCGCGCCGAGCACGCCCATGATGCCGCTGTGGCGGTCCTGGTGCAGCGCGCCGACCACCTCGGTGGCGTTGGCCATTTTGTTGGGCTGGAAGGCCGAGGCAAGCGTCATCAGGACTTCGCCCTTGGTCATCGGCATGTCGACCGGACCGAGATTGAAAAACGGATGCCCGAAGGCCAGCACGCGCTTGCCGTCGTTGTAAGTCACGGTGCCTAAGCCCGAGACGCTCATGTCGCCATCCACTAACACGCCCGCCACGGTTTCGCCGGGGTTCAGCGAATGTTGCCAGCCCGCCACGGGCTTGCTGGTGAGAGTGCCGGTGGCCGCGCCGCCCTGCACCGCGGTGATGCCCAGTTGCTGGAAGATCGGGCCGAACGCCTCCATGGTGCCGCCGTGGAATCCGGAAAACACCAGCGGCGCTTCGATGGGGACCATCATGGGGGACTGCTGTGGCAGGTTGCCGGAGGCGCCCGCGGCTACCAACTGCGCCAGCAGATCGCCGGGCACTTCGCCGGCCGCGGACCCGGGAGCCGCACCGCTGCGCGCCACGAGCTTATCGGGCGTGCGTGCGTCTTCGGGCCGGGAGGAATCGAAGTCGTTGATTTCGAGCATCAGCTCGATGGGCGTGATGCCGCAGATGGCGTCCGGCGAAAACACGCTCAAGCGCAGCGCCACCGCGCCGATCAGTTTCCCGTCGATGTAGACGGGGCTGCCGCTCATGCCGCCGGCCACGTTGGTGCGGATGGCCTTGCCGCCCATTTTGGCGAGGATGACGTCCTGCTTGGGTCCCCAGAGGTTCTTCAGGCGCCCGACGATTTCGATGGGCACCGGTTCCGGCTCGGTGCCTTGAAACACGGTCCAGGCCGTGCCCTTCATGCCGGGCTTGATTTCTGAAAGCCGCATGATGGGAACAGGGCCGGCCTTGGGGCGCGGAAGGGTGGATTCACCCGCGGCGTACACGGAGGGTATGGCAGCCGCCAATCCGAGCAGGATGGCGGCAGGTCGCATATTCATTAGGGTCTACGGCTCCAGTTAGTCTTATTGTACTATGTGACGCCGCGGTCCCCGCGGGCGTTGCGGAGGCCGGGCGGGAGGGCGATGGGTGGCGATGAGGGGGACCAGAAGTGGGCCAAGCCGCAGGCCGGGAAGGGCAGTCAGCGGCTGGAACGCATTTGGGCGGCGTGGCGGGTGGATCGGGGTCTCTGGGCCGCCAGTTGTTCGTGGGGGGTACAAGGGTTTGTTTGGGACAGGCTTAAGTGGTTGAGGGGATTCGGGTTGGGCGGCTGAAACCGGTTCGTTTGGTAATTCCGCGGGCAGGCCTTTTAGCCGTTCGAATTCCTCGATGGCGCGGTGGCAGGTGCGCTCCGTCTGAGACTGATAGCGGAAGAAAAGCTTCCACGCGCCGGACTCACGGGTGGTTTTCCGAAATCGCGGGGTGCCCTCGGGGCCCGGCGCCCTCCAGGCCCGGTGGCCCTGGGTCCCGGCTCGGATCGCGCCCGGCCATAGGGGAGTGCTTGCTTGCAACGGCACAACATCACACGTTCCGAAACCGCGTCCGATGCACATCCTCCAGCCCGTGGCAACGAACAGCAACGAAATCGAAACAGATAGCCCCGTTTGCCGCCGACGCCTTGGCACGCCGCTGAACTTGGGGCGCAGCGACCGGACTCGCTGCGGTGGCCGCGGCCAAGGCGTCCCCGGCCGGATACCGCGGCCGTGGAAGCCGAGGCTCCCCGCTCGCCTGGTTTTCACGAACCGCCTGGCTGCCGCTGCCGCCGCTTGCCCAATCTAGACAGATCATGACCCTGTTTTCCGGCCGTTCTCGAATGTATGGGTGCATTCTGGAAATTTGTGCTCTAATTGGGAGATCCCGGCCACGCCGGGTCAGGAGGGGCAGGAGCGTGACGAGTGCATTTCGACTATCTTGCCGTAGGCACTCCGGAGCCCTGCTCCGGATGGCGCTGCCTCCCGGCTCCGTCCCCGTAGCCTTCCGGCTGTTCAGACGGGCGCCGATATGGTTACGCTTACGAAACTTAAGGAGAAATTGATATGGCAGCAAGTGTTGTAGGTGCCGCAGGGCCCAACGCAAAAGCCGGCGCTGTAAGCAAAACACACGATGTAGCAAAGATCCACATCGTCATCGAAACCAAAAAGACGGGGAAGCTCACGATCCATCTGGTGCCGAGCGGGACTGCATTTGGTGTGGCAGGCCTGGATAACGCTTCTGCGACAGAGCAGAAGGCATTACGCGAGTTCGCGGCTCAAGCAGCCAAGCTGTTCGCTCGCACTGTGACAATCCTTCAGGCCAAGCAGGCCAAGGGTGGCGCCGCTCCTGGCTCCGCCTCTGCCGGGCTTGCTAAGGCGTGAGTCAACCAGTCAAAGGGCTGCGCCCTTTGACCACACCTTGCCGAGCGTGTGAGGGCAGGAGCGGGCCCCGGTCGCGAAACCGCGTGCATCACAAGCTTGCCTGCCTATAGTACAACGTCCTTGGTGTTCGATAATCCAAAAAATACTTGAAACTAAATGACTTCGCTCATCCGCCGGCGCCTCGGTCCGCCGGTGGTGGGCGGTTGCCGCACAGCCCGGGGAGTACGCGCGGACGGCCCGATTGGAAGGCATTCAGCGAACGGCGGAACCTTCGGGATCGGCCTCCACCTGTATCGTCGGCGACCTATCGCCGGCACCCCCTGGCAGAAACCGCTCCCTCACTGGGTACTCTCTGGGACCGGCTCCGCAACTCGTCGAATCCAAAGAGCCGCGCACGCCATTGGCGCCTCCGCCACAGGCTGCTACACCGACTCGCTGCCCACAGCCGGTTCGCTGGGCGCTTCGGCGGGCGATGACGCTGGCATGGCCGGCGCCGCGGGCTGGGGCAGGTAGACCGGGTAGCGGGCCAGCAGCGTGCCGTAAACCAAATGCCCCAGCACGGTGGCGCGCTCCACGTGCAGCAACGCGATCAGCGGGGCCATGGCTTTCCAGAGTATCTGGTACGACAAGTAATACCAGATCAGCGCGAACGCCACGCTGACCAGCAGCACGCGAATGCGCGCCACCCGGTCGCGCACGGCCCACGCCAAGAGGCCGCCCAACAGGCTGTACAGCAGTAAATAAACCGCCAGGCCGGAGAGCGTGCGCCCGGCAAAGCCCGCGCGGATGGCCTGGTTGCCGTAGAACACCGTGGCCATCAGGTTTTCGGAGGTCCAGAAGCTACGCCGCTGCCACTCGGCGCTGACTCCCAGCCAGGCCAGCATCGCCAGCACGCCCAACATGCCCGCCTGCAATCCGGCCAAAAGCGAGGAAAGTGCGCCTGCGTGGCGAGTCTCCCTGGCACCATCCATAGATTCAGCCTATACTGACGGTTGGACCAAAAGCAAAGAACCATGCGACGCGTTGTGATTACGGGAATCGGCGCGGTCAGTCCCAACGGCATTGGGCGGGAAAATTTTTGGAAGGCCACGCGTGACGGCGTGAGTGGGGTGAAACGCATCACTCGCTTCGATCCGTCCGCTTTCGCCGTGCAGGTGGCGGGCGAAGTGCCCCCCGAATTCGATGAGAAGGTCTGGGTGGAGGTGAAGGACCGTCCCCACGTCTCGCGCGCCGTGCCGTTGGCCGCGGCCGCCGTTGCCGAAGCCCTGGAGGATGCCGGCCTCGACGCACAGGCCATGTCGCGCGAGGAGCTGCGCGGCATCGGCGTGTTGGTCGGCTCGGGCGGCGGCAGCCAGGATTTCACCGAGGAGCAGTACCGCCTCTACTACACCGGCCACCTGAAACAGTGCAGCGTGTACACCATCCCCACGGGCACCATCGGGACGCTGGCCAGCGAGGTCTCCATGCGCTTCGGATTCCGCGGCCTCAGCCATATCGTCTCGACCGGCTGCACCTCGTCCACCGACGCCCTGGGCTACGCCTTCCACCATATCGGCCACGGGTCGCTCGACACCATGATTGCCGGCGGCGTGGATTCGCCCATCGCGCCGCTGATCCTGCGCGGCTTCCAACTCATGCGCATCATGAGCACGCGCTGGAATCACGAGCCGGAGCGCGCCTCGCGCCCGTTTTCCCGCGACCGCGACGGCTTCGTGATCGCCGAAGGGGCCTGGTTTTTCGTGCTCGAGGATCTGGAGCGGGCCCGCGCCCGCCGCGCGCACATCTATGGCGAGATCGCCGGCTACGGCTCGACTTGCGAGGCCTACCACCGCGTGCGCCTGGAGGAGTGCGGCGAAGAGCCCGCGCGGGCCATCGGCATGGCTCTGGACGAAGCCGGCGTTCCTCCCGAGGCCGTCCAGTACATCAACTATCACGGCACCTCCACCGAACTCAACGATCGCATTGAGACCCGCGCGGTGAAGCTGGCCTTCAACGGGCATGCGTACCACCTGGCCGGGTCGTCGCTGAAAAGCCTGATCGGACATCCGCAAGGGGCCTGCGGGGCGGCGGGCGTAGCAGCCACCCTGCTGGCCATGCGCGATGGCGTGATCCCGCCCACCATCAATGTGGACGAGCCCGACCCCCAGTGCGACCTGGACTATGTAACCACCGGCGGTCGCAAGCTGGAAGTGGAGTACGCGGTGGCCAACTGCATCGCCTTTGGCAGCAAGAATTCCGCCATGGTGCTGCGCCGGATATGAAGGATGGTGGCGAAGTACCAGGCGCCGATCTGGTGCGAGGCCATAAATAGCGGCTTCAGCACCTGCCTGGGCGAGAAGTCGCGCATTCACTACCATGGCGATCGCGACGCACGGGATTTCAGCATGACGCCGGCCGGAACGGGATCGGAGACCATGACGGGCGGCCGGGTGCGGCGCGCGACCCTGTACGCCGACGACGACGCCCTTCCCGCTCGCCTACGGTGACGGGCGAGCGACCGAAACAAATGTTCGGGAATTTCGGGACGGTTTATTGAAGACAAGCCACTTAACTGCTGGCTTTCCGAACATCGATGTTCGGAAACAGGTTCCCGGCTCTCACTGGATGCGCCCGTCGCCGAGCCAACCGGACATTGATGTCCGGAAATTGCGGGCGCTCTGTTGCAAACAGGACGCTTAGGTTGGGGTTGGCAGGACATCATGTCCTGAATCCGATTCCTGCTGCCGGATCGTGGGGCGGTTCTGAGCCGCCACGATCCTCCCAAGCCACATTGTACGATGCGTGTGCCCGCCGGCAGGGGGCGGGGCGCCGGGCGATGCCGGTAAGTAATTGAATCGGATGGCGAAAGGCGGACTGAAAATAATCGGCGAGGTTTGCGAATGCTTTAGGTTTGCTCGAATGCTTTAGGTTTGCTCGGTTCCGCGGCGCGCGGAAGCCGGTCAGCAGATACGGCCTGTTCGCCGCGGAATCGAGTAAACCGCGCGTTGAACTAAACCGCAGGCTG
>JBKQPR010000219.1:0-15520 GCA_052144935.1 Bryobacteraceae bacterium
TGCCCGCGCACGCGTAACTCATCTGGAATCTGCGTGCTAGGGGCGCGTGCACAGATTGGACCGAATAACCGCGAAAAAACCGGCCAAACTGCTTGACTCTAAGTCACTTACGCTAGGCTTTTCGCGCCAGCAGATTTGGCCGGTTTTTTTATGTGATACGGCCAGGTGCCCCCCGGCCGCTTCTCACTCGTTCGGTTCGATCGTGTTCGTAGCTGCGCAGTCTGCGTTCACCACGCTGCCGGTCGGAGTGTGGCGGCTGATCCCCGCAGCATTCTCTATTTGGGATAGTACCCGGGGCGGGTTCGCGCGGTCAGCTTCTTATCGGCCATAACGAGTGAGATCTTGCGATATCCCTTGCTCCCGTCGGTCCGGTCGGAAGTATAGGCGATGGTGTATTGATTCCGCAGTTCATCCTCGATCTCTCTGTAAATCTGGCTGATCGATTCATTTTTGGAAACCTCGAAACACCGTCCGCCGGTCTCCTGGGCCAGCCTTCGCATGATGCTCCGGCCGTGCTCGCGATAGATTCCCATCATCGCGATTACACCCGGATGAATGGCTCTGAGGGGGGAGGCCCCGAACACAATGGAGTAAATGAGCGTGTCGGCGCGCTGAGCATATTCTATCGCCGTTCCGATCGATGTTTTGCTGTGGACGTCGCCGCCGTCAGAGAGCAGAATGAATGCCTTTCGGCCGTTCTGGCGCCTCATCAGTTCCTCCGAAGCTTGCCGCACTGCATCGAAGAGGTGAGTGGAACCTCGCCTCGGAATCTCCAGGGCGTCGAGAGCCTTAGCCAGCGCTTCGCGAGAGGACGTGAAGCCCTGAAGCAGTCCTACCTGGATATCGAAATGCACTACAAACGCCGAATCGTCCGCGCGTAGTACCTGATCGAGAAACGTGAAGCTTGCCTTGCGCTCTGGTTCGAGAACCGGAATCTGACTTCGGCTTGTGTCCACGAGCAGGCCGATCTTCAGCGGCTGGTTCGATTCCTGAGAGAAGTGAAGGATGGTTTGGGGGCGGCCATCTTCTTGAAGCGAGAAGTCATCCTTGGTCAGATCTTTTACGAATCTGCCAGTCTTGTCGCGAACTGTTGCGAGCAGTTCGACCAGGTTTACGTCAGTCGAAAAGGTTACGTCCTGCGCCTGCGCCCGCCACAGTGCAGCGAGGATCAAATCGCGCCGGGAGACCAGGGATCTATGCGGCGAAGCGCGGGACGTTTGGGCGGGACGATTTGCGGCGGCCACGCGCCGATTATATGCCATCATTGGCCCAGAGGGCGCCCCGCCCGGCGGCACCTGGCCGCCCAGCTCAGCCCTATTATGTAGCCGGTGGCTGTCGGGGTCGCGGCTGGTATACGCCTGTGTGCTTCTGCCGGTCCCCCCGCCATCCCCGCCGGGTTGACAAATCCGGCCCCGTAACGCCACCCTAAATCTTTGATGCGCCGATTCTTCCCCGCACTGGTCGCGGCAGCCCTGTGGACCGGCGGCTGCGGTCACGTGGGCGATCCGATGGCTCCAAGGGCCAACGTCCCCGGCAAGATTACCGACCTCGCGGCGGTGCAACGCGGCTCCGTCATCTGGGCCCAGTTTTCGGTGCCGCCGCGCACCACCGAGGGACTCGCCATCACCACGCCGCTCACGTTCGATCTGCACGCCGGCCCCGGCCCCGGCGTGGAGCCGTTCGACCGCGAGCAATGGGTGGCCCAGACTAAACAGTTCGCGCCGTTCGCCGTCGAGGGCGGCCTCGCCATTTACCAGATTCCCATCGATGGGTGGGCCGGCAAGGAAATCCTGCTGTCCGCGCGCGCCGTCGGGGCCAATGGCAAGGATGCCGGCTGGTCTCCGTTCGTGACCGTGCCGGTGGCTCCGCCGCCAGCGGTGCCCCAACTTGGCGAACCCGAGGCTACCGCGCAGGGCGTTCGCCTCACCTGGAGCGGACAGGCCGGCGATGTGCGCATCTGGCGCCAAGGCCCCGGCGAGAAAGCCTTCAGCCGGATCGCCGACGTTCGCGAAGCGCCGCCCTGGACCGACACCACCGCCGAATTCGGCAAGCACTATACCTACCTGGTGCAGAGTATCGTGAAACTGACAGGCGGCAAGGAGGCCGAGAGCGATAAATCCGTCGAACGCGGCTACACACTCATAGACAGATTCCCGCCGGCCGCGCCGACCGGGCTGCACCTCAGTTTGGCGCCCAGTTCCATCGAGATCACCTGGCAGCAGAACACGGAATCCGACCTGGCAGGCTACCGCCTTTATCGCGCCGTGGGTGATGGGGCCTTCGAGCGCCTCGCCGAAGTGTCGCAGATACCGAGCTATTCCGACCACGCCGTGGAAGCCGGCAAGACCTACCGCTACGCGGTCAGCGCCATCGATCAATCCGGCAATGAGAGCGACCGTTCGGTGCCGGTCCAGGTGACTATGCAATAGGCCGGCGCAGGAGGGTTTGAGACATGGGCGACATCACGCCTCTGGCCGCGAGGGACCATCCAAATGGGCCGGCCGCGGGGGGTTGAGACAGTCCGGTGGCGCGCTCCGTGTTCGCCGAAGAGGCGGGTCGCGGATTGATTCATGCCGAAGAATGGGGGCAACGGAGGCGGCGATTTTTGGGGGAATCCCCCAAGATAATTCCTAAGTCCTTTTCTTTCAGACAAAAGTTTGGGGGAATCCCCCAAAATTCCCCACTCTGGCGCCAGGAATAGGGAATTCTTCGCGCCCGTTTCAGCGGAATCGCAGGAGGCTCCGGACGCAGTATCCTGGTTAGCAAATGCGTTGCCTACGGACGAGCCGGGAACGAACCGCGCTGCTATGGCTGCTCCTCGGCACCGCGCCATTACTCGCGAGCGGTCGCATAGGGGACATCGAATTCTTCGGCTACAAAGGGATCGATATTGCCAAGGTCCGGGAAATTCTGCCCGTGCATGAAGGCGACAAATATTCCGATCGGATGAAAGGCCTGATCCGCCAGGCTGTGGCCGGGGTCATAGGCAAAGAGCCGACCGACGTGGATCTGACCTGTTGCGATGAGAAAGGGAACGTGTTGCTCTTCATTGGCCTCCCTGGCGCATCGTACAAAAGCTTCGCCTGCAATTCCGAACCCAAGGGCAACGATCGGCTACCACCGGAGATCATGAAGCTCTATAGCCGTCTGGACCGCGCCATTGAGACGGCTGTGCGCAAGGGTGGTGTCAACACATCTACGCCGCGCCATCGGACTGCCGATCTGGGCGTTCTTGGCACGGTCTCATGCCGGATCAGTCCGCCAAGTCCGCGTCGCGCTGCGACCGGACCGCGCGCTCTCTGGCGGGATCGTAACTCGGATTCGCAACCGCCATCTGGGCGCCTACGTCGCGTCTCCAATTCTCCAGCCTCTGCTTCATCCGGTTTGCCCGATCCGGATCGCGGCGCGCCAGGTCGGCTGTCTCCGAGATGTCCTGGACGAGATTATATAACTCGACTCGGCCGTCCTCCTGAAAGTGAACCAGCCGCCACGGACCTTGACGGATGGCGCTATAAGGGGTCGCGCCTCCGGCATGATAGTGAGGATAGTGCCAGAAGATGGCGTCGCGGCTCAATCCGCGGGATCCCTGGCACAATCTCGCCAGGCTCTCTCCATCGATCACCTGACTTCGCCCCCGCGTAGCGCCTGTCATTTCGAGCACCGTGGGATACAGATCAATTCCAATCACCGGCGTCTCGCAACTCGATGCCGCGCGAGTGTGGCCCGGCCATCGAATCATCAAGGGAACCCGCACCCCGCCTTCGTATGCCGATCCTTTGCCGGCGCGGAGAGGGGAGTTCACCGTGTTTTGAATGAGGCCGCCGTTGTCGGAGGTAAAGATGACGACAGTCTGGCTGGACAACCGCAATTCATCCAGCTTCGCCAGGACTTTGCCGAAGTTCTCATCGACGCTCTCGATCATGGCGGCATAAGCGGCATTCTTGTGATGTACGCCAGGCGGCCTCGACTTGCACCGGCCGAGAATGTCCGGCTTGGGTTGGAGCGGATTATGGACGGCGTGATGCGCCAAGTAAAGGAAAAAGGGCCTGCTGCGGTTTTCCTCCAGGAACTTGAGAGCTTCGTTGCCTTCACGATCGGTCAAATACTCGCCTTGGGGGCCATCCGGAAGAGTTTCGATTCCATACGGAGAAAAGTAACTGGGCGGCTGTCCGCGGAACGTGCCGCCAATATTCCGATCGAACCCTTGATGCTCCGGATAAAACGGCTCATTCCCCAGATGCCATTTGCCTATGTGCTGGGTTCGATACCCCAGCGGCTTGAGCATCTCCGCCATGGTCCGTTCTTCGAGTGGCAGGTGCTGGGTCCAATCGGGGGGCTTGAGCTTCGCCCAGGGATGCTGTTCTCCGGGAATGTAGTCGGTAATGTGAAGCCGCGCGGGGTACTTTCCGGTCATAATTCCAGCGCGCGATGGTGAGCAGACGGTACATGCCGAGTAAGCCTGAGTGAACCTCACGCTCTGCGTCCCGAAGCGGTCGATGTTCGGTGTTCGGTAATAGTCGCTTCCGAAGCAGCCGAGGTCGGTCCAGCCCAGGTCGTCGATCAGACACAGCACGATATTGGGACGTTGTCGGGCTCGGCTACCTTGGAAAGCCAGTAATGGCAGCCCAGCGAGGATTTGCCGTCGTGTGAGATTCGCCATGCGCTCCTGAATTCGGAAGTGCTAGAGACTTCCATGGGGAATTCCGTTCTCATGCCCGGATTGGAACCTAAACGCCTATCAGCATACACCCGGCCGCGTCCGAGCATCGGTCTTGCGCGAGCGTACGGCCTCGATCCGATCGGTGGAGAAGGCGTGCAGCGGAGGAGCCAGCAAGCGAGACTGTTCTTCGGCGAAAACCTCGGCGGCTGTGTGATTGTCGCCGCCGGGCCAGCGCCGTTCCGTCTCAATGGCATTACGAACGGCGTCAGGCGTCAGGGGGCTTGGATTGAAAACACCGCTCGACCAAGCCGCGCTTACCGTTGCCTCTCCATTAGAAAACCAGGAACGGTGCCTCAAGACTTTGCAGGATAGTCTCCGAAAGGCCCATCTCCAGTGTCCGGCCCTCACCTACATCAGCGTCAAGGGGTCGACATCGATGACCAGCGCGGTAGCGCCCCATTTGCGCTCCTGGGCGAACGAGCGGATCCGCTGCAGCAGTTCGTTGAGCGCCTTCCGGCTGGAGGCCTTGATCAGAAACTGGTACCGGTATTCGTTCTTCAAGCGCGGAACGGGCGCCTCCGCGGGCCCCATCACGCGCAGTTTGTCGGGCGGCGGATTCAGCAGCAATCCGAGATCCGCGCTCATCCGCATGGCCATCTCCTTCTTCTCGCTGCGCACCAAAACGTTGGCCATGGCGCTGAAGGGCGGGTAGAGCATCATGCGCCGGAAATTCAGCTCCTTTTCGTAGAATGCCGCGTAATCCTGGGCCGCCGCCAGACGCACCGCGTAGTGGTCGGGGTTGATGGTCTGGATCAGCACGATCCCCGGCACGTTGCCGCGCCCGGCCCTCCCGGCCACCTGGGTCAACAGTTGGAAGGTGCGCTCGGCGGCCCGGAAATCCGGCATCCCCAGGCCGATATCCGCGGAAACCACGCCCACCAGCGTCACGTTGGGAATATCGTGGCCCTTGGCGATCATCTGGGTGCCCACCAGGAGGTCGTAGCTGCCCTCGCGGAACGCCTGCAGAATGGTCTCGTAATGCTTCTTGCCGGTCACCGTGTCACGGTCCAGGCGGGCGATCCGCGCCGCGGGGTAATACTGGTGCAATTCCTCCTCGACCCGCTCCGACCCGAGTCCCAGAAAATAGATATGCTCGCTGGCGCACTTGGGGCAGGCCGACGGGACCTTCTCGGCGTAGCCGCAGTAGTGGCACAGCAGTCGCCGGTCGCGCTTGTGATACGTCAGGGTGAGCGAGCAGTTCAGGCAGTTCACGCGCTCGCCGCACGCCCGGCAGGCCACAAAACTGGAAAAGCCCCTCCGGTTCAGCATCACGATGGTCTGCTCGCCGTTTGCCAGGCGCCGGCCGATGGCTTCCAGCAGCTTGCGCGAAAAGGTGGCCTGCTTGCGGGTTTCCAGGAACTCCTGGCGCATGTCGATCAGCGCCACCGCCGGCATGGGCCGCGCCTCGATGCGCTCGGGCAATTCGAGCAGCGTGTATTTGCCGCGCCCGGCATTGTAGCGGCTCTCCAGGCTCGGGGTGGCCGACCCCAATACGACGCACGCGCCGGCCCCCTGGGCCCGAACTATGGCCACATCCCGGCCGTTGTACCGCGGCGTCTCTTCCTGTTTGTAGCTGCCGTCGTGCTCTTCGTCGACCACGATCAGGCCCAGGTTGCGCACCGGCGCGAACACACCCGACCGCGTGCCCACCACCACCGAAGCCGCGCCCGACCGGATGCGCCGCCACTGCTCCGAGCGCTCCACGTCCGTAAACGCGCTGTGCAGAATGGCTACCCGGTCGCCGAAACGGAAAAAAAACTGGCCCGCCATGGCTGGCGTCAGGGCGATCTCGGGCACCAACAGCAGCGCGCTCCGCCCATCCTCGACGACCGCTTCGATGGCATTCAGGTACACCTCGGTCTTTCCGGACCCGGTGACGCCGTGCAGTAGAAACGTGCGAAACCGGCGCGCCAGAATGGCTTCCCGGATGGCCTCAAACGAGGCCTGCTGCGCGGGGTTCAAGGCATGCCGCGTCCGCAAGGGTCCGGCCGCCGAGGGGACCATTTCGGTCTTCAGCGACAGCACGCCCCGGCGCGCCAGCGAGCGCGCGGCCGGGCTGGCGTTCTTGACCATGTCTTCGAGGTCCTTCAGGTTGTGGGATCCCGGATGCAGCTCCAGAAAAGCGCGCAGTTCACGCTCCGCCTTGCTCAACTTGCTCAACTGGGGGATCTCCGGCGGAGCCGCCGCCAGTTCCACCCGCAGCCGGCCGGCCGGCGCGCGCAAGGGGTCGCGCGACCCCTCCACCTGCTCGGCCACGATGAATCCCTGGCGCTCCAGCGACCGCAGAGCCTTCTCGGCGAGCGGAAGAGCCTTGGCCACGTAGGCCGCCGAGAGGGGGCGCTTTTCGAGCATCCGCAGCACCTGCGACACGGGGTCCTCGGGCGCGGTGTCGAACAGCAGTTGCCGCGCCGCATCGCGCCCGGAATCGGTCAGCGACCAGATCTTGCCGCGGCGGATCTCGGCCGCCAGCGGCAGCATCCCGCGCAGCACCTCGCCCAGAGGGGCGCAATAATAGGCCGCGATCCAGCGCCCCAGCGCCAGCAGCTCGCCGTCCAGCACCGGCTCGGCATCGATCAACCGCAACGCCTCGCGCGTAGCCATCTGTGGCGGGTCGTCATGGCACCGCAGAATCACCCCGGTCAGCTTGCGCGGGCCGAACGGCACAATCAACCGGCTGCCCTCCCGCACGCGATGCCGCAGCGTCTCCGGCAGGGCGTAAGTGAAAGGTTGGTCTAGCGGCACCGGCAGGCTGACATCGCAATAAAGGGGCACCATCTTCAGGGTAACCGACAAGCAGAAGTCAGGAGTCAGAATGAAGACCGGCCGCAGCGCCTCGCGCCCGGCGACCCGCGGCGGCTTGTCATGGCACCGCAGAATTCTCCGATCAGCTTGCGCTGCTGGCAGAGCGTTAGTGGAAGGTCTGGTCCCAGCGGCACCCGGACAGAAGCCGGAATGCCGCTGTCGCCCGCCTCCTGTCTTCTGCCTCCTGTCTTCTGCCTCCTGTCTTCTGCCTTCTGTCTTCTGCCTTCTGTCTTTAATGCCCCCGGTCCGGCTTCATCACCGCCACATAATGCAAGTTCCGGTAAAGCTGGTTGTGGTCCAGTCCAAACCCCACCACGAACCGGTCGGGGATCTCGAAGCAGCGGTAACGCACCGGCGGCTGCACGATGCGCCGCGACTTGCGGTCTAGAAATGTGCACACCGCCAGCGAATTGGGAGCGCGGCCAGAGAGCGTCTGCAGCAGGTAGCGCAGCGTCAGCCCGGTGTCCACGATGTCCTCCACCATCAGCACGTCGTCGCCTTCGATGGCGTCGTCCAGGTCCTTGGCAATCCGCACCACGCCGGGCGCGCCGCTGCGGTTGGAAAAGCTCGAGATGCCCAGGAAGTCGATCTTCACCGGCACCTCGATGTGGCGCGCCAGCGCCGTCAGGAAGAACACCGAGCCTTTCAGCACGCCGATCAACTTGACCGTTTTGCCCTGGTAATCGCGGCTGATTTCGGCGGCCACTTCGCGGATGCGCTGGTCGATCTGTTCCTCCGTGAACAGCACCCGCTCGATGCCTGGAAGCAGCGCCTCGCTCATACCTGCACCGGACGCTCGGCCAGGCCGTATTTGAAGATCAGGTTCTCAAAATCCTTCTGATAAAACACCTGGATGTTCACCTGCGGATAGAGTTGGCGCAGCAGCCGCACTTTGCGATTTTTCCTGGTCACCAGGGATTGCTTCATAGTGGTCAATTCCACGTACAGATCGAATTCCGGCAGGTAGAAATCCGGCGTAAAGGACTCCAGCGCGTTGCCGTTGCGGTCGAGCTGGATGGGGAAGCTGCGCGGCTCGTATTCCCAGGCGATGCGATAAAAGTCCAGCAGGTTGGCGAACATCTCTTCGCTGGGATTGGCAAAGATCTTTTTGCGCAGGGTGATTTTGGCCGGCGGCACGATTCCGAAACGCGCCAGCTTGAGACGCATCTGGAACTGGAGCTGGGCCTCGGCGGCATGCGACAGGTAGCCGCGCTCGCGCAACCCGGCGCTGGCCACGGCGGCGGCGATCAACTCGGCCATCTGCTCGCTCGAAAGCGATTCGGCGTTCAACACCAGGTCGAAAAGATCGGCGGTGGCGCGCGCTTTGCCGAACTTGGCCTTGCGGCTGGCGCGTTCGGCGCCCTCCATTTCCAGCAGCAGGCGGCGCGCGGCGGGCCGATCCAGGCCGTGATCCAGCATGAGATTGCCGATCCGCACGTTCTCCGGCGCCACCACGTGCGCCCTCAGCATCCCCGCGAACTGGCGGGGATCCACTTCGCCGCCCACGGCACAATAGACCATGTGAAGTTCGGTGGCCAAGCGGGCCAGGATCGAAGTGGTCAAGCTGGCGAAGGCCCGGTCGGGGATGCTGGTTTCGGCGCCAAACTCCTCGCCCGCGAGCACGTGCAGGCGGGCTTGGGTCAGCAATTCGAACCCGAGCCGGTGGGCCGCGAGACGCGCCACCTCCTCGAAACGGCACCCCGGATGACCCGAAACCGCGATCAGCGCCATGTCACATGCTCATCATATCGCGCCAGCCGCTGCCGCGATGCCGCGGCGCGATTTCCGGATGCAGGATCTCGGCCAGAATCTCGAAGGTCTCCACCACGCGCGGCCCCGGCCGGTTGAAGTACTGGTTGCCGTCGGCCAGGTAGACGCGTCCGGATTGGACCGCGCGCAGGCTTTTCCAATCCGGCCGGCCGGTGAGCCAGTACATCTCCCGTTCGGTGCGCGCGAGGTCGAAGCCGCAGGGGGCGATGACGATCACGTCGGGATCGGCCGCCGCCAGTTGCTCCCAGGTCATCCACGGCGAATGGCGGCCGGCTTCACCGAAGAGGTTGATGCCGCCGGCCATTTCGATCAGCTCAGGTGTCCAGTTGCCTGCCGCCATGAGCGGCTCGATCCACTCGATGCAGGCCACTCGCGGACGGCGCGCCTCCCCGCCGGGATCGCACGGCCGTTCCCGCGAGAGGCCGCCAGAATCTGCGCCGGCCGTCGGGGCGGTCCGGCCCGTCGGTCGATCCACGCCGGGATCGCGCAGTCGTTCCTGCGCAGGGCCGCCGGGCGTTGCGCCGACCAGCGGGGCGGTCCAACCTGCCGGCCGATCCACGCCGGGATCGGGTTGCCGTTCGCGCGGCAATCGGCCGCCAGGGTCTGCATCGGCCGGCGAGGCGGTACGGCCCGTCGGCCGGTCCACGCCAGGATCGCGCGGCCGCTCCTGCGGCAATGGGCCGCCAGGATCTGCGCCGGCCCGCGGGGCGGTCCGTTCGAACAGCCAGTCACCCCCGTGATCGCGCGGCCGTCCCCGCGGCTCGCGGCCGCCGGAATCTTCGCCGGCAACGGGATCGTTTTGCGCGGCCGTCCAATCGCCCCTGCCGCGTTCCATGCGCGCCTGAAGGCCGGCCACTACCGCTTCACCGCGCTCGGGGATTTCCAAAGCGCGGGCCACCCGGCGGAAATCCTCCCAGATCTGCGCCAGCGAATCGGGTTGCAGGGAGACGATGCGCGGATGCCCCTTCATGCCGCGCGAGAGGGCGTCCTCGACATCGCGCAAACTCACCGCGCAGACCTCGCACTGGATCTGCGTCACGATGTGGGTCGGCTCCAGCCGCCCAATCACGTCGTCGAACACATCGTAGATGGAGACCGAGGTGCGCGCCGACTCCTTCACCAGCGCGTCGATTTCGCGGCTGCTGCCATCCACCGGAATGCGCGGCCGTGTGCACACCGGCAGCGCCCTCACCGCTTCGGGATAATCGCACTCGTGAGAGCGTCCTACCAGGCACGCGGTCATTCCGAGCGCGTCCACGATTTCGGTGGCGCTGGCGATCAGCGAGACGATCCGGGGCATAGTTCGGGGCATAGCAGGTCCGCGTAAACGAAGCCGCCGATCTCGCGGATTTCGCCGGTCTCAATGGGGATCGGCGCGCGAAACATCGGCCCGGCATAGGCGAAGGTGTGGAACTCGCCGTTCTCGCCGCAGGGGTCGGCGGAGGGCGGCAGATCGGCCAGCAGGGCGGCGTCGAATTCGCGGCCGGCGAAGCGTGCCTCCAGCGCCTTCGAATCGATGCAGGACAGGCGCGCGCGCAAGCCCCCGCCGATCATCTCCCGCGCCAGCGCCGGAGTGGGGATTTCCCAAAGCGGGAAGATCGGCCGCAGCCCCGACCCGGCCAATTGCCTTTCGCGATACTCCCGGACGTCGCGCAGGAAAAGATCGCCGAACGCGATGGTGTCGAAGCCCTCCGCCACGGCGCGGCGGCAGGCCTCGGCCATGCGAGATTCGTAATCGTCATTGGTGCAGGGCCAAGGCAGCGGGATCTGCCAGACGGACACGCCGGCGGCCTCGGCCTGCGCCTCCAGCAGCGCGCGGCGGACGCCGTGCATGGCCACCCGCCCGGCCGCATCGTTCAAGGTGGTGAGCAACCCGTTCACTTCCACGCCCTGGCTGCGCAGCACGTGCAGCGTCCAAGCGCTGTCTTTCCCGGAACTCCAGGCCAGTAGGGTTTTGGGCATGGCGTTGCGCACGACCGCTTGCTACGCGCGCGGCTCAGTATGCCGTCCCTTCGGAGCCGGGCCCCAAGGGCACCCCGTAAGGGAGCGGTTGGCCGGCCTCCTTACGCCACCTGCGCCGCCACGCGCTCCGACCGCACTACCGTCCGGCTCAGCCAGGCGTGCAGACCGAACAGCACGCCCGAATAGAACAGGTCGGAAGCCATGGTGCGCCAGAAAAACGGCACGCCGGCCGCATAGCAAGCCATCACGCCGGCCAGCGTGTGCGGATACATGCTGCTGGCAGTGGCCCAGGCGAAATTGGTCAGCAGGAAGAACTGCACGCTGCCCACCAGCGCCGCCGACCCGATCCACACCGGATTCTCGGTTTGCCGCAGGCGGGTCCCGATCCACACATTGATCATGAAGCTCGCATAGACCAGCGGTGTGGCGGCCGAATAGCCGCCCAGTATCGGATCCGTCAGCGCCATCAGCGCCAGCGGGACCAGGTAGGCCTGCCATCCGCGCAGGCGCGCGCCGGCAAACAGGCTGAGCGCGCCCACCGGCGCGAAGTTCCAGGCCTGGGTCACACGCACCAGCGCGCCCAGAACGATCAGCCCGATAGCCAGCGGCTTTATGCTCTTCTGCATGGTTTTCTCCTTACCCATTATCCACCAATTATCCACCAACCAGGCCCGAGGCGGATTGGTTGGGTTGCCATAAAGTTTCCGGCGCGCCCGCTACGTGGCCGACCCAGCGGCTCCACACGAACAGCGCGTCGCTCAAGCGGTTCAGATAGCGCACCGCTTCGGGCGGCACGCTTTCCGTGCGGCCCAGCGTCACGGTAACCCGCTCGGCGCGGCGGCACACGGTGCGGCAGATATGCAGCTCGGCGTTGAGCCGGCTGCCGCCCGGCAGCACGAACGAGCGGAGCGGGGGCAGATCGGCGTTCATCAGGTCCATCTCGGCTTCCAGTTGCGCCACTTCCGCGTCCGTCACGCGCGCCTGCTTGGGGTGCACATCTTCCGGCAGAGTGGCCAGGATGGAGCCGAGATTGAACAGCTCATGCTCGACGCGCAGCAGGATGGCGGCCAGCGGCGCGAGCGCCGGTTCGGCCGCCGCCAGAGCTTCTGTGGTGACGCGCGCCGCGCCGATGAAGGCATTCAGCTCGTCCACCGTGCCGTAAGCTTCAATGCGAGCGCCGTCCTTGGGTACGCGCTGCCCACCCGCCAGGCCGGTCTCGCCACCATCGCCCTGGCGGGTGTAAACGCGGTTGATGGCCAACCGTGGATTTTCGAAAGGCTCGCTCATCGGGTCTCCTTGGCGGGGAGGTGCCATTTCAATCCCGCCACGAAGTTCAGCCGCGGCGAAGGATAGCCGAAGGCCTCCTCGTAATGGTCGTTGAGCGCGTTGTGCAGATTGCCGTAGGCGGTCACGCCGTGGGCCAACGCCACATTCATATGGATTCCCAGATTGGCGTATCCGCCGTCCCAGAAAAGCCCGGCGTCGGCGCCATAGGATGGGTCCACGTCGAGCGTGCGCCCGCGAAAAATGCCCGTCACCCCGGCGGTCACGCGGCCGCGGGTGAATCCGGCCACCAGGCTTCCGGAGTTCGCGGGACGGCGCAGCAGCTCCTGGCCCACCGTGAAGGGCAAGGGCGCCTGGTTGGGAACGCCATTCAGCGAAAGAATGCTGGTGCTCAGCAGGGTGTACGATCCGCGCACGAAAATCCAGCGCGCGGGGCGCACCGCCGCCGAAAATTCGCCGCCCTGCGCCTTCGAGTTCGCCAGGTTGGCGGTTTGGTATTGGCTGAGCGCGGTCAGCGATCCTCCCAGGGTCACAATTAGATCGTAATACCGGTTGTAGAACCAAGTGGCGTCCAACAATACCAGGCCGCCGGCCAGTTTCTGATCCACGCCGGCATCCACGCTGCGGGTGCGCTCGGGAAGCAGATGCGGATTATTGGTGAAGGCCAGATCGAAGCCCGCGGGCGGCCGTATGCCCGTGCCGGCCGAAGAATGCAGGCGCGTCGAGGGCCGCAAGGCATACCCCGCGGCCACTTTCGGATTGGCGCTGGTGATCGTATTGGCCGGGAAGAAGGGGCGCGAGTAACCATCCGTGGGGATGGCCGCCGTCTCGATAAACTCGCCGCGCACTCCCGCGGTGATGAACAATCGCCCGCCGAACTCCAGGCGGTTCTCCAGGTACAACGCAATATCGTCGCGCGGAATCGGAAAGGTCGAGTTACCGGCGTCGGTGATGTAAGTGTTCTTCACCTCTTCCCGCGCGAAGCTGACACCCACGGCCGCCACGTAGTGCCTGGTCGCGCTCAGGATGGTGCGGGCATCGCCCTGCCAGCGCAGATCCTTGTTAAAGCTCCACCCGTAAGGGCTGGCGTATCCGTTGTTGTTGAGGAAGAACGAGCCGGTCACTTCCTCGCGCACGATGGGCGAAAGGTCCATCTCATAGTGGGCCCAGGCGTCCGTGAAATCGTTCTTGGACCGGCTGATGGTGTCGATCCCGGTGAAATCGTGCTCGGGGTCGGAACCCCAGGGTCCCGGTTCGCCCACAGAGTTCGCGTCGAAGTAGCCGCCGAAAGATAGACTTTGCCCCGTGAAGCGCCTGGCGGCGTGCAGCAGGATATCCTCGTTGTGATAGTCGCTGTTGATCACCGGACCGTTGTCGTCCACGCGCGAGGCCGAAATCGCCAGCCCCAGGCCCGCCACCGCGCCGGTGCCGGTGATGCCGAAACGGTGCTCCTGGTAGGTGCCGCCCTCGGCCAGGATATCGAGCTGCGGGGCCGCTTCCGGCTGGCGGGTGACGAAGTTGATCGCGCCGCTATTGGCATAAGGACCGTAGAGGGCCGATTGCGGCCCGCTCGCCACCTCGATGTGGTCGATCGCCTCGGCCGGAATGTGGGCGAAATCGAATGCGCCGCCGAAGCTGTTCACGGGCACCCCGTCGATTTCCACGAGGGTGTAGTCGGAATAACCGCCGCGCTGGAACAGGCTCATCACGCTCCCAGGCGGCCCGCTCTGGTTGAGGGACATGCCCGGCAATTCGCGCAGCAGGTCGGCAGCGTAGGTTTCGTTGCGCTCGCGCAACTCCTGGCTGGAGATCAGGCCGACGGTGCCGCCCTGCTCGCTGGCGGGTGTGTCGATGGCGGTGCCCACGACGCGCACGGAATCCACCACCGGGGCGAGTTCCAGCCGCACCGCGATCTCGGCGGCCGGGGCCAGCGATTGGGTTTGGAAGCCCGGCGCGGTCACCACCAGGCGGGTCGCCGGGTCTTGGGATACGGCCAGTTGGAAGGCGCCATCCGGCGCGGTCAGGGTTTGCGCTTCCACTCCCACGCGGCTCACCACGGAGACCTGGGCGCGGGGAACGGGCGCTCCCGATGGATCGGTGACCTTGCCCTTGACCTCGCTCTTCACGTCGGCGGCCGAAAGGCAGGCGGAAAACACAAGCAGGCAGGCCGGCAAACCCGCGGTGTAAGCTCGCATGTCAGGCTCCTCCCTCGAGAGCCAATTTGCAACTCTCCGCCGGCCGGTCTCCTGGCTTGCGCATCCACGAACCGGCCGGCCTTCCCATTCCGTCTCCGGAACAGTGGCGTGAGCGGCCGATTCTCCGCGCTTACAGTGGCGGGGCCGTGCTGGATTTTCACCAGCTTCCCGTACACCAGCGGAACAATCGTTTTCCTTCCGAGTGTACACTAAAACGTGGGGATGGGTAACCAAGTGTTGGGCAGGGCCCGGTTTTTCACCCGCGGTGGGTGGCCGGCCCGCCTGTTTGCGCCGCTGGCGATCGCCGCGACGTTGTGGGGCGCAGCCGCTCCGGCGCGGGCGGCGGACAACAAAGCCGACAAGAAAGCCGCTCAGGCCGCTCTCCAACGCGGGGCCCGCGCCGACCAGGGCGGGAAGCGCGACGAAGCCATCGCCGCTTACACCGAAGCCCTCGCGGCGGACCCGGAGAACACCGCGGCGCTGCGGGCCCGCGCCAAGGATTATCTGGACTCGGGCATCGTGGACAAGGCCCTCGCCGACCTGGAGAAGGCCATCAAAACCGCGCCCGGCGAGGCGCCCTCCTACGCCGCGCGAGGCAACTTCTTCCTGGCCACCAACGTGCCGCTACGGGCCATGCAGGATTACGACACCGCCGTAGCACTGGGCCTGGAGCGCTCCGAAATCTACAACAGCCGGGGCAAGGCCTGCTACGCGCTGGGCCAATACGACAAGGCGGTGGAGGAGTACACCCACGCCATCAAGCTGCGGCTGGATAGCGCCGAGCCGT
>JBKQPR010000220.1:0-10167 GCA_052144935.1 Bryobacteraceae bacterium
CGGTCCCCACATCGGAAGCCGTCGCCAAACAAAACCCATTAAAGAGCCGGCCTCGGATTGCGGTTTAGTTCAACGCGCGGTTTACTCGATTCCGCGGCGAACAGGCGGTATCTGCTGACCGGCTTCCGCGCGCCGCGGAACCGAGCAAACCTAAAGCAGTGAACCGAGCAAACCTAAAGCAGTGAACCGAGCAAACCTAAAGCAGTCACCATCAATCCAAAAATATAAAAATATTTTTGTTGCGCAACTCTTGTTGCGCCATAGGATTACGCAAAAACCGGCCGGGCGAAGCGGGGGGTCGGAGCAGGTTCGTGGGGGAGAATGGGGTTGAGGAGGGGGAGATTTTTGGGGGATTCCCCCAAAATTTCCCCTAACTCCTTTAGTTGCAGCAAAATCTTTGGGGGATTCCCCCAAAATCTCCAGTCAGACACCCATGAACACGGAAATACTTGCGCCCACTTCGGCGGAACCGCCGGACGAGCGCGCTTTGGACCTGGCCCGTTGGCTGGGTCGCCGCGAAGCTTTCGGAACCATCGCCGGACGTTGCTCCGGCGCCGATGTCGAATGCCTACGCCAGATTCGCAATCGGAAGTTATTCAGGACTCGTGCCCGAAATTGGGATGAGTTCGGTAAGAAGGAGCTGCGCCTGAGCCGGCGCAAGATCGACGACGACATTCGCCACCTGGAGGAGTTCGGGCCGCCGTTCTTCCAAGTTGCGCAGCTTACCCGGATTACGCCACAACAGTACCGCGCGATTGCGCCGCACGTGGCCGGCGATGGTATAAACCTGGATGGCCAGGTGATCGCGTTGGTGGAAAGCAACGCCGGGCAGGTGACGGCGGCGGTGCAGGAACTGTGCCGGCGCGTGGAACCGCGGCCGGTTCAGGCGGTGAACGCGACCGTCGAAAGCAAGAGCGGTCCCGCCGTGGACAAAGCGGACGAAGCTCTACCCCGATGCGATTCGGCGGCGGAGGCGCTCGAAGGCAAGCCGATCCTGGATGGATTGCATCGGGCGAAGGTGGCGCGGTCGCTGCGCCGCCTGCTGAACGCCGCGGCGCGATTGGCGGTGTACGCGGCACGGTAAGCCAGGCCGGGTAGTTGGATTCCCGTGGCGCCAGCCGGGCCGCCGGGATGGAGTGAGAGCCGTCCGGTCCCGGGGGCGGCTCTCCAGCGTTCTTCTGAATTTCTACGGTTTCGATCTTCAAGACACCATCGGTATCCGCGGTTGGCGTTGCGGGCTTCATCCGTTGTTATCCATTGTGTATGTCTTCCGGAGACCAGCAGCGGTGGGTTGACGCGATCGGCAGCACAATCCGTAAGTCGCGCCTGTCCCTAAGCCGCGCCTGTGCCTGTCGCCGATTCCATGGCAGCGGCACCGTCGTAAGTAACCCTTAGTGGCGTCCCGCACATAATCGCAGCATGTGTGTGAACGCTCCCACGGGGCGGATTCCATTTGCCCTGTAAGAACTACCTGCCGGCCTCCTGACGAACCGGCCTGTTTCTTCGAGACTGATGGGATCTAAGCAGTTAGCGGCAATGGCATGTAGCGTGCCCCACCTATGCACTGTAAGGCCATCTTGGCCGCGGCTCGGATGGCACACTAAGCATGTTTAGGAAAGGAACTATTTCCATGAAAGAGTCACTTAGCGATTCGCGAATAGCCTTTGCACTCTTCGCCGTCGCGCTGGCGGCGGGCATTGCCGCACCATGTGCGAAAGCGGACGAGTGGAACAAGAGGACCATCCTCACCGTGAATGAAACCATCCAGGTGCAAGACGCTGTGCTGCAACCCGGTCAGTATGTCATGCGGCTTCTCGACTCCAGCTCGGACCGGCACGTCGTCCAGATTTTTAATGGACGTGAAAACCACATCGTCGCCACGATCCTGGCGATTCCCACGCAGCGCCTGAATCCGGCCGGCGAGACTCAATTCACTTTCTGGGAAACGCCCTCGGGCACGGCCAAGGCCATGCGGGATTGGTATTATCCCGGGGACCTGATCGGCGAGGAGTTTCGGTACCCCAAGAACCTCTATCAGGTTGCCATGGTAACCCCCGAGCCCGCTCCGGCTCCGAGCGCTCTCGTGACGCCACTCCCTGAGGCAACCGACACTACACCGCCGCCCGACACTACACCGCCGCCAGTGGTTGAGCAGCCAACTCCCGATACGAGCATGGACAACGCCGAGCCCGAGGAGACTCCCGCTCCGGTAACTCCTCCCGCAGAGGACCAGGACCAGGCTGCCGCTCCGCCAGCCAGTCCTGAGCCGCCGCCGCCGCCCCCGAGTCTCCCCCAGACCGGAAGCCCCTATCCAACGCTGGGCATCGCCGGCGTGGTGTTACTTGCGCTGGGTGGTGTGCTACGCCTGAGGCGGCTGGCGTAAAGTAAGTCGCCAGAAGCCTGGTAGCAACTCAAGAAAGCCTGGTAATCACCCATGAAACGGCGCACGGCAATTCGAGTCCTGACGATTGCCGGCGCCGTTTCTTGTTTTTCGCGGCTGCCCGGCCGCGTCCCCCAGCAGGAGCCGCAGGATTTCGTCATCCGCAGCGACGTCCGCCTTGTCCTGCTCGACGTCGCGGTGAAGGACCGCCGCGGCGGGTTTGTGGCGGGCTTGACCAAAGATAACTTCACCATCCTGGAAAACGGCGCGGCGCAGCGCATCACCGTTTTCGCCAACGAGGATGTCCCGGTCACCGTCGGGATTTTAGTGGACGAAAGCCGCAGTATGTTGCCCAAGCGCAATGACGTTCTCTCGGCTGCCGGCGCCTTTATCCAAACCTCCAATCCGCGGGACGAGATTTTCGTCTTGAACTTCAACGACGACGTGAAACGCGGCCTGCCCGGCGCGACGCTTTTCTCGGACAACATCGACCAATTGCGGGCGGCTCTTTATCGCGGCGTTCCCCGCGGCATGACCGCCCTCAACGACGCCGTGGTGGAGGGCCTCCAGCAGCTTGGACTCGGCAGACGCGACAAGAAGGCCCTGGTGGTCATCAGCGACGGCGGCGACAACGCCAGCCAGCACACGCGCGCCGAGATGTTCGATATGGCAGACCGCAGCATCGCGACCATTTACACAGTCGGGTTATCGGACCCTACCGATCCGGATTGGAATCCGGGTATTTTGAAAAGTCTCGCGAATGTCAGCGGCGGTGAAGCCTTTCTCCTGGAGGATCCCTCCGCCATAACGGCCATCTGCGAAGACATCGCCAAGGAAATCCGCACGCGTTACACGATCGGCTATCAACCTCCGCTCGATAACCATGGCTCGCTGCGGCACATTCAAGTGCGCGTCTCCGCGCCCGGCCGCTCCGCGCTGAGCGCGCGCACTCGCACCAGGTATCGCTATGACGAACTCCAGAGTCCGGGCAGTAAATAAGATAAGAAAGTGTATCTCGAACGCTTTGCTGTTGGCCGGCATCATAGGCGTCGGAATCTGGGTATGGTCGATCGTTCGTGTCGCCATCTTCCAGGACCGGGCGAACCGGGAGTTCGACGAGCAAACCCAAAACGCCCCGCCCCCATCCAGCGCTCCGCCGCGTTCCGCGGTGAAACCTTTCCCCGAGCCAGGCGCGCTCATCGGCCGCCTGGTGATTCCGCGGCTGCACCTGCGCGCGATGGTTCGGGAGGGAACAGATGAAGATACGCTCGATGAGGCCCTCGGCCACATGCGGGGCACTGCATTGCCTGGAGGGTCCGGCAACGTCGGAATCGCCGGGCACCGCGACACCCTGTTTCGCTGCTTACGCGATATTTCAAAAGACGATTTGATCGTTTTTCAGACCAGTCACGGAAGTTACACCTACGACGTGGAAAACACCGCCATCGTCAAGCCCCAGGATGTGGGGGTGCTTGCTCCCGGCGCCCACTCCGAGATCACTCTCGTAACCTGTTATCCATTCCATTACGTGGGCCCGGCGCCGGATCGCTTTATTGTCAGGGCGCGCCTGCTCTCCCAGAAGCCGGCTGGACAGGGGCCGGCCCGGGAACCGCGCAATAGCTCCTCACCAGGGAAGAAATTACTCTCCCGGCGCATCAAGCCGCCTGCCAGACATTCGGCCTTGCGTGGACCGGATGAAGGCTTACGTTTGCCGGATGAATAAGTTGCGATGGCGTGGCGACTCAGTTGCTCCTAGGCGAACAGGTAGATAGTTTAACAGAGTAAAACCGGCGAATCTTCCGGCCAGGGAAAAGAGATTGTTTTGGCGATCGCCCGGCCGGCCATGATCCGGCTATCTGCTACTGCACGGAACGCGGGCCGGTAGCCGCGCCGGCGGGCGCGAATGCTTCTTCCCCGCAATGATCGGAAGTTTGTCACTTAGGAAATTTGTCACTTAAGGAAAGAGGTAAATCGTATGACGAACGGAACCAACGACCACAACGATGATCGGCCAACGGCGCCACCGCAGGAGGCGCGCACGCCCATATTCCTGTACGCCGCGTTAGCGCTGGCTGTCATCGCCATCATCATTCTCGGCTTCAACGCTCATCAGCTTTCCACCAGATTGTCTACGCTGCAAGAGAATATGCAGTCGCAGAACACCGAGCTGAGCGACCAGCTTGCCCAAGTCGCGGCAGCGACCAATCAGAGCCTCGAGACGGTTGCCCAGCAAGCCCGCGAAGCCGCGCAGAACGTCGAGGACCACGCGCGATCGGAAGTGCGGAAGGCGGGCGCAAGCCTGTCTGCCAAGCTCGCCGAACAGCAGCAGAACCAGCAGCAGGTGGCGGGCGAAGTCGACCAATTGAAGCAGGCCTCCAGCGACGCCAGCTCGAAGCTCAGCGAAATCAGCGCCGATGTGAGCAGTGTCAAGGGAGATGTCAGCGGAGTTAAGGGCGACATCGCATCCACCCAATCGGACGTGCAGCAGCACGGCACCGATTTGAAGCGGGTCACAGGGGATATGGGTGTGATGAGCGGCCTGATCGCCACCAACGCACAGGAACTCAAGGAGCTGAGGCAGTTGGGCGAACGCGAGTATCTCGAGTTCGATCTGAAAAGGGGCGGCGGTCCGCAAAAAGTCGGCAAGATCCAGTTGATCCTCGACAAGGCGGATCCCAAGAGAAACCGGTTCACCGTCGACGTAATGGCCGACGACAAGCGGGTGCAGAAGAGAGACCGGACCATCAATGAGCCGGTACAACTCTATGTGTCCGGCAGCCGGCAACCCTGTGAAATCGTAGTCAACGAAGTGAAGAAAGACGAGGTGGTCGGCTATTTCGCCGTCCCCAAGGCGACCACCGTGGCAAGCCGCTAAACTGCTCGAAAGCCGGCTACGCTCCACTAAGGAACCGCGCAAGAATAAGTTGTACGCTTGGCTGAATGGCAGGCGTGGCGCAGGCTCTCAGCCTGCTGCGTCGGCACTCGTGCCGACGCCTGGAGATTGGCCAGTTCTAAGAGACAATTCGGGGAAGTGGACGACTACAGTGAATCTCAGGCCGCGTGCGTGGCGAGGGTCTCGGCAGCCAGCGGGGTTTTCGAGGACTTCACGTCCGGGGGTGTGGCGGCAGATGCGAAGTCATCGATATTCACCACCGGTGCGTCCACCCCGCGAGCGAAGATCTGTTGGCGCAGCAGATTGAGAAGATCCAGCAAAGAAGGGCGCGCCCCCTGGCGGCGCCACTTCGGTAGCGGCAGATAATCGGCGGTGCGCTGGAAACCGGAAGTGAGCAAGGATGCCAGCAGCAGCAGACTATAAGCGGCCACTTGCAACTGGGGCAACCGGCTCACGGCCTGGGGATTGTGCACCTGCCCCTGCGCCACGCCCAGCAGGGACTTCTCGTCGCGGTGGTTGCACTCAATCTCCCAGCGCTGGATGTAGGACTGAACCAATAACTGCACATCCAGATGCACATCGGTGCAAATGAGAAAAGCAGGCTGGCGGTACAGCAGCTTGGAGCCGATGCGGAGTCGATAGCCGAGCGGCTTGATCACCACCAATAAGAGAGGTACATCCACCCCGGCTTTGCGCCAATACACGGGGCCGTAGACTTTGACCGGAATTTCCCGCAGCTCCCCGGCGGCGAAACAACTGATTTTCACCACCGGAATGGAATCGTCTTTCAGGATCTGCTCGGGAGTAGGCGCTGGCGGGCCGTAGAGACGCGGACGGCCGGCGGCACGGCCGCCCTCGGGCAGGGGCAAGGGCAAGGGCAAATACAACTTGGCGTCTTTCCGAATCCGTCCGATGAAGGTGGTCTTCGGCGGCAGATGGCGCAGCACGGCCTTATTGGTGTAGCTGCCGTCGCCGCTGATAATCAACTGCCGCTCGGCAGTTTCGGCGCGCTGGTCCAAACTCTGCCGTACGCTGGCGATGGCCGCCAAACCGGCCACCGGAAGTGCGCATCGTTTCTTCTCCTCTTGGTAGGCTTGCTGCACTTCGGCGGCGGCGTTCTTTTTCGGTTTCAGGGCCGGGGGCGCGAGATCGAAACGCACCGGCAAGGCACGGGCCGCCCCGGGCGCTTGCGGGGGACTGACCAGGAGCGACACCTGCACGAAGCGCAGCCCGTAGCAGAGGTTGACGTGGAAAGCCGGCGACAGCGGATCGCGCGCGATACCCACACCCGGAATCTGCCGGCCGGTCTTCTGGCAGAGGGTGTCGTCCAGGGCGGCGATCACCGGCGCCGACGGCGATGCCAGCAAAGCGGGCAGGCGGTCGAAGAGCGGATCGAAGAGTAGATGCGGATTCCAGGGACTGCGGGAACAGAGGCGGTAATCGGCGCTCCAATCGACGAACTGGCGTCCCACGGCGCAAATGGCTCGGGAAGTCAGGTGCAGACGCAGACACAGCAGCAGCCCGAGCGTGAGCCGGCGGGCGCGCTCAAAGGTGCGTGCTTGGGGGAACACTTGGTGCCATTCCTGGAGTAAGCTATCGTAGGTTTCCAGCAGGTTCATCGACACTCCTTGGCAGAGATCGGGACGGATCGCATAAGCGCTCGCGCCAGCGGCGGTGGAGCGGAAACAGGAAGATGTGCTTGCGTACGCCTTGCGCCTTGCCTGTGCGATCCATGCGCCCGCGGCCTTGCGTCAGGCCCACCTCGGTCCAGTTGGCGGCGCGATAACAGCCGCCGTGATAACGCGTCCCGTCCACCAGCGTTTCCAACAGCACCGGCTGAGCGCGATAGGCGGCGAACCAATCGCGGGACAGTTGGCGGGCCGCCAACGAGAGGATATGGCTGGCCAGGTTGGGCACTTCGACCCAGGGCAGAATGAGAAAGCGGCTGTGGTTGACGACCAACGGCAGATTGGCTTGACGGACCGTGGGACTCCAACCGATGCACGCGTCCCGAGGCGCCATCTTCCAGGCGGCGCTGGTGAACAGCAAGCAGGCCAGCAGCGGGCCAGGCGGTTGCGCGGAGCGGACAAAATAACGTAGTTGTGCGCCGCAGGGCACACGATAGCCGAGATAGTGGTAGCGCTGCATATACTGCCGGAACAGACTGCGATCAGCGCCGCTGTCGAGCAATTGCAGTTGGAGGGGAAGGTAATCGCCGATCGCGCCAGTTAGGGAAGCCTGCACATCGCTCCGCTGGTCCCAGACGGCCGCACGTGGGCGCAACTTCTGGGGCGGCGGTGACAGCCAAGGAAGCCATCCGCGTCCATGCAATGCCCGCAGGAATAGGTAACATTCCCGGCTCTTGAGTCCTCCGTTGGGCCGGCGCCACTGGAGCAGTTCGCAGACCGTGCGGGCCAGCTCGGTCAGGCTCAGAGCGGAAAAGTCGCGGGTGATCTGCCGGATCAGATCGAGTTCCCCGGGCTGCAACTCCCGGCCACAGAACGTCAGACCACCACCAATGGTCACTGGCATGATGCGTCACCTGCTTGTTGCAGGCCCTCATGCTCACCTTACAGAAATACCTCGCGGATGTCCAGAGAAATCTTGGAGACCACTCGCTCCTGGGGCGCAGGCCCGAACAAATGGCCAATCTCCAGCCTCCGGCTCTGCCGGAGGATTGTTACTGACTTGCTTACGAGGGAGTTCCGCCATTAGTGGCGTGGACGCTATTTACTCGACGGGGCGCGGCGGCGCAGTTCGTCGAAGAAGTTCAGCAGCAACGTCAGGTGCGTGGGCGGCTTCTCGCCGTTCGCATCGTCCGCGACCACCGCTGCCAGGCGCTTGCCGTCTGGCGCCAGATCGTAGTTGGAAAAGGTGCCCCTAGCTTGCAGGCGAGCCTCCGTCCACACCCGAGGCTTCCCCGCCGCGAACGAATCGCCCTTGGCCGTGTAGCTTGCGGCCATCACGCGCCCGTCGATGGTCTGAAAAAGCAGTTCACGCCCGTCGCGGGACCACAGCGGGAAGAGGCCTACGCCGGTCGAAAAGGCCGCGCAGCGCCAAGAAACAGACGCTCGAAGCTCAGGCGAGATTTCTTGACCAGCACCTGGGTTGACGGATTGGCACCGCCCCGGCCTGCGTCGGCACCTGGGCAGCAACAAGCACGCCACGTGCCGTGACATAATGCTTCAAATGACGGTCACCTCCCGCCCCTTGTCGTGGCGCAGCGACAGGGCAATCAGAGATCCGATCGCAGATACCCCCGCCAGTATCAGTAGGCCGATGCTGAAGCTACCTGTCGCGTTCTTTGAATAGCCCAGTATGTATGGGCCGATGAAGCTGGACAAGTTGCCTAGCGAATTGATCGTGGCAATCCCAGCCGCTGCCGCCGTGCCGGTCAAAAAGCTTGCCGGCAAGGTCCAAAACAGCGGCGGGAGCGACGAGATTCCGATCTGGCTGACGCAGAAGCAGGCGATCTTCAGCACGGGATCGTCAAACAGCACCGACATCGCCGCGCCGAAGCGCGGTCAGGAACAATGCAAATGCCACATGCCGCTTGCGCTCGCCAGTCTTGTCGGAATGGCGTGTCAGCAGCAGCATGCCTGCTGTTCCGAAAACAAATGGGACTGCAGTGACCATACCGGTATGGAAATTCGAAATTCCAAAGCCTTTGACGATGGTCGGCAAGAAGAAGCCGACGCCATAGCTCATGCCGCCTAGCGAGAAATACACCGCCGCCAGCGTGAGAATTCGTGGATCCGATATCGTCTTGAGAAAGCTCGGCCGGCCCACTTTCTCCTTCCGGTCGTGCTCGCTGTCCAGGTTCGCGATCAACCATTGTCGCTCGTCGGCCGCCAACCACGCCGCTTTGTCAGGCCCGTCGGTCAAGTAACCCAATACGACAAAGGCCATCAGTATCGCCGGAACGCCTTCCAGAAGAAACAGCCATTGCCACCCCGCAAGTCCGGAGCCGGTGACGTTCAGTAGGGCGCCGGACAGCGGCGCGCCGAGCACTGAGGAAAACGGCGCGGCCAGAGTAAATAGGCCGATGATCCGCGCCCGGTAGAGCGCAGGGAACCACAGCGTCAGGAAAAGCACCACGCCGGGAAAGAAGCCCGCTTCCGCCATGCCGAGCAGAAAGCGGAACAGGTAAAATGTATACTCATTGGAAAGACCAATGGCGTGTCCGATCGGTTCGAGGAAGGCGAAGCAGGCCGAGATCGCCCCCCAGGTTGTCATGATACAGGCGATCCAGCACCGTGCCCCGACCCGGCCGAGCACCAGATTCGACGGCACGCCCAGCAGAAAATAGGCGATGAAGAACAATCCGGCGCCGAGGCCGAACATCGAATCGTCCAGCCCCAGACTTGTATTCATCTGTAACTTGGCGAATCCGGTATTCACCCGGTCCAGATAGGCGATGAAGTAGCAGAGGCAAAGGAGCGGCACGAGCCGCCACATCGCGCGGCGCATTGCACGCTTTTCGATATTCTCCACCTGGCATCCCCTTACCATAATTTCTTATTTGTAATCCGCGAAGAGGTAGTAACTCTTGCAGCTCGGAGAAGGTGCGCGTCTTCACCCGCGCTACAAGACCCCGTGGACGAAACGTTGGGCATCGACAGATGCCGCATCAGTTCCCGGACCGAAGGTGCTCTGCCTTCCAACCGCGAAGAATCTCACGGGCCTGCTGCAAATTAAGCCCTATGCGATTAGCGCCCGCTTCCAGCATGGCGGCAAAACGAAAGTAATTAGGGTGTGGCTATTTTAGAACCACGACCAACTATATGGAAATTCAACCAGTTAGGCCGGTTCGACCTGTTTTTGACGGCAGCTTAGACCAGGGATATCGGAATAACCCCGGTTTTTGCTTCAATTTTGGCGTTTGGACTGTGCC
>JBKQPR010000221.1:0-8394 GCA_052144935.1 Bryobacteraceae bacterium
GGCGATTCGCCTGCCCAGGTCCCCGACGGCAGGCGAATCGCCTGCCCCACCGCCACGCCCGTTTTCAGGGGAGCGGTTGGCATTGTTTTTCCAGGGCAGCGCCTAAGCCGTGGGCGGTTCGAAGTACATCTGCGCCAGTTCGGGCTTCTCGCGGATGGCCTTGCGCCAGCAGGAGCGCGCCTCCTCGTCCTGCCCCACCGCCATGAGCGCGTGGCCCAGATTCAGCAGCGCTTCGGCAAACTGCGGATCTTCGTTGAGCGCTTGCTGATAGAACAGGACCGCGTCCTGCGTTTGGCCGCGTTTCTGGCAGATCAGGCCGGCGTTGTAGTACAGCTCGGCGCCGTGCTCGCCCAGTTCGATGAGCTTCCGGTGAAACTGGTAGGCCTCTTCGTATTCCTGCTGCTCCAGCGCCAGAGCCGCCAGCCCGCGCACCGCGTCGGAAGAATCCGGGCGCAGCGTAAGGGCCTCCTGGAAGCAGCGCCGCGCGTCCTCGGGCACCCCCGACCGTGCGTGCGCGATGCCCGCGTTCAGGTAGGCTTCCGGCCAGTCCGGCCGCTTCGAGAGGCACGCGTGGAAAGCTTCGGCGGCGGCCGTGTAGTCGGCGCGCATCAGTTGCAGGTAGCCCAGACGGAAAGTGGCGTCGGGCCACTCGGCGGCGTCCTCGGGAATCTTGGCATACAACTTTTCGGCCCGCGGGCGCTCGTTCTGCTGCTCCAGCACCAGGCCCAGGTTCCACAGCACATCCGGCTGGTTGGGGTCCACCTCAATGGCCTTTTCGTAACAGCCGCGCGCCGCCGTCAGGTCGCTCAATTCCTGGTGCGATACCCCCAGGTTCAGATACGCCTGCACCGCGTCGGGCTTCACCGCGATGGCCTGCTGGTAAGCCAGCGCGGCCTTCTGATGGTTGCCCATCTTGTGATACGCCACGCCCAGGTTGAACCAGTTTTCATAGCGGTCGGGCGCGATCTCGGCCAGGTTGCGGCAGTGGCGCGCCGCGGTCAGATAATCGGCCTCGGCAAAGGCCATGGTAGCCAGCGCCTCCAGGGCCACCGGCGATTCCGGCTGCAGGTCCGCCAGCATCTCGGCATAGCGCCGGATCGAGTCGCGATCCTTCAATTCCAGAAACAGCGAGACCAGATTGGAAAGCGCCTCTTCGGACTGCGGATTGCGCTGCAGCACTTTGCGGTAAAACTCCACCGCCTCGGCGTGCTTGCCGGTCTGCTGCAGGCATACCGCCTTGCCGAAGAGCGCTTGCTCGTGGTCCGGAAACAGGCTGAGAAACTTGTCCAGCGGTTCCATCGCGTCCAGAGGGCGTCCGGAGTGCAGCAGCGCCACGCCCAAGCCCAGCAGCGCACCGCTGCGCGAGGCGTCGATATCCAGGGCCCGCGCGAAGCACTCCGCCGCGCCCTGCCAGTCCTTCAAATTGCCCCGGCAGACACCCAGGTTGAAATGCGCCGTGCGGTGGCGGCCGTCCAGCTCGACCAGTTGCGTATAAGCGCCCGAGGCCGCCTCGTAATCGCGCATCTCATAATAAATGTGGCCCAGCGCCGAGTACAGTCCGGGGTCCTGCTCCCCGCCTTCGATGGCTTTGGTGATCAGCCGCGCCGCTCCCTCCAGCTTGCCCTCCAAATGTAGCGACACCGCTTTGGACAGCGTGCGGCCGGACCGCTTCTGCTGTTTCAGGTCGGCGATGTTCATTACACCCGGCGGCATGGCTTTCGTTCCCCCCGGATTACTCATTAACTCCATGGTTCTTCCCTCCGTCGATTCGAAGTTCTTGCACGCCTCGCGCTCGAAGAGCCGCCCAGCGCCGCTACTGCCCAAACGGCCTCGGGGCGCGGCGCGGGAGACGTGGGGCGCCGCGGACCGGCCGGCAATCCGGGCCTCCGCAGTTCCGCTGTGTTGGCCCCGCTCTCCGGGCCCGCCAGGTAGGCGCAAATCCTGCCCAACATGTCGTCGTTCTTGAAAACTTTCATCCAGTACAGGCGCGCCCGCGCGCCGGCTTCGCTGAAGAAGCCCACTCCACCCGATGCCAGCAGCGCGTCGTCGGTCCACGAATCCACTTCCTGGCCTTCAATCGAGGTGATCACGCGGTTGCCCCGCACCTCCACCGCCACGTGATACGGCGTGTTGTTGTGGACCATCACGTTCAGCGGCACGTCGACGCGATGCCCCTGCTGCCCGCCCACCACCGGGTAATGCGCCACCGAGATGATCGGCCGCAGCCCCGCTTCGAGGGTCGTGAATTTCATGGCGTAGTAGTTGTTGTCGTCCCGCGCGCGCACCATCCAACCGAGGCTCTTGCTTTCGATCAGGCCGAAGAACTCAAACCTGTAATCCTTGTAACCCAGTGTGGGGCGGAACACCGCCGTCTCGCCCGGCCGGACGTATCCGGCCTCGTCGCGCGACCAGCCCTTGACCATGGTATTGGGCGCCGCACCCCAGGCCTGCATGCCGTTCGAAAACGTGTCGGTGACTTCCACCGCCGCGCGGCGCGCCAGGGCGCGGCGCACCGAAGCCAGCGGCCCGGTGGCATGCGATTGCTCGGCCGCCTCGGCGTCCGTCAGTCTGGAATCCACCGGAGGAGCTTCGAGAGCCTTGGCCGATAAGGAAACCGAGTGCAGCTCTCTCAGCATGCGGCCGCCTAACCAGAGCGACGTGACCACCATCAGGCAGGCCGCGATTTTGGCCGCTACCCCGAGATGGGCCGCGACATCCTTGCGCAACGCCCGGAGGAGCGGAACGAGCGGCCGGATGGGACTCACGGCCGACGCGTCTTCCTTCTGGTCCGCGACCGGCCGCAAGGACAGGTCCGGCAAGGCCAAAGGCGCCGTGGAAGGAGCCCATTCGCACCGTTCCACGGGCGCGCCGGCGCCGGTTTCGCAATAAAAGTCCAGCGCCGCGAAGCCGGCCTTGGGGATGGCGGAATCGCCGCGTTCGCCCGTCCCGGCGGGCGCGGCGGTCCGTGGCGCCCGCACCACGGACTCTCTCACCAACTCGACGGCGTCATAGCCCGAGGGGGCCACTGCCACAATTTCCGAGAGGCTCAGTGCAGGCAGCCGCAGCGAATCCGCGAAAGGCACGGCTACGGCCACGAAGCCCGCGGTGGCGGGCATGGACTCCACCGGGCAGGCCGCCAGGGGGCCCCCTGCGATGCCCGCTACCGGAGCGGCCAGATGCGCCGGCCGCGATTTCGCCACTCCGTCCGCAATCGGTTGCAGTTCCGCCAGCGAGGGATAACGCAGCGCCGCCAGAGGGATCGTCCGGAACCGCGATTGCACCCGCACGACGGCCGCTTGCGGACCCTCCGCGCGCCTCCATTGCCCGGTGATGGGGACGTGTGTGGCGATGGGGAACTCCCATCCTGCCGTGCGCACACCGGGTACCGCACCATATGCCTGCGCCATCGCGGGTATCGCATCGCACTCGGCGGCTTCGGCCTGCGGGCAGGGCATCGGCTGCTCGCACTCCTCGGGAATCCGCCCGATGGGCTCCGCCGCCACGGCCATGCGCATCTCGGGCAGGCGCGCGCCGTCGCGCGCGGCGCCGGTTTGGGCAGCGGGGTCCCCTCCGGGCCCGGCGGCCATGGCCGCCACCGCGGCCGGCGGGCTGGAAAGCTGCTGCTGGCGGAAGTCGGGGACGTGATCGAGGGTAGGCGTCGCCGCCTCCAGCCGCATCTCCGGCAGACGCGCGCCGCAGGATTCCACGCACTGGGAAGCCGTCGCCGCGATCACCTCGCGCTCGGCGGCGTCGGCTGCCTGGCTGGGCATCCCCTGTTCGCACAACTCGGGGATCTGCTCGAGGGTGGGGGTCGCCGCCTCCAGCCGCATCTCCGGCAAGCAGGCGCCGCAGGATTCCAAGCGCTGGGAGGCCATCGCCGCGATCACTTCGCGCTCGGCCGCTTCGGCTCCCGGGCTGGGCATCCACTGTTCGCACAACTCGGGGATTTGTTCGAGGGCGGGGGTCGCCGCCTCCAGCCGCATCTCCGGCAGTCTCGCGCCGCAGGATTCCAAGCGCTGGGAAGCCATCGCCGCGATCGCTTCGCGCTCAGCCGCTTCGGCTCCCGGGCTGGGCATCCACTGTTCGCACAACTCGGGGATCGGTTCGAGGGCGGGGGTCGCCGCCTCGAGGCGCATCTCCGGCAGACGCGCGCCGCAGGATTCCAAGCGCTGGGACGCCATCGCCGCGATCACTTCGCGCTCAGCCGCTTCGGCTCCCGGGCTGGGCATCCACTGTTCGCACAACTCGGGGATCTGTTCGAGGGCGGGGGTCGCCGCCTCCAGCCGCATCTCCGGCAGGCGCGCGCCGCAGGATTCCAAGCGCTGGGAGGCCATCGCCGCGATCGCTTCGCGCTCAGCCGCTTCGGCTCCCGGGCTGGGCATCCACTGTTCGCACAACTCGGGGATCTGCGCCACGGTTGGCTTCACCAGTTCCAGGCGCACCTGGGGCAAACGCGCCGCGCCGTTTTGAGCTGCGGGCTGTCCATCGGGCCCGTTGGCCATGGCCGCGATGGCGGCCAGCCGGTTGGAGAGCTGCTGCTGGCGGAAGCCTGGGACCTGCCCGATGGTCGTGGGCCCAACCGTCAGGCGCATCTGGGGCAGGCGCGCGGCGCAGGATGGCACGCACTGGGAGGCCATCGCCGGAATCGCTTCGCGCTCGACGGCTTCGGCCGGCGGGCTGGGCATCCACTGTTCGCACAACTCGGGGATCTGCTCTAGGGCTTCGGCCGCCGCCTCCAGCCGCATTTCCGGCAGGCGCGCGGCGCAGGCTTGGGCGGCACGCTCGTCGGCCATAGCGGTTGGGGCTGGCGTACCGCAAAGCTCCTGCTGGCGGAAGTCGGCGATCGGCTCGATGGCCGTTGGCGCGATCGCCAGGCGCATCTGGGGCAGGCGCGTGGCGCAAGATCCGACGCGCTCGCAGGCCATCGCCGGGATCGCATCGCGCACGGCGGCATCGGCCCGCGGACCGGGCATCCACTGCTCGCACGGCTCCGGGATAGCCTCCATGGTTGCAGCCGCCTCGTCCAGCCGCATCTCCGGCAGCCGCGCGGCGCAGATTTCGACGTCTTGCCAGGAGGCCATCGCTGGGATCGCATCGCGCTCGGCAGCTTCCGCCGGGGGGCTGGGCATCCATTGTTCGCACAACTCGGGGGTCCGCTCCGCGGCTTCGGCCGCCACCTGCAGCCACATCTCCGGCAGCCTTCGACTGCGGCGCGCGGGCAGCCATTCGATCCCCGGGCGGACGATCTCCAGACCAGCCCCGCGCTCCTCAGGGTACAGAAGCGGTTTGGTCCCCTCGCCACCCTCCAGAACCGCCGGCCCCAAAATGGGATCGGGCAAGCGCGGGCCGTGCGCGTGCGCGATCCGCGTCCCGCTCATCCACGCCAATTCCATGGGGCCTGGGTTCCCGGCTGGAGCACCCCTGGGCCATCTGGCGCTCTGCAGCGCCGTGGCGCCCAACACCGGAGCGATCGCGACCGGCCATGACATGCCCGTACGCATGGGTTGGCCTGCCTGGCCTAGCCCTCGCGAGTGGTGGGTGAACTGCCGGTTGCCTTCCTGCAGCGGCATCTTAAACTGGAAACCCGCGATTCCGGCCGGCGCCGGCTCGGGCGCACCAATCCGCCCGAGCGCCGCTCCTAGGCGCTGCCCGTAACTCTTCCGGTGCGCGGAACTGCAAAATTCATCGTCCCGGAGGAGCCGAAAAGTTCCGATCTCTCTACCGCAAAACAAACACCCCACGGGTTTCCTTTTTAACTGTTCCTTCGTATTATAGGGAAAGTAACCGGCAAAAATAAGTGCTACTTGGCATGTATACTTCTCCTAAGTGCCGATAGTATTTCTGCTCTTACAAAGGTTAGTATTTCGCCGTTTCTGCGCCCGTTTCTGCGCCCCAGTCCGATGATGGATGCGCGGCTTTCGCCAAAAACCATGTGCGAGACTGGTTCGGTGGCCCTCCGCACCGCCCCTGCCCTGCTCGCTATAGCCTTCTTGTCCGCCTCCGCCAGCGCCCCCTTCCAGCCTGCGGACGTGGGAAACTGGCACACCGCCTCCGATCCCCGCATCAGCCCCGATGGCCAAATGCTGGCCTACGTGGAGGAATCGGCCGGCCGCGCCAACCTGCGGTTGCTCTCGCTGGACGGCCAACCACCCACCCCCATCGCCGACGGCCCCTGGCGCGATCGTTCGCCGCGCTGGTCGCCCGATTCCTCACGCCTGGCCTGGCTTTCCGATCGCGGCGCAGCCGTGCGAATCCAGATCCGCCGCATGGGTTCCGGCGCCGAAACCGTCATCGCCAACCTGCCCCTGGTACCACTAGCCATCGCCTTGGCGCCCGAAGGCGACGCCCTGGCTTTCACCGCCCGGGCGCCCGCCGAAGCCCCGCCGCCCGCTTGGGCCCCGCCCGCTCTGCTGCCACGCCTGCTGCGGCCCGAAACGCACATCCGGCTTTTTGTGCTGGCTTCGCCTTCCTCCGCTCCCCGCCGGCTTTCCACGGGCGATTTCGATTACTCCGGCGAACCCGCCTGGATGCCCGACGGCCAAACCGTTCTGGCGGCCCGCGATGGCGGCGAGATCTACGCGTTCCGCCTCTCCGGCGGCGAGAAGGCCCTCTCCGGGCACGCCGGCCGTAACCAATACCCGCTACCCTCGCCGGATGGCTCGAAGATCGCCTGGCTGGCCACCGGCCCGCAGCCCTCCGCTTACGCCATCCGCAAGCTCTGGGTGATGAATGCCGATGGCAGCCGCGTCAAAATCCTCACCGGCCTGCTGGATCGCGACGCCACCGCCCCCCAGTGGAGCTCCGATTCCCGCACGCTCTACTTCCTGGCCGGCGACCGCGGCGTAACCCACGTCTACGCCGCCCGCAACGATGGCACGGTCCGCCAGTTGGCGGGCGATCCGCAACGCCTGACCGGCTTCTCGCTGGCCGATAATGGCCTTGCCGCCACCGTCCGCTCCACCGCCACGGCCGCCCAGGAGGTCGTCATTTTTCCCACCGACCGCCCGGCCGATGTGCGCGTCCTGGCCACCCCCAACCGCGCCCTGCTCGCCGAACGCCTGGCCGGCGCCGTGGAGGAGATCGCCTGGCCCTCGGAAGGCCGCACCATCCAGGCCTGGCTCACCAAGCCGCCCGCTTTCAACCCCGCGCAGAAATACCCGCTGCTGGTGGACATCCGCGACGATCCCCGCTCCATGTGCGGCGGCGAGTTCAACCTGCGCGCCCAGATCTTCGCCGCCCGCGGCTTTATAGTAATGTGCGCCAACCCGCGCGGCGCCCCCGGCTATGGCGAGGAGTTCGGCAACCTGCTGCGCACGCGCTTCCCCGGCGACGATTCCGACGATCTGCTGCGCGGCGTCGATTTCGTGCTCGCCAAAGGCTACATCGACCCCCGCCGCCTCCACGTGACCGGCGGCCTGTTAGCCGCCTGGATCATCGGCCATACGGACCGTTTCGCCGCGGCCGTGGCCAGGAATCCCATCGTGGACTGGACCATGGATGCCGCGCTCGACCGCGATCCCGCCCGTCATGCCGCCGCCTGGATGGGCGCCCTGCCATGGGAAGACCCCGATCAATATGTGAAACACTCGCCCCTCTACTTCGCCGGCAGCTTCAAGACCCCCACCCTGGTGATCGAGGAGGGCGACGATCCGCAAGCCGCCGCGCTGTATTTCGCCTTGCAATCGCGCCAAGTGGAATCCGCGCTGGTACGGTTGCCGAAGGCGCTGGAGACCGCCGATCGAATCACGGAGTTGGAAGCCGAGTTGGCGTGGCTGGCGCGGGTTTGGGGAACGGGACCAGGGGGTGCCAGGTAATGCGGCTTTATAGACGCCAAATAGGCGGCAGCGAGACCCGGCCAGCGGACAGACCTTGTTCCAGCAGACTTCGTGAAAGGCGCCGCGCTGCCAGTTGGCCGCTGCCATTGCTGTCGGCGTCAAAGGCCACCTGGACGGTTCGGGGGCCGTCGCACAGTTGCCGAATCTGGCGCGCATTGAGATGGGTTCCCGGCGAGCGGGTGACGCATGCCCCATGATCGTGTGGTTCAAGCAAACCGGGCATCGCCTCGGGAGGAGGTCCAACGGGGCTCGCGCCAGGGTCGATGTCGTCTTTCGCTTCCGGCAGTGCGATAAAGATAATCAGGCTGGCGTAAAGGCTCGCCGCGACGCGATCCCCTCACTCACAACATTGGCCGGTTTTTGAGGGCTTTCCGGAAATTGGCTCGCCTGCCGCTTGGCCGCGTAACATAAAAAAACCGGCCAAATCTGCTTGCGCGAAAAGCCTAGCGTAAGTGACTTAGAGTCAAGCAGTTTGGCCGGTTTTTTCGCGGTTATTCGGTCCAATCTGTGCACGCGCCCCTAGCACGCAGATTCCAGATGAGTTACGCGTGCGCGGGCA
>JBKQPR010000222.1:0-35017 GCA_052144935.1 Bryobacteraceae bacterium
TAAAGAGCCGGCCTCAGCCTGCGGTTTAGTTCAACGCGCGGTTTACTCGATTCCGCGGCGAACAGGCCGTATCTGCTGACCGGCTTCCGCGCGCCGCGGAACCGAGCAAACCTAAAGCATTCACAAAGTCCATTTCCCATCAGTTTCAGATACTTACCTCCTGAACTGCCAATATTTCCTTGCACCTCCGTGCTACTCTCAAATTGGGAAGCCTTCGCGGCTCCCACTCCGAGCGGGCCCATCGCCCGCTCTTTTTTTATGGCTACCGGCAAACAAATCCAAGCTAACCGCATGAACTCGCAAAAATCTACCGGCCCCCGCTCCGCTGAGGGCAAGGCCGCCTCTTCCCAAAATGCCCTGAAATCCGGGGTGCCCTCTGGGCCCGACTCCCAATCCCAAATCATCCGCGGCGAAGACCCCACGGTCCTCGACGCCCTGGCTGCCCAATACCTCCTCGACCACCAGCCCCAATCCGCCGTCGAGCGCGCCCTCGTCGACATCCTCATCGATTCCGAGTGGCTGCTCCGCCGCCTCCGCAAAACCGAAGCCCATCTCTGGGAATACCAGCTAGCGGGTATCGAAGGCCGTCCCGAAGACGAAATACTCGGCCGAGCCTTCCAAAACTCCCAGCAGACCTTCGCCCGCCTGGAGCGCCGCCGCGACACCCTCCAGCGCGCTTACCACCGCACCCTCCACGACCTCCGCCAGATCCAGAACTCCCGCGCCCAGGTCGCGCTCCAGCCTGACGCGCCCCAACCCGCCGCGGTTCCGCCCGCGCCGACCCATCCAACCCCTTCATCCCAAAAGGCTAACCCCGAAAATGGGTTCGTTCCTGAAAATCCCCAAAACCGGCCCGCGGGACCCGCTCCCGCCGACCCCCTCCCCTCCCCCAACGGCTCCCCCGCGTGCCCCCCGGTGAAACTGGCTCCCCAAAACAATCGGGAACAGCCGCCCACGGCCCTCCGGAACAATTGGCGGCCCCGTGACTGATCTCCTCCATTTCCCCAAAACGGTCAAGCGCCCCATGGTAGCCGCGCCGTGCCAGCCATGAACGGAAGGGCCGGGGTCGGACCCTCAAGCGCTCATAACTTGTTGATTCCACACGCTCGAGATTTTGAAACGGCCGGACCGTGGCCTTCGCGGTCTTCCGCATGGCGCCCCAACTTGCTGAAACCGGGGCTGAGCGAGGCCGATGTTACACTAAGCCCATGGTGGAGTCCACGATCACAGCTAGGATTGACGAGTTGCAGAAGCTTTACCGGATGACGGAAGGGGAGAAGATCAAGTTATATCTGGCCACCCACCCGGAATTAGTTGATATCCTTCTGGAAGCGCGTTCTCACATCGAATTGCAGTTCGGCCGGGGCGCTGCTGTGGAGTTGCGCTTCCCGCGCGATTACGACGGCGATTATGATGGAGAACTGCTGGCGATGATACAATCTCACCTCGACGCTGACGCTGCTCTCGATGCGTTTGACAGGTTCTGGGATGAGTGGTGGGGGGACGCATCCGGGCGCCGGGAATCTTGGCCACTATACGTTGGGGTCGAATACGCCAGGGAGCGCGTGTAGTGAGTTTCAAATGGGAAGATTATCTCGTCCTTGCTAAGGAACTTTCCCAAAGAGGTAACGAAGCGGCAACCAGATCGGCCATCAGCCGCGCCTATTATGCGGCTTATCAAGCCGCAAGGAGGCATCCGGGATCCAAGAATGCCATGGTGACGAAAAGCGGCTCGCATGGGGCTGTCTGGAAAGCCCTCAGAGAAAGCGGCAATAGGAATTGGCGCAAAGCGGGAAACCAGGGAAAGGAGATTCTCGAGTATCGCGGGGAAGCGGATTATGACGACAGCGTTCCCGAGTTGACTCGCAAGATGTACAGCATTGTCAGGATGGCGGAAGAGATCCTGCGGCTGCTCGGATCCTGATCGCTATCCGCCGCACTTGAGTCCTGCTACGCGGGGCTCTTGTTTCAACGCCCCATGGCCCTTGCCCCCCGGTTTCCCCCTCGCCCCCCATGCTAAAATTACAGTCCGATATGGAACCCGCCAGCAAGATGATCCGCCGAATGAATTTGCCCGGCGACACCATCAGCCATGAGCAAGTCGCCTGCTCGGTCTGGGCGCGCGCGGTGGGCAAAAAGATCGCGTCCCATTCGCGCGCCGCGCGCCTCGTGCGCACGCGCCTGGTGGTCGAGGTGGAAGACAACACCTGGCGTACCCAGTTGATGTCTTTGTCGGCGCAAATCCTCCACAACCTGGAAAAGGGCCTCGGCCGCGGCGCCGTCGAAGAGCTGGAATTTCGCGTGGTTCCTCCGCGCCGGGATCCGCAGCGCGCCCTGGCCGCGGCGCCGGGCCTCTACGACGAGGCCGATGGCATCGCCGATCCGGTTCTGCGCAGTATCTATCGGGCCGCGCGCAAGAAGGCCCTGGCGTGAGGATTACCGAAGAACGCGTGCGCTACGTGGCCGCCCTGGCCAACCTGAAGCTCTCGGACGCCGAAATCGCCCGCTTCCAGGCCGACCTGGACGGCATCCTGGAGCACATGGACAAGCTCAAAGAGATCGACACCACCGGTGTGGAACCCATGGCGCAAGTGCTGTTCCAGGCATCGGAGCCGCGACCGCAGGGAGCGGTTCTTGCTTCCACCCTGCGCGCCGACCAGTCTATCCCTCCGCTGGGCAATCAGGCGGCTCTGGCCAACGCTCCGCAGCCCGGCGCGGGGTATTTCAAAGTGGCCAAGGTCATCGAGCGTTGAGGCGTTGACATAAAGCATGGACATCCCCTCCCTGACCATCGACGGCGTGCGGCAAGGTCTGCTCCGCCGCCGCTTCAGCGCCGTGGAGCTGGCCACCGAAGCGCTGCGTTTCGCGGAAGCCGAAAATCCGCGCACCAACGCCTACCTGCACTTCTCGCCCGAGCGCGCCCTGGCCACCGCGCGGCGCGTCGACGAGCGCCTCGCGCGCGGCGAAGATCCCGGACCGCTGGCCGGCGTCCCGGTCGCCGTGAAAGACGTGATTGTCACCAAGGGCGTGCGCACCACCTGCGGCTCGCGGTTGCTGGAGCATTACATTCCGCCCTACGACGCCACCGCCGTCGAGCGTCTGGAAGCGGCCGGCGGCGTGATCCTCGGCAAAACCAATTGCGACGAGTTCGCCATGGGGTCCTCCAACGAGAACTCGGCCTTCGGACCGGTGCGCAATCCGGTGGCGCCCGACCGTGTGCCGGGCGGATCGAGCGGCGGCTCGGCGGCGGCCGTGGCGCAGGGCACCGCGGTGGTGGCCCTCGGATCGGACACCGGCGGCTCCATCCGCCAGCCCGCTTCCTTCTGCGGCGTGGTCGGCGTGACACCCACTTACGGACGCGTGTCGCGCTACGGGCTGACGGCCTTCGCCAGCTCGCTGGACCATATCGGACCCATCGCCCGCTCGGTGCGCGACGCCGCCACGGTGCTGGGCGTGATCGCCGGCCGCGACCCCCGCGACGCCACCTCGGCCGCTGCCCCAGCCCCCGATTACCGCGCGCTTTTGGACGGCCCTGGCAGCTCCGTGAAAGGTTTGAAGCTTGGCCTGCCCCGCGAGTATCTAAAGGAATTGACGAGCGAAACCGGCGGCCTCATGGCACGCGGCGTGGAGCAGTTGCGCGCTCTAGGCTGCCAAGTGCAAGAGATCGGCATGCCGGCCACCGAGTATGCCATCGCAACTTATTACATCATTGCTACCGCGGAGGCCTCCAGCAACCTGGCGCGCTATGATGGAGTGCGCTACACCTTCCGCTCGGCGCATTCGGACACTCTCGCCGATATGTATCGGAACACACGCGGCGAAGGATTCGGTGCCGAGTGCAAACGCCGCATCATGCTGGGCACTTATGTGTTAAGTCACGGTTACTACGACGCCTATTACTTGAAGGCGCAGAAAGTGCGCACGCTGATCGCCCGTGATTTTGCGCACGCCTTCGAACGGGTGGATGCCGTGGTGGCGCCGGTTTCCCCCTTCCCCGCGTTTAAACTGGGGGAGAAGGTGGACGATCCGCTGGCCATGTATCTGTCGGACATCTATACCATCACCGGCAGTCTGGCCGGTATCCCTTGCATGAGCGTGCCTTGCGGCACCACCGCCGCCGGTCTTCCGGTGGGAATGCAGATTTTAACCAGGCACTTCGACGAGCCAACCATGTTCCGGCTCGCCGGCGCCCTGGAACGACAACAAAGGTAGGGGTCCCGGGATCGCCCGGTTCCTACATTAAGGAGAGAGACAATGTCATTTACATTACCGCCGCTGCCCTACGCGCCCGATGCGCTGGAGCCTTCGATCGACAAGATGACGATGGAGATCCATCATGGCAAACACCACAACGCGTACGTGACCAATCTGAATAAGGCGCTGGAATCGGCGCCCGATCTGGCCGGCAAATCCGTCGAGGAGCTGCTGGCCAACAACTGCGGCATCGTGCCGGAAGCCATTCGCACCGCGGTGCGGAATAACGGCGGCGGCCACATCAACCATTCGATGTTCTGGAAGATTCTCGGTCCCAACGCCGGCGGTCCGCCCCACGGCGATATCGCCAGTGCCATCAACGGCGCGTTTGGCAGCTTCGACACCTTCAAGGAGAAGTTCAATGCCGCCGCCACCACGCGCTTCGGCTCCGGCTGGGCATGGCTGGTGAGCGCCGGCGGCAAGCTGGACATCTATTCCACCGCCAATCAGGACAGCCCCGTTATGGAAGGCAAGTTTCCGGTGATGGGCCTGGACGTGTGGGAGCACGCCTATTATCTGAAGTATCAGAACCGCCGGCCGGAATACATCGCGGCCTGGTGGAACGTGGTGAACTGGCACGAGGTCGCCGCCCGGCTCCACGCCGGCAAGTGACCGATCGGGGGCGCCGCCGAGCCGCTACCGTCGCGTTTCAGAGCCGCGACCGTAAGGGAGCGGTCTTTCCGGCGCCCCGCCCTTCTCCACCCCCTATGCGCGACTTCGACCTGATCGTCATCGGCTCCGGCCCCTCGGGCCAGCGTGCAGCCATCCAAGGCGCTAAGTGCGGACGCCGCGTGATCGTCATCGATCAGCGCGAAGTTGTCGGCGGCGTGTGCATCAACACCGGCACGATCCCCAGCAAGACCATGCGCGAGGCCGTCTTGCATCTCTCCGGCTACCAGTTTCAGGGGATCTACGGCGTAAATTATCACGTCAAGGAAAACATCACCATGGCCGATCTGGGCTTCCGGGTCAACCAGGTGATCAAGACCGAGGCCGATGTCACCCAGGCGCAGCTCTCCCGCAACGGCGTGGAGGTGATGTACGCACACGCCAGTTTCCTGGACGCCACGCACATCCGCGCGGTGGGATCGCGTGGCCAGGAGGACCTGGCGGCGCCCATCGTTATCGTGGCCACCGGCACCAAGCCGGCCGATTCGCCCCTGGTGCCCCTCAACGGCCGCACCATCATGAACAGCGACCAGATTTTGTGTATGCCCAAGATTCCCAAATCGCTGATCGTGGTGGGCGGCGGCGTCATCGGAGTGGAGTACGCCTGCATGTTCGCGATTCTGGGCGTGCGCATCATCCTGGTGGAGAAGCGGCCGCGGTTGCTGGAGTTCGCCGATCAGGAAATCGTCGAGGCGCTCTCCTACCACCTGCGCGACCACCGCGTCACCATGCGGCTGAACGAGGAAGTGGCCAGCGTGGAGGAAACCGCCGACGGCTCGGTGGTGGCCAACCTGAAAAGCAACAAGCGGGTTGCGGGCGAGGCGTTGCTCTACGCCGTCGGGCGCCAGGGCAGCGTGGACGATTTGAACCTGGCGGCGGCCGGCCTGGAGGCCGACAACCGGGGGCGCATCGCGGTGGATTCCGAGTACCGCACCAAGGTTCCCAACATCTACGCGGTGGGCGATGTGATTGGTTTTCCCAGCCTGGCGTCGGTGTCCATGGAACAGGGCCGCATCGCCGCCGCCAACGCCTTTGGGCTGAAGATCCAGTCCAACCGCGCCAACTATCCATACGGCATTTACACCATCCCGGAAATCTCCTTCATCGGCAAAACGGAAGAGCAGTTGACCGACGAAGACGTGCCGTATGAAGTGGGCGTGGCGTTCTATCGCGACACCGCGCGCGGCCAGATTCGCGGCGACATCACCGGCCGGCTGAAACTCATTTTTCATCGCGAAACGCGCGAGATTCTGGGCGTGCATATCATCGGCGAGGGGGCCTCGGAGCTGCTGCATATCGGGCAGGCGGTGTTGATCTTCAAAGGCACGGTGGACTACTTCGTGGAAACCGTATTCAACTACCCCACGTTGGCGGAGTGTTATAAGCTGGCGGCATTTAATGGCGTCAATCGGCTGAAGCGGTATTAGGCCGGTAGGACAGGCTTCAGCCTGTCGCGGTCTGATGCGCTCTCAGAGCCGCGACCGTGAGGGAGCGTTTGGTACCGTTGTTTCGGAACTGGCACTAAGAGCTGGAACTGGCGCGAGCCTCGTCGCTCGCGCGGGAGGGGACGGATGGCGCGCAGCATCGGAGTGTTGGCGACTCATTACATCTGGGCGGGTGTGGTCGAAGACCTGCAGCTTTCAGCGGTGCGGATGTATCCCGCGCCGGGACAGGCCCCCGTGGACCTGAAGGTGCTGCACGCCGAGGAAATCTGCGAGCGCATCCGCCAGGGCATTGCCGAGGTTGCCGAGGGCGGGCCGGTGGACTCGGTCGGCGCGGGCTTTCCGGGCATCGTGCGCGACGGCGTGATCCACGAATCGCCCAATCTGGGGCAGCTCAAAGGGGCGGACATGCAGAACAAATTGGCCGCCGCCCTGGAAGCCGTTGGAATCCACGCGCCGGTCACCGTGCTCAACCACGTCGACGCCCTGGCCACCGGTCTGGCCGCCACGCGGGGCGGGCTGGAGAAGCTCATTCGGGTCTGGTACCTCGGCGACGGCATCGGGTTCGGGCGGTATCCGCGCACCGGCGCGCCGTGGGAAGCCGGCCACTCGGTGGTCTCCCTCGACCCCAAGGAGCGCTACTGCGGCTGCGGCGGCGTGGGACACCTGGAAGGCATCATGGGCAACCGCGCCATGCGGCTGCGCTTTCTGGATATGGAGCCGGAAGAGGTCTTCGCCGAAGCCCGCCAGGGCGATCAGCGGGCCGGCGATTTTGTGAAGCGCTGGCATCGCGCGCTGGCCGCCGCCACCGCCACCCTCGTTCACGCCGAAGGGCCGGGCCGCTTTTACATCGCCGGCCCGAACGCCGATTTCGTGAACCTGGAGATGCTCGGCGGCTACTTAATCGACATGGTCAAGATGAGCTCGCTGCAAGGCACCTTCTTCGAGATCGTGCCCACCAGCCACGATCTGGCGCTGATCGGCGCCGCTGTGGCCAGCCGCACCGGCTGCTAACCGGCTCCAAACTGACGGACCGCTCGCTTTGTTCGCGGCTCCGACCGGCCCTCAGAGCCGCGACCGTCAGGGAGCGGTTGCCGCCTTCTCAGGCGGCTGGCTTAATTCTGCGTCGGCTTCTCCACGTGGTCGATCACCAGGAACTCCACCGGCCCCTTCTCCGGCGCCAGCTTCAACCCGAGCTGTTCCTGTAAGGCGGCGAAGATGGTGGGCCCCGCCGGGTCGCCGGGCGGATCCGGATTGCCCGCATCTCCCCCGCGGCCCGGACCGCCGCGCAGGGCCGCGTCGGGCGCGAACTCCAGATGGAAAGTGAACCTGCCCGCCATCCCGGTTTTGTCGACCACCTTGCGATCCACCTGGCCGGAAAGCCGCGTAGTTTTGCCTGCGCCATTGGCGCCGATCAGCGCGTATGCGCTTCCCTCGGGGACCGAAAAGCTCAACCCTCGCAGCGCTTCATGACGCCCGAACTTCTTCCATAAGTCCTCCGCGCGAATCATTTTCGACTTACCTCCCACTGCTTCCCGATCTTGGCCCAACGGGCTTCCACCGCCTGCACGACGTCCGATAGCTCCAGCCCCACCCGCCTGGCCTCCACCACCAGTTGCTCCACTTCCTTCTGCAGAAGCCGCTTCCTCTCGCCGGCGCGCGCCACCGGCAAATCCGCCACCACCGTCCCGATTCCCGGAAGCACTTCGAGCAGTTTCTCCTGGATCAGGTATTGAATCGCCTTGTGCGCCGTATTGGGGTGAATCTTCAGCTCGGCCGCCAGTGTGCGCACCGAAGGAAACGCCCGTCCCGCTGGAAACTCTCCGCTGATGATGGCCTTCTTGGCCGCGAATACCACCTGGTCGAAGATAGGTTCGCCGGGCCGGATCTCGAACCGGAAAGGTGTCACATCGCCAATGTGACACAGGCGCCCGCGCCTGTCAAGCGCCAATTGGTTGCCGATGATCCAGCCGGGACCGGGGGCGCTATACTTGAAGTCGATGGAAACCGTGACCGAGATCGACATAGGCAGCCTGATCTGCCGGAGTCCCCATATTCGCGGCGGCCGGCCACGCATTGCTGGAACAGGCGTCTCCGTTCGCACAATTGCTGTGTTGCATAACATGGGCCGGATTCCAGAGGAAATCGTTCATAGTTACCCCCACTTGTCGCTGGGGCAGGTTCATGCGGCCCTTGCCTATTACTACGCCAACAAGGCCGCAGTCGACCGGGACCTCGAAGCCGAGGCGCAGGCGGAAGAGGCCCTCGCAAAGCAGTATCCCCGCGATGATCGGCATCCGTGAGCCAAATCGACCTATACCTGGATGCGGACGCGATGGCCGCCCCTCTAGTCGCCGCCCTTCGCTCTCGCGGTGTCACCGCGATTACGTCTCTCGAAGCTGGCCTCGCTGAAGACTCGGACGAGGAACAGTTGGCCTATGCCACGGCGCATGAGTGCGTCCTCTACACCTTCAACGTCCGCGATTTCCAGCGGATTCACACGGAATGGATGGTCGCCGGGCGAGACCATGCCGGCATGATTCTGGCCCAGCAACAGCGGTTCACCGTCGGCGAACAGTTGCGCCGCATCTTGTGTCTGCGTGCGGCCACCACCGCCGCGAGTATGCGGAACCGAGTCGAATTCCTCGGCAATTGGGGCCGGCCATAGGCACCATGTGGTTCGGGCAACCGGCCGGTTGCCTGCCGGGGAGCGCCGCGTTCCCGCCCCTCCTAAATATTTAGTTGACAGATTCCTTTCCCGTGATGCATAATCCTAATTGTTTAGGAGGATACGTTGCCCGGAAGGAAAAATCCCAAGCAGGCCCTCACCCCGCTGGAGCTGGAAATCATGAACGTTCTGTGGGAAACCGGACCCGCCAACGTTCAGACGGTCCAGGCCCATGTCAAAGGCCGCGAGCTGGCCTATACCACCGTGCAGACCATGCTGAACATCCTCGACCGCAAGGGCAAGGTCAAACGCAAGTTGAAGGACCGCGCCTATGTGTATCGCGCGGTCCTCAGCCGTCAGAAAGCCGTTACGCAGGCGGTCGGCGACGTGCTCGACCGTTTTTTTGGAGGCTCGGCCGATTCGCTCGTGCTGAACCTGGTGGAAACCCGCTACTTGACCCCGGAGAAACTCGCGCAGATCCAGAAGCTGCTGGGGCGCCCGCGGGAGGAAGAACATGGAAACGATTAGCCGCTCGCTGCTTACTTTTTTCGTCAATTCCCTCTGGCAGATTCCGCTGGCCGCCGCCGTGGCCGCGCTGGTCTGCCGGTTCATGCGCCAGGGCCCCGCGAGGCACCGGCACGCCGTCTGGGTGACGGCCCTCGCGGCCGCGCTCCTGCTGCCGCTGTCCAGCGTTCGCACCGCGGCGCCATCCGATACCCCGCAGTTCCCGCCCTCGCTCGCCGCGCAGGCGCCAGTCGCCGCGCCTTCCGCGCCGCACCAGCCCGCCCAGGCGCCACCCGCGGTTTCGCCGGCGCCGGCTCCCCGGACCATCTCCATCGCCCGAACCACCGCGGCCGTCTTGCTGGGCGCTTGGTTTCTGTTTGTGCTTTTCGGCTTCGCCCGGCTGGTCTGGGCATCCATCCGCACGGTCGGAATCCGCCGCGCGGCGCACGCCGGCGAAATCCCGCTGCGGCTCGATCGCGTGCGGAGCCGCTGCCAGGAAGCCTTTGGCCTCGACGGCGTGGAGCTTCTTTTTTCGTCGAACATTTCCGGCCCGGTGGCCGCCGGGAGCACCATCATCCTTCCGGAATCCCTGCTCGCCGAGACCTCCGAGGACGTGCTCACCACCGCCATCGGCCACGAAATGGCGCACATCGCCCGGCGCGATTTCGCCTGCAATCTTCTCTACGAGCTGCTGCTCTTGCCGGTCGGCTTTCATCCGGCCGCCTGGCTGATCCGCCGCGGCATCGAGCGCACCCGCGAAATGGCTTGCGACGAGCTGGTCACCCAACGGCTGATGGACGCCGGCGTCTATGCCCGGTCCATCATGAGCATCGCCACCGCCATGACAGCGCTGCCGCGGCCCGGCTACACGCTCGGCGTATTCGATGGCGATATCCTCGAAGAGCGCATCCGGCGCCTCGTCGAACGGCCCGCCGCTAACCTCCAGCGCGCGCGCCTGCTGCTGGCCGGTGGCCTTGCGGCGCTGGCGCTGTGCGCGGTGGCCGCCTCCACCCTGGCGCTCACCGCCCGCGCCCAAGGCGCCGCCGGCGACATGATGAAACAAGGGCAAGCCGCCTACGATCGCGGCGATTACAAAACCGCGGCCGCGCAGTTCGAAGCCGCCGTAAGGTTCGAGCCGGACAATCTCGAAGCCAAGCTGCTGCTGGCCAAGTCGCTGTTGCAGCAATACATCCCCGGGACTGATCCCGCCAACCCGTTTGCGGCCGGCGCGCGGCAACAATTACTGGAAGTGCTGGCGCGCGACGCCGGCAACAAGCAGGCCATCGAAAACATGATGATTCTGGCCACCAACACCAGGCAGTTTGCGGAGGCCCACCAGTGGGCGCAGAAGGCTATCCAGGCAGATTCCACGCTCACAGACGCCTATTATACGGCGGGTTTCCTCGATTGGAGTATGACCTATCCCGACTACGCCGGCGCGCGGATGGCCGCCGGCATGCAGCCTCAGGATCCCGGCATCATTCCCGATGCCGGCCTCCGCCAGAATGTCCGCACGCAGCACGGCGCCCAAATCGAGGACGGCCTCCGCATGTTGCGGACCGCCCTGCAGCTCAATCCCGACTATTCCGATGCCATGGCCTACATGAACCTGCTCTATCGCATTAAGGCCGGTATCGTCGACACCCCGGCGGAATCCGCCGAGCTGATCAGTCAAGCCGACGACTGGGTAGGGAAGGCGCTGGACGCGAAACGCAAGAACGCGCAGAGTGCCCAACTGGCGGGGCGGCCGGCGAACAGGAATCCTACTGCTTCCGAACCAATCGTGCCGCCCCCACCACCTCCTCCCCCGCCGCCGCCCCCAGGTTTTGCTGCGCTCGCTGCCGGCGCGCCGCCGAACAGTATCCGGGTCGAAGGATCCGTACAACAAGCGATGCTGTTGAGCCAGACGCCGCCCGTCTATCCTCCCCAAGCGCAACAGGCCGGAGTTACCGGGACCGTGCGCCTCGGGGTGGTGATCGGCAAGGACGGCACAGTTCAGAACATCCAGGTCATCAGCGGGCATCCGCTGCTGGTGGCGGCCGCCATGCAAGCGGTCCAAAAATGGACCTACAAGCCGACCCTGCTGAACGGCCAACCGGTGGAAGTGGTGACCTCGGTGAACGTGACCTTCGCGGCGCAGTAGCAGCGTCCTCACCGCAGAGACGCGGAGGCAACGGAGGAAGCGCGGAGAAAACCAATTCTCCTCTTGCCTTTCTCCGCGCTTCCTCAGTTCTCTCCGCGTCTCCGCGGTGAATGGATGGCGCCCGCCTCACTGCGCAGGCCGTATCCGAATCGCCTGCCCACCCCCGGGCGCCATCTTGACGTGCAATAAAGTGGACGCGTTCACGCGCTTCTCTTCGCGCACCGTGTGCTTGGGGTTCTCCGCGGCGTCCGGCGCATCCGAGTAGATCTCGGCGATGAAGTCGCCGTGCCCCAGAAACTCCAGCGGCACATCGATCTCGCTGGGGCGCCATCCGGTGAGGTTTCCCACGAACCACTCCCGGCCGTGGCGCCGCGCCACCGAGATCCACTCGCCCGGCCGGCCGCTCACCACGTGGGTTTCGTCCCACACCGTGGGCACCGCGCGGATGTACTCCAGCTCCGGCTGGCCTTTGTAGTTCTCCGGGTAATCGGACACCATCTGGAAGGCGCTCTCGAAGACCGCGTAGAGCGCCAGCGCGTGCGCCCGCGTGCCCTGCACCATGGGCTGGCGGTTGCGCGGCTCGAACTGGTCGCGGGTCGCGTTGTTGAATCCGCCGGGCGTGTAGTCCATGGGCCCCGCCAACATGCGCGTGAAGGGCAGCGTCACGTTGTGGTCGGGCGTGACGCGCGCGCTCCACTTGTTATATTCCGCGCCCATCACCCCCTCGCGCGTCAGCAGGTTGGGCCAGGTGCGCCGCAGGCCATCGGGCTTGTAGGCGCCGTGAAAGTCGATCATCAGGTGGTGCTGGGCGGCCTTCTCCACCACGCGGTGATAGAAGTTGACCATCCACTGGTCGTCGCGATTCATGAAGTCGATCTTCACTCCCGCTATGCCCCACTTTTCGAATAGCGGGAAGGCCTCGTCCATCTGCCCCGAGATATCGGTCCAGTGAGCCCACAGCCACACGCCGACGTTTTTCGATTTGGCATGCGCCAGGATGGCTGGCATGTCGATGTTGGCGCTGGTGCGTGTGAGGTCGCTGCGCGAATCGTTGGGGCCCGAGCCGCGCGCCGCCCAACCGGCGTCGATGAGCATATACTCCAGGCCCGTCGAAGCCGAAAAATCGATGTAGTGGTTCATCGTGGCGGTGTTCATGCCGGGCCGGAAATCGACGCCCTCGGCATAGCTGCCGCTCCACCAGTCCCAGGCCGTCTTGCCGGGCTTGATCCACGACGTATCGGCGATCTTCGATGGCGGGTTGAGGTTGATCACGATGTTGGATTCGACCAGGCGCCCCGCCTCGCCGCCGATCATGAGGACGCGCCACGGCGACCGCACCGGCGTGGCCGCACTGACCGCGATGCCGGGATCTTCGGCCGAAGGCGCCAGCTTCGAAAACAACGAGCGCGGCTCGCGACCGTTGTGCTGCAGATACATGCCGGCATAGTTGTCGATATCGGCCTCGGTGATGGCTACCCAGCCCACGCCGGGCAGTTCGGCGAGCAACGGCAGCGCCACCAGTTCCGCGGGGTGAATGGCGCTGAGGGGCAGATTGCGGTAGTTGTCCTCGTAGGCCGAGCGGAAGCCATCCAGAATCAGCGGCCAGGTAGTGGCGTCCTTGGCGAGTTGGAATTCGGTGCGCTCGCCGGTGAGCCGCAGCTCGGTCAGGATGTGTTGGTTCGGCACGATGTAGCGGAAGGCCGCGCCGTCATCGTACGCGCGCGCTTCGATGGTCAGCCTGCGGTTGGGCCCGCGGATCTCTTCCAGGTTCAAGGTGATCGTGTGACACACGTTGCGCACGGGATTGGACTTCCCGTGGGGCATGGTGTAGGTCTCGTCGACCGAGCCGGCCTTGTTGTCCACGATGCGCACGGCGGCGCCCAGCACCGGCTGGTCCTGGATCTCCAGCGCCAGAGTGGAGCGCGTGAACAGCGGCTTGCCATGGAAGCTGACTGAGTAGGCAAGCTGGCCGTTATCGGCGGTGAAGGAAAGCTCGATCGCGCCATCCGGAGACTTGACGCTGGATTGGGCGCCGGATTGAGCAAGGGCAATCGAAGGGATCAGAGCAAGCAGCAGCAGTCGCATGAGCACATACTAGCAACCTGCGCGGGCGATGGCTGCGGCCGTCCGGCGGACCGCCCCACCTCATTTCCGCAACCCGGCGGTCCAGTTGAGCACCACGGTGATGGGTTTCGCCGCGGCGGGCGTGACCCCATCTGGCACTGTGTTGATGAGAAACCTCTTGCCATCCGCCGTGACGTCGTAGCGGGTTACATTGACGCTGAATCCACCGCCGCCCAAGATGGGAGCATGAAAGAGGGCCTTGGGGTTCCCGTGCTGGAACGCCGGATTGAGGCTCACCTCCACGGCCATCATCTGGGAATCGGCCGAAACGTAGAACAGCTCCTTGCCGTCCCGGCGCCAGCGGGGCTGCGATCCGCCGCCTTTCGAAACCATCCACTTGCCGCCCGTCGCTTCCGGGAAGGGCTGCACGTAGACCTCGCTCTTGCCTGATTCATTCGAGGCGTAGGCCACAAAGCGGCCGTCGGGAGAGAAGCGGCCCTGGCTGGTGTCAAACTGCCCGTTGAGATACGGCACAGGCTTGCGATCGCCTTCGAGCGGGAGCACCCACAAGCTCAGGCTCCCCACCTGGCCGTCGCCGACCGAATACAGCAGAAACTTGCCGTCCGCGGACCAATCCTGGGCGTACTTGGCTTCCCCCGACTTGAACAGTAGTTCTTCGTTACCCGCGCCGCTCGCCACCTTCCGATAGAGGTTGTAAGGGCCGTCGCGGCCTGAAGAAAAAACGATGCGGCTTCCGTCCGGGGACCACGTGGCCAGCCAGTCCCAGGCGGGATCGAAGGTGAACCGGGAACTGGTGCCGTGGACGAATTCGATCAGCCAGATGTCCACGTTGCCGCTTCCCAGGCCGCCTGCACCAGCATTCTGGGTGTCGCGGCGGTCGGCCGCAACGCGGGATCCATCCGGCGAAAGTACAACACTGTTGTACACCCCAGGTTCTCCAGCGCCGCCGAGCGGTTTCCCCTCCCGATTGAACCAGGTGAGCTGGGTAATTGGCCGCGTCAGGGATCCGCCGGACCAGTACGCTAAGACTCCGGTATCAGAAGCCGAGAAATTCGGACGGCCGGAGGCACTGGCGACGGCCTCGGCGACCGGCACGGCGTCGCCCGCCAGTTCCAGCTTGCGCTCATCGAAGGGCTGGGCCATCAACGTGCCCTCGCGCTCAAACAGCAGGTGTCCGATGCCCGCGCGCGCGCCGGGGTCTGCGGCAGGCGCGTAAATGGGAGCGGAAGAGGTAGCCAGCAGCCGCCTGGAATTCTGCTGCGACGGATTGGAATCCAGCGATCCGAGGTAGATGCCATTATTCTCTTCCAGCCCTGAGAAGCGCGCATAAAGGAAATGCCGGCCGTCCGGCAGAAAAACGGGACCAAAGTGAGCAGTCTCCTTGCGCAACGGATCGACCGTGGTCAGCGGTGTGGCCGGGCCGCCGGCCTCCGGAACCTGCATCAGGCCCTTGGCATAGGCGGCGAAGATGATCGTGCCTGCGCGGCTCCAGGCGCCTCCCATCCATGGCCCTGCGAAGTCGCAGACTGTCTGCGGGGGGCCTCCGGCAGCTTCCAGCTTCTTCAACTTGCCCTGCACCTCGAACCCCAGGAAGCGGCTGTCGGGCGACCAGAAACTGGAATTGCCCAGACCTTCCGTGCCGGTCAAGGGACGCGACTCGAGCGAATCGAGCGGCCGTATCCAAAGGACCCCGCGTCCGCCCGGACCGGCTGCGTGGAAGGCCACGCGGCGGCCATCCGGCGAGAGAAACGGACCGCCCAAGAAGCTGCTCTTTTCGGGCAGAGGGATCTGGAAGCGGATCAACTCGGCCACGGGCGGCTTTTCGCGGAAGTGCACGAAGGCCAGCGCCGCCGCGATCGCGATGGCGACTACCGCCACCGCCGACGCCGCCCATCCGAGCCGCGACGGTGACGGAGCGGTCTCCGCACTCACCGGGTTCGCCAGCCACTTCTGGATCGCGATGCGCGCCTCGCCGATATCGCGCAGGCGCGTCCTCAGATCGCGGTCCAGACAACGCCGCAGCAGATCCCGGATGGGCGCCGGTGCCTGGGCGGGAAGCCGGTCGAAGTCGATCGGGGCGCGCAGCACGTCGGCCAGCGTGTGCGACATGGTCTCGCCCTCGAACAGCCGCCTGCCGGTCAGCATCTCATAAAGCAGCACGCCGAACGACCAGATGTCCGCGCGCTTGTCCGCCGGCTTGCCGGCGGCCTGCTCGGGGCTCATGTAGCCGGCCGTGCCCAGCAGCACGCCCACTTGGGTCGCGGCCATCGTCAAAGTGGGCGAGTTGGTGGCGTTGGCGCTCGCGGAGGCCGGGTCGCGCTGCGCCACCGCCGCCAGGCCGAAGTCGAGGACCTTCACGACGCCGGGCTGTCCGCTTGCGGGCCCCGTGATCATGACGTTGGCGGGCTTCAGGTCGCGATGGGTGATGCCTTTCTCGTGGGCCGCCTCCAGCGCTTCGGCGATCTGGCGCGCGATGGGGAGCGCCTCCTCCACATCGAGAGGGCCACTGGCCAGACGGCTGGCGACGGTCGCCCCCTCCAGCAGTTCCATGATCAGAGCGCGATCCTCGACGCCGTAAATGGCCGCGATGTTGGGGTGGTTCAGCGCGGCCAGCACCTGGGCTTCGCGCGTGAAGCGGGCCAGGCGGTCGGGATCGGCGGCGAACGAATCCGGCAGCACCTTGATCGCGACCTCGCGGCCGAGCTTGGTGTCGGTGGCGCGATAAACCTCGCCCATCCCGCCCTCGCCGAGCTTGGCGGTGATGCGGTAGTGGGCGATGGTTTGTGGCGGGCTCATCGGGGCTTCTGGTTATCATACCGTGCTGGGTGGCGCGGGAAGGCGGTCGGCAGGCCGGATGCCCTCTGGTCCCGCCCTGGGCCCGCCTGCCCACCTTGCCTTGTAAGATGCTGGTGCCGCAATGCACTACGCTACTATCCATTCATTTCTTCGCGCGTTGCGACGATTCTTGGCGTGGGGCAGGCGATTCGCCTGCCACCGGTGCGAAGCACCGCCTTTGGTTTGGTTGCGGCTCGGCTGCTCCGTGGGGCACCCCGCCTGCCCAACCGGCTGCCCCGCCCTGACGAATCCCAACTACGGGTAAGGCATCCGAAGGTCAGGCTCGCAACGGCCCCGCGCCCCCGCCTGTTACGCTGAAAGCTGAGGGCCGCAAGCTGACCGCTGTCCGCAAACCCGAAATCATGTCGCCCGCCGGTTACTGGCCGCAACTGCGCGCTGCCATCGAAGCCGGCGCGGATTCGGTCTACTTCGGCCTGAAGCACTTCAGCGCCCGAGCCAAGGTGGGGTTCTCGCTCGCCGAGCTGCCCGAAGTCATGGCCACTCTGCACCGCCGCGGGGTCAAGGGATTCGTCACCTTCAACACGCTGGTCTTCGATCACGAACTGGACGAAGCGGCGCGCGCGCTGGCGGAAATCGCCGAGGCCGGCGCCGACGCGATCATCGTGCAGGATCTCGGCGTGCTTCGCATGGCCCGCCGGATTGCGCCCGGTCTGGAGATTCACGGCAGCACGCAGATGAGCATCACCAGCGCCGACGGCGTCAAACTGGCCCAGAGCCTGGGCGCCTCGCGCGTGACGCTGGCCCGCGAGCTGTCGCTCGATGAAGTCCGCGCCATCCGCGCGGCCACCGATTGCGAGCTGGAAATCTTTGTACACGGCGCGTTGTGCGTGGCCTACTCCGGCCAGTGCTTCTCCTCGGAGGCCTGGGGCGGCCGTAGCGCCAATCGCGGCCAATGCGCGCAGGCCTGCCGGCTGCCTTATGAAATGCTGGTGGATGGCGAAGCCGCGCCGCTGGGCGATGCCCGCTACCTGCTTTCCCCCGGCGATCTGTTCGCGCTGCGGCAGATTCCGGAGATCGTCGAAATCGGGATTTCCGCGTTGAAAATCGAAGGCCGCTACAAGGACGCCGAGTACGTGGCGCTGACCACCCGCGCCTATCGCGAGGCGGTGGATACGGCCTGCGCCGGCCGTCCGCTGGCGGTGGACCCCGCGCGCGAATTGCAGTTGGAGCAGGTGTACTCGCGCGGGCTGGGACCGTACTTTCTCAACGGCGCCAACCATCAGGCGGTGGTGAACGGGCGCGCCCCGCGGCATCGCGGCGTGCTGATGGGGCGCGTGGCGCGGGTGGCGGGCGCGGCGGTGACCATCGAACCCGCCGCGGCCCACGCGATTGCGCCGCTCAAGCCCGGAGATGGGGTGGTCTTCGACGCCGCGGATTGGCGCTCGCCCGAAGAACCCGAAGAGGGCGGGCGCGTGTTCCAGGTGACGCCTCTGGGTGGGCAAGTGGCGCCGCGCGGCGGGGGCGGCGAGCTGCGCGACGGGCAGCCCGATCCGCGCGGCGGAGGCAGGGAACTGCGCGGTGGGCAGCTCGATCCGCGCGGCGGGCCAGTGACGCCTCCCGGCAGACAAGTGGCGCTACGCGGCGGGCAGGTGGACCCGCGCGGGGGCATCGAGTTGCGCGGCGGGCAGGTCGATCCGCGTGGTGAGGGCAGGGAACTGTGCGGTGGGCAGCTCGATCCGCGCGGTGAGGGTAGGGAACTGTGCGGCGGGCAGCTCGATTCGCGCGGCGGGGCCAGGGAACTGTGCGGTGGGCAACTCGATCCGCGCGGTGAGGGCAGGGAACTGTGCCGCGGGCAGGTCGATCCGCGCGGTGAGGGCGGGGAACTGTGCGGCGGGCAGCTCGATCCGCGCGCTGAGGGCAACGATCCGCGCAGCGGGGGTAGCGATCCGCGCAGCAGGAGCAACGATCCGCGCGGCGGGCGCATCGAGCTGCGCTTCGCCAACGGCGCGGTCAATCCGGCGCGCATCCGGCCGGGCGACCTGGTGTGGCGCACGCACGATCCGGAAATCGAAAAGGCCGCGCGCCCGTTTACCGCGCCGGCGGCGCCCGTCCGCAAGCAGAGAGCCGATGTCCGCGTGACCGCGCGGGAGGGCCAGCCGCTCGAAACCGAGTGGCGCGTGGGCCAGGTCGCGGTCCAAGTGCGGTCGTCATCGCCGCTGAGCGCCGCGCGAAATTCCGGCCTCGATGCGCGACTTCTGCGCGAGCAGTTCGGCCGCTTGGGAAACACGCCCTACGAGATGGGCGAGATCGAGCTGCAGGTAACCGGCGCCCCGTTCGCGCCGAGTTCTCTGCTGAACCAGGTGCGCCGCCAGGCCGTGGAAGAGCTGCAGCAGCGGCAGAGCGCAGGCGCAGCGACGACACCGGCGCGTCTCCCCGATCGCTCAGGCGAGGTTTACGCGCACCGGGCGACTGCGCGGCCAGCCGCCGGGGCGCCTCCCACGCTCCACCTCCTGGTGCGCGATGGAGCGCAGCTCGCGGCCGCGCTGGCGGCGGGGCCCGCCGGCATCACGCTCGACTATCTGGACCTCTATGGCCTGCGCCCGTCCATCGAGCGCGTCCGCCAGTCGGGCATCGAGGTTCGGGTGGCCAGCCCGCGCGTGCTCAAGCCGGGCGAAGAGCGCATCGTCGATTTCCTCCTTGGCTGCGATTGCCCCATCCTGGTGCGTTCTACCGGCCTGCTGGAAGCATTGCGCGGGGTGCCCTCCGGGCCCGGCCCCCACGAGCTGACAGGCGACTTCAGCCTGAACGCGGCCAATGCCCTGACTGCCGGAGAGTTGCTCGACATGGGCCTTGCGCGGCTGACCCCCACGCACGATCTGAACGCCGCGCAATTGGCCGAGTTGGCCCGCCGGGTTGGCGGCGGCGCGATCGAAGCGGTGGCCTATCAACACCTCCCTGTGTTTCACACCGAGCATTGCGTCTTCTGCCGCTTTCTTTCCAAGGGGACCAGTTATAAGGATTGCGGCCGGCCCTGCGAAGAGCACCGCGTGGCCCTGAGGGACGCCGCCGGCCGCGCGCATCCGGTGGTGGCCGACGTGGGCTGCCGCAACACCGTCTTCGGCGCCGAAGCTCAGGAGGCCAGCCAGCACCTGCAGTCCTGGCGCGAGGCCGGCATTCACCGCTTCCGGCTGGAGTTTGCACACGAGACCGCCGACCAGGTGACGCGGGTCGCGCGCGCCTTCGAGGAGACTCTGTCCGGCCGCAGGACGCCGCGGGAACTGGCGCAGACGCTCGCGCGCGTGACACCGCAAGGCACCACGCAGGGCAGCCTCTACGTGCCGGAAGGGTACCTCACGCTGCCGGTGCTGCAATAGCTGCCGGAGTCTAGCCCACCATCTCAGCCTCGGCTATGGCGCGCCAGCAACAGCATAATGCCGCCGAAGCCGCCGATCGCCAGACCGGCGATACGGTCCATCCACAGCATGCCCCGGTCGTTGAAGCGGTCCCGGAAGTGTCCGGCGACGACCGCCAGAGTCACCCACCACAGCATGGCGCCGATGAAAATCCCGCCGACCAGCAGCAGCGTATCCCACCAGGCGCGCGGGCGGCTCATCCCTAGAATGGCCAGAACGGCCAGAAACGAGAGCACCGTGGTGGGATTGGTCAGGTTCAGCAGAAGGGCCGTGACGAAGTCCGAGTGCCCCGATTGGCTACGGCGCTCTTCCATCGGCCGCGGCTTCTTGGAGTAATACCGGACGCCGATGCCGATCAGCAGGAGTCCACCAAAGAGGCGAATCCAAAACAGTTCGCGGAGGAGAAAGTCAATGACAAAGCTGATGCTGAAGCCGGCGATGCTGCCGTAGATCGTGTCGGCCGCGGCGGCGCCCAGACCCGAGATCAGTCCGGCGGCGCGGCTCTTGGCGATCGTGCGCGAAATGCAGAGCACGTTCACCGGCCCCACCGGCGCCGAAATCGCCAGACCGGCCAACGCTCCCCTCGCCAGCAGTTCGAGATCTTCCATTCGCACGAGCGGCCACTCGACCAAGCTGGCGGCATCTAATAAGCGGCATCTAATAAATGGTGGCCCCGCACAGATTCGAACTGTGGACCTCTTCGGTGTAAGCGAAGCGCTCTAACCAACTGAGCTACAGGGCCGCAAAATTAGTTTACCACCCCATCGGCGTACCGGACTCCGTGGAGGCAACCGGACGCCCGGACGGCGGCGGCGCGGGGCCTGACGGTGGCGACGGCCAGCGAGCCTGCGGGGATCGGTGAGGCACCCGCGTGCGGTGAGACGCCCGCGGGGCGCGGTGAGGCACCCGCGGCGCGGTGAGGCGCCCGAGTGTGGTGAGGCACCCGTGGCGCGGTGAGGCGCCCGCGTGCGGTGAGGCGCCCGTGGCGGGTGAGGCCCGCGGGGCGCGGTGAGGCACCCGTGGCGCGGTGAGGCGCCCGAGTGTGGTGAGGCGCCCGCGTGCGGTGAGGCGCCCGTGGCGGGTGAGGCACCCGCTGGGCGCGGTGAGGCCGGCCGGTCGCGGTGAGGTGCCCGGTGGGCGGTTCTGTGTGGCACAATCGACCCATGACCCTTCGCCTCACTTTGGCCCTCGGCGCGGCTCTGGCGCTGGCCTGCGCCATCGACGCGCAGACCCTGCCCGCCAACGGCAAACGCGTACACCGCCTCCTGATTCACAATGCCACCGTCGTGGACGGCAACGGCACTCCCGCGGCCGGACCCAAGGACATCGTCATCGAGAACAACCTGATCGCGGACGTCATCCCGCTCGATCCCGTCGCGGTGGCCCGCGGCGGCTCTTCACCCAATGCCTCGCAGGCCGACGCGGTGATCGACGCCACCGGCAAGTACGTGCTGCCCGGCCTGATCGACGCGCATGCCCACTTGCAGGAGGAGCGCGGCGGCAAGCCGCAGCCCATCGAATACGAGCTGGATATCTGGCTGGCCTGCGGAATCACCACCGTCCGCGACGTGGGCTCGGACACGCGCCGCGCGCTAGAGCTCCGCCGCCAGAGCGCGGAGGGCGAAATCGCCGCGCCGCGCATCTTCGTCTACCCCATGCTCGGCCGCGTGCGCACCACCGAGGAGGCCCGCGCGCGCATCCGCAGCCTGAAGCAGATGGGCGCGGACGGCGTGAAACTCCTGGGCATCGACCGCGACCTGATGGGCGCCACGGCGGACGAAGCCCACAAACAAGGCTTGCGCATCGCCCACCACGTGGGCGTGGAAGAGACCAACGCATGGGACGATATCCGCTTCGGCACCACCAGCATCGAGCACTGGTACGGCATCCCCGATGCCGCCATCGAAACCGGAGTGCAGAACTTCCCCTCCACCTATAACTACAACAACGAGACGGACCGCTTTCGCTATGCCGGCCATCTCTGGCGCGAGGCCAATCCCGAACGGCTCACCAAGGTGCTCGAAGCCATGGTGGAGCACAACGTGGCGTGGGACCCCACGCTGGATATCTACGAGGCCAGCCGCGACCTGCAGCGCGCCCAGACCCAGCCCTGGTTCGCCGAGTATCTGCACCCGACGCTCGAAGAGTACTTCAAACCGAACCCCGCCAACCACGGCTCCTACTTCATCGGCTGGACTTCCACCGACGAGGAGTTCTGGAAGGAGAACTACCGCCTCTGGATGGCCGCGCTGCGGCAGTTCGACCGGCTGGGCGGCCTGATCGGCATGGGCGACGACGCCGGCTTCATCTACCAGATGTACGGCTTCGGCCTGATCCGCGGCATGGAACTGCACCAGGAGGCCGGCTTCCACCCCCTCAAAATCATCCAGCAGGCCACCGGCAACAACGCCCGGATTCTGGGACAGGAGGAGCGCCTGGGCCGCGTCCGGGCCGGGTTTGCCGCCGATCTGATCGTGGTCAACGGCAACCCGCTCGAGAACCTGAAGGTTTTATACCCGACCGGCGTGGACGAAATCCGCAACGGCAAAGTGGTGCACACGGGCGGCGTGGAATGGACCATCAAGGATGGCATCCCCTACCACGCCCCCACCTTGATGGCTCGCGTGAAGGAGATTGTGGCGCAGGCGCGCGCGGCGGGAAAGCGGTAAGATGATCGGCATGGGAACCAAAACGGCGCTCACGCCCGCTGATCTGCTGGCTTTGCCCGAGGATGACCTCCACGAATACGAGCTAAGCGAAGGAGAACTGATCGTTGTGGGCAAACCAGGCATGCGGCACGAGAGGATCAAGAGCAGAGTCGTGACACGTCTTTGCGTGTATGCGGACCAGCATCCAGAGGCCGGGGAGGTCTTTGCGGAATCCCTGTTCCAATTGGGGCCCGGGACCGCCCGTCAGCCCGATGCGGCGTTCGTCGGGGCAACCAAGGTTGCCTTGTTATCGGACACCAATACCGTGATTCCCGTGGCTCCAGACATTGCGGTGGAAGTGATCTCGGAATCGGAGACGGCGGCTGCCGCGGAGAAGAAAGTGCAGGAGTACCTCGCCGCGGGTGTCCGGGAAGTCTGGCAGTTCTATCCGGACAAGCGCGTCCGGGTTCGCGTGAGCGACCGCATGTACGATCTCACGGGAGACCAGGTGCTGGAAACACCGGTCATGCCCGGATTTTCGGCCAAGGTCAGTTCATTTTTCGCCTGAACCCTACCGCAAGTTCTCGTTAAACCACTGGATCATGCGGACCAGCACATCGCGCTGGTCGGCCGGTTTGCTGAACCGGTGGCCCTCATCGGGATAGACCACCAGCTCGGTCTTCACGCCCAGCGTCTTCAAGGCGTGCCAGAACTCGAAGGATTGGGGAGGCGGGCACTCGCCATCGCCCGCGCCCACCACCACTAGGGTGGGCGTCTTCACCTGCTTGATGAAATCGATGGCCGAACTCCTGGCGTAGACCAACGGATCGTCATATACCGTGGCGCCGAAGTAGGGGATCATCCACCGATCGATGGCATTCTCGCCGTAGTAGCTCTTCCAGTTGGCGATGCCCGCTCCGGCCACGGCCGCCCGGAAGCGGGTTGTCTGAGTCACCGCCCACATGGTCATGAATCCGCCATAACTCCAGCCGGTGATTCCGAAGCGCTGGGGATCGAGGGGCGCGGTCTTGACGGCTTCGTCCACGCCCGCCAGGATGTCGCGCAGATCCCCGCCGCCGAAATCCTTCACGTTGGCCATGGTGAACTTCTCGCCCTGGCCGTAACTGCCGCGCGGATTGGCCATCAGCACGAAGTAGCCCTGCTGTGAGAGCAGGGTCGGGTTGAACCCCGGCCGCGGCCAGGAAGGCTTCAGCGACGAGGCCGGCCCGCCATGCACCGCCACCACGAGCGGATAGCGCCGAGCGGCATCGAAATTCACCGGGTAGAGCAGCCAGCCCTGAACGCGGAACCCGTCGGTGGTCCAATGCAGGTTTTTGGCTTCGCCCCAGAGCGGTTTGATTCCGGCATTCGCGTGCGTCCGTTGGGACCACTCGCCGATACGCCCGGCCCAGATTTCGGGCGCCGCGCGCCACGAGCTGCGGATCACCGCGGAGGTCTTTCCGTCGTCCGAGATCGAGATGCCGCTATCCTCAAACGGCGGGTTGATGCTCTCGTCTCCCTGCCACAGGCGTTCCACCTGGCCGCTGGCGGGATCCAGCTTGGAAATCGCGCTGCCGCCGTCGTAGTGTTCGGTGAAGTAGAGCTGCCGGGCGGCGGGGGCCCAGATCAGATAGCTGGCCGACGAGGCCATGCCCGGAGTCAGGCTGCGCGCCTGGCCGCCGCCCGAGGGCACCTGGAAGATCTCTCCGCCAGTAGATCCCTCGTCGCTCATCAGCCCGCCGATGAAGACGATCGTGCGGCCGTCCGGCGACCAGCGCGGCACGGCTAGCTGCCTTTCGAGCGGCGGCCGATAGACGGATTTCCAGCCGCTGCCATCGGCCGCGAGGGTATAGAGCTGCGCGATCCACCAGTTGTCGTCGCCGGCGCCGCGCGAAGCGGTTACCACGAGGCGCGAGCTGTCGGGCGACCAGTCGTACTCGTAGATGTAATAGTCGGCCGGCGAGATCTGGCGGACCGTTCCGGGCCCAGAGGGCGCCCCGGCATCCACGACCGCCAGCCGCTGCTCGTAAACCCTGGATTCCGCGACTCCGGAAACGGGCAGCACCGGATCGAGCGGACCGGCCGCGCGCGGTAGATTCTCGGTGAACAGGACGGCCACGCGCTTGCCATCGGGCGACCAGCGCGGCTCGGCCAGGACACCGGTGAGACGGGTGAGTTGGCGCGGCCTTCCGGCAGGGTTGGCAGGGTTGGCAGGCGAAAGCGCCTGCCCCACTCCGGGAGCGATGTAAAGCTGAAGCTGCCCCGGCTTCTCGCGATCGGAGAGAAAGGCGATTTGCCGGCTGTCGGGCGACCACGCGACGGCGCTCTCCACGCACGGGCCGCGTCCCGCGGAGACAGGGGTGGGCTGCCCACCGGGCAGGGTCATCACGGAAATGGCGGATTTGCCATCAGCCAATCCGGTGACGAACGCCATGCGCGATCCGTCTGGGGAAACCGCCGCCTGCATGGGCCAGCGCGTGGCGGCGATCGCGGCCAAGGCCGGCTCGACCGGAGTTACGGGTTGAGCGCAGGCAAAGAACGGGATCAAGCCTGCCGTTGCGAGCAGAACGGATCGGGCCGTCACGAAAAATCGATCTCCGCGATCACCAGGTCGGGCAGCGCCTGATTCCAGCCTTCCGGAATGCTGTCGAAGGGCATCCGGAACGGCTTCACCTCGTTGGGCGCCAGGCCGCCCATTTTCTTACTGACAATCGGCACGCGCTCCCGCAATACCACTTGGCCGTAGGCATCGCGAAACACGCAGTTGAGCACCACCTGCTCGAGCACACGGTCGCCGGTATTCCGGATATTGCCGGTGATCTCCACCACCTGCTGCTTCATGTAGCTCTCGTGGGCCTCCATGTTGACCTCCGAGAGCTTCAGATCGCGCACGTAGGCCTTGGCGGCCCCGGTGAGCGGCGGAGGCGGCGGGGGCGGCTCGTGGGCTTTCCGATTGAGATACCAAAAGCCCGCCAGTCCCGCCAGAAGCGCCACTCCGATGACGTACGCGGCGGGCGGAATGGAGGCCTTTTTTTGAGTTGCGTTAAGGGTTTTATCTGCCGCCAACGGTCATTTCTCCAATCTTCAAAGTGGGGGCTGCCACCGATCCGCGGAACTCCAGGTCGGCGCCCACGGTCTCGATCCCCATCAGCATGTCCTTCAGATTTCCGGCGATGGTGACCTCGGAGACCGCGAATGCCAACTCGCCGTTGCGAATCCACAACCCCGCCGCCCCGCGGGAATAGTCTCCGGTCACGATGTTCACACCGAAGCCCAGCAGTTCGGTGACGTAAAAGCCATTGGGAATTCCGGCAAGAATCCGCTCCGGCGTTTGGACGCCTTTCTCGATGAAAAAGTTCCCATGACCGATGCCCGCATTGCCGGCCAGGCCGCGCGAGGCATTGCCGGTGGTCTGCATGCCCAGCTTGCGCGCCGCATAGCTGTTCAGGAGGTAACTTTTTAGCACGCCGCGCTCGATCACCACGGTGCGGCGCGAGGGAACCCCTTCGTCGTCGAAAGGCGAAGTGCCGAAGAGGCCCGGCAGCGTGCCATCGTCCACCACCGTGAGGTTGTCGTTGGCCACCTTCTCGCCCAGCTTCCCGGCCAGAAACGATTCGTGGCGGTAAATGGACATCCCGTGGACCGCTTCGAAGAGATTGTCCAGCAGACTTCGGGCGGTGCGCGGCTCGAAAACCACGGGCACTTTTTGAGTCTCGACTTTCACCGCATTCAGGCGGCGCACGGCCCGCCGCGCGGCAATCCGGCCCACTTCCTCGGGCGCTTCCAGGCCGGCCAACCCGCGCGCCATGGTGTACCAGTAATCCCGCTCCATGGACTCGCCGTCGCGAGCCACCGGGGACGCCGAAATCGAACAGTAGCTGGAGCGGTACTCCCCCGCGAATCCGCGCGAATTGGCGAAGATATGCCGGCCGGTGTGGGTATCGAAGGACGCGCCTTCGGAGTTGACGATGCGGGCATCGGCGGTGAGCGCGGCGTCTTCCGCGCGTTTGGCCATGTCGATCTTGAACGCGGTGTCCAGACCCTCCACATCGGGATCGTACAACTGCAGGTCGCCGGGAATGGCGCCCAGCTCACCCGAATCCGGCAACCCCGCGTGCGGATCTTCGGTGGTGATATCGGCCAGCTCCACGGCCGAGCGGACCAGGTGGGCGATCCCCTCGGCGGACAGGTCGGAAGTGTAGGCCGACCCGGTCTTGCGGCCGATCAGGATGCGCAATCCGGCCGCGCGCGACCCGGCCTCCTTGAGATTCTCCAACTCGCGCATGCGCACGTTGGCGGTGAACTCATCCCCTTCGGCGATGGTACACTCGGCGTCCGTGGACCCGGCCGCCACGGCGCGGCGCACCACATCCTGGGCCAGCTCCAGAAGGTGATTCTCGCTCAAGCCGTTCCTCCCACGGTCATGCGGTCGATCTTGATGGTGGGAATCCCCACGCCTACCGGCACGCTCTGGCCTTCCTTGCCGCACACGCCGATGCCTTCATCGAGGCGCAGGTCGTTGCCCACCATGCTCACGTACTTCAACGCTTCGGGTCCGTTGCCGACGAGGGTGGCGTTGCGCACAGGGCGGGTCAGCTTGCCATCTTCGATCAGATAGCTTTCCGAGGCGGAAAACACGAAATTGCCGCTGGTGATATCGACCTGCCCGCCGCCGAAATTGGCGCAGTACAGTCCTTTCGAAACCGAGCGCACGATATCCTGCGGATCGCTCTGGCCGGCCAGCATGAAGGTATTGGTCATCCGCGGCATGGGGATGTGGGCGTAGCTTTCGCGGCGGCCGCTGCCGGTGGATTCGGAATGAGTCAGGGAGCTGGAGAGCTTATCTTGCAGGTAACCGCACAGAACGCCGTTTTCAATCAACACGTTACGCTGCGTGGGGTGGCCTTCGTCGTCCACGTTGAGGGATCCCCGCCGGCCGCCGAGGGTGCCATCGTCAATCACCGTACACAGTTCGCTGGCCACCTTCTGGCCCACCCGTCCGCTGAATGCCGAGACGCCCTTGCGGTTGAAATCGGCCTCCAGGCCGTGCCCGACGGCTTCATGCAGCAGGATTCCGGGCCAGCCCGGACCCAGCACCACGGTGGTTTCGCCGGCCGGCGCTTCCACGGCGTCCAGCATGGCGATGGCCTCGCGGGCGGCTTCGATGGCGAAGTACTCGGGCGGTTTCTGGTCCAGGAAAAAGCTCAATTCCACGCGACCGCCGCCGCCGGCATGGCCGCGTTGCGGAGGCCCGCCATCGCGCCGCGCCAGCGCCGAGACGCTGAGCCGCGCCAGAGGCTGCCGGTCGAGCGTGAGCACGCCCTCGCTGGTGGCCACCAACACCTGGCGCAGGTTGTCGGCATACACCGCCTGCACCTGAAAGATCTGCGGGGCGTAGGCGCGCGCCGCCCGATCGGCCCGTTTCACCAGCTCCACGCGCTCGGAGAAGGCGGTTTCGGTGGGCGCCGTCAGGACCGGGTAGAGATTGTGCAGCGCGCCTTCGTTGAGATCGAGCTTTTCGACTTTACTCGGCCCCGAGGCGATACAAGCGGCCACCTGGGCGGCCTTGCGGATCTTCTCCGGCGCCAGATCGCCGCTGTAGGCGTATCCGGTGCGCTCCCCGGCAATCACCCGAACCCCCACGCCCACCGAGACCCCTTGCGCGGCGCTCTTGACCATGGATTCGTCGATGCCGATGGAGCTGGTGGCCATGTACTCGAAGTAGAGATCGGCATAATCTCCGCCGCGCGACAGAGCTTCCGCCAAATAGTTTTCCAGATCCTGGCGGGTGATCTGGAAGCGCTGCGCGAAAATGGACTCGGAAAACCGCATATCTTTCATTCTAGCCCCCGCGGACTATCCGGCCTGTGGCAGCGGACGAGGGGGACGGCTGGCGGAGGGGGCGGGCTGGGCCGTTTGGGGCTGCTCCTTTTTGCGTTCCAGGGTCAATTGGTGCGTTTCGCGCGAGGGGATGCCGCGGTGACCGGAATTTTCAGGAACGAACCCAATCTCCGGGTTCGCCTTTTGGGATGAAGGGGTTGGGGGCGGTTCCACAGGGGATTTGGGAGGGTCGGGAGGGTCAAGCCGGACCTGGGGCGGGGCGGCGGGGATGTCCGGCTGGGCCCGGAGGGCACCCCGGCGGGATTCCTGGATTTCGCGGAGGTCCAGGAGGGTGCGGTGGTAAGCGCGCTGGAGGTTCTGGCGGCGGCGCTCCAGGCGGGAGAAGGTGTCCGCGGTGCTTTGGAAGGCTTCGCCGAGCATCTGGTCTTTGGGAAAGGGCTCGCCGGGGTGGACGCGTTTGTGAGACAGGGCGAGACTCGCGAACTGGTATTCCCAGAGATGAGCTTCGGTTTTACGGAGACGGCGGAGGGTCCACTCGGAATCGATGAGGATGTCGACGAGGGCGCGCTCGGAGGCGGATTGGGGCTGGTGGTCGAGGCGGTACTCGTTGGCGAGGGCGTCGAGGGCCGCGGGGTCTTCGCCGCGGATGATTTGGGATTCACTGTCGATGCCGGATTTCAGGGCATTTTGGGAAGAGACGGCCTTGCCCTCGACGGAGCGGGGACCGGTGGACTTCTGGGAGTTCAGGCGGTTGGCCTGGATTCGTTTCTTAGTCGTCATAAATGAAAAAGGCGGGCCCTGGGGGCCCGCCGGTACCGAATTCGAGAGTAGCACGGGGAGCGAGGGGATTCGGGAGTTTGGGAGCTAAATGTATGAAACGGCTCGGGAGATAGTTTGTGACTGCTTTAGGTTTGCTCGGTTCCGCGGCGCCGGGAAGCCGGTCAGCAGATACCGCCTGTGCGCCGCGGAATCGAGTAAACCGCGCGGTGAACTAAACCGCAGGACGAAGCCGGCTCTTTAATGGGTTTTGTTTGCCGGCCGCTTCCGCGGTGGAGGCCTGTGAGAAGATTTGGGGCTGGTTGGCGGGACGGCGACGGGGGATTCTTGCAGGGGCTGGACGGCGACGGCGGGCGGATACGCTGCTCCGCTGGAAACTAGGGGCGCGCCAAGGCCTGGCGCGCTTAGGCGAGCGGACGGGGAGCGTGCGCCGCCAGGGAAGCAGTGCGGGAGTGGTGGCGGGCGCGGCGGCGGCGCATCATGAGGTATCGGGATTCGGGCTGCGCCAGGGTGGCGGGATCAGCAGGTCTGCCAGTGACTGAAGTCACCGACTCGCGGCCGCCCGCCGGCGCACACTGGAACTGAGAGGCAACCCCCATGCACCCAATCGAAATCCTCAGCCAGGAACACCGCGTGATTGAAGCCAGGCTCGACGAGCTGGAGCTTGAGATCCAGGCCCTGGAAGCCGGCCAACCCTTGCGCCGCGATTGGTTCGAAGAGACGCTCGACTTCTTCCGCGATTTTGCCGACCGCCGGCATCACGCCAAGGAAGAGAATCTGCTGTTCCCACGCATGAAACAGCGCGGCGTGCCGGAACAAGGCGGCCCCATCGGCGTGATGCTGGCCGAACACGATGAGGGGCGGGGCTATTTGAAGGCCATTCGCCGGAACCTGGCGGACGCTGCAGTGATGGCGGACGCCCGCGGCGAGGCGATCGCTGACGCCCGCAGCTACATCGCCCTGCTGCGCCAGCACATTTACAAGGAGGACCACATTTTGTTTCGGATTGCCAGGCTGGTCCTGACGGCGGAAGACGTAGAAGATCTCAATCGGGAATTCGCGGCCTGCGCGCCACCCGTCAACGTTCCCCCGGCTACGGCTGCCGATCCGAAGCTGCCGGCACGGGACGCGCTACCGTGTGGATCGTAATTGCCACGGTCTCGTTTACCCGCAGAAACAGGGTGCTGGGATTCTTCATCCCCCACTTCACATAAGGCACTGGGAACGTTCCGGTGGCCGTGAACTGCCCGCCGGCTCCATCGACTTGGAGTGGCAGGGCCACTTCGTGCGCCTGGCCGTGGATCTCGAACATTCCGTGCAGGCGCACCTGCGAGGGGCCCTGGAAGGCCACCTTGCCTTCCACGCGGTCGAGGCGAAACACGATCTCCGGATAGCGCGCGCTCTCCAGGACGTTGGCGTGCATGCGGCGGTCGCGGGCTTCGCTGCCGCTTTGGCCGCTAGTGGCGTCCACCACCAGTTCGCCCGCGGCTTTGCCCGAGCTGTCGAAGCGCAAGTCGCCGCGTTTCAAGGTGAAGGTTCCATGCACGGTGTGCAGCACGTCGCCCACGGTGAACTCCACCTTGGTGTGCGCCGCATCGATCTGCAGAACCGTTTCCTGTGCGGAAGCAACGCCGGCAATTGCCAGCGCCAACAGCGCCAACAGCGCCACCGGAGCTACGCGCGCCCCCAGAGCCAGCCGGTGAGGAAGCACAGGCATGCGTTCCATCATAATGTCACCAGCCTCCAACCGAGTAACAGATTGTTGGCGAGGTAGTTCGCGGTCGAGTGCTCTTCCAGGTGCATGGCCAGCAGCCGGGAAAACAGCGGCGGATGCGCCGCCAGCGCCCGCATGGTGCGTCGGCGTAGGGAACTGCGGCGGTCCAGCAACAGCATCAGATCGGCCATCCGCGCCGGCCGCTTGCCGATCAGGCGGTGCTGCGCCTCATACTGCGACAGGTCCCCGGCCGCCAGCGCATCTCCCAGCGCCAGGGCCTGCTGGAAGAGAAGGCAGAGGCCTTGGCCGGTGACGGCGTCCACCGACCCGGAGGCGTCGCCCACCAGCGCCACGCTCCCGCACGTCACGCGATCCAGGCGGCGCGATGCGGAAACCGCGCCGCGTTCGGCCGTCAGCGGGGGCCGGCCGCGCAACCGCTGGGCCACCTCGGGAAAGCGCGGCAGCGCGTGTTCCAAGCGCAGCCGCGAATCGATCGAGAGGAGCACCACGCAGATCTCGCTGGGGCCGGTGGGGGTGATGTACAACTGGCAGGCATCGCCCCAATGAACCTCCATAAACTCGCTCCACGGCGCCACCGGATAATGGCGGCGAAAGCCGTAGCGCCAGCGGGGCGCCCTTTGGTCCCGCCCGCCCGCGTCGAGGCCAGCCCAGGTGCGCACGCGCGAGTCTCCGCCATCCGCGCCCACAATCCAAGCCGCTTCCACCGCGTGGCTGCCGGCGTAGACGCGCCGTTCGCCGATGCCCGTAATCCGCGTTCCCCAGACTAGCCGCACGCCGGCCCGCTCCGCCTGCTCGACCATGATCCGGTGTAGCGCGGTACGACGAATTCCGAGGCCGTGGCCCTGGGGAAAATCCGCCTCCACGCGCTCCCCGCCGTGGCAAAAGCGGATACCGCGGAACGCCCGCCCTTCCGCTTCCAACCGGATGCCCAGGGCCCGCGCAGCAGCCAGCCCATCGGGCATAATGCCTTCACCGCAGGCCTTATCGACCGGCGGATGTTCGCGATCCGCCACCGTGACCTGGAAGCCGCGCCGCCGGGCGGCCATCGCGGCGGCCAGACCCGCCGGCCCGCCGCCTATGACAAATACATCGGTAGAAGGCGGCAAATCCATTAGGGCGTGGATCCCCGCGCAGTCGATGCCATCCGGGCACGCTCCAGCGCATACAGCGGATTCTGGGGAAAATCGCGGCACAGGCCGTCCAGCAGGCCTCGCGCCTGGTCGTCGTGGCGATCGCGTAGCGCCGCCACCGCCAGCAGCAGCCGTGCAAAGGGCGCCAGGTAGTGGCCCTTCTCGGCCGCCAGCCGCAGCTTTTCCAGGCCCAGCGCCTTGTTGGTCTCGCCGCCTCCCAACCGCAGCAGCCAGCGCACCGGCGCCGGCTTCACGCTCAGCATGTAGTTCTCCACCCCCACCGCCACCCAGGCATCATAGTATGACGGGTTGGCCGTCAGCAGTTTTTCGGCGCGCGTGCGGGAGACCTTCATCTGCGAAAAGGAGGCCGCATAGCGCTTCTCGATCAGCGCCAGGTAGTCGGATTCCAACCCGTCGCACAGCACCGCGGCGAACTCGGCCCGGGAATCTCCGGGCGTCCTCCTGGCCAGCCCGCGGCTGACGGCCAGCGCCTCCTCGAAGCGCTGCTTCAGCGACGGATCGGGCGCCAACTTGTGGTCGGTGATGAAGTGTTGGTCGTGCGTGAAGAACTCCGACTGCAGAATGTGCATCCGGTCGAATTCCGCGAACAGGTATTGGGAAGCGTCCGAAGCCGCCGCCAGCGGATCGTCCGGATGGCGCCCCTGCCACTCCTGAAACGTCTGGTGGGCCTGCCCGAATTGCAGGTTGTACATCTGGCGGTAACCCGCCTCCAGAGTTGCGGGCAACGCCCCGCTGATGGCGTCGGCGGCGTGGAGAGCGCCGCCCGCAACGGAGCCAAGCAGGTTAATCATCAACAGGGTTCGTAACATGGATTGCGGGCATCTGCGGGTACGCTGCCAGGGTGCCCGCGGGGCCCAGCGCCCGCGGGGCCCGGCTCCAGTCAAGGCCCATTCGGAGCCGCGACCGCATCTGCCATTGATTTGCAAGAGATCAAGCAGCCGAACGCATCGGCGGTTGACACGTTCGTCGTACAGTCTGCCGCTTGATGCGGCGGTTATCAACAGCATCCTGTTTCCTGGACGCTCGCAAGCCAATGGCCGTTTCGCAGGGCGGACCCAGCGCTTGAAATATTGGAACGAAGCGCCCGGCTGGCGGAAATGTGCGGCGGAAACCGCATTTCGCGGCGGCAGCCTGTCACCGGCGGCGCGCACGCCTGCCGCCATTCCAGAGATCGATTCCACAGAACCATCGCGTTTAGTGCGTGAGCATCCACACCGCCTCCTCGTACAATTGCGTGGCCGCCAATATCGCCAGCAGCCCGCCCATGAGGCGCAGCGCCATGCGCATCCGCCGGTCGTTCCGCGGGCGCCGCGCGCGCTCGGGCAGCACGACGGGGCGTTCCCATGGCGATTGCCCGCGCAACTCGTGTACCAAGCGGTCAGCGCATTCGCGGAACGTGTCCTGCAGATTCTGCGAAAGCTTGATCCACCAGTCCGGATTCTGCACCATCCACAAGGCTGCGGCGAGCATCGGCAGGGTCAAAGTTGACCTCGGCATGGGATTTATCATACCATGTCGGAGTAATGGCGCGATCGGAATCCCTGGGCCAGTTCGAGCAGTTGGTGCTGACCGCGATTCTGACCCTGCGGGAAGATGCTTATGGCATCACGATCCACGAAAAAGTGCAGGGGCTGGCGCATCCCAAGGCCGTTTCCCTGGGCGCGATCTACGTGACGCTGGACCGGTTGGAGGACAAGGGCCTGGTCGCCTCGAGGCTCTCCGATCCCACGCCCGAGCGCGGTGGGCGCGCCAAGCGCTACTACCACCTGCAAGGCGCCGGCGAACACGCGCTGCAGGGAGCGGCGGTTACCGCCAAGCGCATCTGGGATGTAGCCAGCGAGGCCTGGGGCAGAGGATGGGGAAGAGAAGAGGGGCTATGCGTGCCGGTCCGCCCAAAATAATCGAATCCGTGATGGCCTGGCTGCTGCCGCCCGCCTCGCGCGAGCACGTCCTGGGCGATCTCCAGGAGCGCTACGCGGGCCTGCGCAGCTATCTGGCGGACGCGGCCTCCGCCGTGCCCGGCGCGATCGCCGGCCGCATCCTGCGCACCACCGATTGGCAAGTGCTGGCGATGGAAGCGGGCGCCCTGTACCTTTCGTTTTTGACGGCCGCCTGGGCCGTCGTGGGCGCGGCCTACCTCAGCCAACATGGGGATTTTCTGCGGCTCTTGCTTCCGGTCGCGCTAGCCGTGCTGGCGCTCATCGTGGGCGACGCGTATGGCGGTTGCGCGCAACGCACGCCGGTGGTCGAAGCCGGTTTGGGAGTGGGCTGCGCGGTGGCGGTGTCGAAGGCCAACGCGGCCCTCCCGGCGTGGATTCTGTTCTCCGGCGGCGCCCTGGGCGTCGTTCTGATTTCTACTTTGCGAAGGTGGTTCCCGCCTGGCGGCAATCGGCCGCGCGGAGAGGTGCTGTGAGTTCCAACGTAAAAATGCTGGTGTTCTGGGCCGTATTGATCGGCCTGGCAATCGTTCTGTTTACCGTGATGCGGCCGGGCCAGGAAAAGGAGCGGCAGGTCTCGGTTACCGAGTTTGTGAGCCGCATCAAGGAGGGGAAGGTGAAGGAGGTGTCCATCGCGGGCACCGAGGTGAAGGGCACCTTTACCGACGGCCCCTTCCGCACCGAGATCCCCGCCAACTTCCCGGACATCTACCGCATGCTCACCGACGCGGGCATCAAGTTCGATTATAAGGAATCGGGCTCCTCCAACTGGGTGTCGCTGCTGATCAACATTTCGCCGTTCATCCTGCTGGGTGCGTGGCTGGTGATCATGATGCGCCAGATGCAGAGCGGCGGCAACAAGGCCCTCAGCTTCGGCAAGAGCCGCGCCCGCCTGCACTCCACCCAGCAGAAGAAGGTCACCTTCAAGGACGTGGCCGGCGTGGAAGAGGCTAA
>JBKQPR010000223.1:0-11939 GCA_052144935.1 Bryobacteraceae bacterium
CTGAACCAAAATCCGGGGCTATTTTCATAGCCCGCCATTTTGTGACCACCACCGAGCCCACCTATCTCTCTAATCTGCTGATTCACCGCCACTTCGGCGTCGTCGAAAAGTAGTCACACCCAAATCATTAAAGTACTCGATAGCGAAAAGCTCACTGTCAGGGCAGCGCGGACGCTCACGGGCATAGCTGCGGCGGATTTCTCCCGCATCCGCAATGCTGATCTTGGGCGTTTCACGGTCGGTAGGCTCATGTCGATCGCGTGTCGCCTTGGATGCAGGATAGACATCACAGTCACTGGACGACGCGGCATGCAGTGGGCTGAGCCCGTGACGCAAAGTATATCGGCTTAATCATGGCGTATCAAAAGTCATTTGTCTGTCTCGCAAATTCGGTCAAGACCGGCGGTCGCTGCATCGCGGGGAAAGAGCTTACCGATGATGCGGCATTGGGTTGGGTCCGGCTAGTGAGTGCACGGCCTGAGGCCGAAGTTGCGAGGAATGAATACATGTACGCGGACAACGGCATCCCGCATGAGTGAAGTTATCGAAAAAGACTGGCGGGAGGAATTCGGCATCGACGGCGATGACAGGAAGTCATTTGTCGCGAGCAAGGCCGATATCGTTGTGTCTGGCGTCGATGCGTCTCAGGGTCACGTGCTGGGTCGGGCATTTGACCTGCTCAAGCTTGATGGCATTCTTTCCGTGCAAAATCTGCCGCTCGTGTACTTCAAGCGAGTAAAGAAGATCGACCGGGCCGCGGTCGTGAAGCTGCATCGAAAGTTCTGGAACCACGGCGGCGCACCACTTCTCGTCATCGTCGGTCCGACCGACGTGCATGTCTATTCCGCGCTGATCCGTCCTGTAGAGGAAGGGAGCGGCGGCGGTGAAATACCTAGCCTGGTAGAAAAGCTGAAGCGCGGTTCGCTGGCCTTGCGTGAGTTCCTGCCGTCGGTTGAATCCGGTGAGTTTTTTAGACACCACGCCAAGTCATTCAAGCCCGAGCAACGAGTCGATCGTGATCTTCTCGACAACCTTCTGGCGACGCGTCAACTCCTGATCTCTTCGTCCGATGGGCTTTTGGATGAGAAGGTTCTTGACGCTTTGCTCTGTCGTTTGGTTTTTGCTTGTTATCTTTTCGACCGTGGAGTTGTTGGTTCTGCCTATTTGGACGGTATCGGCCCCAAAGGCTCCGAGCATCTTCGGGACATCCTCGCTATCCAGCCCCGGAAGCGGGCGAAGGAAAGTCTTTACGCGTTGTTTCTTAAGCTGGGCGGAGATTTCAATGGCGATCTGTTCAGCGAAGATCTCCGAGCCGAGGCGCAGCAGGTTCCTGCTTCCTACATCGATACGCTAGACGCATTTTTTCACGCAACGCATGTTGTGACTGGGCAGGGTTCATTCTGGCCCTATGACTTCGCAGCTATACCTGTCGAGGCGATCAGCGCCATCTACGAGCGGTTCCTGAAGGGCAAAGAGAAAAAAGAAGGTGCGTTCTACACACCGCGTTTTCTGGCCGAGCTCGTGCTCGATATAGCGCTGTCCGACCGGGCATCGCTGTTGCCATACCGCTATCTCGACCCTGCATGTGGCTCCGGCATTTTTCTGGTGGGGTTGTTCAACCGCATGGCGGAGGAGTGGAAACTGGCGAATCCCGAGGCGAGCAACGACAAGAAGGCCAAGGAACTCAGAAAGCTCCTTTGCGAGAATCTCTACGGCGCGGACCTCAATCCCATTGCTTGCCGCATTACCGCCTTCAGCCTGTACTTGGCGTATCTGGATCAACTTTCGCCGCGCGACATTGACGAACTGCGGGAGAAGGGACATCGGCTGCCGACGCTGGTGCATTACCCCGATCTGAACCCCGCTCGGATAGTGGAAGGGAACATCTGGTGCAATGATTTCTTCGATCTTCAAGAACCGATGAACATTGACCTCGTCGTCGGCAACCCCCCGTGGGGAAGCATTGCGGCTGCCGAAACAGAGGCGGGGAAGTGGTGCGCCGGTCTTGAGCATCCATGTCCTATTCCCGACAATCAGATCTCCGCGGCCTTTGTCTGGAAAGCGCCTCATCATATTGGAGACAAGGGGCGAGTGTGCTTTGTGCTTCCGCACGGCACGCTCTTTAACCACGGCGGTACGGCTGTAGAGTTCCAGAAAGCTCTTTTCACTCGGCATTCCATGGATCAGGTGTTGAACCTGACGGACTATCAGTTCTTCTTGTTTGCCGAAGCACGCCATCCTGCCATTGTGATCTCCTATCGCAAAGCCAGGCCCGAAGATCTGAATCATGGAATTCAGTATTGGTCACCGAAGGCTGACTGGCTTGTCACTCGCGCCGATGTCATTGCTGTCTCGCCGGAAGACCGGTGCGTGATTTCGTTGGGTGAGATTTTAAAGGATCTCGATGGCCCAGACGCGCCCCTGATCTGGAAGCAATGGTGTTGGGCGTCGGGCAGGGACCGGCGATTGATCGATCGCCTTGCCCTGTATCCGCGGCTCAGGGATTATGTGAGGCAGACCAGAGAGAAGAACAGCACGAAGCCCTGGTTGATAGCTGAAGGATTTCAGCCAGTGGGGCCTAGCGACGATCCAGAGGAAGCAAAAGTGATCAAGCTCCCGTCAAAGTTGTTTATCAAGGCAACTTCGTCGAAACTCGATTTGTTTCTTCTTCCCGACGACTGCACATCCTTGCCCAAGGCAGAAGTGACGGTCAGAAACAGGTCAAATAAGAGGACAGATGCTTTCCGGTCTCCTCACGTGCTTGTGTCGCAGGGCTTCACGAAAGTTAGTTACGCAGACTTTCATGTGTCTTTCCAACATGCGTTGCGCGGAATAACCGGTCCTTCGAAGGACCGGGAGCTGCTCATCTTCCTTGCTGCCTATTTACGTTCCTCGATCGCGCGGTATTTTCTCTTCCATACGTCCTCGAATTGGGGCGTTAGCAGGCAGAAAGTTCATGTGGAGGAACTACTGCGCGTGCCATTCCGTTTCCCCGATGACTCCGGGAATGGTCGACGTTCATGGGAGATCGTTAAAGAAGTAAGCGCGATTGTTGCCGATGCTGCCGCGCGAGCTCAAGAACCTTTTTCCAATAGACGCGAACTGGTTCAACAAGCCGAGGGAGCCATTGACGAGCGCATCGATGAGTACTTCGACATCCTGCCCACAGAGAAGACCCTGATCGAGGACACCACTAAAATCGTCATTCCTAGCGCACGGCCGAGCCGGGAAAGCACGGATGTTCCCACAGTTAAGCCGAGCAACGACGCTCGAGGAAACGAGTATGCAGAGCGTCTGTCCCAGACGCTGAACGAGTGGGCCAAAAGCAGCTCTTTCGTTGTTGAAGGCCGGTGGTTGGCGTCCGCCAAGCTTGGCATCGGCATGACGGTGCTGCAGAAAACCCGCCGTGGCTCTCGGGCATTGCCAGAGGCAGAGGACCTATACGATGTGCTCGACGCGCTGCAAGGCTTGCGCACGGCGGCGGGGCAGAAGTTCAACACGTTCGAGCTTATTCGTGGCGCCAAAGTGTTTGATCGACACCGCCTATATCTGGTGAAGCCCATTGCGCAGCGGTTCTGGACGGAGACGGCGGCGCTGAATGATGCCGATGAGATCGCGGGGACGATCCTGATGCACACGCCCAGGGAGGCGGCTTGGCAGTAATCGGCGCGCCTACTGAATGGATCGGTCTAATAGACCCCATGGTTCCGGTGATCTTGAATTTGGTGATCGCGAGCTGGGACGGCCTGACTCCGCCAGCGGCTGACGAAACGGAAGACAATATCACCAATGAACTGTGCCGGGCGCTACAGCAAAACAGGACCGCGCGCGGCCTCATGTTTCAGATCCGGCTGCAAGTCGTCGAACTCGACCCGATGCCAGGCGAAGATCTGGGGCGGATGGACATTGCGTTTATTCCGCTGGTCCCGAGAGAGGACATTTATTTCTGTCTTGAGTGCAAAAGGCTCAATGTCATCAAGGACGGAAAGCCGCGCGCCTACGCATCACAATACGTGAACGCAGGGATGATCCGGTTCATTACGGGGCAGTATTCCAAGGCGGTGCACCATGGCGGAATGCTGGCCTATGTGCTTGACGGTGACGTGGACAGAGCGATGAAGAACGTCGAGGCGAATATCCGGAAAACTCGCAAGGCGTTGAATATGACCGCGGAGGGGACCCTGCTCGCTTCAACCATCTTGTCTACGGACCTGCGTGCGCGGGAAACGGAGCATCAACGCGCACACGAAACCGAGCTGTTTCGGCTTCACCATCTCTTCATGGCCAACTCCGTCACCTAAATCGGAATGCGTTCGACCTCGTCCTGACGAAATTTGGTCGTTGCGCCTAGGCTTGCCAAGCAGGTGCGTTTCGGACTTTGCGGATAGGGAACGATAAGTCGGCTTGTAGACGCTGACCGGTATTGCTCCGTCCGCGCCACTCGGAGAGAGAGCGGGTTCGCGGGATCTCTCCACAGGCCAAATAGCGCCGGGAGTTTTGCGCCAGATAATTCAGAAGGCGATTCACAGCCTCCAACGTGCGGTCTCCGCGCAGCCAAACTTGGGCCATCGGTTCGGCATCGTAGGACCTTCTCACGGCGCGACTTTCCGCAAAACTTCACGTCGGTACGATCCTTCCTTTGCAGGTGGCCGAAAACGCACCTGTTGTCCCAATCCTGTGAAGAAACGGTTCCCGTTGACGCGGTCGCTCCGGCGGCGCGCCGGCGCTTTACCCGTCACACCCGGGGACCTCCGCTCCCACGCGCCACAGGCACTATCATGGAAGCATCTATGAAACTCCTCTGGTGCGCGGCCCTGTGCGCCACGGCTCTATCCGCGCAGACCTTTTCCGGTGGGCCGGCCATCGATCAAGTCATCCACGAAGCCATCGAGCAAGGCCGTCTGCCGGGCGCCGTCTTGCTGATCGGCCACGATGGGCAGATTGTCTACCACAAGGCGTATGGCAACCGGGCCGTCGAGCCGCGCGTCGAGGCCATGACCGAAGACACCATCTTCGATTGCGCCTCGCTCACCAAGGTGATCGCCACCACGCCGTCGCTGATGAAGCTGTTCGAGCAAGGCAAGTTCCGGCTGAACGACCGCGTCACCGACTACATTCCCGAATTTCAGGGCGGCCGCAGCCCCATCACGCTGCGCAACCTCTTCACGCATTTCTCGGGCCTGGAACCCGACGTTCCGCTGAAAGATCCGTGGACCGGCTACCAGACCGGCATCGACCTGGCCTGCGCCACCAAGCCCGCCGGGCCTCCGGGCGTGCGCTACGTTTACAGCGATATCAACTTCATCCTGCTGGGTGAGCTGGTACACCGGCTGAGCGGGCAACTGGTCTCCGATTACGCGCGCCAGAACATTTTCCTGCCGCTGGGGATGAAGGATTCGCAGTTCCTGCCGCCCGCCGCGCTCGTTCCGCGCATCGCGCCCACCGAGCGCCTGGGAAAGGACGGCGCTCCTCTGCGCGGCCTGGTCCACGATCCCACGGCCCGCAACATGGGCGGCGTGGCCGGTCACGCCGGCCTGTTCTCCACCGCGGCGGACCTGGCGCGCTTCGCCCAAATGATGCTCAACGGCGGCGAACTGGATGGCGTCCGCCTGTTCGGCCCGCTGACCGTCCGAAAATTCACGGAGCCGCAGAGTCCGCCCGACCAGGCCATTCTGCGCGGCCTGGGATGGGACATCGATTCGCCGCACTCGGGCAATCGCGGCGAGCTGTTCCCCATCGGCTCGTTCGGGCACACCGGCTTCACCGGCACTTCCATCTGGATCGACCCCGTCTCCAAAACCTACGTGATTCTGCTGGCCAACAGTGTGCATCCCACCGCACGGCCGGCGCTCACTCCTTTGCGCGGCAAAGTGGCGACCATCGCCGCGGCATCGGTGGGCATCGCGGCCCCCGGCGTCAGCCTCACCGGCTACACCGAGACCTTCACCGCGGCCGGCGTGCACCGCGAGGTAGGCCGCACCGGGGCCACCAAGACCGGCCTGGATGTGCTGGTGGAAGAGAGGTTCCAGCCCTTCGCCGGAAAGCGCATCGGCCTGATCACCAATCAGACGGGCATCGACCGCGCGGGCCGCCGCAACGTGGATTTGATGGTGCAGGCGGGGGTCCAAGTGGCCGCCCTCTTTTCGCCCGAGCACGGCTTCGCCGGCGCCGAGGACCGGCCCAGAATTGCGGATTCGGCCGACCCCGCTACGGGCATCAAGGTGTACAGCCTTTACGGCAGCACGCTGCGGCCCACTCCGGAGATGCTGCGCGGGATCGACGCCCTGGCGTTCGATATCCAGGACGTGGGCGCGCGCTTTTACACCTACGAAACCACCATGGCCTACGCCATGGAGGCGGCGGCCAAAGCCGGCATTCCGTTCTATGTGCTGGACCGGCCGAATCCGATCACCGGGACGCGCATTGAAGGGCCGCTGCTGGACGCTGCCAATACTTCGTTCGTGGGTTCGTTCGCCGGCCTGCCCGTGCGCCATGGGATGACCATGGGCGAGCTGGCGCGCCTGTTCAACGGAGAGCGCAAGCTGGGCGCCGCGCTGACGGTGATTCCAATGCAGGATTGGAGCCGCGGGGATTGGTTCGATTCCACCAACCTTCCCTGGATTAACCCCTCGCCCAACATGCGCAGCCTGAACGCGGCGGCGTTGTATCCGGGGCTATGCCTGCTGGAACCGGCCAAGAATTTTTCGGTGGGCCGCGGCACCGACGCGCCCTTCGAGCAGGTGGGCGGCGATTTCATGGGCGGGCGCGAGCTGGCGGCTTATTTGAACGGGCGGCAGATCCCGGGCATCCGTGTGTACGCCACCAGCTTCACCCCCACGGAATCGAATTTCAAAGGCGTACGGATTGAAGGCGTGCGCTTCGTCATCACCAACCGCGAGCTGCTGGACTCCACACGCGTGGGCCTGGAATTGGCGGCGGCGCTTCAGAAGCTCTATCCCGGCAAGATCGACCTGGCCGCCGGCAAGCGGCTGATCGGCAGCGACGAGGTGATCCGCCGCCTGCAATCCGGCGACGACCCCCGCGCGATTCGGGAAAGCCTGGTGGATTCGCTGGCCGCCTTCGCGCGCCTGCGGGCGCCCTATCTGCTGTATCCGGAGGCTGCCGGCAATCCACGTTAGCCACGCAGGGCAAAGACCGCTTCCGCACGGGGTGCCCTCTGGGCCCGGCTCGGAAGCTCGTCGGAGCCCGGCCCAGTGGGCACCCTTAAGCAAGCGGTCTTGCTAGAATTGGCTCTGTTATGCTGGGCGTCGATCGGCGCGCCGCGCGCTATGTGTGGACCGCGGCACTGGTGCTTGCCGGGTTGTATCTGGTCTACCTGGTCCGCAAAACGCTGTTCGTTTTCGTCCTTGCGCTGCTGTTCGCCTATCTGCTTTCGCCCCTGGTCAACCTGATCGATCGCTTCCTTCCCGGCAAGCGCACCCGCACTCTCTCGCTGGCCCTCGCCTATATCATCTTCATAGGCGCCGTGGTGGTGTTTGCCACCCAGATTGGTTCGCGCATCGCCGATCAGGCCCGCGAGCTCGTCAAGGACCTGCCCAACCGGATCGCCGCCTGGCAGACGCCCGATGCCGATCTTCCGCCGGCGCTGGACCACGCGCGCCTGGAACTCCTCGCAAGAGTGAAAAACGAAATCGGCACGCGCGCGGGCGAGTTGATCGGCGCGCTACCGCAGGCCGGCCTCAAATTCCTCACCGTGGCCAGCGACCTCGCCTACGTGGTGATCATCCCGATCCTCTCGTTTTTCTTCCTCAAGGACGGACGCGCTATGGCCAGCCACATTCTGGACCTGGTGGACGCCGGCCCGCGTCACGCCTTGCTGGAGGACGTGTTGGCGGATGTGCATCTCCTGTTGGCCCACTACATGCATGCCCTGGTAGTGCTCTCGGCCGCCACCTTCACCTCCTACAGCATTGCGTTCTCGATCATGGGCGTGCCCTACGGCATCCTGCTGGCCGCCCTGGCCGGAATTCTGGAGTTCATCCCCACGGTGGGTCCGGTCAGCGCGGTCCTGTGCATCCTGCTGGTGGCGGTCATAGGACGCGCGCCGGTGGTGGGAGTGTTGATCTTTGTGATCGTCTATCGCCTCTTCCAGGATTACTTTCTCTCGCCGCACCTGATGCGCGAGGGTGTGCAACTGCATCCCCTGCTGGTGCTGTTTGGGGTGTTCGCCGGCGCCGAGGTGGCCGGCGTCGCGGGGACGATTCTCTCGGTGCCCGTGCTGGCCATGGTGCGGATCCTGTATCTGCGGATGCGCAAAGCCCGCCTGGGCGCGCCAGCCGGCCCCATCATTCCCGTCGTCCCATGAGCGGCCGCGCCTGGCTTCTGGCGGCTCTCGGCGCCGTCAACGCTTGGGGCCACGCCGTCAGCATGAGCTCCGGCGACCTCGTAGTGGAGGGCGCGCGAGCCCATTACACGCTACGCATGCCGCTCTACGAAATCTCCCACACGGCCCATCCCGAGGACGCTCTGCTGGCCCACATCCGCTTCGCCGGCGCGCGATTGACGGGTCGGACGTGCCACGCCGACGCTGCGCGGGACACCTTCTTTTGCGAGGCCGATTACCAGTTCGACGCGCCGCCCAGCCGTGTGGATGTGGAGTGTACGCTGTACGCCGCGACGGTCCCCAATCACGTCCACCTGCTGCGCGCCACGCTGGATGGCCGCCCGGACCAGGCGATCTTCGACCTCTCGTTTCCGCGCGCCACGCTGCGCTTCCGCCCGCCCACCGCAGTGGAAGTGGTGGCCGCCGAATCGGGAGCCGGATTTCTGCGCGCGCTGGCGGGGCCCGCGCAAATTCTCTTCCTGGCCGCGCTGGCCATGGCCGCGCGCAGCCGCCGCGAGTTGGCGGCCCTGGTGGCTATGTTCCTGGCCGGACAGATCGCGGCCGTGCTGATCGCGCCGCACACCGCCTGGCAGCCCGCGCCGCGCTTCGTGGAGGCGGCTGCCGCATTGACCATCGCCTATCTCGCAATGGAGATCCTGCTGCTTCCGAAGGCCGGCTCGCGCTGGCTGATTGCGGGCCTTCTGGGCGCCTTCCACGGGCTGTACTTTCACCTGTTTCTGCAGACCGCCGGCTACCATGCCGGATACGTGCTGGCCGGCGCCGCGGTAGCCGAAGCCGCCGTCATTGCAGCCCTGGCCCTGCTGTTTGCGCATGCCGGAAAGCTGGCCCGGGCGGTGCCGCCGGCGCTGCTGATCTTCGGCCTGGTGTGGTTCGTTCTGCGCTTGCGGAACTGAGCCGCGCCGGGCGCATCGCGGTTCCTCTACCGTTCCTGGGCCTCGAGGAGGCTCTCCAATTCGGGGAGCGCCGCGGCGTCTTTCTCCCGGCCGGCGGCGCGCTTCGCCCGAATCAGCCCAGGCAGGTCCAGCGTCGCGATCCGGCGATTCGAAAGCATCCACCAGGACGGAGCATGCCTGAACTTCGTCATACGTTCCTACGCCTGCCACTTCGGCGAGAAGAACGAGGTCGCCGAGATCTGTCTGAAGGGTGAGAACCGTTGCATTGCGCAGAGTGCCTGCGTCCCAGACGAACGGCAAGCCTTCCGGGAATCCCCGGGGCCTCGGATGGAACGCCGCAAGCGCCGAGACCAGACGCTGCAGATTCGCCGAAGCACGCGAGAAACAGATTTCCAGAGCATATGTGATGGCCTGGGCGCTGCCGTGAATCGTCGCAGACACGCCGCCAATCACCACAAAATCTACCCCCGCGTCCGCGAGCGTTTGAATGGCTCTTTCGAATTGCATCAGGAACGCCGTCGCGCGGCCCCGCGGATCCGTTCCAGCGCCGTGGCAGCGTCCTCCAGTTTGCGGGCCCGTTCGGCGGGCGTGAGGCGCAACTGTTCCACGAGCAAAGTCATATCGATGCCATAGACCTGGGCAGCTTCGATACGGCTGCCTGGTGCGGGATGGAGCAGACGGCGCCTCGCACGGGCCAGCTCATCGGAAGTCAGCGGACGAAGTTCACGCACAACTAGATTCTACCGCTACGCGGGCGTCCGGCACTTCTACTCTCACAATCCCAACGGGTTCGGTGGATTGTAACAGGCCGGTTTACGCGCTTCCCTCAGAACGTAAATCGCAGCGACCCCTGCATCACCCTGGGCGTCCGGGTCGAGGTAACCTTCTCCGAAGAGCGTGTTGGTCTGGACACCCGCCGGCGTAAACTTCGCGGCCGTGTTGAGGCCCGCAAACTGCGTGTGATTGAAGACGTTGTAAGCTTCCCACCGGAAGGCGATATAGCGCTTCTCATTCTTTAACGGGAAGTTTTTGGAAATCGCCATGTCGTTGTTATTCACACCCGGCTGCCGCACATCGTACTTCCCGGCATTGCCCGGGTCGTTCATTCCGGGCAAGGCGAACGCCGCCGTATTGAACCACTGGCCGAATTTGTGTATGTCCCCCGAGAAGGCATTACCGACTATGTCCACGCGCTGGGCATCACCGCCGCCATTGAGGTTTTCCGAGTTAGTGGTCGTGAAACTGATCGCGGCGGGGAAGCCGGTGGTGAACTGGCTGATGCCAGACAGCACCCAGTGGTCGAATGCAAGGCCGATCAGCTTGTTCTTCACGAGATTCGTAGCATTCGGTATGTTGTAGGTGTAGTTGAGTGTCATGCTATGGGTCTGGTCGGAGGAGTCCAGGCCGTAGGCCCACGTGCGCAGATTCGCATACTCCGGGATGCCCGTGAAGTCCATGTACTTCGAAAAGGCGTACGATGCGCCCATCTGAAAGCCATGCGCAAAGCGGCGCGTCAGGCTCGCCAGCAACGCGTGATAGTTCGAGGTGTAAGCGTCGTCGTAGTAAGTGATGGTGGAGTAACCGGGATAGGGCTCGAAGAAGATGTCCGCCAGCGGCTTGCCGTTGGTAGGATCGGTATGCTGCGGCAGGAACTCCGCTCCATAGGGAACCGTGTTGATGTTGCGGGTCTGCTGGATGTCGCGTCCGAGCACGACCGCGTAGGAAACGTCCAGCAGCGCCGAATGGCCCAGATCCTGCTGGACGCCGAACGAACCGTTGTAGTTTCGCGACGTCTTGGCGTTCACGTAGAAAGCGTTGGTGGCGTTGGGCGCGAAGTAGCCGGCCGTCTGGGTGAACGTGCTGAGCGAGCCGTAGTAGGTGATCGGCGTCTCGATGGCCGGAGGATTCTCGGTGGTGGGGCTCCAATAGCTGAGGCGCGGATTATATAGGATCCCGATGCCGCCGCGTATGGCGGTCTTGCCATTTCCGAATACATCATAGGCGAAGCCGAAGCGCGGCCCCCAGTGGACGGGCTGTTGGGCGATGAACCCGCGAGGATAGTTGGCGGCGCCGGACGAAACACCGCCGGGCGCCGGGCTTCCGCTTCCGGGAACGAAAACGCCCACAAACGCCTGAGGCAGCAAGGATCCATTCAGCGGATCCTCCGCCATCCTGACGCCGTTCGATAATACCGGCTGGTAGAGAGCCGCCGCCTGGGAAGCATTGTACAGGCCCAACGCTAACGCAGACTGCTGGCCGGGATAGTGCGGATACATCTGATTCGCCCACGTCCACCGCATGCCATAATCGAGGGTGAATCTCTTGGTTACTTTCCAGGTATCCTGGACAAACCATTCCGCAAGGGACTGACGCTCGTTGGCGCCATATCGCGCGTTGGATTCCTGATAGCTGTCAAAGTTGCCGAGCACCGCGTTGGCGAACGAGTAATTGGAATCCAGCGGGTTATTCGCATCGGTGCTGAAACTGATCGTGCCGTCGAATTTGCTCCGCTCGCCCTCATACTCCCTGATGCGGTACACGTCGGCGCCGAACTTGACACTTGAGCTATGCGCCTGTACGGCCGGTGGGGTGAGGGCGGAGGCGCAGTGAACCATTTGGGGACCCCAAGAACATTGGGGTAAAACAGTAGTTCTGCCAAGATCGCAACTTCGCAGACCGAC
>JBKQPR010000224.1:0-3815 GCA_052144935.1 Bryobacteraceae bacterium
AGCGAGTCTACCGGCCCCATCGAGAATTCGATATCGCGCTGCGGGTCGATGTTGTTCAGCGCCTTCCACGCCACCTCGCGGTAATTCTGCACGTCCACGTCTTCGTCCACCACCACGATCACCTTCGAGAACATCGCCTGCCCGGTGCCCCAGATCGCGTGCATCACCTTGCGGGCGTGGCCGGGATACGATTTCCGGATGGCCACCAGAATCAGGTTGTGAAACACCCCCTCGGGCGGCATGGCGATGTCGCGCACCTCGGGCAGTTGCAGGCGCATCAGCGGCAGGAAGATGCGTTCGACGGCCTTGCCCATGTAGTAATCCTCCATCGGCGGCGGTCCTACAATGGTGGTCGCGTAGATCGGGTCCTGCCTCTGGGTGATCTGTTTCACGTGAAACACCGGGTATTCGTCGGCCAGCGAATAGAAGCCGGTGTGGTCGCCAAACGGCCCTTCCGTGCGCAGCTCGCCCAGCTCCACGTACCCCTCCAGCACGATCTCGGCGTTGGCCGGAACCTCCAGGTCGCACGTCTGGCACTTGACCATCTCCACCGGGCTCTGCCGCAGGAAGCCCGCGATCAGCATCTCGTCCAGATCCGGCGGCAGCGGCAGGATCGCCGAGTACATGGTGGCCGGGTCGGCGCCAACCGCCACCGCCACATCCATGCGCTGCCGCCCATGCGGCGCCATGCGGCGATAGTGCTCGGCCCCCTGCTTGTGGGTCTGCCAGTGCATGCCCGCGGTGCGCTCGTCGTACACCTGCATGCGGTACATCCCGCAGTTGCGCTTGCCGGTGTCGGGATTACGCGAAAAGACCAGCGGCAGGGTAATGAATCGCCCGCCATCCTCCGGCCAGCATTTCAGAATTGGATAGTCCAGCAGCGAAAAATTGTCGCTGCGCACCACCTCCTGGCAGGCGCCCTTGCTCACCGTCTTGGGGAAGAACGACCCCATTTCGGCCAGCTTGGGCAGCATCTTGAGCTTGCCGATCAGCCCTTCCGGCATGCGCATCTCCAGGAACTCCACGATGCGCGCGGCGATCTCCTCCACCGATTCGACTTCCAGCGCCAGCTCCATCTTTCGCATGGAGGCGAAGGCGTTGATCAGCACCGGGATCGCGTACCCCTTGGGCCTCTCGAACAACAGCGCCGGGCCGCCTTGCTTCGAGGCCCGGTCGGCGAATTCGGTGATCTCCAGGATCGGGTCCACTTCAAACGGAATGCGCTTCAGTTCCTTGTTTTCTTCCAGCGCGCGAAGGAACTCGCGCAGATCGCGATATGCCATACGTTATGATTGAGTTTAATACCAGTACATCCTGAGGAGAAGGAATGTCCAACCGAGTCGCGTTCATTACGGGCGCCAGCCGCGGTATCGGCCGTGCGACGGCGCTCACGCTTTGCCGCGAGGGATTCCACATCGTGGTGGCCTCGCCCGAACTCGAAAAGAACGAAGAAGTGGCCGCCGAGATTCGCGCCTGCGGCGGCGAGGCCCTGACCGTGAATCTCGACGTGGCCTCGGCCGACTCGGTCAAACAGGCCGTCGCCAAGGTGCTGGCCGACAAGAGCCGCATCGACGTGCTGGTGAACAATGCCGGCATCACCCGCGACGGTCTGGCGGTCCGCATGAAACCGGCCGACTGGGATCTGGTTCTCCGCATCAACCTGGATGGCGCCTTTCTTTGTGCCCAGGCGGTCCTGCCTGGTATGATGCGCAACCGCTGGGGGAGGATTATCAATATTGCGTCCGTGGTGGGACAGGCGGGCAGCCCGGGCCAGGCCAACTACGCCGCGTCCAAGGCCGGACTGATCGGACTCACCAAGGCGCTGGCGCAGGAAATGGCCAGCCGCGGCATCACGGTCAACGCCGTCGCCCCCGGCTACATCGCCACCGATATGACGGCCGCGCTGGCCGAAGAGGTGCGCCAGAGGATCCTGGCCGCCGTGCCGCTTGGCCGCATGGGCAGGCCGGAAGATATCGCCGCCGCCGTGAAATTTCTGGCCAGCGAGGATGCCGCGTATATCACCGGGCACGTGCTGGCGGTGAACGGCGGGATGTACATGTAGGCGGCCGGGCGCGGGGCGGTTCCACCGGCGGCGATTTCGGAAAAGGCCGGGGTGCTGCCTTCAGATGCCCGCAACCCGTTGATTCTAAGTCACCTCAAATTTAGAAAAGACCGGACCCCTGCCTTTCGGCCCCCAGCATGGCTAGCATGGCTAACGAAACTTGACCGAAGCCGGCGCCTACGGAATCGCGTTCTTGGCTCAGAACACCGTTTCAGAAGTAGTCCTTGTAAGCCAGACCGTGCTTGGAGTTCGCCGAATATCATCTTCCCAAGCTGGACGCCGCGGGTTCGATCCCCGTCTCCCGCTCCATGTTTTCAATCACTTACAAGCCTCGCCAAATCAGCTCTTGTCATTTGTCTCAATTAGGCGACGATTGGCTCAGATTCTAAGGCTTTGAAATCTGACCGCAGTGCCGATACCGTTTCCTGCTTCCGGGCGACGGAGGATTCCACGTAATCCGACAGGTGAACACCAAGGCCGTGGCCCTGTTGGTCGGCGATAATCTTGGGGTCCGTGCCTCTTTCCTGGTGTAGGGTGGAATGCGACCGCCGCAGGACGGCGAAGTTGATCCAATCGAGTCCCAGCGGCTGCAAGCGCGGATGGATGCATCGGCGCAGGACGTTGTCCGGCAGCAGCGGCGTTACAATCCGCTCGCTCGGAAAGACCCATCCCTCATGATTTCCCTCCGGCAGAGTCGCGATCCAGGCCAGAAGCCGCTCGAAAATCTCGGCCCCGACGCTAACCTCGCGAATCTCATCCGTCTTGGTTGGGTTAATATCGCCCTTGTCCACGACCTCTCAACTCGGATCGCTCCCTGCTGGAAGAGATCGCCGTTTTTCACTCCATAAGCCTCCGATTCTCGCAACCCGCAGAAAGTCACCAGGTCGAACGCCAGCCGCTCCCTTTCGTCGAGAACCGTCCACGCTCGCAAATACTCCGTCAGCGTCACACGACGGAGGCGCGAACGATCCGACCGCCTCGCCGTCGTGGGCGTCTTCAGGCCCGCCGCGATGTTGGACACCAGGTACTCCTCGGCAACCATTCTTTTGACCATATCGCCCATCGCAAACCTGACTTTGCTGACCGACTCGTAACTCAAGCCCGTGCCCGCCAGTTTGCGCTGCACGGCGCGGAGATGTTCGGCCTTGAGATCGCGGCGACGCATTTCGCCGATCTCAGACAGGATGGACCGCCGAAACAGGTGCTCGGCCTCCTGCCCGGTAGCCTTACGCCAGTCTCCGTTTTCGTATTTCTGCGGAATGTACACCTGTTCCACGAACCTTCGCACAAGTTCGGCTCCCTGCGCGTGCGCAGGGTTCCGGTTGAGTAAAGCAATGATGTCGTCCAGCGCGGTGCGTGCTTGCCTCTCGTTCATCTCTGAATTTCGACCGAGCTGAACACGTTTCTGCGGAGCTCCCGAACGGGATAGTATTTCCCGTACCAGATCTCTCCGTTTCCTGATTTGCATAGACTGCCTCGTTGATATCTCCTTGCCCTCCTAGCTAGTGGTCATGAGCGCGTGCCTTTCCCGCGTCCCTGCCACGAATTCCTGAACCTCTGGCAACTGTAGTGTTAGCGGTCACCAGAAAGCGTATTCTTCTGGACGGCGGCCGTCACACAGTGCCCCCTGAGGGGGGAAAAGGGAAAGCGGCGCGCGCGAGGGTGCGACGCAAGTAGTCGTCGGGATCGCCGAGCTGCCGGGGAAACCGCGGGCTGCCGAAGCGGACGATGTCCTCGACCTGAGCGGGGGGAA
>JBKQPR010000225.1:0-55587 GCA_052144935.1 Bryobacteraceae bacterium
AAAGCGGCGTGAAGATCATGCGCATCAGGTCGCCGGCATTGGCCGCCGCCAGGTAATAGCGGAACTGGTTATCCGCGCTGATGGAGGCCGTGGTCGATCCGCCGCAGGCCAGGGTCCCGAGGGCGCCACCCGCCGCAGCGGGATTGTTCAGCAGTTGCCAGGACAGCGAATACGCCCCGCCCGTGCGCGGCGCCGAGGGCCCCACGATCACGGTGTAGTTGCCGCTGGTTGTGACGCTGCGCGAAAGCGAGTAGGTGCTGGCGTTCAGGCGCGTTCCGGTGGGATCGTAAATCTCCATCGACGCGGTGAACCCGGAATTGAACGCGGCGCTGCGTACCAGCAGGGAATCGCCGCTCGATGCCGGAATGCTGTACGAGAGGAACGGCGCCGCTCCGCTGATCACGCCCTGCGCGGTTTGTCCCTGTGGGGGAGCGGCGCCGCAGGCGTTCACGGTGCGCAGCAGATCCAGATCGAAGGGTCCGCCCGCCGGGTTCGCGCTAGGGTCGGCGTCGGTGGCCACCACGGTGTACGCTCCGCCCGCGGGCTGCGCAACGTCCACGCCGGTGAAGTTTCCGCCGATCGCCTGGCCCACCGGATTACCCGAGGGATCGTACACCGCCAGCGCCGGCTTCAACGTGCCGTTGACGTCCAGCATGCGGACGCTGAACGACTCTCCCGGGTTCGCGTTATAGGTGTACACCGCCGTGGTCAGCGGCTGCGCAAAGGCGGCGTTGGCCAACGCCCCGCAGTTCAGCGTTCCCGCGCCGCAAGGCCGGTTCAGGCGCGCCAGGGCCAGCGCGTAATTGCCGGTCTGCGTATTATCGTAGCCATCGCTCACCACCAGGGTATAAGAGCCGGTGGATGCCGTGCTGAAACCGACCTGCCCGAGGTTGGCGGTGCTCAAAAACTGTACGGCGTTACCCGACGGATCGTAGATATCCACTCTCGGGTGGAAGGAACTGCCGGCGTTCTGGTCGGAGCGCAACAGGCGCAATAAATAGTTGTCGCTGGCGGTGGCGGAAAGCGAATAGAGATTGCCGGCCAAGAGGCCGTTGATGGAGCCGTTCACCAGCGAGGCGCACGAAAGCGGCGTCTCGGTGCTGCACGGCCGGTTGAGCCGGCTGAAGCCGAGCACGTAGCTGCCTGTGTCCAGGCCGGTGGCCACATCGGTCACAAGCACTAAATAGGCGCCGCTCAGCTTGGCCGTGAATGTGCCGCTTGAGGAAGCGTGGCCGGCCGTGGTGGCGGACTGGATCGCGGTGACCAGGTTTCCCTGCGGATCGTAAACCGCCGCCCGAGGCACGAAAGTGCCGTCCGTGCCCACGCTGGCCGTTTTGAGATTGATGACATCGCCCACCGCGGCGGCAATGCCGAAGGCATTCACGCCCAGCGGGCTTACGATGGTGCCCTGCGCCAACGTGCCGCAGGTCAGGTTCGTAGTGTTGCTGCACGGGGCGTTGAGCCTGGTCACCGAGACGGCGTAATTGCCGGTCAGGTCCGCCGAATCCAGGACAATCAGCGTGACCGTGCCGGCCGTAGGCACTGGAAAGATCAGGTTCGTGAACTGGAACGGGTAAATGTTCACGGCGGCGGGCGTGACACCGTCGGCCTGGAGCAGGATGTTGCCGTCGGGCCCGTATGCGAACATGGACGGCAGGAACCCGTTGGCGTAAGGAGCAATCTCGCCGAGGAAGGCTTCCAGCATATCGCCCGCGTTGGCCTGAAACTGATAGCTGGTCAATTGCAGAGGCGCGGTGATTTGTCCCAGGGAGGGGGTGCCGCAGGAAAGCGTGGTGGCGTTGCACGGGCGGTTGAGATTGGTATAGACGATCGCGAAATTGCCGATCATATTGGCCGTCACCTGCACTGTGTAGGTGCCCGTGAGAGGCATGCTGTATTGGCCGGCGTAGGTTGCGCCCACGAAGAAGGCATTGGGCTGCGGCTGGACCGAGTTATTGTTCAAATCGGTGATGGTAAGCTGCGTCAGCTGGAAGGCGGTGTTGGTACCGGTCGCGGTGTTCGTACCGGTCACCAGCACCCGCAGCAGAATCACGTCGCCACTCTGAACCGTGAGGCCAAAAAGCGCTACGCCTGTGTTGGGAATGGTGGCGTTGGTCACCACCCCACAGCTCAAGGGCGTTTGAACAGCCTGCCCCATGGCGGCCGGGGCCAGCGCGCAGGCCGCGAGCCAGAGCCGCAGGGCAGCCCGTCTCACTGGCTCCTCCGGCCCGTCGAGAACGCGCAATCCGCCACGCCCCGTACAAAGCAGGCGCCCGCGCCGGTAAGTTGCGGCGTCAAGCCGGGCGCGGGCGGCCAAAGATCCACCGCCGCCGGCAGCGCCAGGCGCAAATCCGGAAACAGATACTGGCCGCCGGTGAACACCAGACCGTTGCCGTCGTCCACCCATCCGCTCTCGCCGTGCGCGTGGAACAGGTTGGGCACGCCCTCGCTCGAGGACACCAGGCGGCCCAGCGGGTCGTACCGGTAGCGATTCACCACCCCCGCGGTGGGATTCGAAACCGCGACTACATTGCCATCGCCGTCGTAGTGGTAGAAGTACGGCGTCCCGTTGGCGTTCACCTGCCACGCGAGGCCGAGACCGTAGACATACCACGCCACCGGGTTGTTCGAACCGTCTACTTGCGCCACCACGCGCGGCTCGGGGCCGGACGGATCGTACACCAAGCGCGCACCCGATACCGTCGCGCGCAGCCCTTCGGAATCGTATCCGTAGCTGGTGGAAGCGTTGCCGCTTATGGCGGATAACCGCTCGAAGGGATCGTAAGTCAGGATCAGGTTGCCCGAACCTCCAATCGTGGTCAGGTGTCCGTCCGCATCGTATTGGTAAGTCTGGCCGTCACTGCGGCTCAGCGGATGGTTGGCGGGGTTGTAAGCGATGGTGTACGCCAGAAGAGCCGGCAAGGTGGCAACCGGCTCTAGGGCGCTCACCGCGGTGCGGTTGCCGGCGGCGTCCAGGGTGTAGCGATAGCCCGCCACCGGTGTGCCGTCCGGACCGGTGCTCACGATCGCGCGCAGCCGATGCGCCGCGTCGTATTGATAGATGGTGATCGGCCCGCCCGATATGCTGACGCTCAGCGGCCAGCCCGCGGCGTCGTAGCTGTACACCGCGGAGTCGCCCTGCCAGTCGGCTACCTGGATCAGGCGGTTGGCCTTGTCGTACTGGTAGGTCACGGTGTTGCCGCCCGGCAGCGTGATGCTCGAAAGCAGGCCCGAGGTATTGTAGGTGTAGCTCACCTGGTTGCCGAAGGAATCGGTGTATTTCACCAGCCGCTGCAGCGCATCGCGCACGCGGCCGGAGAAGTCGTAATTCAGTTGCGACGTGCCATTGGCCACACTGGCCGGCCGCAGTCCCACGTTATAAGTGGCGGCGAGCGTCGTGCCGCCCGGATCGGTGCGCGCCTGGACGCGCGCCGCGGCGTCGTATTGATACGCCCAGTTGCCGCCCAGCGCGTCCACAAAGGCGGACAGCAATCCATCGGAGCCGTACTGGTAAGCGGTGTTGGCGCCCAGCGCGTTGGTGAGGCTGGCGATCTGCCCCGCCGCCGAGCGCGTCGCCGTAGAGGCGCCCATTACGGGGTTCGTTACTGAGATCGGGTTCCCGGAAGCGTCGTAGCCGAAGGTATAGACGTTCCCTCGCGGATCGGTAATACTCGCCGGGCCGTTGGCCGTGTAAGTGGCCGTCCATTTGTTGCCCGCGCCGTCAGTCGCGGAGGTCAGGTTGTTATTGGCGTCGTAGGCGAAGGTTTCGGTATCACCCAGAGCATCCACCGTTTGCGTGCGCCGGCCCGAGGCATCGTAGCTGTACGAGACGGTGTTGTTGTAAGCGTCGGTCACCGACAGCAGCAGCCCGTTGGCGCTCGAAGTGTACAGGGTGGAGTTGCCGCTGCACCCGCCGGCGGTGAGGGGATCGTAGAACACCATGCAGTAGGTAAGCTGTATCTGGGTGGGGCTCTGCGGAACCGTGTACGTCCGGACGGCGCCATCCGGCGTGGTGACGCTGGCCACCGAGGTGAAAGGCCCGTCGAGCAGCCAGGCGATCGCCAGAGTTCCACTCGCGTAGGCGATGCTGGTCAGATTGCCGTTGCCATCGTATTGATAGCCGATGGTCTGTCCGTCCACGTTGGTCTGCTGCGCCAGATGTCCATCGCCGGTGTAAGAGAAACTCGCGCTGCGTCCCGTGGAATCCGAGAAGGAACTGATATGTCCGTTGCCGTCGTTCGAGAAATTCACCATCCGGCCGCGATAATTCGCCGCCGTCAGGTTGCCGCTCGAATCGTAAGTCAGGGAAACGAACGTGACGCCGGAGTTCTGGATGGCCATCAACCGGCCCGCAGTGCTGAAGATCCGCGTGGTTTTCGAACCAGGGGTGCTTAGCGTGAAGGTGCCATTGCTGTTGGCCGTCAGCGTGTCGCTGGTGGCGGTCACCGCGAAATATCCCGATGCGGTTCCCGATCCGGTCCCGGTTCCGGCGACCGATCCGGCCCCCGATCCACCGAAGCCAGGCGCGAAGATATCCGTCCGTCCCGAACCGCGCACGAGCACCAGTGTGCCATCGCTTTCGAGGGTCAGGCTGTCGCCCAGGTTGAACGACCAGCCGATGCCGAACGGCCCGGCCTGCTGGTTGTCCGAATTATACGCGCGCTCCAGTGTGAAAGGCGCTCCCGGTCCGCCCAGGACCAGGTCGGCGACTTGGATAAACGCGGTCAGGTTGGCGAGGTTGACGGATAACTGGGGATAACCCTGATCGCCGCACGCGTCGCCGCGGCAGAACGTGTCGAAAGCCGTGTAACGATTCGATCGAGGACCCCCGAATCCCATTTGCGCGCAGTCCCGGCAAGCGCCGGACGCCGTGGCGCGCGTCATCGCGAACAGGGCGAACAGGAAGGTACCATACAGCCAGAGTCTCCGGGGAATAGCGCACCACCTACAAGTACTGAGTTTAGCAAATCGCGAGGGCCCGGAAGCGATCCGGGGGCCCCGGAACCTGCAGCGGAGGACCCTGGCAGCTACAATGGAACGTACCGGAACGACCGTTTCCGTATGCCCAAGCGAATTGCTATTGTCGAGGACGATCCCGAACTGGCCGCGCTCATTGAGTACAATCTCACCCATCAGGGCTTCCAGGCACAGATTCTGACCGGCTCGGCCGGCACCTTGCGGACGCTCGAACAGGCGCGCCCCGATCTGATTCTGCTGGACGTGATGCTGCCCGAAGTCGACGGCTTCGAGCTGTGCCGCCAGATCCGCCACTCCGAGATCCTGCGCCGCATCCCCGTTCTGTTTCTCACGGCCCGCTCGGATGAAGTGGACCGCGTGCTCGGCCTGGAGATCGGCGGCGACGATTACATGACCAAGCCCTTCAGCCCGCGCGAGCTGATTGCGCGCGTGAAAAGCCATCTGCGCCGCGAGGAGCGCGACGCCGAGCCAGCCCTGGTGGAGATCGGCCCATTTCGTCTGGACCGCACCGCGCACCGCGTCTTTCAGGCCGGCCGCGAGCTGAGCTTCACGTCCACCGAGTTCAACCTGCTGGAATTCTTCCTCATGCATCCCGGACGCGCCTACAGCCGCGAGCAGCTTCTGGATTCCGTCTGGGGCAAACAGCGCTACGTGACGCCGCGCACGGTGGATGTGCACATCCGCCGCCTGCGCGAGCAGATCGAAGAACAGCCCGAGAATCCCCGTCACCTCACCACCGTGCGCGGCTTCGGCTATCGCTTCGAGGAGGCTGGGTGAGGGGCCACCCCCCGCGCACCCTCGCTCTCACGGCTTCACCCAGATGAAGGTCCCCAGAGGGTAAGGCGCCTCGTACAGCACGAACTGGTCCGCGTAGAACGGGCCGGCGAACAAACCGTTGACGCTCACTAACAGCCCAGCCGCTAGCGAGGTCTGCTGGGGGGGCAACAAGGTGGTGACCTGGAAAACCAGTTGGTAGACTCCGGCAATTGTGCCGGGCACCGGATACAGTGGGACTTGCTCGCCACCAATCTGCGCCTGGGTGGTGAGGGGCGCCGGGTTGGAGCCGGTGATGCTCCCGGTGGCCGGAAACGCGCCTTCCACCGTGGCGGCCAAGCCGTTCAGAAAAACAGTCACCATCGATCCGGACAGGGCGGGATTGGCGCACGAATTCCTCGACCCATCGCTGTTCAGCGCAACCATCGGCGGGCTGTTGGGCAGAAAGTCCTGGCCGCAGCCCGCGATCGAGCCGGCCGTGTCGATGAACACGGATGGATTGCTGGCCGTGACCACGAACATCTGCGTGGCTACCGGATTCGAATTGACCGAAACCGTCATTACGGTGGAGGGCTCCTGCGCCACCTCGAACGGCACTTGCACGTTCACCTGGCCGGAGGAGACGTACAGCAGCGGCGCGGGAATCCCGTCAAAGGCGACTTGCACGCCGGCCAGAGAAGTGGGCAGCGAGGATTGCCCGGCAACGAATCCCGACACACCCGCCGCCGGCCCCAGTCCGTTGCCGAAGAGCGAGATAAGCTGGCCGGGGGCGACCGGGCCCACCGGAGACAGGCTGCCGCCGTCGAGCACGCAGCCGAGTTGCCCGGGTTCGGAGAGATCGAATGCGGCCAGGTATGCTCCCAGCACCGTCCGCTGCGCGATCGCGTCGCTGAACACCACCCCGGGGGAAAGGGGGACGTCCGGAAGAGAGGTGTAGCCGGCCATCGCGATCCGGCCATCCGGCTCGGCCGTTATAGCGCCGCCGTACAGTTGTGTACCGGTCAGAAACACGCTGCCAGTCATGCCGCCATCCGCCGCGTTGAAGCGTTGCACATACGCGGTCGATTGAATCGTGCCGCCATTCGGGTAACAGGGCGCCGGAGTATTGCCGGAGGATGGAGGAGGCGGATAGGGCAGGTAAACCGGCTGATTGGGCGAGATGGTTACGGAGGCCGTGCCGCTCACCACCGGATTGCCGGCTGCATCGAGCGCCAATGTACCGCCGCCCTGCGGGACCGACCAAAGCACTTGCGAACCGGTGGGGTCCAGTTTCGTCACGAACGTACCAGGCCGGTCGCCCGGCGCGCTCGCGGTGGTATACGGATAATCCTCCGAAATCGTCGTTCCCGTCACATAAGCGTTTCCGGCGCTGTCCACCGCCAGCCCATCATTCTGTGCGCCGTTGCTCCCCGTGAGGAAGGTGCCGTAGATCAGCGTCGGGCCGTCGCTGCTGAGCCGGGTAACATTCTGCGATGGGTCGTTGACGCAGTATGGGTAGTTGCAGGACTGCGTGGAGGTTGTCTGATACGCGCCGGGCGTAGTGGGGCCGTAGGGGCCCGTTACGAAAATGTCGCCCTGCGGACCGAGCGCAATGTGGTAGCCGCCCACGCCCACAGCCGAGAACAGAATGTGAGCGCCGGAAGCATCGAGCTTCGTAACAAACTGCGTAACGTTCCCTCTTGAAAACGAGATCGCTCCCGGCGTCACGGGGTAGCCTTGGGTCGCCGATCCGGTGATGATCGCATTGCCGCCGCCATCCACCGCGATGTCCGTGGGGATAGCGAAGACTTGGCCGGCAAACAAAACCTCGTACACCACGGCGCCAGTCGGGTCCAGCTTGATCGCGAACGGATAGTTGGAACCGGACAGTATCGGCCCTCCGAAGCCGAAGGTGGCCGGCAAAGTGCCGCCATTGCAATAGCCCGTGATGTACGCGTTGCCTGGCGGGTCCACGGCCAGCGCCACCGGTTCGCAGCCGCCGGTACCGGTTAGATCGACGAAGTAGGCCACCTGGGTAGCGTTGGGGTCTAGCCGTGCGGCTGCAATGTCCGCAATGCTCACAAAGCCCCCGGGAAGACCACTGTTCAGTACCTGCCCCAGCACGAAAATGTTGCCGGCTGCGTCGTGGCCGGCCCCCAGCAGCGATAGGTCTTCCTTCAGGAATGTGGAGAACGGACCTGGCGTCGAGGCGCAAACCGGCGTCACAGGAATTCTTCAGGCGGCCCGCTCATCACCTGCCGCACTTCGATCGGCATGTTCATGGGGACCCCGCCGGGGCCGGGCGCGGCCGACGCCCTTGCGGCAATCTCATAGGCGCGCTGGGGACTCTCGACTTCCACGATCCAGTAGCCGGCGAGATACTCCTTGGCCTCCGGAAACACGCCGTCCGTGATCGGCGCCCCGTCCTTCCCGGCCCGCACAATCTTGGCCTCGTGCGGGTTGGCCAAGCCTTCGGCGGACACCAGTTCTCCGGACTCGCGGAGCGACTTGTCGAAACTGCGCTGGAACGCGATGTGCGCCTGGATGTCCTTCTTCGGCCATGCGCCAAACGCGTCATAACCCGTCTTGGGGCAGTTCATCATCAAAATGTACTTCATGTTTCTCCCTTCGATTCTCGCACCGGTTGTGCGCTTTCATAGGTGAGTCGGAGCACACGGCGGATTCTCGACATCGCGGAAAACGATTCTTTGGGAAAAAGTCCCATTCGTGGTAGGGCCACCTCTTGACCGAACGCGATTCTTGTGCCCGATCCCGGCGTGGCCGCCGTGTAAGTCACTTCCTGGCCCGGATTGGCCGCCAGGGACCGCAGGGCCGCGTCCGAGATGGGCGCGGCGCCATCGTCCGGAACGAAATCTCCGGCCACCGGATCGTACAAGTAGCTCTTCACGCGACGCCTCACGACCACCTGCGCCACAAGGTCGCATTCCATCGTCGAGCCGCCCAGCGATAGGGACACGAACGGCGTCGAGGCGCGCTGGACCAGCAGATCGATGCGCGGGCCTGCGCCGGCGGCGTTGCCGGCGGTCAGCGTCACCTGCTGGCCCACGATGGGTGCCAGATCGCTGTCGAAGGCGAGCAGGTACTGCTCCACGTCGCGCTGCGTACCGTCCGGATTGTCTTGGGGGAAGCCGGAATTGCCGGTCGGCTGGAAGACGGCCGCGGTCAAAAAGCGGAACAGCGTGTCGACCGAACCGTCCCCGGTGAAGCCGAAGCCGCGGACCTGGTTGCCGGTCGGGCCGCTATCGGGAGCAGTGAAGAAACCTACGGCCGGCGTGCCGAACATCCCCACCTTCGCGTAGGCGTTGCGCAAATGCGGGATCTTCACGATCTGCGTCATCCCCTCGAAGCTTTGGTTGCGGCTGGTGCCGAAGAATCCCTGCGAGGCGTCGAGCGTATGGCAACCGTTGCAGGTAAAAGACGATTGGCCGAGTAACGCATTGAGGAGCGGCGAGTTGATTCCGTCGGCTGGGCGCGTGCCGGAAAAGAAGGCTCGCCCGCGCTGTTGGGACGGGGTCAGGGAGTTATCCAGATTGCGCACCGGGTTGGGCGGCGGCAGCACTTGTAACTGGAAGTCGGCGAAGGCCTGCATCTGCTCGGCGGAGGGCTGGTTGGGGCTGCCGACCAAGCTCTGGAAGGCCACGATGAAGTTATTGAACGACACGTTCGAATCGAAAGGATCGGTGCCGAACTGCCCGGTGGAGCGGTCGCCGCGCCAATGCATCGCGCCGGAGTTGCGCAGCCCGCGCAGGGTCTGGGTGGTGAAGGGACCTTTCATGGGATGGAAATCGGCCGGCACGCCGCTTCCATTGATAGGCGTCGCCAGCCCGGTTTGTCCGGTAGCAAGCAGAATGGTGAGCAGGCCGCTGAAATTGATCGGGATGGGGCTCTTAGTCACGGAGTTATCCGGATTGCCTAAGTCCCACGCCAGATCGTCCATATCTCCGAATATGTGGCAGCTCGAGCAGGATGCTTCGCCATTGCCCGAGAAGGTGGTGGCGTCATAGAGCATTGGCCGGCCCTGAATGACCGATGCGGGTTCCGGATTGGGCAGCGGCAGCCCGCCCATTTCCCGCCCCGAGGCGAGGCCGATCACCTTCACCGCATCGTCGAAGCGCGTGAGGGCATACAGCCGGCCGCGCGGCTCGTCCAACACCAGTCCGCACGGTCCGCCGCCGCTTACGGTAATGTAGTTGGCGCTAGCGGTCACCGGATCGAAGGTGTCGTTTTCCAGGGAAGCGGTGTCGAACACTCCGATCTTACTGGAACCGAACGCGGCCACATACAAGGTCTTGCCATCGCCGGTTACCGCCATATCCAGGGGGGTCGCCAGGCTGTATTGCTTGACGGCCGGGTCGTAGCCCGCGGAGCCCGCCAACAGGCTGTAATTGATCTGCTTGTTCAAGTGGCGCGGGGCCACCGACCCGCCCGCACCGTTGGCAATCACGGTGATGCGCGCTTCGGCCAGGTGGCCCTGCACGGTGTGACCCGCATAAACGCCCGGCCCTTCGAAGTGCACGTTGTTGACCGCATCGGTATTGGACACGTATAAGTTGCCGGTGGCCGGATTCACCGCCATGTTGAACAGGGCTGTGCCCACGTGCGCAAACGCGGCGGTCTGGGTGAGGCCGTTGGCATCCACGGAAAACACGTCGGTATCGGGCAGTTGGAAGCGCACGGAGTTGTCCCAGACGCGCTGCAGTTCGTCCTCCCAGTGGCCGTCGGCGTTGTTGTACTTGACGATCAGCCCAACTTCGGGCGCCGGCTCGCCCGCCGCATCGGTGGACGGACCGGGATTGCCGCCGGGACTCGTGGTCCCATCGGGAAGCGTGCAGGCAACCTTGGCTTGAAACCCCGTGCACACCCTCTGTTGATGCACCGTGGTGGTCTGGTTCCCGGTTTTGAAACCGGCCACATAGACCGTGCTCTTATCCGGGCTGACGGCCAGGGCGCGCGGCGTGTCGGTGAAGAAGTTGAGAATCGCCAGCGGAGTCCCGCCCATGGTGGCGCCTGGATCGGCGGGGTCGAATACCCAGACGTCGGCGCGCGGAATGCCGGGCGTAGTCATTTGCGGATCGCCCGCGCCGGGCACGTTGGCGATGGAGGGGTCGGTAAGCTGCTGGCCGCGGTGGGCGGTGGCGATGAAGGCGCGCGGCGGCGACCCGGCGAAGACGATGTCGCGCGGTTCGTCGCCCACCAGCAGAGTGCGAACCACGTGCGGCGTGCCCGCCAGGCTGACGATGCTGACGCTGTCGGAGAGCAGGTTGGTGACCCAGACTTCGGCGTTGTTGCGCGCCGCCACCGCGACCGGCTCCAGGCCCACGCGCACGCGCCCTTTCCAGATGGGCCCTCCGGAATTCAGGTCGAAGATTTCCAGAGTGCCGTTGGGGGTATCGGCGGCGAACAGCGTTCTGCCATCCGGCGAGAGGGCCAGCGGCCGAACCGGTCCGCTTTCAAACTCGATGAAGGGAGGCCCGGTCGAGGCGGCGGAAGCCACATGCCGGGCGAAGAATTGGCGGCCTGCCAGCGCCAGACCCAGGAGCGCCGCCACGGCCAGAAGCCAGCGGGTCATCGTTCGATCTTACCGCGGGAATGGCGGGCGGCCGTGGGGTTAGCAGGCTGACAAAAAATCGGTTGGCAGGCGAAAGCGCCCGCCCCACAGCCAGGTGGGACAGACGCTTTCGTCTGTCAACCGATTCCTTTACAGCTTCTGGCGCCCGCCGGCCGGACGCCGCTCGTCCTGCCATAATACACAGGTGGGCCTTCGATTCCGCACTCTGGCGGCCGCCGCCGCGATCTGGATGCTTCCTCCGCAGGCCGGAGCCGCGTCCCTCGACAGCCTCGTTCGCAAAAACGGCCCCATCCAAGCGGAAACCATCGAATTGCGCGGCCTCGACACCGCTCATCAGTACAGCCTGCTGTATTCGCTCGCCGCTCTGGGTGGCATGACGACCGGTGCCCGCGTGGAGATCGAGTTGCGCCAGGGACGCGCGGTGCTGGCCTCCAAGACGCTGCACGCAGGCGATCCGGATTATTACACACAGTTCCGCGTGCCCCGCTCCGGCGCCGCTACGCTGGCCGTGCGGACCGGCCAACTGGCGGGCAACTACACGCTGCTGGTGAATCGCTGGCCGCTCACCTCCACCGTGAAAAGCCTGCCCAACCGCCAGTGGCAGGACGCCGTCACCATCCATCTGGGCAGGACCGTCTTCGCTTCGGGCGACGAAGACGAGTACATCCCACTGCCCGGCACATCCCGGAAGGAAATAGCCGGCCGCTCCGGCCCCGCGGACTGGTACCGGTTCGATTTCGACGGCGGTCCCAAGCTGGTCTTCTTCCAGATCGAACTGACGGATCGCGACCAGATTCCGGTGGACGTGCGGGTCTACCGGTCAGTCGGCGGCAAGCTGGAGGAGTACTTTGAAGGCGAAGATCCGGTTACTTTGCCGCATGAAGTACAAGCCATCCCGGGCAATGCATTTACGCCGCGCATACTGAAAGAGAAGGGCACTTACTATATTGCCGTGCGCGCCGGCTATCCCGAGTACCGGCTGCGCACGCGGGTCTACGAGCCGCCGCCTTACCGGGACCCCCGCGCCGCGGTTCGCACGGCGCTCGATTACATCCTGGCGGCGGGCGATTCCTGGCACGTCAACACGCCGCGCCGCGGAGGAGTCTTCGATCGCGTGGCCAGCGTGCATCAGGAGACCTCGCTCTGCGTCGGCTGCCACACCACCCACTTCCCCTTGCGCGCGGCCCTTTATGCGGCCCGCAACGGCTATCCGGTGGTCCAGCGGCAGCAGCTTGAGTTCCTCACCGAGCGCTTCTATAACAACCCACGGCCGTTTTACGGCTTCGAGCAGGATGGCGCGGTATGGGCGCGGGTGATCTCGGCGCCGGCCAATGTGCTGGGCCGGATGGCGCATCTGATCGATCTGTTCGAGCAGGAAATCTCGGGCGAGCATCGCGTTGGGTATCGCGAAGGGATCGCGCGCTATCTCAACTTATACTACTCGGGGCGCGACAAACTGGCGCCCGATGAAACCAACGGCAACACTCCGATCGTGAGCGCCCACGAAGTTGCCTGGTACGCCTGGACGGTCACCAAAGATCCGCGCATGGGCGACTTCATCGCGACCGGCGAGGTCAAGAATATGATCGACCTCTGCTATCAGACGCAGGCGCTCGCGGATATCGACGGCACGCGCTACCGCGCGCAGATCCGGAAGAACGCCGAGCGGATTCTCTCCCTGCAGCGTCCCGACGGGCAATGGTCGATGCGGTTCGAAGCCAATCAGCCGGAGGTGGAATTCCAAACCGGCCACGCGCTGTGGGCCTTGCAGGCGGCCGGAATTCCAGTGGACCATCCGCAAGTGGCTAAGGCCATCGACTATCTTCTAAAGCGGCAGCAGGCTTTCGGCGGCTGGATGGATCCCTTGCAGTCGTTCGAGAACTTCCGCACGCCCTTCCGCGAAACCCAAATGGCCATCCTGGCGCTGAGCGCATACTTTCCGGTTGCCGGCCGCGCCAATGGTTGGAATTCGCCGCCGGTGGAAGCGCTGTCCAGCGATCCGGCCGTGCTGTTGGAGCAGCTCGATCAAATTTGGGACCCGCCTTCGCCCGAAGTGCGCCGCCAAATGGAGGCCGCCGCAGAGTCGCCAGATGCCCTCATCCGCCAGGCCGCTGTGGAGGCGCTCGGCCGCCTGGGGCAGCCGGACACGGTTTCCACCAAGCTGCTCGGCGACCCCAGCAAGATGGTGCAACGCACCGCCGCCTGGGCCTTGCGCCAATCCTATAGCCGTCACGCCGGCGCGCCGGCCGGCGAGTTGGTGGCGGCGCTTTCCTCCAGCGACGAGCGCACCCGCTGGGGCACCACGCGCGTGTTTGCCGAACATTTCGCCGCGCTGGCCCGCCGCCCGGAATTCGCGCCGCCGCTCCTTCGCCTGGTGGCGGACCCTTCCATGAACGTCCGCATGAACGCCGTCAAGGCGCTCTGGCAGTTCTGGTTCTGGTCCGCCGACCTGCCCGCGAAGAACCGCATCGAAGATACTTTGTTGTCGGCCATGGCACAACCGCAGCCGGAGTGGGTGGAGTCTAACTTGCGCGACGCCATTTATAACCTGGCGGACGAGAACATACGTTACCTTTATAACAATTGGGTGGCGCTCTTAGGCCAGCCTGCCGATCGCGAGCGGGCCATCCGCGGCCGCCTGGCGGTGGAAGCGCGCCTGGCTGGTAAGTTCGCCGCGGTTCTACTAAGCGGTCCGGACGCGCAGAAGAGAGATCTGCTCAAAGCCCTCACGGAATATCCGCTGCGGCGCGGCGATGTTTACGATCCGGAAACGGATCTGGACCATAAACCCGCCGCCCCGGTGTATAACCGGATCGGCAACGACATCGAGCAGATCGCCTTCTTCGGCGAGAGCGCCAACCAACTGGCCGGCGCCATCGCGCCGCTGCTCGGTTCGCCCGATGCCGGGATGCGCCGCCTGGCCGCCAAGGCCGCCTTGCTGGTGCGCGACAACCGCTTCGCCGACGTAAATCGGATTGCCGGACCGGCGGGGCCCGCGGTGAAACAGTTGATCGCCGCGCTGGACACCATGCCCGAAGCCGCCGATGTGGCGCGCGCGTTGCACCCCGCACCGGCAATGAGCGACGCGGGAGGCGGGACGCGGCCGCCGGGGCAGCGTCCGCAGGCCAAACTGGACGAGGCCTTTTTCCGCGGGTACGTGCAACCGATCCTCGAAAAGCGCGGCAAGGATGGCTACGCCTGCGTGCATTGCCACGCTATCCACACGCTGTTCGACGGCACCTACGCGACGGCGATGCATGTGGTGGAGGCGGCCGATCCCGAAAACAGCCTGATCTTACGCAAGCCCACTTCCAGCTCAGAGACCGAGGGCGTCGCGGGATCCACAACGCTGGCGCACGGCGGCGGCGTCCGCTTTACGAAGGACTCGCCGGAGTACGCCACCATCCTCGCCTGGATCAAGGGCGCCAAAGAATAGGCAGGCATCCCATGTTGCGCCATCCCAGTTTGATTCCGCTCTCTATGCAGCACCACAACGGCCTGGCCTTGTGCGTCCTGACGCGCCGGTCGCTCGCGGCGGACGTCTCGCCGGAGATCGTTGCAAAGCTGGCGCGCCGCGTCATCGACCGTTACGAACTGGAGTTGGTCAACCATTTTGAGATCGAGGAGCAGACGCTCTTTCCGGAGTGCGGCGCGACGCCGCTGATCGGCGAGCTGATCGCCGACCACCGCGCGATCGAGGCCCTGGTCGCACAATTGGGCACGGCCCCTTCGGCCGCGCTGCTGGAGCAGTTCTGCGCACTGCTTTCCGCGCACATCCGCCGCGAGGAGCGCGAGCTTTTCGAGCAGATCCAGCGCGCCCTTCCACCCGTTTTGCTCGAGCGGTTAGGCTCCGAAATCGATCGGCGCGCCGTGCGGATTTGCCTTTGACTGGGGCCGCGCCCCCGCGCACGCGGGTAGGTTGACAGACGAAAGCGTCTGTCCCACGAGGGCTATTGCAAACGGTCGTGAGGTTCGGGATCTGTGTCAGGAATCTGATCGAGTGCCGCCCGGAACCTTTCAACGCTCGCCCGCTCACCCCGACGCCGCAAGTACTCGGCACCAGCGAACTGCTCCGATAACACTGCCGAAACAAACTCCTCAAGGGAGAGGTGTTCCCGGGCCGCCAACTCCTCTGCCAGGCGGACGATGTCTGCGGGAAGTGAAATGGTCCTATTCATGGCCATGCTCCAATTGTCCTCAAAAACTCGCCGGGTGTCACGGGTCGAATGCCGTAGACTTCGCTCCCGTGGAAGTCGTGGATGTTGTAGGTCACAAGGAAGTCCGCTTGGCTCGCTACAGCCAGTTCCAACAGAAACTCGTCGTCGGGATCTCTCAGGGCCGGGCGCAGCCGAAATCGTACCGCATGCTGGGATCCCAACCGGCAGAACATGTCGATCATACTTTCGACCACCCATTCCGCCAATCCGAGTCGATCGGCTTCCCGCCTCAGGATCTCCTCGTATTCGAGGATCAGCGCAACCGACACTATTGGCCGCCATCGGGGGTCGCCGAGAAGGCTGATCAGCCGAAAGGCTGCGCCTCTCTTTGATCGCAGGGCTGAAACCAGCACGTTGGTGTCGATGACGACCCGCTGCATCGGGATTGCCTGTAAGACGCAAACACCCCGGCAGGCCGAAGCCCGCCGGGGTGTGAATTCTGCCAATCCCGATGCCTTGCGGCAGAGCGGGAACACTCCTATTATACCCGTTATTTCCGACGGTCAAGGGAAGTTGTGGATCGCCAGGGCGGCGAGGACAGCGCTCTGAATCGCGGCGAAGTCCTCCGGTCGCAAACTGGGAGCAACATACCGCCCGCCCAGAAGAACACAATCGAGCCGCCGGAACGCGACGCAGGTGAGCATATCTCCCTTGGCCCACACGTCCCTCTGGAGGTGGAAGAATGGATATCTGCCAACGGGGATCAGGTGATGGGCGACTGTACCAAACGGAACCACCAGGCACAGGCCGGAGTGGCGACGGCGCGGCGACATGACCACTACGTGCCTGCGCTTCACCATCTCCGGCGGCTGAAAGCCAGTGGAGAAGTCGCAGATCAGGACCGTACCGGGGCCTGGATGGAACGTGATGGCATCAGCTTCTCCTCGCCGGCGCTTTGACACTACCTTCAGGCGGCTTGAGACCGCCCATGGTATCAGACAGTCGCCCCAACCTCGCTAACGCCTATTGGCGCGATAAAAACATTTTGTGCGCCATCCGCCCCGTTTTCCTCCACGGTCTGCCATACTGTCGATAATGTCCCTGGCAAATGCAGCGCGGGTTACGCGGGCTCGGATCGCCCTACGGGTCTTCCTCCGCTTGACCGCGATGGACGTGTGCTGCGGACCTCCTTCCTCCGTCGCGTCCGCGTAACTCAGCTTGGCACGCGGCTGCTTTCGCGAGTTTGCTCTGCGAGTTTGCTCCGCGAGTTTGCCTGTTCCGATCGTAAGAGGGAGTGGTGGCATCGATGATCGAGTCGTCCGTACTTTGGGAAGAAATCGTTCAGCCTGGCGCAAGTTGGTCGCACGTTTTGAAGCGCGGCACCGCCTTGCGCATCACCGATATCGAAGGAGGCGCCAATGTGGGCGCGCTCTTCTATAACTTCGAATGCCCGGTGGAGCGCTATAACATGCCCGACACGTTAAAGGCGCAGCACATCGCGCGACTTACTAAGGGCTATGTTCTTTACTCCGACATGGGCCGCATTCTTTGCTCCATCGTGGAGGATACGGTGGGCTGGCACGATCCCCTCGGCGGCTGCTCCAACCGCGCGCTGGCGACCGCCAAATACGGCGAGGCCCGCTACCAGGAACATCGCAACGAATATCACAAGAACGGCCGCGACAGCTTTCTGGTGGAACTTGGCAAGTGGGGACTTGGCCCGCGCGAACTCACTGCCAACGTCAACTTCTTCGGCCGCGTGGATGTGGCGGAAGACGGCGCCATGACCTATCACCCGGCTAACTCCACGCCCGGCTCTTACGTGGAGTTGCGCGCCGAAATGAACACCCTGGCCATTCTCAACACCTGCCAACACCCGCTCGATCCCCATCCGCAATACGCGCCGAAACCGGTCCTGCTTTCCATCCGCCGCGCCGCGACACCCGGTCCCGACGATCCGTGCCGCGTCTCGCGCCCCGAAAACGGCCGCGGCTTCACCTTAACCGAGCGCTATTTTCTGTGAGGGACATCCGGAAATGAGTGGAATTCACATTGTATTGAGCAGCCTCGACCCGGCCCTCGCGGTGTACAGCGCCGTGATTCCCGCGGGCGAGCCTTGGATCCACGAAATTCACCAGGGGCAGATCTTCCGCATCGTCGATCTGCACGGTAACCAGGCCGTCGATACGCTTTTTTATAACGCGCACGATTACGCCGATCGCTACAGCGCGCAGGACACCATCCGCGCCCAGGCGAATCTCTACCTCACCACCGGCACGCGGCTCATGTCCACCGGCGGCACGGTGCTGCTCACCATCGTGGCCGACACCTGCGGCCGCCACGACACCCTCGGCGGCGCCTGCTCCAACGAGAGCAACATGGTGCGCTACGCCATCGAGAAGCGCCACATGCACGCCTGCCGCGCCAGCTTTCTCAAAGCCGTCATCGAGTGGGATCGCGGCATGACCAAACGGGACATCCCGCCCAACATCAATTTCTTCATGAATGTTCCGGTCACGCCGGAAGGCGGATTGTCCTTCGAGGACGGCATTTCCGATCCCGGCAAGTATGTCGAGATGCGCGCTGAAACAGATGTGCTGGCGCTCATCAGCAACTGCCCGCAATTGAACAACCCCTGTAACGCGCACAATCCGACACCGGTGCAGGTGCTCATTTGGGATCCCCAGGGGAGTTGATGTTCCAGAGGGTCCTCATCGCCAACCGGGGCGCGATTGCCTGCCGCATCATTCGAACGCTGCGCCGCATGGGAGTCGCTCCGGTGGCGGTCTATTCGGAAGCCGATCGCCATTCGCTGCATGTCGCGCAGGCCGCAGAAGCGGTGCTCCTGGGGCCGGCTCCGGCGGCCGAGAGCTACCTCTCGATCCCCGCGCTGCTCGAAGCCGCGCGCCGCACGGGCGCCGAAGCCATTCACCCCGGCTACGGATTCCTCAGCGAGAACGCCGTGTTCGCGGAGGCCTGCGCCGCCAACGGAATCGCCTTCATCGGCCCCACGCCCGCACAGATGCGCGACTTCGGCCTGAAGCACACGGCGCGGCGGATCGCTGAAGAGAACGGTCTGCCCCTGTTGCCCGGCACCGGCCTGGTGGCGCCGGTGGACGAGGCTCTCGCCGCGGCCGGCCGCATCGGTTATCCCGTCATGCTCAAGAGCACAGCGGGCGGCGGCGGCATCGGGATGCGCGTGTGCCACAGCGTGGCAAACCTCGCGGAGGCCTACACCGCGGTAGAGCGGCTCAGCCATGCCAGCTTCGGCGCCGCGGGCATCTACCTGGAAAGGTTCGTGGCCAGGGCGCGCCACATCGAGGTGCAGATCTTCGGCGACGGGGACGGCGCCGTGCTGGCACTGGGAGAGCGCGACTGCTCCGCCCAGCGCCGCCATCAGAAGGTGATCGAAGAGACTCCCGCGCCAGGTCTCACGCCGGAGACCCGGGCGCGCTTGCTGGAATCCGCCATTCGCCTGGGGAAGGCCGTGCGCTACCAATCGGCGGGCACGGTCGAATTCATCTACGATGGCTCGACCGGCGCCTTCTATTTCCTGGAAGTCAACACGCGCCTGCAGGTGGAGCACGGTGTCACCGAAGAGGTGACCGGCGTCGACCTGGTGGAGTGGATGGTCCGCCAGGCCGCCGGCGAAATGCCCGCGCTGGCCAGCCTGCCGATTGCCGCCGCGGGCTGTTCGATTCAGGCGCGCATCTACGCGGAAGATCCCGGCAAGGATTTCCAGCCCAGCTCCGGACGGCTCGTGCACGTGGCGTGGCCCGGTGGGGCGGCGACGGACCGCTCCCTGACGGTGTGCCCCCTGGCCCCGGCTCTGATGGCCGTACCGAGCCGGGTCCAGAGGGCACACCGTGAGGGAGCGGTCGCCGCGCGCGTGGAGACCTGGGTGGAATCGGGTACGGAAGTCACGCCCTACTACGACCCCATGCTGGCCAAGATCATCGTCCGCGCCGATACTCGCGAGGCCGCGCTCGAACGCCTGCGCACGGCCCTGGCCGATTGCCGCCTGGACGGCATCGAGACCAACCTGGAGTATCTGCGCCAGGTCTGCGCCTCTCCGGCCTTCGCCGAGGGCGGCATCTTCACCGCGTTCCTGCGCGATTTCGAATACCGGCGGCACGCCATCGACGTCGTCACCGCGGGAACACAGACCACCATTCAGGATTATCCTGGCCGCATTGGCTACTGGCACGTCGGAGTACCTCCCTCCGGCCCCATGGATTCGCTCGCCTTCCGCCTGGCCAATCGCCTGGTCGGCAACCCGGAATCGGCGCCGGGCCTGGAGATCACGGTGACCGGTCCCACGCTGCGGTTCCGCTCGGACACGCTCTTCGCCCTCACGGGAGCGGATTTTGGCGCGCGACTGGGTGGCGCTTCAGTACCGCGCTGGCAATGTGTCTTGGCGAAGGCGGGGTCGCTCCTGGAATTGGGCGCGGCCGAAGGCGCGGGCACTCGCGGCTACCTGGCCGTGGGCGGCGGATTCGACGCGCCTGCCTACTTGGGCAGCGCCAGCACATTTATTCTGGGCAGATTTGGCGGATGCTTCGGGCGAGTCCTGCGCCCGGGGGATGTGCTGCCGATCTGCGATGCGCGGCACCAACCGCTCCCTGACGGTCGCGGCTCCGATCTAGCCTCCACCGACTCGCGTTCCGAGCCGGGCCCAGAGGGCACCCCGTCAGGGAGCGGTTGCGTTCCCACTCCCACCTACACCCACGACTGGGAGATCGCCGTCCTCTATGGCCCCCACGGCGCTCCTGATTTCTTCACTCCCGCCGGCATCGAAACGTTCTTCTGCACCGCCTGGAAAGTACACCACAATTCCGACCGCACCGGCGTCCGTTTGATCGGCCCCAAACCTGAGTGGGCGCGCCCGGATGGCGGCGAGGCCGGCCTGCACCCCTCCAACATCCACGACAACGCCTACGCGGTGGGCACCGTCGACTTCACCGGCGACATGCCCGTCATCCTGGGTCCCGATGGTCCGAGCCTGGGCGGCTTCGTGTGCCCGGCCACCATCATCGATGCCGAGCTTTGGAAGATCGGCCAACTCAAGCCCGGCGACCTGGTGCGCTTCCGCGCGGTCTCGATCGAGCAGGCGCGCGACATGCAATCGGCTCTCGACACGGCGATCGCATCGCTAGCCAGCCCCTTACCCCGGTTACCGCAAACGCCGCAACGCGAAGACCCAATCCTTCTCTCTCGACCCGCTGTCGTCTGCCGCGCCGATGGCGATCAATGTCTCCTGCTCGAATACGGACCCAACGTCCTCGATCTCAACCTGCGCTTCCGCGTTCACGCGCTCGAAAGCCAACTGCGCGCGCTGGCCCTGCCGGGCATTCTCGACATCACCCCCGGCGTCCGGTCGCTGCACATTCACTACGACGCCCGCAAGCTCGCCCGCGCGGCGCTCATCGACGCGCTCGACCGCTGCGAGACCCGCATCCCCGATTTGGACGACCTCGTAGTGCCCTCGCGGATCGTGCACCTCCCACTCTCGTGGGACGACCCGGCCACGCGTTTGGCTATTCAAAAATACACGCAATCGGTGCGCCCCGACGCTCCCTGGTGCCCCAGCAACATCGAGTTCATCCGCCGCATCAACGGGCTCCGCTCCGTGGACGAAGTGCAGCGCATCGTCTTCTCGGCGAATTACCTCGTGCTTGGCTTGGGCGATGTGTACCTCGGCGCGCCCGTAGCCACCCCCACCGATCCCCGCCACCGCCTGGTGACCACCAAGTACAATCCGGCGCGCACCTGGACGCCCGAAAATGCCGTGGGGATCGGCGGCGCCTATCTATGCGTCTACGGCATGGAGGGACCCGGCGGATACCAGTTCGTGGGCCGCACGGTGCAGATGTGGAATACGTTTCGCTCCACGCGCGAATTCGAGCCCGGCACGCCATGGCTGCTGCGATTCTTCGATCAGATCCGCTTCTATCCCGTCTCCGCCGGCGAGCTGCTGGAAATTCGCGATGCCTTCCCGCACGGCCGTTACCCGCTGCGCATCGAGAGCCAGGATTTCCGGCTGGCGGATTATCATGCCTTCCTGCGCTCCATCCAGCACGAGTCCGCGGAGTTCAAACGGCGGCAGCACGATGCGTTTGTCGAAGAACGCGAGCGCTGGGCAGGGGTGCCCTTTGGGCCCGGCGCCGACCAGCTCCGGGCACCCCCGCCCGACGCCGCGCCCGCCCCATCCGCCGTGGATGGCGTGCCAGAGGGTTGCCGGCCAGTCTGCTCGCCGGTCGCGGCCAACGTGTGGAACATCGCGGTCGCGACTGGGCAGCGCGTGGAGGCCGGGCAAAGGTTGGTGATATTGGAAGCCATGAAAATGGAAATTGCCGTGGCGGCCCCGTTTCCCGGAATTATTGAAACGCTCAACTGCGCGCCGGGCAACCTGGTGGCGGCCGGACAACACTTGGTAACCCTGCGTCGGGAGGCGACGGCATGAAGGCGACTGCGCCCCTCAATTTAGGCTCTCTGCGCGAACTGTATCGCACGGGAGCCGCTCGGCCCTCCGATGTGGTGGCCCAGATCTACGAGTCCATCTCCCGTGAGCCGCTCGAGCCGGTATGGATCTCCTTGGTGCCGCGCGAAGGGGCCCTGGCCAAGGCACGGTCTCTGGAGAAAGATCCGTTGGCCCCCGCCAAACCGCTTTACGGCGTGCCGTTCGCCATCAAAGACAACATCGACCTGGCGGGCCTGCCCACCACCGCCGGCTGTCCGGCTTATTCCTACATGCCCGCTGGGAGCGCCACGGTGGTGCAATCGCTGATCGACGCCGGCGCCATTCCGATCGGCAAAACGAATTTGGATCAGTTCGCCACCGGGCTGGTCGGCATGCGCTCTCCGTATGGCGCCTGCTCCAGCGTCTTCGACCAGCGCTACATCTCGGGCGGCTCCAGCGCCGGATCGGCCGTAGCCGTGGCCAGGCGGCTGGCCAGTTTCGCCCTGGGAACGGACACGGCGGGATCGGGGCGCGTTCCGGCAGCCTTCAATGGTCTGATTGGCCTGAAGCCCACCCGCGGTCTCCTCAGTACGCTCGGCGTGGTGCCCGCGTGCCGCACGCTCGATTGCGTTTCGATTCTCGCGCAGACCTGTCACGACGCCCACACGGTATTACAGGCAGCGCGCGGCTTCGATCCGCTGGATCCCTATTCCCGCGCACCCCAAACTGGGCAGGATGCCGCCCCCTGGCTTTGCAGCACGCTGGGCGGCACGCTCGGCGGACCCTTTCGCGTGGGAGTCCCTATGGGCAACCAACTGGAGTTTTTCGGCGACGAAGAAGCCGCTGCCCTGTACACGCAAGCCGTGGATACACTGGAGGCCATCGGCGGCCAGAAAGTGGAGATCGATTTCTCCATCTTCCGCGCCGCGGCCGACCTGTTGTACTCCGGCCCGTGGGTTGCGGAGCGACTGGCCGCCCTGCTGCCCTTCGTGGAATCGCATGCCGCCGACATGAACCCGGTGGTCCGCGAGATCGTCTCGGGAGCCCGCAAGTACAGTGCCGTGGAGGCATTCCAAGCCGAGTACCGACTGCGCGATTTGCGGCGCGCCTCGGAAGGCGAATGGGAAAGAATGGATGTGTTGATGCTGCCCACCACCGGCACCATCTACACCCACGAAGCGGTGGCCGCCGACCCCATCCGCACGAATACCAACCTGGGCTACTACACGAATTTTGTCAACCTGCTGGACCTGGCGGCGGTGGCCGTCCCGGCCGGTTTCCGCTCCACCGGGCTGCCGTTCGGGGTCTCGTTCATGGGCCCCGCGTTCACCGACGAGGCTCTGCTGGCGGTGGCCGATCGGTTCCACCGCGCACAGACCAGCGTCCCAGGGTTACCTGTGGAGTTGGAAGTCACGCCGCCAGGTTGCGTCGTGCTCGCCGTGGTGGGGGCCCACCTCACCGGCCAACCCCTGAACTGGCAGCTCAGCGATCGCGGCGCACGCCGCATTCGATCCTGCCGCACCGCCGCGGGCTACCGCCTTTATAAACTGGAGGGAACCGTGCCGCCGAAACCCGGACTGGTGCGCGACCCGGAATTCGCCGGTCCCGGAATCGAAGTGGAAGTTTGGGCCATCCCCGAGGATCGCTTCGGAGGATTCGTTGCCGATGTGCCGGCGCCGCTGGGAATCGGCAAGGCCACGCTCGAGGATGGCGAGATCGTCAGTTGCTTCATTTGCGAACCGTTTGCGGTGCCCGGCGCGGCCGAGATCACCCGCTTCGGAGGGTGGCGCAACTATATGGCGCAACCCGCGTCGGTTCGATAGCGCCGTTTGGTGGGACAGGCGATTCGCCTGTCTGCGGCCCAGGTAGGCCGCCGTGGTAGAATTTGAAGAACTTAGCCGGCCACGTCGCCACCTTGGTTCTGCACGTAAGGGAACGACGATGCTGCGCACCTTATTGGCCTTCCTCATCCTATCGATTTCTGCATTTGGCCAGAAGCCTTCCTTCACCGTGGGCTGGTCGATCTACGCCGGCTGGACTCCGTATTACTACATGAACAAAGCCGGCATCCTGCGCAAGTGGGCCGACAAGTACGGCATCGCCATCAAGGTGCAGCGCTTCGATTACGCCCCCTCGCTGGACGCTTTTGTAGCCCGCAACATCGACGCCTGCGCCATGACCAACATGGAAGCGCTCGATATGCCGGCGGCCTCCGGCGTGCCTACCACGGTGGTGCTGATCGGCGATTACTCGAACGGCAACGATGCCGTGCTGGTGCGCGGCGGGTTGCAATTGAAAGACCTGGCGGGCAAAAAGATGCTGCTGGTGCAGAAGACCGTTTCCGAGTACCTGTTCGACCGCGCCATGACCATCAACGGCCTGCGCGATCAGATCAAACGCGTGCGACTGATCAACACCTCCGATTCGGATATTGCCACCGCCTTCCTGGGCGATACCAGCGCCAACGCCGTGGTCACCTGGAAGCCCATGGTGTCGCAGATCGTCAAGCAAAAGGGCATCACGTCGCTCTTCAATTCGTCGCAGATCCCGGGCGAGATTCTGGACCTGACGGTGGTGCGCACCGACGTGTTGAACCGCCCCGATGGCGCGGGCCAAAAGTTTGCCAAGGCTCTCTCTGGTGCGTGGTACGAGATGCTGGCCATGATGTCGGCCAAGGGACCCGCCGGCGACAAAGTGCTGGCCGCCATCGCCGAAGGGTCGCAGGACACGCTGGAGTCTTACAAGGAACAGCTCAGTACCACAAAAATGTTTTACACGCCGCAGTCGGCTGCCGATTTCGGCGGTTCGCCCGATCTGAAACAGAAGATGGCGCTGGTGCGGCAGTTCTGCTTCGACCACGGCCTGCTGGGCGCCAACACCAAATCAGTGGATGAGGTGGCTATCCGTTATCCGGACAGCTCGGTGCAGGGAAAGGCCGATCGCGTGCGACTGGTCTTCGACCTGAGTTATATGCAAATGGCCGCGCAGGGGAAGTTATGAAAGTGACGATACAACCGCTCCCTGACGGGGTGCCCGCTGGGCCCGGCTCGGCGACTTACGGAGCCTCGCGCGTAAGCACAACTTTCCGAGCCGTGACGGCCTACAGAGCTGCGACCGTAAGGGAGCGGTCATAGAGAACCTTATGCCCGCAGGCTTCCTCCTCATCAACGCCAAACCGACCCGCACCTGGAGCGCCCTGCTCTCCTGGACGCTCTTCGCGGCCGGCATCGCCGCCTATTTCTACGTCTCCCACGCGCGCCATCGCGACAACCCCGAAGACCGCGTCATGCCGACCATCGCGCAAATGGCCCGCGGCATGTATGATGCCGCGATGCATCCGGCCGAGGAGGAAGAAACCTCCGCGCAACCGGACAACTTCGCGCAACGCTTCCTCGGCGGCATGTTGTGGAAGGACACCGAGGCTACCGCGCGCCGCTTCTTCTACAGCATGGCGCTGCTCGTTCCGGCCGTGCTGCTGGGCCTTCACATGGGCCTGTTCCCCTATATCGGCAGCTTCTTTCTGCGCTTCATTCTCTTCTTCGACAAGATTGTGGCGCTGTCCCTGCTCCCGATTCTGTTCATCGCTTTCGGCATTGACGAGCTGGCCAAAGTCATGCTGATCGTGATCGGCGTGGCTCCCACCATCATCCTGGACACTTTCAACCTGGTGCGCGGCGTCCCGGCGGAACAGACCGTCAAGGCATTCACCCTGGGGGCCGGCGATTTCGACGTGGCCTACCGCGTGGTTCTCAAACAGGTGATGCCGCGCGTGCTCAACAGCATCCGGCTCAACCTGAAGTCCGTCATGCTGTTCCTGTTCGCCGGCGAGATGATCGCCTCCACCGACGGTCTGGCCTACCGCATCGCGCTGCTGCGCCGGCACATGGGCATGGACGTCATCATTCCCTACGTCCTCTGGGTGGCGTTGCTGCTGTTCCTGGTGGATTTCGGGATGCGCCTGCTCAATCGCACGCTGCATCCCTGGTTTAGAGAGACGTGAGCTTCGGGAGCCTGACCCATGCCCTTGATCGAAATTACCGATGTCTCGGTGGCCTACGGCTCGCCGCCGCGGACCGTTCTCGATCGCATCTCGCTCGAAATCGAAGAGGGCGAATTCGTCTGCGTGCTGGGCCAGACCGGCTGCGGAAAATCGACGCTGCTGCGTCTGGTGTTGGGCGCCGAACGCCCCGCCGCCGGCCAAATTCTGGTGGATGGCCGCGTGCATCATCAGCCCGACCGCACCCGCGGCTACGTCCCGCAGAAATACTCCCTGTTCCCCGACAAGACGGTGCTGGATAACATCACCTTCGGTCCCGAAGTCTGCGAATTCGGCCTGTTACGCCGGTTGACGCCGCGCTTCTTTCGCCGCCGCCGCGAGTTCCGCCGCCAGGCCTTCGAGTACCTGCAGCGCATCGGCCTGGAACGTTCGGACGCCGCCAAATATCCGGATCAGCTTTCCGGAGGCATGCAGCAGCGCGTCGCCATCGCCCAGGCGCTTATCACGCGCCCGCGCATTCTGTTGATGGATGAAGCCTTCAGCGCGCTCGATCCGGGCACCCGCAGAGACATGCAGCGGCTCATCCGCCAGCTCTGGAAAGACACCGGCTCGACCATCCTGTTCGTCACCCACAACACCCAGGAAGCCCTGCACCTGGGCACCCGCGTGGTGGTTCTGGCGAAGGAGACTCCCGACCAGGGATCCCGCGTGATGCTCGATCTGCCGGTCCCCGAGCCTTGCCGCGAGGACGAGATTCCACGCCTTGTGCGGCGCCTGGAAAGCGTCTCTACTTCTTCGGATCCCCTCGCTCCGGCCTCGGCTCTCTCGGAAAAATGGTGATGTCGCGAAGCGCCAGCTTGACCGGCTTGGCCTGCATCTGCTCCAACGCCGCCAGCAATTCCAGCAGGTTCGCCCGCCCCAGTTCCAGGCTGTGCTCCTGCGGCTGATAAGTGGTCCCGATGGGATAGTCCACGTACGGCGTGCTGGATTGTTCGATGTGGCATCCCAGAATGTGGGTCACCGGTTTGCCTTCCGTGAATTGGACCAGCCGGCGCGTGCTGGCCAGATATGCCGGAAAGTCCGAGATATACAGCCGGCCCGGATAGAGATGATCGCCAGTTAGTAAGATGCCGGTCTGGCGGTCGTAATAGGCCACGTGCGCCGGTTGGTGGCCGGGAATCGGCAGCACGTCGATGACGCGGTCGCCCAAGTCGATCGAGCCGGCTTGCTCCGGCCAATTTGCAATCGCGAAAGCCTTCTGAATCGCGTCCACCGCGGCCGCCACCATGGTCACGTTGGGCATCCCCTCGAAGCCCTGGTCGCCCGCCACGTGGTCGCCGTGGCCGTGTGAATGCGCCACCACCAGCGGCACAGCGGTCCGCTGATTGCGCTTGGCCCACTTGGCAACCAGCTTCTGGGTGAGCGCCGCCGCATCGCTGGCGCCCGCGCCGGTGTCCACCAGCAACGCGCGCTCGCGCCCGAAAATCAGGTACAGGAACGGCTTTTCGTAGTTAGTGCAACCCGATTCGCGGATGATGTAAAAGGTAGGATTGTATTCGTGAACCTGCCAGTCGGGAACCTCCAGGCAATTGGGACCGCCGGTGATCCAGGTCTTCGGCAGAACGCCAGTCTCAATCCCGGGCGGCGGCGTACCGGGCGGCTGCTGGGGCCACAGCAGTGATACGGCACCGGCGGCAAGAAAAGTGGGCAGGAGTCTGGCAATCATCAGTCTCCCGCCCATTATCGCCAAAATCAGGCTTGGCGCCGCGCCGCAAACTGTATCACGCACGCGGCGGTTCCCGAAGACCTCGCGGCGTTTTCACCGAACGCGGCGTTCTCACCGAAGGTCGGTGCGGCTGGCCATTCAGAACTCATAGCGTAGCGCGAACTGGAACACCCGCGGTCCGCCGGAGCTGGTCGTGTTGCTGGTACCGGCCTGAGAGGTAATTTCACCAAACGTCGTCGGGTTATAAATGCTCAGGTTCGACGACGATGGGTTGGAGAAGTTGACGTTGTTAAACAGATTGAACGCCTCACCGCGAATCTGCACGCGCTGTCTTTCCGTAATCCGGAAGAACTTGCTGAACGCCACGTCCGTGTCGAAGAACCGCGGTCCGCGCACGATGCCGCGCGTTCCCACCGCGCCCGGATACGAGGCGACAAAGCTATTGATCGCGCTCGTGTTGGTAAAGATGCTGGGGTTGCCGTTGGTGTCGAAGCCGAAATGGCTGGCGGGCATCGCCGCGCCCGGCAACAGCATGGCGTACGACGAGTTTTCGTAGTTCACGTTATACACGCCGGAAGCAACCAGTGTGATTGGCGTGCCGGTGTTGAAGGTCACCAGAGTGGTGGCCAGCCAGCCGCCCACAAAGGCGTTTACCCAGCGATTGGCGTTCGGCAGGAATCGTTTTCCCTTGCCGAAAGGCAGCTCGAAAACGCCATCGGCGGTGATGGTATGCCGCTGATCGAAATCCGACGGGCCGAGACTTGCCCTGGGATTGAAGGCGTCCTGGATCGCGCCGCCGCCGCTCGATTCCGACGAGGAGCTGTTATCGATCGAGTGGCTCAACGTGTAATTGAAGTCGAAGCCCCATCCGTTTTGCACCGTGCGCCGCAGGACGATGGTGCCCGCGTGGTAGCTCGAAGTGCCGTTGTTCGTGAACGTCTCCAGCCCGGAGTTCTGCAGCGCGTACAACGTATTGCACCCGAACACCGAAATGCAACCGCCGTTGGGCAGCCGGATGCGGTCCATGTCGTTGATCGTGTCCGTGAAGCTGCCGGAGTAGTTGTAATACCAGTCGTAGAAGAAATTGGCGCTGGCGCTTCCGGTAATGTAGTCGTTTTTGGCGCCGGGGAACAGGTTTTCCAGGGCCGGCTGCGTGGGAATCATGCCCGGGTTGGCCTTCACCTGCGCCGCCGTAAGCGACGGATTCGAATTGTACAGGTTGGCCAGCACAATCCCGGCCTGCTGTATGGTCTGCCCCGATATCGCATCCCTGAATTTGGTCAGCGGCGCGCCGTAATCTTCGTTGACGACTTCGCGGTGGCCCAGCCGGCCCACGTATCCTAACTCCAGGCTCAAATGATGCGGCAGCGGTCGCGCGTAGTTAACGCTCGGCACGTATTCGTAGGGCGCCTTCAGGTTGTCCGCCACGCCCTCGTAGGTCGTGAATCCGCCCACAATCGTGGCCGGCGTGTACGGAAATCCGGTGAACGGATCGGACGGAATGGTCGGCAAAGCGCCGCCCGTGAAGCGCGGGGCCGAGGTGAAGTTGGTGTTCGACAACTGCGATTGCGCCGTCGCCAGGCCGGGCGATCCCCCCGACGCCAGTCTGCTCGCCATCGAGGCGCCGTAGTGGTCGTAGATTCGGGATGCTCCCGCGCGGAGGACGCTGCCCTTGCCGAAGATCTTCTCCGCCAGAGTGCCGCTCGTAGTGGCGTAGGCCACCGAGAGGCGCGGCGCCAGGTCGTGATAGTCCGTGGGGTAGTAACCCGCGCCGTTGTTCACCGGCCCGCCGGGCGCATACGAAACCAGCGCCGCCGGCACTGCGAATCCCGGAATTCCCAGTTCCTGCGCGCCCACTCGCTGGGCGAAATACTGGTTGAGCGAGGTAGAGGCGACCACCTCATTGCCATTTCTCTCGTACGGCACTCCGTCGATCGAATACCGCAGTCCGAACGTTACCGTCAGGTTCCGCTTCCACTTGAACGTGTCCATCGCGTACTCGTCCATTGCCTTGGCGCCGAAGTTAGTGGTCACCGGATTGCCGAACGGGATCGTCGCGCCCTTCACCGTATAGTTATAGGTGGCGCTGTACTGGTTCACCAGCCCCAGCATGGCCCCGAACGCGTTGGTCACATTCGTCGAGGACGACAGCGCCGCGCCCGATCCCAAATACGAAACCACGTCCGCATCGATATCGGCGCCCAGGCCCAGCAGGGTGTTGCGGCTGAAGCTGTAGCTGGGCACATTTCCGTAATTCAATTGATCGTTGCTGATATATCGCAGATTCAATCCGAATTGCACCGTATGGCGGCCCTTCGTCCAGGTGGCGTCATCGGTGATGTTCTGCGTCGGGGCGATGCGGATGGACGGCCGCGAAGTCGGCACGAGGGTCGAGAAGTAGAACGACGGAACCACCGTCTCCGTTCCCGTGGAGTTGTTGCCCAGCCGCGTCTGTCCATAACTCAACACGTTGACCAGGTGCGACGTCAGCACCGCTGTGTAGCGGGCCGCGAGGCCGCGCGAATTGTCCTCCTTTTGCTGCGCCGCCGCCTGCCCCGGAAATTCCCCTGGCGTACTGACCTGCGATGAGTAATTCAGCGTGCCCCGCAGCATCAGCGTGTGCTTGCCGGCCTCGTCGATGTTGTAATCGACGCGCCCCACCAACGGATGCTGGTTCACCGGCTCCGGCGCGTTGAACAGATCCACATTAACATCCAGTCCCTTGTCCGGCGAAAGCGAAGGCGAGTTGCCCTCCGGGTATTGCTTGAAGAGGTTCTGCATGTAGGAGCTTTCGCCCTGATGCAGCGGGTCGATGGCCGCCACGTCCGAAGGGTTGAACTGCGCCACCTGTCCGCTCTTCAACTGCGCCAGAACGATCCCCTGCTTGAAGGTGTCCGAGGGCACCGTGCGCGACACCGAAACCGCGCTGCGGTCGGTCCGGCCCTCGTAGTTGAAGAAGAAGAACAGCCGGTTCTTGCGGATCGGCCCACCCACCGACGCGCCATACTGGTTCCGGATCAGCGCCGGCCGCGCTACACCCGACCGATTGTTGAACCAACTGTTGGCCTCGAAATCGGTGTTGCGGTTGTATTCGTACAGCGAGCCGTGAAAGCCGTTCGATCCGCTTTTCGTAATCACCGAGACCTGCCCGCCCGACGACCGGCCCATATCCGCCGTGTAGCCCGTAACCGTGGTGCGGAACTCCTGCACCGAATCGAGCGGAATCGGCAGCACTGAATTGAAACCGTCGGATCCCTGGTTGTCGTTGACATCCGCGCCGTCCAAGAGCACGTTGTTCTGGTCCGGCCGTGCGCCGGTCACCTGGCCGCTGGGAGCAACGCCGGGTTGCACGCCGAGCAGCGACACCACGTTGCGCACCTGCATCGGAATCTGCTTGATCTGGGTCTCGGTGAACGGATTGCCGACCGTGGAGTTTTCCGTGTTCACCACGGTTGCCTGGCCCTCCACGTTCACCACCTCGGTAACCTTGCCGACTTCCATCCTGATGTTCAGAGTAGCCGGGGTATCGGTCTGCAACGTCACCACGGTCGCGTACTCGCGGAAACCAGGGTTCGTAGCCTCAATCTTGTACGGGCCAGGCGGCATCTGCGTGAAAACGTACTCGCCCTTGCTGTCGCTGATGCCTCTGCGCACCAGCGAGGTAGTCTGGTTCGTCGCCGTAATCACGGCGGCCGGAACCACGGCGCCTTGCTCATCCGACACGATCCCCTGCAAGGAACTGGTTTGCGCCGCCAAGGGTAACACCGGCAACATCGCCAACACGATTCCTACTGCGATCCTCATACTTACCCCTCTTTTTGTTTTGAAGTGCGGATATTCGAGCAAGCTCCAAACTGGGGAGTTTCTCAACGTTGAGACGGACGAAATATAGTCCGATCCGGCGCTCATTCCGGAGCGAGACGGTGACCCAATGGAAAGATATTTCCCGTTAGACTAACTCAAGCCCCGAGCCAAGTCAAATCAATTAATATTATGGCGGCTATCCGAAAAGCGTGATGCTTGTGCCGATCCTGCGCACTAATTGCGAATCAATAGCCGAGCGTTCCCGCGAAGCTGGAAAGGAATCGGTTGACAGGCGAAAGCGCCTGTCCCACATGCCCTGCAAGACCTTTGGCGGCAAGGTGGGACAGACGCTTTCGTCTGTCAACCCGCCGATCTCAGCGATTCCTTACAGCGACCGAGCGTTACACCTGGATTTAATTCCGCTTACGCCACCAGGTCGTGTAAGACATTACCGGACACGTCAGTAAGCCGGAAATCGCGGCCACTGTACCGGTAGGTCAGCTTAGTATGATCGATGCCGAAAAGATACAGAATCGTGGCGTGAATATCGTGCACGTGGACCGGCTTTTCAATGGCTTTGAAGCCGAAATCGTCGGTAGCGCCGTAGATCGTGCCGCCCTTCACCGCGCCTCCCGCCAGCCACATGGTGAAGCCGAATGGATTGTGGTCGCGCCCGCGCTTGACGCTGCCGCTGGCCCCGCCGACCTCGCGCACCGGCGTCCTCCCGAACTCGGACCCGCACACCACCAGCGTGTCCTTCCAAAGGCCACGCGACTCTAAATCCTTGATCACCGCCGCGAACCCCTGGTCGGAATTCTTGGCGTTGGTCTTGTGGGCGAAAATGTCGCCGTGCGCATCCCAAGGGTCGCCCTTCGAATAGTACACCTGCGTCATGCGCACGCCCTTTTCCGCCAGCCGCACAGCCGTCAGGCAGCCCCGCGCCACGGGGCCGGGGCCATAAAGGTCGAGCGTGGCTTGCGATTCCTTGCGCACGTCGAAAACATCCGGCGCCTCGGTCTGCATGCGGTAGGCCACTTCCATGGATTTGAGGACCGCTTCCACCTGCTGATCGCTGCCGGTCTGCGCCGTGCGCATGGCCTCCAGTTTCTGGAGCAGATCCATTTCGCGCTTCTGCTCCACCAGGGAAAACTTGGGGTTGTTGACGTAACTGATCAGCTTCTTAGGGTCGAAATTCCGTTCGATGGTGACCTTAACCGGCTTGTCCTTGTCCTTTTTGTCTTTATCTTCGGCCATGTCTTCCGGCATGGCGTCCTCGGCCCCCGGCTCGGCGTCGGGATTGGCGTCCGCCGCGGTCTGCACGCGGTTGGAGATATAAGTGCCTTGGTGTATGGCGGGCAGGAAGCCGTTGCTCCACAGCGGCGGACCCACGGTAGTGGGAACATCGGGGCAGAGCACGACATACCCGGGAAGATTATGATTTTCAGTGCCCAGGCCGTAAGTGATCCACGCCCCCATCGAAGGACGCCCCGCCTGATTAGCGCCGGTATTCAGCATCAGGCAGGATGGCTCGTGATTGGGGATGTCGGTGTAAACCGAGCGCACCCAGCAGATATCGTCGGCAACCTCGCCTAAGTGGGGCCATAACTCGCTGACATCCATGCCGCACTGGCCGTACTTCTTGAACTTGAAGGGCGATTTCATGAGCTCGCCGGTGCGCCGTTCGGTGGCGATGTGACCGCCAGGCAGCGGCTGGCCGTCGTATTTTTCCAGTGCCGGCTTCGGGTCGAAACTGTCGACATGCGACAGGCCGCCGTTCATGAACAAGAAGATGACCCGCTTGATGCGCTGGGGGTAGTCGAGCTTCGCGACTCCCGAGGTGCCATCGGGCAAAGTGGACTCCGCGGCGTTGAGCGATCTTCCCAGCATGCTGGCGAACGCCATCATGCCAAAACCGCTGCCAACGCGGCAGAGCGCTTCCCTGCGCGTTAAAGGATTCCTGGACTTGTGAAGCATGAATCTCCTTTTCAACCTTATCTAACCACGCCGCGTGGAGCAGCCTTTCAGTCCATGCCGCCTACTTTGCGACCCGGGCACTATTCTGCACAAATCGTGGGGCAGCCAATCCTGGCTGCCGCCGGGCCCAGAGGGCACCCCCAGCCGGCGCATGCCGGACGCGCAGACCCGCGCGTGGCCCGAAAGAGCCGCCTGGGGGTGCCCCCGGGGGCCGACTCGCGGGCAGGATTGCCCGCCACACATCCATTAGTTCACAAACAAAAACTCGCTCGAACTGAGCAGCACTTTGGCGTAGCGGCCCCAGGCCGTTGGTTCGTATTTCACCTCCGCGGCTGGACCGCGTCCCGCGCCGCGCCGGCCGCCACCCGCCCCGCCTCCAAATCCACCAAAACCGCCCATGCCACCCATCAGGCCCATACCCATGGGTGTCTCGCCACCAGCCGCCGCATCGCCAGCCCCGCCTTCGGGCGGCGCCGCGTCGGCGGTCACCGTGCCACTCATCCCACCGCCGCGGCCCCCACGGCCGCCGCGCCCACCGCCGCCCTCGGGAGCCTTCTTCTTGTTCTCGTCGTACTCCTTCAGCGGCTCGCTGTGCAGGTATTCGATCCCCAGCTTGATCTCTTCTTCGCTCGGCTCGCGGTTATACACCAGTGTATAGGCCTTGCGAATCCGCGCACGATTGTCCGGTTCGGCCGCTACCCTCTTGGCCAGCGCTTCCGATTCCACCTGTATGAAGTCGCTGTTCATCAGGAAGAGGCGCTGCAAAGGCACCGTAGTGGTGAATCGCTTTTCCGCGCTGATGTTGGGCGTCGGAAAATCGAATAACTGGAGATACTCGTCCAGCTTGTAGCGGCTCACCTTGCCATATACCGTGCGGCGCGTGAACCCGGGAGTCAGATCCTCGCTGGGACCGCCCAGTTCCGTGTCCAGGTTGCCAGATACCAGAAGTACCGAATCCCGAAGCTGCTCGGCATCCAGACGCTTATGGTCGGCGCGCCAGTACAGCCGGTTGCCGGAATCTTTGGCGAAGTTGGCGGCGTCGTTATCGGTCGCGAGTTGATACACGCCGCTCAGCATGATTTCGCGATGCAGCTTCTTAATCGACATCCCGCTCTTCACGAACGTGCTGGCCAGATATTCGAGTAACTCGGGGTTGGTGGGGCGTTCGCCGGTTTGTCCGAAGTTACTGGGCGTTTCCACGATCCCCGTGCCGAAATGACCCTTCCAGATGCGGTTGACAATCACCCGCATGGCGATGGGCTGCTGCAAAATGTCGTCCGCCAACTCCAGCCGGCCGCTGCCGTTGTGAAACGGCTCGGGATCGCCTTTGGACAGCATGCTGAGGAAGTGGCGCGGCACCTCCGGTCCTAAGTTCATCGGGTTGCCGCGAATGCTGACCGGAAGGTTGACCGGATTAGAGATGTCCTCGACACCGTGCAGGTAAGGATATTCCGGCTGCAGCTTCTTGCGGGCTTCCTCAATATCGTTGCGGATTGACGCCATCTGCGCTTGCGCCTGAGCGCCGGTGCGGCTTTCCAATCCCCAGCCGCGAAACAGCAGCACGCCGGCCTTTCCGCCACGGCCACCAGCCGCCATCATGGCCGCCGGATCGTCGGAATCGCGCAACTCGCGCTGAAACACCTCGGTCCAGAAGTTATTCTCCTCTTCGGGCATGTTCTTCAGCCGGAGGCCGCAATTGGGGCAGAAGTCGTCGTTGGTGATGAACTCGTTGGGCTTGTTGGCGCGCTTTTTCTTCTGCGTGCCCTCCAGCGCCTTGTCGGCGATGATTTCGTTCTCTTCGTTGAGGTCGCGGCGCACAATCATCACCTTGACCACGTTGTCCTGGAACTCGTCGGCCAGGCGCTTGACTTCGGCGTTTCCGCCGCGACTGCCTCCGCCTCCACGGCGTCCGCCGCCACCGCCTCCACCGGCGAATCCTCCGCCGCCACCACCTCCGGGCCCAAAGGGCACCCCTCCGCGGCCGCCACCGGCGGGCGCCGCCGCGGCCTTCTTCATCATGGCCTGCCAGGCGTCCTTATAGTGGTACTTGTCGGTGGGCTTCTCCATGTACTTGGTCCACCGTTCCAACAACTCGTAATCCAGCTTTCGCGATTCGACCACGGTTTCGGCATCGCGCTTCTGCGCCACCACTTCGTAAACGCCTTGCAGGTAATTGGAAACCTGGAAGGCCAGCGATTCCGATAACTGGTTGCTCAGATTGTTCTGCACTTCCTGCAGCATCTTCTGCTTCTTCTCGACTTCCGCTTCGATGGCCGTGTATTTGTCCAGCACCGACTTAGGCACCAGCGGATATTCGTGGTAGCGGGTGTTCAGGAAGACGCCCCCCAGCGAATAGTAGTCGGTCTGCGGGATGGGATCGTACTTATGATCGTGGCAGCGCGCGCAGGCCACCGTAAGGCCCAGGAAGCCACGGGTCACCACGTCCACGCGGTCATGCCGCTCGTCGGCGCGGGTTACTTCCACAGCGCCGTTATCGTAATACCACGGACCGAGTCCCAGGAAGCCGGTAGCGGGCAGCATCTTATAACGAACCTTCGGATCCATTAAGTCGCCCGCTAACTGGGCCTTCACAAACATGTCGTAGGGCATGTCGTCGTTGAAGGCCTGAATCACCCAATCGCGGTACACATAGGCGTTGGGGTAAGGATGATAGCCTCGCGGGTTGGGATTGAGGCTGCGGTAATCGTCCTCGCCATAGCGCGCCACATCCAGCCAGATGCGCCCCCAGCGCTCCCCATAGCGTGGCGAGGCGAGTAACCGGTCAATCACTCTGGCAAAGGCGTCCGGGGAATTGTCCTTCTCGAAAGCGGCGGTCTCTTCGGGCGTGGGAGGGAGGCCGGTCAGATCGAGCGTGGCCCGCCGGATCAAATCATGCTTGTTGGCCGGCCGCACCGGCTTCATGCCGTCCTTTTCGAGACGCGCCAGCACGAAGCGGTCGATATTGGTTTTGGGCCAGCGAGCGTCTCTCACTTGCGGCGGTGGGGGCTGCTGCAGCGGCAGGAGCGACCAGAACTTCTTCCGCTCCGGAGGAATCACGTACTTATCGCCAGTTTTGGCGGCGGTATTAGCGGTGTCGGCGGACGCAGCCGAGGCGGGCCAGACCGCGCCGCCTTTCACCCAAGCCACCAAGTCTTCGATTTCGTTGTCCTTGAGCTTGCCGCCCTGAGGCATTGTCAGCGTGCCGTCCGTTTGGCGAATGGCCTTGATGAGCAGGCTGTTGTCCGGGTCGCCCGGAGCTACCGCCGCTCCACGACTGCCACCCTTGAGCAGGCCTTCCCGGCTATCCAGGCGCAGCCCGCTCATGGCAGACGCCGCGTGGCAGGAATAGCAGTTGTTGGCGAGCACCGGCCGCACTTTCAGTTCGAAAAAATCGGGCGACGGTGCGGCGGTTTGGGCATCGAGTAGGCTAAACCCCGCCGTGGCCAAAACGGAAACTGTGGCAATGGAGACAAGCGGCAAGTAGCGCATAGTTCGTTTTCGATTCAACCAACTCACGGCGGAACCTCTTCAGTGGATGTGGCTGCGAACGGGGAATCCCGCATCCAAGCCTGGACCCGATATGCGCCAACAAGGGCGGGAATTAGGGGAGATACACGGCCCCTCTGAACTTGGAGCTTTTATAACATTGGACCGGGTCCAATGTCAATGATTTTCCCGGCGGGCCGGCGGGCCGGCGGGACCGGCGGGACGAGGCAGGATTCCGGGTACTATCTGGCGGCGGCGGTGCGCTGCTCCCAGGATTGGCTCGGACGGCCCGTGCTTACTTCTTCCATGGTGATGCAGCCTTCCACCGGGCAGACCAGCCAGCAGAGATTGCAGCCGACGCATTCGGCCTCGTCGACGCGCGGGATGCGTTCGGGCGGCGTGCGGGGGTGCCCTTGGGGCCCGGAAACCTGCACAGCGTCCAGTTTGGCGATGGGCGTGATCGAAATGCGGGCGCGGCTGGCGGCTTCCAGCGCGGCCGGCAGGGGGCCCTTGGAGGTGCCCTCTAGCGTGCCCTCTGGTCCCGCGCCATCCAAGTGGATGCACTGGTGGGCGCCATCCCAACACGCCACGTAACATAAGTCGCAGCCGATGCAGGTTTCGCGGTTGATGCGCGCGACGATCTGGTAGTTCAGGTCCAGGTGCTTCCACTCGGTGACGCGCGGGAGCGACAGGCCGCGAAAATCGGCGACGGAGCGAAAGCCCTTCTCGTCCATCCAGTTACTAAGTCCCTCGGCCATGTCCTCCACAATGCGGTAGCCGTAATGCATGGCGGCGGTGCACACTTGCACGGTGGTGCAGCCGAGCAGGAGGAATTCGGCGGCTTCGCGCCAGCCGGCCACGCCGCCGATGCCCGAAATGGGCAGCCCCACTTGGGGATCGGAAGCGATCTGCTGCACCATGTGCAGCGCGATGGGCTTGACCGCCGGTCCGCAATAGCCGCCATGCGCCGAAGCCCCGCCCACGTTGGGGCGCGGCGTGAAGGTGTCGAGGTCGATTCCGGTGATGGAGTTGATGGTGTTGATGGCGGAAAGTCCATCGGCGCCGCCGCGGCGGGCGGCGCGGGCCACCGCGCGGATATCGGTGACGTTGGGCGTGAGCTTCACCAGCACCGGCGTGCGCGCCACTTCTTTGACCCACTCGGTAATCATGCAGGAGTAATCGGGCACCTGCCCCACGGCGGCGCCCATGCCGCGCTCGCTCATGCCGTGGGGACAGCCAAAATTCAACTCCAGTCCGTCGGCGCCGGCATCCTCGGAGCGCTTGACGATGTCGTGCCACACCTCGCGCTTGGATTCCACCATCAGCGAAGCGATCACGGCGTGGCGCGGATAGCGCTTCTTCACCTCGGCGATCTCGCGCAGGTTGACTTCGATGGGACGGTCGGAAATCAGCTCGATGTTGTTCAGGCCCATCATGCGCTGGCCGTTCCAATCCACCGAGGAGTAGCGCGAGGAAGTGTTCACGATCGGTTCGCCGATGGTCTTCCACACGGCGCCGCCCCAGCCGGCATCGAAGGCGCGCATCACCTGCTCGCCGCAATTGGTGGGCGGGCCGGAAGCCAGCCAGAAGGGGTTGGGGCAACGGATGCCGCCCGCGAACACGGTGGTCAGATCAGCCACGGGATGCCTCCATTTTGCTCGCCATCTTCTGTGCCATGGCCAGCGCGGCGCGTTTGCCGTCGGCCACCGCATCCACCACCTCGCGGCCGCCGTTGACGCAATCGCCACCGGCGTAGTAACGCGGATTGGAAGTCTGGCCAGTGGACCGGTCCACCGCGATGGAGCGGTCGGCGAGTTGGATGCCGCGCGATTCGCACAGCGATCCCAGGAAGCGCGATTGACCGAGAGCGGGAATCACCAGATCGCAGGCCAGCTCGAAGTAGGAGCCTTCCACGGGCAGGGCGCGGCGGCGGCCGCTGTTGTCGAACCCGGCCAGGCGCGTTTCAATGAACTTGACGGACGCCGCGCGGCCGTCGCGGGCGATAATTTCGACCGGCTGCGCCAGCCAGTGGAAACGCACGCCTTCTACTTTGGAATGGTGGTACTCGAAGCTGAACGCCGGCATTTGCCGTTCGGTGCGGCGGTAGATCAGATGGACTTCCTTGGCGCCCAGGCGTTTGGCGGCATTGGCGGCGTCGATAGCGGTGTTGCCGCCGCCGATCACCACCACGCGGCCGCCCACGGTGAAGTCCTCGGCGGTCTTGTAGCGTTCGATGAAGTGCAGGGCGTCGATCACGCCAGGCAGATCCTCGCCGGGAATGTCCAGCTTCTCCATGGCGCCCAATCCGATGCCGATGAAGATCAGGTCATACTCGCTTTCCAACTGGTCGATGGGCACGGCCGTTCCGATTTCCGCCTGCCGGAACTCGACGCCGAGCGAGCGCACAAACTCCACTTCGCGCAGGCTATCGGCAGGGCGCAGCTTGTACTCGGCCACGCCGTAAGTATTCAAGCCGCCGGGCAGAGGGCGGTTGTCGAAGATGGCGACGTTGTGACCGTGGCGCCGCAGCTCGGCAGCGCAGGCCAGCGACGCGGGTCCGCCGCCAATGCACGCCACGCGCCCGGGGCCTGGCGCGGTGGAGGTTGCCGCGGGACCTGGCCGTGCGCCGCTTTCGTAAAACCGGTCCATGGCGAAGCGCTGCAGGCGGCCGATTTCGATGGGCTTCTCGTTGTAGCGGTGCATCACGCAGGCGCCCTCGCAAAGGACGTCCACGGGACAAACGCGGGAACAACTGAGGCCCAGAATGTTGGCGTCGAGAATGGCGAGCGCCGAGCCGCGCAGGTTGCCGGTGGAAATCTTCTTGATGAAGCGCGGCACATCGATGTGCGTGGGGCAGGCGCCGGTGCAGGGGGCATCGAAGCAGAACAGACAACGATTGGCTTCGGCCAGCGCGGACTGGGAATCGAGCGGCGGATGCAGGTCGGGAAACTGACGCAGGTTGCGCGCCACGGGCTGGACGGACGCGCTCACCGGGACCTCCCGGCCGTCACTGCGCCGCACACCGCCAGGCTGCGGTCCAGCAGTTCGATGAATTGATCCACATCGGTGCGCCCCACATTCATGGGCGGCGAAAGGCGCAGCACGTTGCCGAACATGCCGCCTTTGCCGATGAGCAGGCGGTTGTCGCGCGCGGCTTCCATCACCATGGCGGTTTGCGCCGCGGCAGGCGCCTTGGTCTGCCGGTCCTCCACCAGCTCCAGGGCTTGCAAGAGGCCCATGCCGCGCACATCGCCGATGATTTCGTGCTTGTCCTTCAACTCTTCCAAACGGCCGCGCAAGTAAGCGCCGGTCTCCGCGCAGTTGGCCAGCAGGTTCTGCTCCTCGATGAAATCGATGACGGCTTTGGCCTGCGTGGTGGTGACGGGGTTGCCGCCGAAGGTGGAAATGGTGAGGCCCTTGACGGAATCGGCGACCTCCGGCCGCGCTACGGTGAGGCCGATGGGGCTGCCGTTGCCGAGTCCCTTGGCGCTGGTCATGATGTCGGGGGTGACGCCCCACTGCTCGATCCCGAACCATTTGCCGCCCGTGCGGCCCCAGCCGGTCTGCACTTCGTCGCTGATGAAGACGCCGCCGTGGTTGCGGACGATCTTCTCGACGATGGGGAAATATTCCTTGGGCGGAGTGATGAATCCGGCCACGCCCTGGATGGGCTCGGCGATGAAGCCGGCGATGCGGCCTCCGGTGGTGGAACGGATCAGCTCTTCCATATCCTGGGCGCACTTCACCTCACAGCTTGGATAGGTGAGGCCGAAGGGACAACGGTAGCAATAGGCGTTGTGGGCGTGGACGATGCCGGCCTGCGCCGGGCCGAGCCGCCAGGATCCCTGACCGGTGAGGGTCATGGCCATGGCGGAGCGGCCGTGATAGGAATGGCGCAGCGCCACGATCTCAGTGTTGCCGGTGTAGCAGCGCGCCGTCAGAATGGCGGTTTCGTTGGCCTCGGTGCCGCTGTTGGTGAAGAACGATTTGGTGAGCTTGCCGCCGGGCGTGATGGAGGCGATTTTTTGCGCCAGGGCGGCCTGCGGCTCGTTGGCGAAGACCGTGGAAACGTGCTGCAAGGTGTCGAGCTGGCGATGGACCTTGGCATTCACCTGGTCGTTGCAGTGGCCCACGCTGACGGTGACGATGCCGCCGAAGAAGTCGAGATATCGATTGCCGTCGGCGTCCCAGACGTATTGGTCCTTGGCGCGCGCGACCACGAGGGGCTCGCGGAAATAGTGGAAGACGGCGGGGAAGAGGAATTCCTTATTCGCCAGAATGATTTCGTCTTTGGTCATAGGGTCACGCTTTGGCATTATGCTTTAACCAGGGCTTCGTACATGTCGGGCCGGCGGTCGCGGAAGAACTGCCAGGTCTTGCGCACTTCGGCGATCAGGCTGAGATCGAGATCGGCGGTGAGCACCTCGTCGCGGTCGCGCGAGGCCTGCGCGACGATGCGGCCGCGCGGGTCGCAGAAGTAACTGGAGCCATAGAACTCACCGATGTTCCACGGGGCTTCGGTGCCCACGCGGTTGATAGCGCCGATGAAGTAGCCGTTGGCCACAGCGTGCGCGGGCTGCTCCAGCTTCCACAGATATTCGCTCAATCCCGCGACGGTGGCCGACGGATTGAAGACGATCTCCGCGCCATTCAGCCCGAGGGCCCGGGCGCCTTCGGGGAAGTGACGGTCGTAACAGATGTAGACGCCGATCCTGGCGAAGCCGAGATCGAAGACCGGAAAGCCCAGGTTGCCGGGGCGGAAATAATATTTCTCCCAGAAGCCCGGAGCGACGTGCGGGATGTGGGTCTTACGATACTTGCCGAGATACGAGCCGTCGTTGTGGATGACCGCGGCGGTGTTGTAGTAGATGCCATCCTGCTCCACCTCATAGATCGGCACGATGAGGGCGACGTGGAGCTGGCGAGCCAGGTCGCGCATGAGGCGGATGGTAGGGCCGTCCGGAATGGGCTCGGTGAAGTCGTACCAGCGGGTGGTCTGCTCGGCGCAGAAGTAAGGCCCGTAGAAGATTTCCTGCAGGCAGACGATCTGCGCGCCGGCATGGGCGGCCTGGCGGATGTACTCGACATGCTTGTCGACCATAGCCTTCTTGGTGGTCTCCAACGAGGCATCCGGAGGGGCGACATTGGACGCCTGGATGAGCGAGCACCGCACGTTACGAGACATGCAAACCTCCTGGCCGCCAGGGAACACAACACCTCAGCAGTCTGGCGACCGGAAAAAATGGCGATGAGGCTCATTATGGATCTTCCGGACGGGGGAAGCAAGCGACGGCGGGCGGCGTGGGCGGCGTGGCGGCAGCGGGCCAGACAGGCTGGAGACAGGCTACCCTCGCTCGCGTCTTGTCGGGATATATCGGGATACAAAAAGCGGCGCGCCCGCGATGAACCCGGCCACATGGGATTGCGGAGTCGGCGGAGGCTGCCGCGATTCGCAGCCGGCCGGAGAGCGGACCCGGCGGCGATTGAAAATGACATTTGCGGCCTCGGCCCGTGAATAGCAAATCGTGGCGCCATCGCAAACCAGGGGACCTGCCACCCAACCTGCCAAGGGACGGCCTCGACGAGCCACCCCACTGACCAACCTCGGCTACGCTCAGGTTCCCCGAGCAAAGGGAGCCGGCCTATCGACGATCTGCGGCCGGCGCTGCCGCCTTCGGCAGCAATGCCTCCCGCCTTCAATCCCTCCTCGGGGGCGTAACGGAAAATATCGGTGGCTATCGGGCCAGCCCCGAGTCCCCCGCGGCATTGCACAGGGAAGCTCTCAATCCAGAGTCTTGCTCAGCGGGCGTTCATTTCGGGGAGCAGAGAGGCGGACTATTGTGCCAGTCCGACGCCGCGCAGTAATTTCTGGAAACGCGGGTCGGTGCGCAGTGGGTCGAAGATGGGATCCACCTTAAGAGTGGTAATGAGGTGCGAGTGCTCCGAGTAGGCCTTTTGCACCCAGCCGAAGGTTGCGTCCTTGTCGAGACCGGCGTTTGCCAGTATAAGCAACGGTACCGGATCTAAATGCCGACGCGCAATGGCCTGTTCCAATTCCTCCAGCGCACGCCGGGCCTGGACCAGTTGCCCCGAGCGTCCGTAAACGTAGGCCTCGGTTGCCCAAGTCCAAGGCGCATCGTCGCCTCGGGGCCAGCTCTTGATCTCTGCCAGGGCATCGGCGGTTTGTCCCTTTTGTACATAGGCGAAGACCACGATTCCGGCGCGGGGAAAGTTGGGCTCCATATCGAGCACGGTGCGGAGTTGCTGGATCGCGCGATCGTACTGTCTCGAAAAGAACAGAATTGCGCCTTTGTCGGCGGCAATGATCAGCGATAGGGGATCAAGCTGGCGGGCGCGTTCACTCTCGGCCAATGCTTCGTCGAAGCGCCCTTGGAAAGCCAGGTATTCGGCATACCAATGGTGTGCCGTGGCGTAGTTAGGATCCAACTGAATGCCACGCTGGAATTCCTTCTCGGCGGCTTGCCAATCCCAATCGTCATTCTCGGTAATCAAAGCCAGGGAGGTGTGGGCCTCCGCGAGTTTCTCGTCGAGTGCCAACGCGCTGAGTGCCGCCGCGCGCGCTTTCGGCATGACCTCATTTTCCGGAGCCTGATTGTAGCTACTGATCATGGCGTACGAATCGGCCAAGCCGGCATAAGCGCGGGCGTAGGCGGGATCTTTGGCGATGCCTTGCTGAAAGCACTCAATCGCCTGCTGAAGCCCCTGGGCCGTCCTTTTGTTCCAGAAATAGCGGCCTTTGAGATAAAGGTCGTAAGCCGCGGTAGCAGTCGGCGAGAGAGAAGGCTGGCGGGTTGCCTCGATTCGCTTGTGGCTGTTGAAAGCGAGCTGAATTTCACCCGCTATTTCCTGCGCGATCTCGCCTTGAAGGGCCAGCAGGTTACTGAGAGCGCGGTCGTATTGCCGCGCCCAGAGGTGGGTCTGATCTTTCACTTGAATGAGCTGGGCCGTGATGCGCATTGTTTGCGAATCGCGCCGGATGCTGCCCTCGAGTACATAGTCCACTCCCAGCTCGCGGCCAATCTGCTCCACCTGCTCCCGGCTGTTCTTGTAGTGCATAACGGAGGTGCGCGCGATGACTCCCAGGTGCTGGGGATCGAGGTTGCCCAACTGGGCGATCATTTCCTCAGTCATGCCGTCACTGATGTAGTCCTGCCCCGCATCTCCCGTAAGGTTCTGGAAGGGAAGAACGGCCAGCATCAATCGTCCGCTGGGCGATGGGGGACGAGCGGATCGGAACCACTGAAAGTAAATTCCCAGCGCCGCGATCAGGACAACGGCAATCCCAACCGGCAATGCCCAGCGCCACGTGCCGGGCTTTTCCGCCGCGGCGCGAACGTCGGCGACAAGTGCTTGGGGGATGGCTACCGGTGCAACCGTTGCCAAGCCTTGCGGCGGCGGGTCCGTCACCGGTTCTTGCGCGACAGGTTTTTCACTGACGGGTTCGACCACCGGCGCTATGAAACGGTAACCCTTACCAGTGATGGTTTGTACAAAGCGCGGTTGCTCGGCATCGTCCTTTAGAACTTGCCGGATCTTCCGGATAGCGCCGTTGATGCTGTTGTCGGTGTCTAGGAAGACGTCCTTGCCCCAGATCCTCTCAATGATTTGCTCCCGCGTTACGATTCGTCCTCTCTGCTCCAGTAGAAAGAGCAGAACTTCCATAGGGATGCGCTCCAGCTTGAGCACACGGCCGTTGCGGTGCAGCTTGTAGGATCGGAGATCGACCTCGAAATCCTCGCCAAACCGGATGGTGTCTTGATTTCTGACTGGCCCGGAGGACATTGCAGCGCCCCAACATGGGCGATGGCAATTTTACCATTGTTTTCGTCAGCTCACATCATGTCTTTTATTTTCTGTCGGTTAGGAGGACATGAAAATTAAGATGCCCGACAGGCGTTGGCTATCGAGAACAGCGGCCCAGATCCGGCACCATTTCTCAAGCACTCCCACTCTCGCAAGTCCGGGAGCGGGGAAACCCAGCACAAGGAGGGGGATTCAATCTATGGCCAAACCGGAACTCGACCCAAACTGGTGGAAAAGGATCAGCGGGGCCAGAACCGGCCTCGGGAGGAGGATTCGACCATGCAACTGAAAGCTCAGGACCTGCAGACATTCGAGGCCTACAAGAAGGCGATGAGGGCCGCGGCCGGCCAGATCAAGGACAACACGCCGTTTTGTATATACAGCGACGTCCAAATGCCCGACGCCTCCGGAAAGATCCATATTTTGAAACCCTTCCTGGTGGTGGGCAGCCCGGTGAACGCGATCACGCCATTGTTGAAGAATTTGCATGGTACCAAGGCAATCGCCTGTAGCGGTCTTTGTTCATTGCATGAGGGCAAGATTAACCTTGTGGCGAAGGGCGGCAAGGTGAATTTCGGGCTGCTCAAATCGCAGGCCACGATCTTCAAGGATTTGCTCGGCAAAGAAATCTTGGATCCCTCACACGTTGGAGGCGTGGTTCCCAAGGCCGCGCCGCCGCCCGCGGCCGCGCCGCCGCCCGCGGCTGCGCAACAGCACGCCAAGTTGACGCAGGCCGCGGCTACGCAACAGCACGCCAAGTTGACGCAGGCCGCGGTACATTGGCAAGGCGCGCGGACCATTGCAGACGCCAAGATCAAAGACTTGAAACTCGCGGTGACTGCTCAGTTCGCCAAGTCTAGCCCGGGGCTGCTCAAACAGATCGATAAGAGTATGTTGAAAATCGACGCGATCCTGGACAAGCTGGATCATAGGCTAACCGACTCCCTGAACGCTGGCGCAGCCTCAAGCGAGGCGGCGCGCGAAGCCGAACTGCGAAAGACTCGATCCATCCTGGATGAATACAAACGGATTGTGCAGTCGGAGCAATTGATCGATCACGTCGATCGGAACCCGTTCGGCGTGAAGACCAATTTGAAGCAGACGCTCTTGGATAGCTTGAAGGTGGCTGAGCAATCGATGGCCTAAGCGGCGCACCGATGCAAATTCCCTAAAGCGAAAAGGGCAACGCCGGAGTGCGATTTCGGCAACGCCGCCCCGGCTTCGACCGGAGACGGGGTTGGGATGGGTGGCGATGGTTGCCGGGTTACTTGGCGATCTTATAGGTGCGCTCCCTGGCGGCGTTCTTTGTGGGCTTGAACCGAAGGCGCAATTGCAGGGCAAGGAACAGTCGATGGACCTGGAGTGCTCCGATCGATTGAGGAGTTTATATGGCAGATCCAAAAAGAAAAGAAATGGAGAGGTGGCTCATTGAGTTAGATCCAGACGCCCAGGCTGCCTACGAAGAGTCGTTTGACAGCCAGGACAGCCTGGAGAGCGATTTCCCGGACCGGCGAGGCGAGGCGGAGCACATGAAGGACGTGCTGGCGCAACGTGCTAAGAGTGAAGCCGAGCAGGTCATAAAATCTTCCATCTCGCAAGATATACCTCCGTACGGGAAGATTTATTGTTTTAAACAGGACGAATCCGGCCTAAAGGAGCTTGTTTCCAAGCACAATTGGGCAATGACTGGCTGGAAGGTATTCGTTACGAATTATCAGGAAATGGTCGAGCTTGACAAGAAACTTCCCAGTCCGAATGCCATTACCAAGGATCTCGATCAGGCTGTCAGTCAGTTGTCCCCCGACGTGAAACGCGATCGGAGAATCTCCAGGGACGTGGAGAATCAAGTCAATACAGCCCTTAAGAGCTTAAAGAACGCTAAGGTCGCATTGGACAGCGCCAAACGAAACGTCGGTCTTGCCGTACAGGATCTGATAAACGAGCACCTCGTTGGAAAGGCCGAAGATATGAGGAGGGAGGCCGAGAAATGGCAAGCGCTGGTTGACTCTGTCGCCAATGGCATGAAGGCAGCCGGCGCGGCGTCGCATGGAGATGTTCTGTCTTCTCTAGGCGAAGATTTGGAAAACCTCAAAATAGCGTATGATCGTTTGAATCCCGATTCGACGTGGAGACAGGCCCGAGACCTTCAAGACGCAGTAGAGAAGGCCAAAATTACTTCTGCCACCAAACATATGCAGGCGGCGAACGATGATTTCCACAGACTCGAGGATTCGTATCATGATTCTACCGAAGACGTTAACAAGGCGAGAGATCTTGCTGCGGACGACTCTGAAGCCGTTATGGAGACCTTCGACGACAGTACCAAGGGCCGTTTTCCTGTCAAACAAATCAAGGAGGTAGTCCGCAAGGCCGGTGTTGTGAAGGACAACTCGGGCATCGGTTCGACAGTTGAAGAATTGCGGGTTCTGACGAAAGCGGCTTGGTTGACAGGACATCCCAAGCGTGAGGAAAACAAGAAAGCTACCGATCGAATGTTGATCGCCATGGATCTCCACATTAAGGATGGAGTTGGATTTCAGAAAGAGGCCGACGCGATGATCGTCAAGTGGCAGGATGTCTTAGCAGAAATACAAAGGGCCTTGCGGTAAGGGGCCTTGCAGTAAGGATGAATGAAGATTGGATCCGTCCCTCTGAGGGGCCAGGCCAGCCCCGCGATCGGGACAACGGCAATCGCAACCGGTCAACGGCCAGCGCCATGTGCTGGGCCTTCCCGCCGCGGCCCGAACGCCGGCGGCAATGCTCGGGGTTACGATTCGATCTCTCTGCTCCAGCAGGAACAGCAGAATTTCCATGGGGATGCGCTCCAGCTCGAGCACACGGCCGTTGCGGTGCAGCTTGTAGGATCGGAGATCGACCTCGAAATCCTCGCCAAACCTTATGGTGTCTTGATCTCTGACGGGCCCCGAAGACATTGCAGCGCCCCAAAGGACGCGGTGCCAATTTTTCCATTGTTTTCGTAACTCGCATCATCTCTCTTGTTTTCTGTCGGTTAGAAGGACATGAAAATTAAGATGTCCGGCAGGCGTTGGCTATCGAGAGTAGCATTCCAGATCCGCAACATCTCTCAAGCCCTCCCACTCTCGCCAGGTCGGGGAGCAGAGAAACTCAGCACAAGGAGAAATTCAAAATCAGGCCGGTGGCCGTGCGCGTCTTGCCGTGGCGGCGGACGGCGGGTTTTGGTATCTTCATAGGAACCGATGAACCGGGCGCGCCAAGTCGCTCGAGCGGTCCACCGAGCCGTTCACCGTGCGGTTCGCCGCATTGAGAGGAGTTCACAATGGGTCTCCATCCGGATCACGCCGATGCTTTGCTACAGAGGGGTTTCTCCCGCCGCCAGTTGGGCCGCATTGCGAGCCTGCTGACCGCTGGGGCGGCTCTCCCTTTCTATAACGAATTCGCCATGGCGCAGGACGCCGAACGCCGCATGGGGCGGCGTGCCGACCCCGACGCCGTGCGCATCAACCAGAACGAAAACCCCATGGGTCCTAGCAAAGAGGGGCTGGAAGCCATGTTCAAAATCGCGCCGATGGGCTGGCGGTATTCGCCCGGCGGGGAACAGGGCGAACTCTCCGCCGCCATCGCCGAGGTGGAGGGCGTGCCGCAAAACAACATCTCGCTGTACGCCGGATCCAGCGATCCGCTGCATCGCGTTTCGTGCGCCTTCACTTCGCCGGGACGAAGCTGGACCATGGGCGACCCCGGTTACGGCGGCGGAGCGCCGGCGTTTATCGGCTCCGGGCTGAAGCGCGTGCCTTTGCGCGAGGATTATGCGCACGATGGCGCGGCCATGATCAAGGCCGATCCCGATGCCGGCGTCTACTACCTATGCAATCCCAACAATCCGACCGGGACGGTGACGCCGCGCAAGGAGATCGATTACCTGCTGGCCAATAAGAAAAAGGACGCGGTGGTGCTGGTGGACGAAGCCTACATCCACTTCTCCGATAACGCCCAGCCGTGCTCGGACCTGGTGAAAGCGGGCAAGGACATCATCGTGCTGCGCACCTTCTCGAAGATCTACGGGATGGCCGGGCTTCGCATGGGCTTTGCCATGGGGCGGCCCGATCTGCTGGCCAAGCTGCGGCCTTACGGCGCGGGATTCCTGCCGGTGACCGCGCTGGCCTGCGCGGCCGCCAGCATGAAAGTGGCGCGCGCTCAACAAGCAGATCCGCCAGGACACCTTCGAGTTCCTGGAGAAGAAGGGCGTGCAGTATATCCCCAGCGAGGCCAACTTCTTCATGATGGAAGTCAAGCGCCCGGGCGGCGAGTTCGCCCAGGCCATGGCGGCCGAGAAGGTGATCATCGGGCGTGTGTGGCAGACGTGGCCCACCAAGGTGCGGGTGACCATCGGGTCGGCGGACGACATGGCGAAGTTCAAAGCGGCGTTCGAGAAGGTGTGGGGGTAAGGAAGTTTTCAGCGATCGGCGGGCAGCTCAGATCGCGCGGACCACGAGTTGCGGGAATGCCGCACGATAGAGGCGGTCGTCCAACGTAAGCAGACGAAAGCCGTTCTGCACGGCGTGGGCGCCGATCAGGAAATCGGTAAGAATGAGGCGCGGGCCAGAATCGCGCTGTTTTTTCGGCGGGCGGCGTATTGCCGAATGCCCGTCCCGCCGCGCGCCACACGGGTTGGCCGAGGTTCCAGTCCACGGCGACTGGCGCGGCGATCACGAGATTCCCTCGCTCCAAGGCGGCGTCCAACGCCGAACGGGCTAAGGCGTTCAGGCTGTCGTCCTCGTTCCAGAGAGCGATCAGGACATTGCCGTCCACGGCGGTCGTCATCGTCCGCGCAGTTCCCGAACCTAGCCAGTCACGGCCTTTCGGCCGCGCCGGATGCCAGGAGTCCCAATGCCGCGAAATTTCTCGAACGGACTCGCGGCACGACGAGGCCGGACGCGGAAGCCACCACGGACCTGCTCGGAGAGCAGTTGGTCGCCGACACCGACTCCCTGAGCCTGCCTGATTTCCGGCGGCACGGTAATCTGGCCCTTACTGGTGATACGCGCCGCCTTTTCCAGCCTTTTCGCCTCTCGCCTTACTTTATTATGTGGCGCCTTATCAGGGGTCGCGTTAACGGCACCGGGGCTTTCCCGTGCGCGTGCGCTGACGAAGAGGCTGTTCTTCCAGGCGCGGGTGACCATCGGGTCTGTGTGGGTAAGCAACCGCTCCCTGACGGGGCGCCCTCTGGGCCCGGCTCTGATCGGAGCCGCGACAGGAAGCAAGCGGACGGCGCGTGAGCAAGCGGACGGCTTGTATGCACACAGAGGGTGGTTAGAACCAGCGGCTCATGATCACCTTCTGCTCGGTGTAGAAGGACACGGCGTCTTTGCCGTGCGCGTGCAGGTCGCCGAAGAACGAGTTCTTCCAGCCGGCGAAGGGGAAGAAGGCCATAGGAGCTGCCACGCCAACATTCACTCCCACCATGCCGACTTCGCAGCGTGAGGAGTATTCGCGGGCGGATTTGCCGCTGGCGGTGAAGATCGCGGTGGCGTTGCCGAAGGGGCAGCGGTTCACCAGGTCGATGGCGTCATCGAGCGTGTCCACGCGGATCACCGAGAGCACCGGGCCGAAGATCTCTTCGCGGGCGATGGTCATCTCGGGCGTCACGTGGTCGAAGATGGTGGGGCCGAGGAAAAAGCCGCCGCCGGCGGCTTTGCGCGCGCGGCCATCCACCAGCGGAGTGGCGCCTTCCGCGACGCCCTTCTCCACATAGCCTTCCACGCGCTTACAGTGGTCGGAAGTGACCAGCGGTCCCATCTCGGTTCCGGCCTCGGATCCGTCGCCGACGGCCAGGGCTTCGGTGCGCTTCACCAGCAGATCGAGTAGAGGGCCGGCCGCATCGCCTACCGGAACCAGCACGCTACCGGCCAGGCAGCGCTCGCCCGCCGCCCCGAAGGCCGAGCCGATGATGGCTTCGACGGTCTTGGGCATGTCGGCATCGGCCATCACGATCAGATGATTCTTGGCCCCTCCCAGCGCCTGCACGCGCTTGCCGTTGGCCGCGGCCGTGGTGTAGATGTAGCGCGCCACGGGCGTCGATCCGACGAAGGAAACGGCCTTGACGAGCGGATGGCGGAGCAGCGCGTCCACGGCTTCCTTGCCGCCGTGGATCAGGTTGAGCACTCCGGGCGGCAGGCCGGCTTCGTGCAGCAGCGCTATCGCCAGGGTGGGGGTGAGCGGCACTTTTTCGGAAGGCTTGAGTATGAAACTGTTGCCGCAGGCGATGGCGAAGGGGTGCATCCACATCGGCACCATGGCGGGGAAATTGAACGGGGTGATGCCGGCGCAGACGCCGATGGGCTGGCGAATGGTCTTGCAATCGATTCCCGCGGCTATATCGTTGAGCGAATCGCCCATCATCAGGCTGGGCATTCCGCAAGCCACTTCGACCATCTGGATCATGCGGCGCACTTCGGCCTTGGAATCGTCCGCGGTCTTGCCGTTCTCGCTGGTGAGCGTGGCGGCGAGCCGGAGGGCGTGCTTCTCCAGCAGGTCCTTATAGCGGTAGAGCACCTGGACGCGGTCCACCACCGGCACGGCGCGCCACTTGAGGAAGGCGGCGTGGGCGCTGCGCACGGCGCGGTCCACGTCGGCGTCGGTGGCGAACGGCACTTGGGCCAGCACCTCACCAGTGGCGGGATTGGTCACCTGCTGGGTGGCGTGGCCCTCGGGCTTTTCCCATACGCCATCGATACAGAACGACACGGTTTCGACTTTCGATTCGGTTGCGATCATGCTTCTCCTTCCCATTCCGGTTCGGGCTCCGAAGCCGGCCCCGATTCCGGTTGCCGGGCGGGCGTCTCGGCGCTCCGCATCAAGATCACATAGACTGCGCCCGATACGCCGAAACCGGCGAACCAAGCATAATCGTACAACAGACGCAAAGCCGGCACGGCCAAGCCGAGCAGCGCCACCACCACTCCCGCGGCCAGCGCCGCAATAGCGCGGAAGTTGACGCCGCTATCGTACTCGTAGAGGCCGCCGCGGCGGTACAGATCGTCCACTTTGAGGTGCGCGCGGCGGATCACAAAATAATCGGCGATCATCACGCCCGCGATGGGGCCCAGAAAGCCCGAGTAACCAACCAGCCAGCCAAAGATGTAGGCGCTGAAATCGCTGAGCAGCTTCCAGGGCATCATGAGCACGCCGACGACGCCGGTGATCAGGCCGCCGGTGCGGAAGGAAATCAGACGCGGGTTGAGATTGGAAAAATCGTTGGAGGGCGAAACCACGTTGGCCGCCACGTTGGTGTTGAGGGTGGCGACGACGATCGCGACCAGCGCGATGAACGCCACCAGCGGATAGTTGAAACGGGCCAGGAGCTGGACGGGGTCCCAAATGGGCGCGCCGAAGATGACGGCCGAGGCGGAGGTGACGGCCACACCGATGAAGGAATACAGCGTCATGGCGATGGGCAGCCCCAGGGCCTGGCCCACGGCCTGGGCCTTCTGCGATTTGGCGTAGCGCGTGAAATCGGGAATATTGAGCGCCACGGTGGCCCAGAAACCCACCATGGCGGTGAGCGACGGGATGAAGAAGCGCACGAATCCGGCGGCGCTGTGAAATTTGCTGGGGGTGCTGAGCACGGGGCCGAGGCCGCCAGCCTTGCCGGTGATCCACCACAGCAGCAGCAAGCCGAGACCCAGCATGAAGGGAGCACCAACGCCTTCCAGAACCTTGATGGTTTCGATTCCGCGCCAGACTACGACCATATTGAGGGCCCAGAAGGCGAAGAAGCAGATCCACACGCCGCCCGAGAGAGCCGCCGCGGAGGGCCACAGGATCTTGAGCATGGTGTAGATGGCCTGGCCGCCGATCCAGGTCTGAATGCCGAACCAGCCGCAGGCCACCAGCGCGCGCAGCACCGCGGGAACATTGGCGCCGCGCACCCCGAAGGACGCGCGCACGAACACGGGGAACGGGATGCCGTACTTGGCGCCCGCGTGCGCGTTCAGTAACATGGGGATAAGTACGATCAGATTGCCGAGTAAGATGGTGGCGATGGCCTGCCACCAGCTCATGCCGCCGGCGATCAGGCCCGACGCCAACATGTAAGTGGGGATACATACCGACATGGCCACCCACAGGGAAGCGTAGTTATAAGTCCCCCAGGAGCGGCGGCTTTGGGGGACCGGAGCGAGATCTTTGTTGTAGAGCGCGGGGTCGTGGGCCTGTTCGCCGGGGGGCTTCATTGCCAGGCTCCGCCGCGGGCGTCGCGCTTCAGATATTGGCCGCGGCCGGGCTTGCCCAGAAACTGGCCGCCATCCACGATCACCTCGCCGCGCGACAGCACGGTGCGGGCGTTGCCGCGCACGCGGAAGCCTTCGAACATGGAGTAATCGACGCGCATGTGGTGCGTGGCGGCGCTGATGAGGTGCTCGCTCGCGGGATCCCAGAGGACCAGGTCGGCGTCGCTGCCGGGTGCGATCTCGCCCTTTTTGGGATACATCCCGAAGATGCGCGCGGGCGCGGTGGAGGTAACTTCCACGAAGCGGTTGAGCGAAAGCTGGCCCAGGTTGACGCCGTAATGATAGATGAGCTGCAGGCGGTTCTCGATGCCGGGACCGCCGTTGGGGATCTTGGTGAAATCGTCTTTGCCGAGGATCTTCTGGTCGGCGAAGCAGAACGGGCAGTGGTCAGTGGAAACCACTTGCAGATGGTCGTCCTTGAGACCTTCCCAGAGTTTGGGCTGGTGATGCTTGGGGCGCAGAGGGGGAGTGAACACGTACTTGGCGCCTTCGAAATTGGGCCGCTCCAGCTCTTCGATGGAGAGCAGCAGGTACTGCGGGCAGGTCTCGGCGAAGGCCGGGACGCCGCGGTCGCGGGCCTCGCGAACCTGGTTGAGGGCGTCCTCCGAAGAGAGGTGAACGATGTAGACCGGCGCGCCGGCAATCTCCGCCATGGCGATGGCGCGGTGCACGGCTTCCGCTTCGGCGAGCGGGGGACGCGTGAGCGCATGGTAGATGGGCGCGGTCTTCCCTTCGGCCAGCGCGCGCGCCACAATCACGTCGATGACGCTGCCGTTTTCCGCGTGCATGCAGATGAGCGCCCCGTTTTTGGCGGTCTGCGAGAGGGCCTTGAAAATGGTGGTGTCATCCACCATGAGCACGTTGGGATAGGCCATGAACAGCTTGAAGCTGGCCACGCCTTCGCGCACCATGTCGTCCATGTCTTCCAGGCCGGCGTGGCCGAGGTCGGTGACGATCATGTGCAGGCCGAAATCCGTGCAGGCGCGGCCCTCGGCTTTTTTCCACCAGGTGTCGAGCGCGTCGCGCATGCGCGTGCCGCGGGCCTGGATGGCGAAATCGACGATCGTGGTGGTGCCGCCGAAGGCCGCCGCGCGCGTGCCGGTTTCGAAATCGTCGGCCGAAGTGGTGCCGCCGAAAGGCATGTCGAGGTGCGTGTGGGCATCGATGCCGCCGGGCATGACGTAGAGCCCGGTGGCGTCGATGACGCGATCGGCGCCCGCCGGGGAGAGACCGGGGCGCACCGCTGCAATGCGCTCTCCTTCGATGAGAACGTCCGCGGCGGTTGTGTCGCGCGCGGTAACTACGGTGCCGTTGCGAATCAGAGTGTTGGGCATAAGACGACCAGACAAGGCGCGAAACGAATGTCCGCGGGAGGCGTCTCCCGCGCCGGGATTACCGTGCCGTGGCGAATCTGGGTGTGGGACATGAGATCAGTTTGGCGCAGTCCCAATTCTACCGCCGCCCGTGGCGTTTGGGGGTTGGCGGGATTCCGCCGGGCGAGGGGCCGTTTCGGGAGAGTGCGTGCGCTCACTCACGGGGCCGCCAATTGCTCCGGAGGGCCGTTTGCGGCTGTTCCGGCTCGTTTTTGGGGGCCAGTTTCAGCATTCGCGAGGGGGAGCCGCTGGGGGAGGGGAGGGGCAACGGGGAATCGAGGCGCGCGGGCAGAGCCTGGCGATTTTCAGGAACGAACCCATTTTCGAGGTTAGCGCTTTGGGATGAAGGGGTTGGAGGGGTCCCGGCGGTGGGCTCCGGGACGGGTTTGGGGGCTTCGGGAGGGTCGAGCCGGATTTGAGGCGGGGCGGCGGGGGTGTTGGGCTGGGGCCAGACCTGGGGCCAGACCTGGGCGCAGCGGAAGTCTTGGATCTGGCGCAGGTCCTGGAGGGTGCGGTGGTAGGCGCGCTGGAGGCTCTCGCGGCGGCGGTCGAGGCGAGCGAAGGTCTGCTGGCGGCGTTCGAAGGCGCGGCCGAGGATTTGGTCTTCGGGGATGGGGTTGTCCCGGTTGTAGGACTTGGTGTTCTCCTGGCTGATGGCAGCGAGATCGAATTGCCAGAGCTGGGCCTCGGTCTTGCGGAGGCGGCGGAGGGTCCACTCGGAATCGATGAGGATGTCGACGAGGGCGCGCTCCGAGGCGGATTGGGGCTGGTGGTCGAGGAGGTATTGAGCGGCCATGGCGTCGAGGGCGGCGGGGTCTTCGCCACGGATGATTTGGGATTGACTGTCGATGCCGGATTTCAGGGCATTTTGGGAAGAGGCGGCCTTGCCTTCGGGAAGGCTTGGTGCAGATGTGGAATCAGTAAATTACAGATTATAAAGGAGTCTATTGCGTCCCGCGCGGCTAATTCATCTGGTCTGTGTTACCTAAATGTCACCCACGCCAGATTCCTCAACCCGCACCTGACGGGACTATGGCCTGTCGTTTGGCTCGATTTGCAAGGACCAGCAGAGGATCCCCCTCCGCCCGCCCAGTTGACCAGTCAGCGAATCGAAGGATCTCCAAGAATCGAAGGATCTCCAATTCATTATGGGGCGACACGTGCCATTATGCCAAACCCCAGCGATGTGCGAATCG
>JBKQPR010000226.1:0-15957 GCA_052144935.1 Bryobacteraceae bacterium
CGGTTGCTGGCCCCTCAAAGGGGCCTGATCGCAACCGCTCAAAAACCGGTCCCGCGCGCCGCACGCTGCTGATCGGGCCGGTTGCGCCCGACAGCGCACGAACGGCATACTCCCGGATACGTCAAACTTCTACTGCCTCCCCGGCAGAGCCGGGGGATCCCCCAACTGATTAGCCGTCGCTCACCTTATCGTAGAGCGCCGTCGCAAACGTACAGCTTCATTCCCAGCGGGAAATTCGTAGTGACAACCACGTGTATCTCGCCCACTGGTCCGCGTTCAGCGTGAACGTCCAGCGAAAGTTCTGTTGGCAGGCGATACGCTTGGGTCGCCTTCTGCCCAGACGAGCAGCCATCCATCAACAAGGGCGAGCAGGTCGCCGTACTCCGGCATCATGTAAGCGATGCTTCATGAACTCAGAGAAATCGTTGTCACACCCGCGGTGGCGTATGGAGCACCCGCGGGAGCGGGCTGAAGATCACGGACATGCGCGCCTGCCGGGTGGCCGCGAATTACGACTATCCACTCATCAAGATTTATACCGACCAGGAGGTTACGGGTTGGGCGAAGTGCGGGACGCCGGAGTGGAAGGCATCGCTCTGGTGCTCAAGGCGCACCTTGTTGGGCCGGAATCCTCTGAACATCGAGAGCAACCTGAGAACACTGCGCCAGTTGGTCTGGCACGGGCGCGGGGCGGCGGGTACAGCGCGGTGGACATGGCCCTGCACGATATCGCCTCACGCTTCCCGTTCCAGGGCATGAGAGAGTAGCTCGCATCACCAACCTGAGACACCGCCCGGCCGGCCAGCGCGCTCCGGGATTCGGCGCCTCGCGCCTGACCGGCCGGGGGCCCGGAGAATCAGCGCGGCGATGCGACCGGCCTTCGCAAACCGGCGAAACCGCCGCACGATACGGTTTGGCCGCGCCGGGGCGCCGTGCGGGCCCCGCCTCCGCCGGCTTCACCGCCTCCGAAGAGTAACTGGATCGATTCTTTTGCCCGCTCGCGGCGGAGAAGGAACCGGGTGCTTGCTCGCCGATTCGCGTCCCTCGCTCCCGGGGGGCGGCGACACTACACGTCAGATAGGCCGGACACCACCGCTCAATTCGCAGCGCCGCTATTCGTCCGGGCGCGTGCATGACGAGTGTAGACCTCGCTATGCGCCGCTTTGGCGGCCGCGACCAACTCCGGGTAGACGCTATCGGTCACCGTAGTGAAACCGATGTTGTAATTCTCACCGTCTCGGGGGCGCCCGGTCAGGGGTTCGTCGTTGAACTTGAAAAAGTGGCAGCCGACGAATAACGGATGATCCGCCACGCTACGGACGTAATCCCGATACATGGCGGCGCGGGCGGCCTGGTCCGGCGTGGAGACCAGGCCGGGGTGGAACATGCCGCGATCCAAAGCGCCCATGTGGAATTCGCCAATTACGACCGGCTTGTCGATACCGTCCAGCACGCTCCAATCCGCGGGGTTCACGCGCGTCCGGTAGATGTTGAAGCTGATCACATCGGTGTATTCGGCGGCTACCAGGACCTCTTCGCGGGTGTAGCCCGAGAAACGCGAGCCGAGGTACAGATGATGCGGATCGTATTTGCGCAGCGCGTCGCGAATCGTGCGGAAGTAGCGGGTGGCGAATTCCTTCATGAACGCGGCCAGATCCTCCCGCATTCCGGCTTTCCATTCGCCCTCGGGCTGATAGGGTTGGGCCAGGAAGTCTTCCCACGTTAAGAAGCGGGAGCCCCACGCTTCGTTGAGCCGCTCGATGCTGCCGTAACGCGTCCTGGCCCGATCGACGAACGCCCGCTTGGCGGCGGAATCCGCACCCTGCGAAAGGGTTCCGAGGGCCAGTCCGTATCGTGAGCGCTCATTGCGCATGTTGCCCCAGGCCAGTTCGTTGTCCACGAAGTAACCTACACACCAGGGATCGTCACGCCGCGCCTGAGCCATCGCCCGCACGCTGTCATCCACGGCCTGCGGGAAGCGGGGGTCGAAGACATCGCGCATTCGGCCCCAGTAGTCGGAGCCGCTGGAAACTTCCCCCACGGCGCCGCGGATGCCAAGCGTCACCGTGTACGGAATTCGCCCGTTGCCGTAGAAAGCGGGATCGGACCAATTGGCAATCGTGTTCACTCCCCAGGCCCGCAGGCGCGCCAGGGCGGTCTCCTGCCACTTCTGTTTCCAGTCGCCGCCATACTTCCGCTGAAGATTGGCCAAATAGAAATTGAACGTCCGGCCGGAGTAGAACTGGATGTCGCGGAGGCCGACCGGCGTGGCGGTGCGCACGGTCTCGTAATGGGCCGCCAGCGGATCGTCCGCCGAAGGCAGCCATTGGAACATGTTCTCGCGGCCTTCGACCACCGTGCCGCCCTCTCGCGTGGTTACACAATCCATGCCAGTCGAAAAAAACAAATGTCCGTTGGGAGCCACCAACCACCACTTGCCTTGGTATTTGGCGGCGTGAAAGAAACCCGTGGATTCCAGCTTGGGGCCGGAAGCCCAAGCCCCGTACTCGTCGCGGTCCGGCAGGGAAGGATGCAGTTTCAACTCGGCCTCTTCTTCAGCCCTTCGCGATTGGAATTGCGAAACCCCGGTCAACTTTCCAGGCCATTCCTCCCTGGCGGATTGGCCATAGGCATCCACGATCTTGTCGTAGGAAATGCCGGGCGCCAGGCGAATATTGTCGAGTATCATCGTCCGCGCCTGGCCGGGTTTGTTCAGATAGATTCGAATCGCCGCAATGTGAGCCGCGTCCACGGCATGGTGATCTTCCGCCAGAATGCGGAATCCCGGGAGTGCGGCCTCGCCCCGCATGCCCATTTGCAGGGGAGGCGGCGAATTCAGCGGCAGGGCGAAACTGGCGCTCTCCCGCGCTCCCAGCGGCAGCGCCGTATGCGCCACGGTCTTCGCGCCGGAAGCGTCCTCCACTTCCATGGCGAAGCTCAGGGGCTCCTCGGAAGGATTCATTACATCCAGGGCCACGGATCCGAAGGGGCGAAAGTCGGCCGCCTCGGGCGCGATCTCTATTTTGGGTTGATCGGCTGCTTCGAAGTCCACCTGCGCGGCATAGCGGCCGTCAGTAGAGTGCTGCGTCACTCGCGTGATGCGGGCATTGGTGGTCTTGATCCTCTGCAGCTCCGCGGGGGTTTCAAACGAACAGATCAGCCGCGTGCCGGCGGCGCGAGATAGCACCAGCGCGCAGCCAATGCCGGCGAGGGTCGGGATAACTACGTTGCGGATTTTCATGGAATCACTTTCTCGGTTGCCACCTCGAGGGATTGGCCCCGGAATTCCACGCGGGTGTCTCCAAACCCGTGATAGATCCGGACCTGGTGCGAGGTGGCCAGCGGTTTGCCGTCGAGGCTCCGGATCACGAACAGAGCCGGTTCGGCATACTGCCGGCCGCCATAACTCCGCGCATAAAAGGCTACCAGCGCGGGGCTTTCGATCAGGAAGCCCCACTGCGGCAACACCGCGTGCGGCGTGGCGTAATCGGCTTCGCCGTAGTTCACGGTGATATTGGTGTCGTTGCCAAAGCGCGTGCTCTCCACCTTTCTATCGGTGGTGACGAAACGGTGGTCGGTCATCGGGAGTAAGGCGGTGTCGCGGCCGAGCGGGCTCAGCACTTCGTACGTGTTCTTGATGAACTGGTCGGTTAGATTGAACCGGCCGCCGCGCGCGAAGACCATGCGCGACGGATCGAGGTTTCGTTGCTGGGGCGCAGGATCCGAGCCGGTCCAGTAACGGTGATCGCCGAAATCGTAAACCGGCATCTCGGCGTAGAGCACGTGATCGAGGATGTAGCTCGGGTTGTCCACCCGCGGGCGGTCGCTCTGGTGCGCATAGATGGAAATCGCGTCGCCGTAAACGATCTCGAACAGCGGAACGACGATGTCGGTGTTATTGGGCTGGTTGTAGTGCGTCTTATGCGACATCAGCCCCTCGAAATAATCGGCATGCGCCACTCCCCATTCGCGGCCTTCCTCGCTGCCGAAGAGTCCCACCTGCTTCCGCAAGTAGTCGCACAGGGCGGTTTTGTACCGGAGGTCGTCGGCCAGGGTGAGGGGGTGCTTGGGATCGAAGCATTCGTACAGGGGAGACGCAAAAATGGTGTCGGAGAAATAAAGGTCGGGCGCGAACAGTTCCTTGACGCGCGGCACGTTCATCGGCCGGGAAGCCAGCTCGACGCTCTTTCGCGAGCAGATCAGGTACGCCAGGCCGCCGGCCCACACGCCGCCGGCATGCAGCGATCCGTCGGGGTTCTTCATGATGTAGTCTTCGTTCCACGACGCGGCGTTCTTATAGAAATCCTGGTAATTGTCGTGCAGGCCGAAGACCCAACCCGGTCCCAGCGCGTGGAGGCGCCGCGAGCACTCGATCAGCCCCGCGTCGCCGCCGATTTCGGGCGCGGCGGGCAGGACGTCGGGATGGCGATTGTCGTAGCCCCCGTTGATCCATCCATTCAGCACGAGCAGGGCGCGGTCGATGCCCAGGTCCTTGGCGAAGTGCTCGGCCAGCTCGGCGCATTCCTGGAAGGTGAAGCGGATGCTGAGGCGTTCCCGATCGGTCTGATTCCAACGTGTATTGGGCGCGTACCGGGTGAAGGCAAACGGCTTGAAATCCGCTGCGCCGGCCAGGCGCGCCACGTTCGGATTCTCGCGCATCTTCTCGGCCAGCGTCTTGAGATATCCGCGTTGCCGCGCCACCGGCCGGTAGGCCTTAGCGATTTCCACGTAGCCTCCGCGGCCCAGCGGCTCGAAGCGCACGGCGCGCGCGCTGTGGTTGAGCGCCAGGCTGATGGAGAGCCGGCGCCGCGGCGAGACCGCGTAATCGGCGAGGATCTCGGTATACGGGTCCTCCCAGGTGGCCAGCAGGGCCGAGCCGTTCTTCACCGCGCCCAACATCGCCATCGAGTACCCGGAGGAGCTGTAGGCCGGGAACCGCCGCGTGTACGGCTTTTCGCCCTCGGGAAAGAGCAGGATGCCCATGCGGTTCGGAATGGCGTAATAGTTCTGCGCCCCCGGCTCCAACGGAAGAGACTCGTCCAGCAGCCGGACTTCGGACATATCCGCGGGCAGCTTGTCGAAGGAGTACTCTACCGCGGGCGGATTGGCCGTCAGCCGGAACTGGAACTCAACGCCCTCTTGAGTGCGGTAAGTCAACGCGCCGCCACGGACCGTCACGCCGCCCGCCAACCGGAGGGGCAGTGCACTCTTGTCCTGCGCCACCAGCCGCGGTGCGCCCAGCGCCCAAGTTTCGCCCGTTCCTTTGTCGAGCAGGCGCGCCGACGCCGTGGAACGATCGATTTCGAGGCGAACGCCCTGGTTCTCCAACCTGGCCAGGTCCGCCGCCGGAAGACCCGCGCAGAACGGTATGGTCATTACCAGGCTGGCCAGAATTCGCATCATTGGATGGCAGCCAAAGCGAAATGGTATGGCCCATACCAGGCTGGCCGGAATTCGCATCATTGGATGGCAGCCAAAGCGATTCGAGCGCCCACCAGGTCCGGACTCATCTCGACGGCCTGGCTCAGCTCAGCCTTGGCCTGTGCGGGGTCGTTCAGTCCCAGGTATCCGAGGCCGGTGAGGTAGTGGGCGGTGGCAACGCGGACACGAGGCGACTGCCCACGGCCTCCTCTCCCCGGCCCCGAGGGAACCCCCGAGGGCACCCCCGAAGGCGCCCCGTCACGCGCGGGCGCCGCTTGCTGCAGAGCGGCTTTTCCGGACTCCACCAGTCCGGCAAAAAGTGTTTTGGCCTGGTCGGCCTGCCCCAGTTTCTGGAGAGCCAGCGCCCGGTAATACGACTGGGCGCCACTCCCCGCCGGGTTGCCTCCCATCTGTCCTCCGCGCCGGCCCGTCCCGGCCTGGGCGGGCGCTTCCGCCCGGCGCCACGACTCGAGGGCCTTCGGGTGGTCGCCCAAGCCTTCATAAGCGACTCCCGTCCACCAGGCCACCTCCGCATTCCGCGCGGCGGCGCTGGAGCCGGCGGCTCCCAACGGCAGGTTCGAGGGAATGGTAACCGCGGCCTGCAGATCGGCGAGCGCGTCCTGATACCGCTTAGCTTCCAGGTTCTTCCGTGCCCGCAGGATGTGGGCGTCCGTCCAATGCTCGGAAACATTCAGATTGGCGCCCTCCGCGACGGCGAATTGCCTGCCCGTCATCATGCGGATGGCGTCATCGTAGGCGCCCGTAGCCACCTTGAGAGCGACCGCGCGGTTTTCCGCGTCGTCGCGCTGGGCGACGACCGTCGCGTTCCGATCGAACAGTGGGCTGCGCTTTTCCAGCGGAACCCCGGCCTGCTCGTAGAGTTCGTCCAACTCGCTGAAATGCAGCGCGTACTTGCGCTCGGCAGCCACGGCCTTTTCCATTTCGGCAATCGCCCGGTTGAGGTCGCCCTGCGGCTTCTGGTGCACGTAGGCCATCGCCAGGTTGCGATGCACGATGGCGAAAGACGGGTCGATCTCCGCGGACGCCTCCCACATCCGGGTGGCTTCCTCCGGTTGCCAGTCGTACAAGACATTCCCGAGATAATAAGGCGCACGGGCGTCCCGCGGATTGGTCTTCATGGCGGCGCGAAGCACATCGATCGCCTCGTTCTGAAACGGGAAGACATAGTCCGGCGGCATGGCCATGGCCAGTCTGTCATATTCGGCCGCCTTCTCAGTCTGTCCCAGCTTCCCGGCGAAATAGCCCAGGTAGTAGTAGGCCATGGGGTGGATTTTAGTTTTGTCCGATGCCGCGGCTGTCGTTTCCGACAGCACATCCGTGCCGTCCTGCCAAAGACCGGCGTTCAGGTATTCCGCCGCCGTCTCCTGGGCCGTGGCGGGATGAAGGTTCATCGTCGAAGCCAGCGTCCGGGCCGCCTCCGGGCTCTTCGAAGCCAGCCAATTCTCCGCCATGGAGCGAACGTCCAGCGGATCGGCCTTGTGCGCCGCAGCCAGCACCTGCATGGCCTCTTTGGGACGGCCCAGGTGGCGCAGCACCGCGGCCTTCAGGTTCTGCGCCCGGATGTCGAGCGCGTTGGAGTCGATCGAGCGGTCAACGAGATCCAGGGCAGCGGCCATATCGCCGCGGGAGGCCGCGATCTCCGCCAGCGAATAGTACCCGGCGGCTTTCCACGCCTGGCTCCAGGTGGCCTTGTAGAAGTACGCGTAAGCCTCGTCGGGGCTTCCTTCGGCTTTCAGGACGGCGCCGAGGTAGTAGATCGCCTCGCCATCCTTGGGATCCGTGTATCGGTCCGTGAGCCGGTCCAACGCGGTGCGCAGGTGCTTCTCCGCCTCGGCGTACCGGGCCTTCGTGAAGTACGTGATGCCGAGGGCGGTATTCACGCGCGCATCGCCTGGGTCGCGCCGCAGCACCTCCTCCCAGTAAGCCAGGGGATCGATGGCGGGATCGTGGAACTGCTGCGCGCGCAGCCCGATCAGGTACAACTCCTCATTCGTTTTGATCTCCTCGGGCGGCGCGGGCGCGGTCACGGGCTTGGGCATCGGCTCGGGTGTGAGGCGGATGGGGCGGTAGGAAACCAGTTCCCGGCCCTGGTCCGAAATCGAAGCCACCAGGTCATGCTCGTCGATTCCCGACGGTACGGCAACCTGCTTTACATACGGCCTGGCGGGGTCGATCGCGACCGTCTCCTGGAGCAGAGTTTTGTCTCCCGCGTGGAGCCGCACCTGCGCGGCCGGGTGCGCCGAGGTGGTGTAGAAGCCGACCTTCGCCGCGCCGTGGGCCACCTCCAGATTCACGGCGGCGTCCAGGTTGGCCTTCTTCACTCCGCCGATGTCGCGGAACGGGTACCAGTTCAAGGAGAACGACCGCGTCTCATAGGGTTGGAGCCAGCTATAGTCGGGCTGGTTGTCGGAGTAGGCCCCCACCATCAGCTCGATATACGGCCCATCCTCGTCGGTGAGGGTCTTGTCCCACGTGCGGCCGCTCGGACCGTTGCCCCAGGTCCAGAACTTCTTGCCGGGGACGACGTTGTGGTCCGCGATGCTCATGGTCCCGGCCTCTTTGCCATGGTCATACCCGGCATAAAAGTCGTCCTGGTAATTCCAGGCGAACACCGAGTTGGAGGAAATGTGGTTCTTGTACCAACTGATATCGACGCCCTTGGTGAAATCCGCGCCGGCGTACCTGGTGGTGGAGAACGGCCAGGCGGTGAACTCCCGCTTTCCGTGGTAGACGCCGTATTGGGTGCTGGGAGGAAAGATCACCTGGTAATTCTCGTTGGCATGCACCGCCAGGTTGGCGAAGCACAGCATAGTGTTCACCTCGGGCGTTCGATTCACGATACGCACCGAAGCTTCCAGGTAGGACTTGCCCGGCCGCAGCGTATAGCCCACCGCCCACCGCATGCGCTGCCGCACTTCCAATTCGCCCACCCAGATGGTCTTGCTGCCGTCCGGGTTTTCCTCTGTTTTGTACTGAACGGGGATGAAGGTGCTGGCGCGGTGGTGATGCGGGATGTTCCATTCCACACCGCCCGAGATCCACGCCCCGATGAGGCCGATGAGCGCGGGTTTGATCACGTGCTGGCGGTAAATGAAATTGTAATTGTCGGTTTTGTCCAAGCCTTCGAAGATCCGGCCGCCGATCTCGGGCAGCACGCCGATCCGCAAGTACTCGTTCTCCAGGTAGACCGCGGTGTAGGTCTTGTCGACCTTCTTGCCGGTGAGGGTATCGTACATGGGATACGGATAAACCGGCCCCTGCGCTCCCTGGGATTGGCGGCCAAAGAAGAACATCGGGTTGGGTTCCGGCGCTCCGGCCAGATAGGTTGGTATGGTGATTTTCTCTTCCCAGACCTTGACCGATGGACTACCGGGCGCCGAGAGAAGAGATCCGGAACCCATCCAGATCGATACAACCAGGCACGCTGGCAGCGACCTCAGGACTCTTTTATAGAGCATCGCGTTTTCTCCAAACCGGATCTGAAAGTGGCCCTATTCTAACGCAAGGCATTGCCGAACTCCACCCGTGCGGCGGCCATCGCGCCGGGGGATCGTTCAGCATCGGCGGGATCGGCTCTCGGGCAAACCGGGCATCCGCCCGGAACCAGCAATCGAGCAATCGCGGGCGCAGTGGTATCCTTCGTGCATGACAGCAATTGACAATCTTTTCGGGACCACTCCACTGAGCTCCGCTCGGGCCGAGACCATCAAGAAAACGTACCTGCTGCTGGGCCTCAGTGCAGGCGGCGCGCTCTGCGGCGGATACGTCGGCGCGCAATCGGACGCTCTGGCCGGCCTCTTCACAGGCTGGCTTGGTTGGATCCTGGCGATGGTGTTGCTCAACGTCATCCCGCGCATAGCCATGGCAGCCCGCCACGATCCGGTGCTGGGCGTCACCGCGCTCCTGGCCGACGGGTTCGTTTCAGGACTGGTGCTGGCTCCGATCCTCCGGTTTGCGAGCCTTTACGCGCCCGGCACGATTCAGATTGCGATGCTGATGACCCTGGTCGTCTTTGGCGCAGTCACGCTGTTCGTGATGTCGTCGAATCGGACGTTTTCAGCGCCGCGAGGGCTGATGCTGGGGATCTCGATCAGCATCATCGCCGCGATAGTGCTCAACGCATTTCTCAACATCGGTCTGCTGGGGATGCTGATTGCCGCCGGAATCGGCATTTTCGGCGTCTGTATTCTGGTGTATGCCACGAGCGATGTCCTCCACAACTCCAACGCTGACAGCCCGATCCCCGGCGCGCTGATTCTGTTCGCCGGCCTGTTCAATGTGTTCGTGGCGATTCTGAACATTCTCCTGCGGCTGAACCGCAGGCGCTAAGCGGAAATCAGCGGGTTTGGAGCAAAGGGAGAGCATCGCCTCCACGTGGCGCCGGGTATCCGGATGAATGCCGCGCGACTATGGCGCTGCGTCTGGGTGTAGACCGCCGGTGGCGCCAAAACCGTCGCGCTTGCCCGCGGCGATTGAGACGTAAGTATCCTCGCATCCCAATGGGCAAACAACGGCCCGCGGCGGCGTCAGCCGGAAACTGTGTAGTGGAAGAGCGGATTGAGCCAGCGGTAGGGGGTCGCCCGCACCGGCAGCGGAGGCCTTACCTGTTGGCCGTACCAGCGATCGACCGCGCATGCATGCCCCCGTCCCGCTGCCGTAACGCAGCACACCAGGTTCCGCGCGGGAGCGTAGCCCAACGGCCCGTGGCGACGGTGCAGAGGTTAGACAGGAGCCCGTGGCAGAAGCGCTCGATGACCCATGTTGGGTCATTTCGACACCGACTGGCTTTAGAATCAGTTACTTACGCGGCCGCGCGACCCAGCTCGGGTCGCTTTCGAAGTTCCGCCACGAGCTGCTAGCCTCTTCCGGCTCTCCCACGAGCGATCAGCGCATCGCCCGGCTGTAGCCCTGCTGCCGGTAGCGGTCGAGCAGAGCGGTGAGCCTGGCAACCACGTCGGGATGCTGAAGGTACACGTTTTCGGACTCCGCCGGATCCCGCGCCAAATCGTACAACTGCCCTTGAGGCCCTCCCGGCACCGGATCGATGTGGGCGGGATCGCTGAATCCGCCCGAGCCCAGACCGAGTTCCAGCTTCCAGTTTTGCTCACGAATGGAAAACATGCCGAGATTGGAGTGATGCACGACGGCTTCCCGGATGGGCGAGCGGGCCCGGCCGAGCAGGGCAGGGAGGAGATCGTAACTGTCTTCTCCGGCGTTGTTGGGAAGCTTGAAGTCGACGATGTCCGCGGCAGTGGCCATCAAGTCGGTGAGGCAGCCGAGTTGATTCGAGACCGTCCGCGGCCTGATCTTGCCGGGCCAGCGGGCCAGGAACGGAATGCGGTGCCCGGCGTCCCAGATGTCCGCCTTCATGCCGCGCCAGTCGGCGTTGGCGCGATGCGGCCATGTGGCTTTGTCCTCGGGCGTCCAGTGCGCGCCGTTGTCGCTGGTCAGAATCACCAGCGTGTTGTCCGCCAGGCCGGCCTCGTCCAGCGCCTGCAAGACGCGGCCAAACGTATCGTCCACCTGCGCCACGAAATCGCCGTACAATCCGGCTTTCGAGCGGCCCAGGAAGGGCTGCACGGGCACCCAGGGAGTATGCGGGGCCGACAGCGCGAAATACAGAAAGAAAGGCTGTTTCGGGCTTCGGCCGCGCTCCCGGATGATGGAGACCGCTTTGCCGGTAAGCGCCGGCAGGACCTCGGGGAATTGAAAGTGCGGCGCGATGGCGCCGGGCCGCCAGAAAACCCCGCGCGGAGGTTGCGTACTCCCCTTGGTGGTCGAAGTGGGCTGCTCCACCACGCGATCGTTTTCGAAGTAGAGGTAGGGGTCGAAGTCCAGCGAGGACGGAATCCCGAAATAGTAATCGAAGCCGAAGTCGAGCGGGCCGGGGCGCAGCGGCTGGGTGTAATCGGTCCTCTCGCGGTCGCCCAATCCCAGATGCCATTTACCGACGCCGGCGGTGTAGTAGCCCCGCTGCTTGAGCAAGCCGGGAACGGTGAGGCGGCCGGGCTCGATGAGACTGGGCGAGTATCCCTGCAGCACGCCCTGTTTCAGCTTGGTGCGCCAGCAATAGCGCCCGGAGAGAATTCCGTACCGGGTGGGCGTACACACCGAAGATGGCGAATGCATATCGGTGAAACGTACGCCCTGTTCGGCGAAACGGTTGGCGTAGGGAGTGGGCACGGCGGAATCGGGGTTGTAGCAATCGAGATCGCCCCAGCCGAGATCGTCGGCAAGAACGTACACAATGTTTGGATGCCGGTTTGGCGCAGCGGCTAGCGAGGCGGTCAGGGCGCCTGAACCCAAAGCGAATGCTCTGCAGAACTCTCTTCGATTCATGGTTTTTGGTTTGCGTCCACCGCCGGCTCCTTGGGGGAGACGCCATCCACCGGGTTCACCTTGGCGCCGGGAGGCGCCGGCACGGGGCCCTTTAACAGCGGATCGTTGGTGCGTGTCATCCAGCGCTCCAGGCGCCCCTGCATCTCGCGCAGTGTCGATGCGGCATTCGCGCCGGCACAGAGATTATTCTGCTCGGCCGGATCGAATATCAGGTCATACAGTTCTTCCTGGGGGACCGCGCGCTGCCGCCATCCGTACTCCAGCCAGAGATCCTTGCTGGGACTGTCGTCGCAGTTGGGAAGCACCGGAGTGGTGCGGCCCGCATAGCGCCGGATGTACTTGAAGCGTTGCGTCCGGACGGCGCGAGCCGGCTCGTAGGAGGCATGGTAATTGACTTCCGCGAAAACCTCGTCGTTCATCTCCTTCTTCTCGCCCCGCAAGACCGGCAGCATCGAACGCCCCTCCAGCCAGGCCGGTTTTTCGATTTCCAGCAACTCACAGAGCGTCGGGAAAACGTCCAGGTGCGAGATCATCGCGTCGCAGACTTTGCCGCCGCTGAACGGCCCCGGCCCCCGCAGGATCAGGGACACGCCCCAGCCGGAATCCGTGAGGTTGCATTTCATGCGCGGAAACGCGATGCCGTGATCGGTGGTGCCGATGACGAGCGTGTTTGCCGCCAGGCCGTTCCGCGCGAGTGCATCGAGCACCAAACCAACTCCTTGATCGAGCAGCCGCGCGCTCGCCCGGTATCCAGCCATATCGCGGCGCGTTGGCGGTGTATCGGGCAGCGGAAGAGGAGGCTGCAGATACCGGGGATCGTCCGCGGCCGTGGGCTCCGGGTATTCACGGTGCGTTTCGAAGAAGCCGGCGTCGAGGAAGAATGGCTGCGCCGGCCGGCGGTTTAGAAACTCCACCGCGCCCGGCGCCACCGCGGCGGCGCTGGTGTTCTTGGGCCGCAGCAGTTCATCGAAGCCGATCTTCTCAGGGACATTGGCGATGTGCTGCAAGCCCGCCAGAACGGAATGGTAGCCGGCCTTCCGAAGGGTGTACAGCATGTGCCTCGAATAGTCGGCCATGGAGAATCCGCGATGCGCCAGGCCCAGCATGCCGTTCCGGTGGGCACACTGTCCGGTCAGAAGTGACGCCCGGCTGGGCGAGCAGGTGGGCGCTGCGCTGAATGCCTGCCGGAAAAGGACGCCCTCCGATGCCAGCTTCTGCAGATTCGGGGTGGGGACCGGCTGGCCATACGGCTGAAGGTAGCGGCCGGAATCGTGCGAATGAAGATAGACGATGTTCGGCCGGCCTGTAGCCGCGGCGCGCGAACTCTGCGCCGGCGCCGCGGCGGCTGCAATTCCGGCCACCTGGCCCAGAAACTGCCTTCGCGAACCATCCTCGCTTCGCCGCATGCTTACCTCCTCTGGTCCCGCTGCGCGAAACATGTATATGATATGCGGAATCCCGGCGGCATGACAAATGCTGCTTGGCTAGACGGGCTAGACGCGGTGCGGTTCACTTAAGGACGGCCTCCCGACGCTGTTCCGGGCCGCCGCTCGGGTCCGCTGCGATGAATTCACAGTGGCAGGGGCTGTTAGTTAGCGCCCACAACTGGTTTCGGCCAAGCTCTGCCCCTGTTTCCAAGTGGCGCGGGTCCGAGAGCAAGGCGCGGCTCAGTGGCGCGGTAGTTACCAGAAGCCCCACATATCATTCGCGACCGGTTAGAAGCCGCCGGAGGGCAGCACACGCTCAGCAAAATGGAGCCAGCTATTGACGATCCGTTGCTGGGGACGTTCTCGTGCTCGTTGTGTCGATCTCTGATGCAGGCAGAAAGCGGTCGCCACTAAAAACAAATTACGCTCATGGGATAGACTTTCTTCTTAAAGTAGTCCAAACGCGTGGCGGCTTTCTTAGGTCCCCCTCGATCAGGGCGAACGAATCGCCCAGACTGGCGGATGCTTCGCGTGGGGGAAAGTTGTGAAATCATCGAAGACATGGCGACGGTTCTAAAGGTGAGCGTTCTGGCGAATGGGACGGTGCTTCTGGACGGGAACCCGGTGACCCTGGAAGCGCTGGCGGAGGCTCTGGACGCCGCTCCGAAGAGCGATACGGCGGTTTGGTATTACCGCGAGAATGCCGCGGGCGAAGCGCCGGCGGCGGCAATCCCGGTGATGAAGCTGATCGTGGAAAGGCGGCTGCCGCTCCGCCTCTCCACGAAGCCGGATTTTTCGGATAGCCTGGCGCCGGACGCGGCGGGGTGGGCGGCTCTTTTGGCCACGGTGCGCATTCGCGCGGCTGGACGGCAGTTGGTCATTGTATACCCGGACGGGCGGCAAATGGCGATAACGGTGGGAGAGAAGGAGACCATGCGGGCGGAAGCGGTGGCGGCGGTCGAGCGGCTACTGCCCTCGGAGCCGCCGCGCAACGTGGCCGTGATTGCGGACACTTCCTGGACTATGGCGCAGAAGCCGACCCTGCAGGATGCGGCCCGCGCCATCCCTTTCTTTGGCCTGCTGATGGGCCTCGAGACGATCGGCCATGCCGTGTGGATCCACAATGGGGCAGCGCCAGCGCTGGCAGAGAGCTGCCGCGACGCCGATCTGGCGATTGTGGACAGCGCGCGGCTGGAAACACTTCCCGCGGACTGGCAGAATGTGGTTCGGCCGGCCATGCGGACGCCGCAGATTAGGGTACACGATCGCGGCACCTACCGGCTGCTGCCGGCGTAAGCGCCGGTCCACACTACGCGGGCGAATCGCGTGGCCGCGGGCACCAGCGGCAGATACACGAAGAACGCGCAGAGCATCACGGTATTGAAAGACCAGCCGGTGATCCGGCAGAGCAGCAGCACGATGACGAGGCCCGGTGGGATGGAGAGCAGGTAGCTGATGTACATGGCGCCGACGAAATAGCCCTGCTCGCGCTCGAACTTCAAGCCGCAGTGGGGGCATTGCTCGTACATGTGGAGGAAGGCGCGCCAAAGCGAGGTGCGGTAGATGGGACCGCGGCGGCACCGCGGGCACGGTTCGCGCCAGATTGTGCAGGGTGCCGGGGGCCGGCTCGGGGATCTTATCGGGCGCCATCCAGGGCCTTCCGCCTGCGCTTGACGAGCGGGCGCACTGGTCCATAATGACCATCGATTGGTGGTGCGTGTTGAGGTCACCTTCGATGTTTCTCAAGCGCGGGCGACGCGATGGATTCCGCGATAGCGGCAGATACACGGGCTTTCCGGAAACTTGCCTGCCCTTCGCGCGAATCCGTTTTTCGGTCTCGGTTGGGTCGGCGACAATGGCCGTCCGCCCCGCTCAGTGCGTTAGGTGAACCGTATTGTGGCTAGACGAGGCTAGACCCAAGGTTAGACCGGGCTTGCAGTCGCGCATGCTTCCTTTCGGAGTCGCGGCCCGGCGTTCCGAGATCCGGCGCCGGGGGGTGCGTGATCCCGCAGACCGCTCCCTGACGGTCGCGGCTCTGTAAAGGAATCGCTGAGACCGCGGGGTTGAGACGGGGCGCCGTATGAGCCCGTCTGTCCCATTGGTGCGCAAGGGCTTGCGTTTTGGCACCCCGTCTCAACCGATTCCTTTACAGCTTCTCAGCTAAGGGAGCGGTTGCCGCCGCTGCCGAGCCGCGAAATCCCGAAAACGTGTGCGCACCCGGCGCTGCTTCCCACGCCACCAACCAGGAGGATATGAGCGCGGATCTGCCGCCGGGTTACGCCAATCCGGCGGCCACCGCCACGTAGCTCGTCGCGCGTTGGCCCTTTCGTTATTGCGGCCACCGCAAATGTTTTCTCAGGAATTCGAAGGTCCCGACGCCATGAATCGTGTGCGGACCGTCGAAGAACTCGATCGCGGTATTGTCCGGCAGATGCATCTTGGTATCGTAGAACCGCCGCACCTTGGCGTATTCAAACGCCACCCATTCGTCCGCCGACACCGGGTCATTGTGGCCGCGTTCCACCATGAAGGGGCGCGGCGCCATCAGGTTCGCCAGATCGGAGTAATTGACGACGTTGGCAAAGTCGAATTCCAGCATGTCATACTCCTGAGTCAGCATATAACTTGGATCCGGCGCATTCCGGCCTCCCCGGAGGCCGCCAAACGCCGTGTTGACAGGCGCTGGGTGCGTATTGTAGAATTCCGCCAATTCCTAACCTTCGGTTAGGAATTCGCGAAATGCCGTATT
>JBKQPR010000227.1:0-3384 GCA_052144935.1 Bryobacteraceae bacterium
GCCAAATCTGTATCGCGACTTGCTCCGCGCCAACTCCAAGGGATCTTTCTTTAACCGACACATTCGAGGCCGCTTTCCTTATGCCAAGACGGACAGAGAAAACTAAATGGCATTGGGCTTTCAGCCGCCCAGGCGGCTCCCACGGCACCACTTACAATGGGGACGGGACGAAGGGCGATGGCGAGTGTTCCGGCAATCCTGGCGGCGCTGTGGAAAGCCGTGCGGCGCTGCGGCAAATCGGTGGGATCGTTCGCCTCCAACAATCTCTTCCTGGTAAGCGTGGCCTTCCTTATTCTTTAAAGACCCGGGCGCGTTTGTTTCCCTGAACGTGCTGATCGCGCTGGTCCTGTTCTTCCCGCTGAGCGCCGATCCGCTACGCAAGATCCCGGCGGCACGGCTGGCTCTCTGGCCGCTCACCCGTCCCGAGCGCGCCCTCGTGCGCATCCTCGCTCCGTGGCTCAATCCGATGCCGTGGTTGGTTGCCGCGCTGGCTTTTCACAAGGGCATCGCCATGGAGCTGTGGGCCCTGATCGCCGGGCTGTTTGCCATCGCGTTCCTTGTGCCGGCGCTGCCCGTGGGCGGACGCCAAAGCCTGTTCCGCGCGATGCCGCACTTTCCGGGCCCGCTCGATCAGCTCATCCGCAAGAATCTGCGAGAGGCCCTTTGTATCCTGGATTTCTACTGCGCCCTGCTGGTGAGCGCGGCAGCCCTGGCGTTTCGCTGTGCGGGACAGTTGCCTCGCGAAGCTCTTTTTCCCATGACCATGCCGGTGATGCTCGCGCTTTCCACCTACGCCGGAAATCTGTTTGGCCTGGATGGCGACGGCGGGCTGACTCGCTATCGCCTGCTGCCGATACCCGGATGGCAGGTGCTGGCGGCCAAGGACGCGGCGTACCTGCTGATTGCCGTGGCGCTCACGCTGGCGCTTTCGCCCGTGGGCGGGCTGGCCGCTGCGCTGGCCGGTTTGGCATACGGGCACTACGCTTCGGTGAATCGCCGCCATCCGGAGACGCGCTGGCGATTCTCGACTGCAGCATCGTTCTCGGGCGGCCTGCTGCAAGTGGTTGCGATGGCGCTGGCCGCGGCGGGAGTAATCGACGGCAGTGCGTTGTGGCTGGTTCCGTGCGCGGCGGCCTATGCGTGGTCCACGTGGCACTGGGGGAAGGCGCTGGCGGCGGGCGCGGCGGCAATGCGTGAGGCTGGTGATATCCTCGGAGCATGAGGTTGCGCATTACCGTGTAGGACGTGCTGAATTGGCTCGCCGCGGGTATGACGGAACAGGAAATCCTTGACGAATATCCGGAATTGGAGCCCGATTGATTTTCGGGCCGTGTACGAATTTGCCGCCCGGATGGGCAGGCGCATCGCTCTGTGAAACTGCTGAGCTGCCGCCGGCGCGTGGCAAGCTCGTTGCCGTATGATGGACGTATGGCAGAGTTGGTGTTCGAGGTTGTGCAGGAGCCGGATGGTGGATACTGTGCCGAGTGCTTGACGGAGAACATCTTCACGGAAGGGAGCAATTGGGACGAGTTGCGCAAGAACGCGGTTGAAGCGACCACTGCTTTTTTCTTCGACCAGCCACGGCCCGGGCGAATTCGCCTCCATCTTGTCCGCGACGAAGTTTTGTCCGTCGCATGAAGATCCCGCGCGACGTCTCGGGCACGCACCTCGCGGATGTTCTGTGCCGTCGCTGGCAATACACAAAGGTACGTCAAGTGGGCAGTCACATCGTCCTGGAAACGTCCGAACCGGTGCACCAGCGGATTGCCGTACCGGACCATCACCCGCTCCGGCTCGGCGCTCTCACTTCGATCCTGCGGGCTGTCGCGCAGCACAAGGGTGTATCGCGGGACGCTACCATCGCAAGTTTGTAGAGTATCGGGGGTCAAGAGCCGGCTTGTGAGTGTTAGCGCTGCCGGCGCTTTTGGGTTAGGCGGTTAGAGCCACTGCCGAGTGGCCGGCCATCCACCCGAGGCCATCAGGCGCCTCGGTGGCGCTCTGCTGGTTGAGCGCTCTTTCGCCCGGTGGCGTATCCTTGACGGTAGGGAGGCTCCACAAATCGAAGTGAGAGACGAGATTGTGATGCAGGTCGACAAACTGACTCCCGAAATGCAGCAGCAGGTGCTCCGCTTCGTGGCGTCTTTGGCTGCTTCCACGCCGAAGGGCGAAAACGGGGCCGTATTGCGCCAGTTCTCCGGCTCTCTGGACGCCATTTCGGCTCAGCAAATGATCCAGGCGATTGAGGAGGAATGCGAGCGGGTGGATGCCAGCGAGTGGTAGGTTTCTGCTCGACACCAACATCGTGATCGCCCTGCTGCAGGGGGATGACGCGGTGCTGTCCTATTTGGACCGGGCTCCGGAAGTATTTGTCCCAGCGGTTGTTCTCGGCGAGTTGTTCTTCGGAGCCGCGAAGTCCGGTCGGCCGTTGGAGAACACCGGCTCAGCTCAGCCAGACGATTCCCGCGATCATGGTCAAGACTGTCAATGGGGCGCCCACTTTGAAGTACTCCCAAAAGCCGATGGGCGCTTCGTGGCGTGCCCTCTGGACTACGATCAGATTCGCGACGGAACCGAGGATGGTCAGATTGCCAGCCAGCGTGGTGGACATAGCCAGCGTGAGCCAGGACCGTACCGGATCGCCCATATGAGCGATGAAGGGTTTGAAAACCAGCACTGCCGGCACGTTGCTCACGACATTCGAAAGCAGGGCGGCAACCGCGCTAAGCACAGCGACTCGCTCCAGGTGAAGTCGTTCGGTGGCGCGAAACAGGTCTCCGGGCAGAGAGGTCTTCTCCACTCCCGCCACCACGATAAAGAGTCCGATAAAGAGAACCAGCAACGACCAATCGATCTCGCGGTAAATCCTCTCCGGTTTCAGGCGTCGCGTAACCAGCAGCAGCGCGCCGGCCATGAGCGCCACTTTCGGAACCGGCCAGCCGGCGAAGAAAAGAACGATCATGCCAGCGGACACGGCCAGCGACTTCCACATCAGCACGCGGTTGACCCGCACGGGGCGCCGTTCGAGTGCCACCTTTTCTTGAAGCCGGAACTCTCGATGGTAGATGGCGGCGATAACAGCCACCGTCATCACTAGCCCTACCACCGCGACTGGTGAGAGCGCGGCCGCGAAAGTCCGATACTGAATTCCCGAGAAGCTGCCTATCATCATGTTCTGCGGGTTGCCCGTGATGGTCGCCACGCTTCCGATGTTTGCCGCCATCGCCACGGCAAGCAGATAAGGCACGGCGTTACGGCGGAGCTGGCGGGAGATTTCGAGCTCCAGAGGCGTGAGCACTAGGCACATGGTGTCGTTAACGAAGAAGGCGGAGAAGAATCCAGCCACAAAGACAATGGCGGCCAGCAGGATAATAGGCCGGTGCGCAT
>JBKQPR010000228.1:0-7293 GCA_052144935.1 Bryobacteraceae bacterium
ATGGCAAAGGAAAAATTCGACCGCAGCAAGCCGCACGTCAACATCGGGACGATCGGTCACATCGATCACGGCAAGACCACCCTGACGGCGGCCATCACCAGGGTGCTGGGCAAGAACAACCCGAAGGTCAAGTTCCGGAGCTTCGACTCGATCGATAACGCGCCGGAGGAAAAGGCCCGCGGCATCACCATCGCGGTGGCGCACATCGAGTACGAGACCAAGAACCGGCACTATGCCCACGTGGATTGCCCGGGCCACGCCGATTACATCAAGAACATGATCACCGGGGCGGCCCAGATGGATGGCGCCATCCTGGTGGTGGCGGCTACCGACGGACCCATGCCGCAGACCCGCGAGCACGTGCTGCTGGCGCGCCAGGTGGGCGTGCCCTGCATCGTGGTGTGCATGAACAAAGTGGACATGGTGGACGATCCGGAGCTGCTGGACCTGGTGGAGCTGGAAGTGCGCGAGTTGCTTTCGAAATACCAGTTCCCGGGCGACGCTCTGCCGGTGGTGCGGGTGTCGGCGCTGGGCGCCTTGAACGGGGAAGAAAAGTGGGAGAAGACCGTGCTGGAGCTGATGGACGCGGTGGACAGCTACGTGCCGATGCCGGTCCGCGTGAAGGACAAGCCGTTCCTGATGCCGATCGAAGACATCTTCTCGATCCAGGGGCGCGGGACGGTGGTGACGGGACGCATCGAGCGGGGCGTCTGCAAAGTCGGCGAGGAAATGGAAATCGTGGGGTTCCGGCCCACCCGCAAGACGGTGGTCACGGGTGTGGAAATGTTCAAGAAGCTTTTGGACCAGGGCGAAGCGGGGGACAACGTGGGGTTGCTGCTGCGCGGCGTGGAAAAAGACGAAGTGGAGCGCGGGCAGGTGATTGCGAAGCCCGGCTCGATTACGCCGCACACCCAGTTCAAGGGCGAAGTGTACATATTGAGCAAGGACGAGGGCGGGCGGCACACGCCTTTCTTCAAGGGCTACCGGCCGCAGTTCTACTTCCGGACGACGGACGTGACGGGGGTGGCGCAGTTGCCGGAGGGCACCGAGATGGTGATGCCGGGCGACAACGTGAGCCTGACGGTGGAGCTGATCACGCCCATCGCCATGGACAAGGGGCTGCGCTTCGCGATCCGCGAAGGCGGCCGCACGGTGGGCGCCGGCACGGTGACGGAGATCGTAAAGTAGGGTTAGGATTTCAGTTGCGGCGGGCTGGCCGGAGGGCCGCGCGCCGATCGGGAGATTGAGCAATATGCCTCGCGAGATTATTACGTTTCAGTGTACCGAATGCAAGAACCGGAACTACTCTTCGACCAAGAACAAGAAGACCAAGACGGAGCGGCTGGAGTTGAGCAAGTTCTGCCGCCATTGCCGGAAGCACCAGCCGCATAAGGAAATCAAGTAAAATAGGGGAAGCCCCCCGTTGTTGGGGGGGCGGGACCACAGGGGCGTAGGTTTAACGGCAGACCAGCGGTCTCCAAAACCGCGAGTGGGGGTTCGAATCCCTCCGCCCCTGCCATTCACGCCCCACAGTTTGGGAGTCAGAGAATTATGGCCGATGTGAAGAATTGGATTGAGAGCACGCGGACGTACGTGAACGATCTCAAGCTGGAGATGCGCCGCGTGACCTGGCCGAACCGCAAGCAGGTGGAAAACACCACCGCGGTAGTGATCTTCTCGGTGTTCGCCTTTGCGGTCTACTTTTTCGTAGTCGACTCGATTCTGTCGAAGGCAGTCACCGGAGTTCTGGCGTTTTTCACGAAGTAGGCTGTTATGGAATCGGAAAACAACGTTCATTTGGACCAGGAGCCGGGAGCCGATCTCGCGGAACAACCGGAGAATCTCGCCGGTCCGGCGGAAGAGGATGCCGGGTTCGAGGACAGCGCCGACGGATTCCCCGAGAGCGCCGCGGAGGCCCAGCCCGAACCTGCCGAGGCCCCGGCGCCGGAAGCGGCCCTTGCCGCGCCCAAGAACTGGTACATCATCCACACCTATTCGGGCTTTGAAAACAAGGTGGCGGAGTCTCTGCGGACGCGCTCGGAAGCCTTCGGTTTCGCCGACAAAATCGGGCAGATCATGATCCCCACCGAAGAAGTGGTGGAGTTGCGCAACGGCAAGAAGGTGACCAGCAAGCGCCTGGTGTATCCCGGCTACGTGATGGTGGAAATGGAAATGAACGACGAACTCTGGCACGCGGTGAAGAATACTCCGCGGGTGACCGGGTTCGTGGGCGGCGGCAACGCGCCGGTGCCGCTGAGCGCGGATGAGGTCAACCAGATTATGTTCCGCCAGGCGTCTTCGGCGGAGCGGCCGCGTCCCAAGACGACCTTCGAGAAGAACGATTCGGTGCGCATTGTCGACGGTCCTTTTGCGAATTTTTCCGGGAAGGTGGACGAGGTCAATACCGAGCGCGGCACGCTGCGTGTAATGGTCACGATTTTCGGCCGTGCGACCCCGGTGGAGCTTGAATTTCTGCAGGTAGAAAAGGTTTAGTTACATGGCGAAGAAAGTAACTGCTCAAGTAAAACTTCAAATTCCGGCCGGAAAGGCCACTCCGGCGCCGCCCGTGGGCACGGCGCTCGGTCCGCAGGGCGTGAACATCATGGACTTCTGCAAGTCCTTCAACGCCAAGACGTCGGCCAAGGACCAGGAAGGCCTGATCATTCCAGTGGTGATCACGATCTTCTCGGACCGCTCGTTCACCTTCATCACCAAGACGCCGCCGGTGCCGGTGCTGATCAAGCGCGCGGTGAATCTGGCCAAAGGATCGGCCGAGCCGCACAAGACCAAGGTGGGCAAGATCACGCAGCAGCAGATCGAAGAGATCGCCAAGATCAAGATGCCCGATCTGAACTGCTTCGATCTGGGCGCCGCCATGCGGTCGGTGGCGGGCACGGCGCGTAGCATGGGCGTCGACATAGTTTAGCGTTGGCGTTTCTGGCGTTTCCCGCAAGTTGACTCCAGCTTTCCGGTTTGAAAGAATAGAGTTTCCTGCCGAATGTGCGGATGTGGCGGAATTGGCAGACGCGCTAGATTCAGGTTCTAGTGCTCGCAAGGGCGTGGAGGTTCAAGTCCTCTCATCCGCACCACTTCAAAATCAGTGGTTTAGAAGGAATTCCCAACACCTCAATTAACCGCCGAAGGGGCCTCAGGTGTGCCTATGGTGTGCCGCTCGCTTTCCGCGGCCGTTCCCGGTGTGTCTTTGTGTGCCAGATACTCGCCCAGGCGCCGCGCGGCGTCCTTCAGGTCGCCCTCACTCACGATGTTGTAGCGATCGAACACGGCCCGCGTCTTGTGGCCAGAAATCATCATCGCTACCCGTTCCGGCACGCCGGCCCGGATCAGGTTGCGAACACCCGTCCGGCGGAGGTCATGGAAGAGCCGTGTCGGCTTGTCCTTCCCATCATCGCCCTTGGAAACCAATCCGGCCGCCTTGCACGCCGAATCCCACCCGCTCCGGAAGTTCAAGATTGGCTTGCCGGCCCGCGAAAAAACCCAGGGGCACTCGGGGAAGTACCGATCCCTCGCTTCCCGCTGCAGCTTGAGCACTTCGTAAAGGTCCGCAACCAAGGGGATCGTCCGGGCTTCGTCGTTCTTTGTCTCGCCAGGTTCGAGGCGTACCACCCGCTCCGCGAGGTCCACTTGCGACCATCGCAGAGCCAGGATTTCACCTTTCCTACACCCCGTGTAGTACGCAAACGTGATTACCGGCCGGATCTCTTCCGGCAAAGCCCGCCTGACCGCAAGGAATGCCGCGTGCTCGAAGAAACCCTTTCGGACGTTGTTCTCTGCCAGCATGGGAATGAACGGCACCGCGCCAACCTTGGGAGGCGTCGCGCGCTTGCCGAGGTTGAAGGCGCGTCGCAGAAGCGCCAACTCGCGGTTGATGGTGGCGTTCGATGCCGGCCCGAATTCACGCTCCGTCTTCTTGGCGCCGCCCGCATCCGTGTACACCCGCTTCTCGGGCTGCTGCCGGGCCCCGATGTACCGCCGCACGGCGTCCGTCCCAATGAGTGAAGCCTTCAGTCCGCCAAAGAACGGCCGCAGATGGACCCGGACAACCAACTCCGCCCAGTCGTAGCTCTTCCCGTTGATCTTGTAATCGGAGAGCAGATCATCGAATAACGCTCCCATCGTGGTGCGCTGAACGCTAGCATACACTCCAAGGTCCCGCTCCCGCAGCTTGCCGTTCAGGTAGGTCTGCGCGTCTTTCTTCGCGCCGTGGATGGTGTGGGCCTCGTACTTGCGCTTCCCGGTCCGGGGATCGCGGCCCACATAGATGCGCACCAGCCACACGCGCTCGCCCTTCGAAATGAGCTGTCCTGCCCTCGCCTTCGCCCGCCGCGGCTGCTCTTCGGGCTCGGCGATCAACCCGGACACCGGAGCGGGTTCCTGATCGCCAGGTCTCAGCATCCTGCTCATGCTCACTCCCCCTTCGGGGCAGGCTTCTCCCCCCATCGCGCAATGGCAGCCATGCGCGCAACTTCAGTCCGCTCCTCGGCTGTCATTTTCTTCAGCCTTGCCTTACCGCCGCGCTTTCCGAGCGCCACTGCGGCCGGGTTCTTTCTCTTCGCCATTCACCACTATGCTAAGCGCATGGCACGAAAAAAGCAAGGGGCCGCGGAAATCTCCGGCCGGCGCTCGCGGTGGTGTTTGCACGATGTTTGCAGGGACAGTGGCTAGACGAACGGCGTTGCTACCAAAAACAAAGGTCTCCGGCGATGGCCGCACGCTTCACCGGTTCCAACAGAACGTCACCGCGCCAAGAATGCCGCGTACAATCGGCGCTGGCGCGGTCTGCCGGCGGCCCTGTTGGCGCTCCCGCGCCGCGGCCGTCGGATTGGTCACCCGCCTGGATCGTGGCTACAACGGGTGCCGCGGCCCTCTGACAGTGCCCTCCGCTCCGGATACAATGTACTGCCGGCGGAGCTTCAAGCAAGCTTAGGAGTTTGGCTTTCCCTTGTCTGTATCGATGGCTTTCTTTCCAGTGAGTCCTTCGAGTGCGGCGATTAGTCCACGGTATTGATTTTTATCGGCCTGGACTACCAGTCCGCCCTTCTTCCCTCGTCCGTCGTCGAAGATGAAGCCGATGTAGTGCTTCTTGGATTTGCTGAGAGCGATCAATGCGCCGGGTCCCAGGGTGATGATGCCTACCGCGACGGCGGTGCCGACGCCCTGCAAAGTACCCTCCGCCACCCTCCGCTCAGTAGGGGCTTATGCGCACACGCGAAAGCTCCCACTCCAACTCCGCTGCCGCCGCCGCCCGCTGCTCGGCCCGCTGCTGGCGCCGAAGCCCGAGTCCGTAAACCGCCAGTGCAAGACTTACTACCATGTCATCGTGGGCCCCGGACGGCGCGCTGTACCTCACCCCTCCACCGGGCAACGGCGTAGAACTGAAGGCTTGCAACTCGGCGATAAGTGCCTGATCACGGGGGATCTTAACAAATCCCCTCTCCAGCGATAAGGCCAGATGCTCGATCACGGCGCGCTTACTTACCACAGTGGTTTCGAAGGGATACAGCGGTAACCCGTCGGCGATGAGTTGCTGGCACAATGGATCGCCTAAGCTGTTCCTTTCCGCTACTATGACAGGCCGTCCCACCCGGTCCCAAAATGCTACCAGCCTCCCCCGCTGCACCGCGTAGTCCTGCCCGCGGAATCGGTCAATGGCGGTAACCTGCCCGACGTGATCGAGAGCCGTGAACGCCGTGTAGTCCCCGCGTCCCGAGGTCCCCGCCCAGTCCACTCCAATAACTGCAGACCGCAAGGCCACTGGCCCTGGTAGCACGGCCTCCTGGATGCGACGGAATACCGCGCCTTCGGTGTCCAGAAACGCCGCTTCGTACTCTTGGGCCCAGGACGCCTCCGTCATGTCCTCTCTGGCCGCCTCGATTTCTTCGGGCGAGATATACGGGTTGCTCGCGGTGGGTAACTTCCAACTCCGCCAGCCTGGGTGCAACAAGCTCTGCCCACGCTGGTACAGGGTATGGAAGTAATTGCCAATCCCCCGCGGGGTCGATAAGAACCAGGCCGAACCCTGGTGATCACTGAGAGTCGCGCGGAGGCTCTGCTCCCACGCCCGCTGTAAGTCAACCACCAGGGCCGCCTCGTCGATCACCACCAGCTTGAAGGCACGTCCGCGAGCAGCATCGGGCGAGTCTAAACTCCAGCACTCCACCGTGCCGCCGCCGCGAATTGCCAGGCGCTTCTCCTGCTGCGAGATATCCGCAATCACCGGCTTGAGCTTCAACTCCAGGCTTCTCCAGGCATCCGACAGCAGCTTGTAGCTGGGCGACAGCCAACCACATGGAGCGCCCGTGAGCGCCGTAGTGATAACTCTATCCTCACCTAGAACAGTCTTCCCGGTTCGCCTCCCCAGAGCACACACGTTATAGCGCCCGGCCTCGTCCACAATGCGCTGCTGGGCCAGGTGCAAGCGCGGCAATACGAGGGTGGGCATGTTTACTGCACCTTGTCCGGCGCGGCGAGGGATGCGGACACGGTCGTTACGTCGATCGCATCCGCCGGAGGCGCCGCCAGCCCCCTCTCGACGTATTGCACGATCACCGTCAGCGGGGTGCCTATTATCTCCGCCGGCGCGGTAAGCTCGCCCGTCAATTTTGCGAGCAGCTCTATCCCGCGGCGCAGCTCACGGTGGGCCGCGAGCGCTGTAATATCATCCTCACGGGCTTCCGCTTTATCGAGAATCCGCATCAGACGGGCCGTGAGCTTGCGCATCTGATCCAACACGGGCAGACCCGCGATCAGCGCGTTGGCCATGTCCCGCTTCTCCGCCTCACTTCGCTCTACTCGCTTCTCCTTCGCCAAGGTCTCGGGATCCAACTTCTGAAGGCTCCGCTTAATGTGCGTCGCGTGCCGAGCAAGCGCGCTCTTGGAAAGTGGGGGATAGCGGCAGGACAATACCCGGCTGCCCATGCCGGAAATCAGGTCTGCGGTGATCTCGCGAATCTTTGGATGGTCGCAAACTGAACAGCGCCGGCCTAAATCTTTTTTCATGCTTCCAACCCTCGCTCCTACTCGCTCAAACCGGCCCGTGGCGTGCGCGCCGCCGGCGGCCCATGGAAAACCCTTGGCACCAGCGCCGCCGCGGCTCCCAGGGCCGCCAGGCGCGGCGGGTAAGAGTTCTACGCCGCACCTGCGACCATACGCGCTACTGTGGACTTCGACAGGTCTAGCGCCGCGGCGATGTCTCCCAGGGATTGCCCGGAATCGCGGAGCTTGCGCACTTCGACACGGTCCGCCACTACGCGCGGCCGGCCACCGATACGCCCC
>JBKQPR010000229.1:0-3032 GCA_052144935.1 Bryobacteraceae bacterium
TAGCAAAGCTGCTGCTGAACGTCGCTGGAGGGTCCGCACGATTTGTCCGATGCCGCGGAGGAGGAAGACTGCTTGGGTGCGGCAGCGGGCCGAGCGCTCCGACTCAGGGCCATGCGACCGCGGGCCGGGAGCGTGCTTCCGCGCGCCAGCAACCCGGTGGCCTGCTCCGGCGTCTCCTGCGGCTGCTGGCGGGCCGATCGAGGCGTGCGCCAGGCGCCGACGATGCCGGCGCGAGGGTGCATGGCGAATCGCTGCCCGGCGCCACGGCCCACCGCCAGGCCGAACCATCCTTGCCGTTTCCCGGCGTGGGGCGCCTTACGATTGCGAACTTGGGCGGGGTGGCGCGGCCCTGCGCCCGCGGGCCGACAAAGCGTCCATCCGCGCGACGGCGCCGGCTTCTCCGATCGCTGCCCGGTGCCGCTGCCGGCCGCCGGGCCGAACCATGCTTGCCGTTTCGCCCCGGCGTCCCGCCTGCCGCGCTGTGGGGCGGCGGGCATGTAACCGCGTGCCCACGCCGGTCCAGAAGGCAAAGCCGCCCGAATCTGGATCGAGCCCCAGAACCGATTCGTACAGCGCACGCACCTGGCGATTGAGCAGAGGCTCGGAATCGACTTGTTTATGTCTTCAGTCCGGCTACCGAGCGTCAGTCCCCACGCCGAGGGCCGTTTCGCACCGCGTGCACCAGATCCGCCTCGGCCCTGCCTACTGGCCCACGATTTGCAATTGCGGTACCGGCCTTCGGCCTCCTGCGGCTGCTGGCGGGCCGATCATGACCTGCTCCAGGCGGCGCGCATGACGATGCGGCTTGGGGGCGTGTGGCCTGGTTGCTGGGCCGGAGGGCCATCAACCGCCCGGTGGTGTCCTAAAGTTGCGTTGATTGCAATCTGCGATATTACTTCTGGCGCGCTTTAAGCGGTCTCGGTATCGGGTGAGGAAGCGTGAAATCTAACGCCTGGCAATTTGGCCAGGGAGCTATAGACGCTCTTGAAGCGGTCGAGGGCAGGCTTTACCGCTGAGTCGAACGCGGTGGCGAGTGGGGCAAGCATCTGGAGCGAAGCCCCTCCCCCTGTCCGCCTCCTCTGGCTTTGTATGTGCTTTCCATGTCCAGGATAACCTCCGTACCGCAATCCTTGCACACAACGCCCACGTAACGCAGGTCCTTCATCACCAACAAGAGTTCACGGCGCATTGGGTACCTCGCTCGGAATGGTCTCGTAAGAGTCCAGGTTACCGCGCTTTGCGTTCGGGGGCGGTGAGAGCATCTGCCCTTGCCGCGGCAACGATTTTATCACCGGACATCCGCGACTTCTTTGTGAAGATGGGACGCCAGGGGGGAAAGATCGGCGGAGCGGTGCGCGCGGCGAACATGACCGCGCAGCAGCGGAGCGAAAGCGCGCGCAAGGCCGTTAAGGCGAGATGGGCGAAGAAGGATAAGGCCGGAATTATCAGTGGGCCCGCGGCTCGGTCGCCAGCCCCGTAACGCCGCAGCTTGCCCCAGCCTCCGCTCCAATACCGTCTACGACCGTGAGAGTGACGGTACAAGGGGAGAGCGCCCACGGGTCTTGGCTCACCCGAAACTGCACCCAGCCCGAACGTGGCTGCGCGAATTCAATTGGGGCGCTCAGATCGAGCGGCGGGTACGTTGCGCGATCCTCCACCGGTTGCCCGGACGCCACGTGCCGCGACCCTTGTTTATCCGTCACGGTTAGGGCGCACTTCGCCGTGGTTGGGACGCGGTGCTCATTCGCGATCTCGACGCAGGCAACGAAGCGGGTGCCACTGAAGTCCAAGTCCAAAGGAGAAGCGCCCTCAAGCATTACCGTCATTGGAAGGGGGCCGCCATGCACTGGCTTGAAGAAGCTGCATTCGGTGATCTTCGGCACGAGCTTCGGAACTTCAAGTTGTTCTTTCAGCTTTTGATTCTCCCGCTCCAGCGCGGCAATGGCGTCGGCACTGCTGCGCAAAGCGATCCATTCGTCATCTAGGAGTTTAGGGGCGCGGAGGAGGCTTATGACTATCGTGCCCGCGAACGCTACCGCTGCTCCGGCCCCGGCGTTGACGGCCAGATCTGCGGCAGTCACGCTGCGCCAACCCTTGCGAATAAGGTCGAATAGAATGGCGGTGGAGGGAGGAGACAAGCTGATCCACCAGCGGTAAGACGTCCAGACGTGGCGGGTCTCGCGCCAGGCCACTTTCCAGAGCCTTTGGATATAGGAGTCACGCGAAGCCGTCAACATCGCCCCCTTCAGCGATCCCCCTTGGCATAGAAACTGGCCGCCAGCAGGTCAAGGGGCTCCCGCGCTTCGCTCCGGTTGATCAGACCAGGGCTAGGCGGCCAGTTTAATTATCGCAGATTGCAATCAACGCAACTTTAGGACACCACCCTCCTGCGGTTGCTGGCGAGCCGATCGCGACGTGCGCCAAACGGCGCGCATGACGGATGCCGGCGTGGGGGGCGTGGCGCATCGCTGCCCGGCGGCGCCCCTGCCAGCCGCCAGGCCCGCGTCCCGCCCGCGGCCCGCTGGGCGGCGGCCGGGCGAGCGCGGGCCGAGAGCGTTCATCCGCGCGGCGCCGGCGGGCCGCTCCCGACGCGCGCCAGACGGCGCGCATGACGATGCCGGCGCGCGGGCGCGTGACGATCGCTGCCCGGCGCCACTGCCGGCGGCGCCGTCGGCGGCCCTGCGAACGCGGGCCGAGAGCGGCCATCCGCGCTATGTCGCGTAGCTTGGCCGGGGTCACTCGGGGCCGGCTGTATGTCCCTGGGAGGGACCGCTGCTCGCCCGCGAGCCGGGTTCAATGTGTAACCCGGAACCGACGGCCTTTCGCAGCATCGCTGCTGGCTACCGCCAATCCCTGCACGTGCTGCTTCATCTGTAGATCCTCTCGTCGACCACTTCGGACGCGGACTAGCGGGAGTTTACAAGATATAGCGGAACGGATGAGCAAGTCACGGCTGTAGAACGAGTTGCCGGTAGTGTCTGGTATGACCTAACGAGGTTGTGGGATGTATCGCTGAAGATCAAGAAGGGCGA
>JBKQPR010000230.1:0-5182 GCA_052144935.1 Bryobacteraceae bacterium
CCGTCGCTCGACGACTTCCGGGAGAACGGCCCGCAGTTCTTCGAACGCGAGCGCGTGGCCTGAGTTGGCGCTCAGGCTTCGCGCCGCAGCGTAAGATTGAGAAGCACTGGAGCGCCGAATGAAGGTAATATACGATCCCGAAGTGGACGTCCTGAGTGTCCTGCTGAGCGACGCACCGGTCGCCGAAAGCGATCAGGATAAGCCCGGTGTCATCCTGGACTACGACGCCGGCGGCAACATGGTGAGTTTCGAGATTCTCGATGCTTCGAAGCGCATGACCAATCCGCTGTCGGTAGAGTACGCCGTTACAGCGCAGCCTCGCCGCCCGGCATGATGTCGAGAGAGTACCAACGAGCAAACCAATTTTTGAGGTCGCTGTCTTCGTAATGCCGATAGGGGACTCACTGTGCGCAGGACCTCGCCGGCTGAGAGCCAGGGCTGGGAGCCTGCTCGACAATCCTGGCCTAGTGGCGCACCGTCGAAAACCCAACCCTTTGCGCGACAGACCCCGGCCGCGTTGGGATGCAAGCTTGCACTGCCGCGGGTTTTCATGATCTTCGGTGGCCCGCAGGGCCACTTGGCGCAGGCTCTCAAGCCGGGGACCCTCCCGGTCCGCCGGGACTCGTCCCGGCGATCCGCCTTTATTGCTTCTTCACCGGCGGCTTATCTCCAGTTATCGGCTGCTCTTTCAACTTATCGTCGCTAGCCGCGTCGCCGATATCGCCAAAGGAGATTTTGGCGTCCGCGCTGTACTTGTTATACGCACGGAAATCCGTCTCGTTCCACACCAGAAACCTGCCCTCCCGCGAGTGCAGCTCGGAGTGATACGGGAGCAGGAACTGCTGCCCCGAAATATCCGTGAAATCGTAATCCAGCTTCAGCGTGACGTCGTGAATCGGAAAATCCGCCGGGATATCGTCGCATTCCATCGTGATCCGCATCACGTTCTTGGTCTCGCGGTCGGCAAATACCAGCCCGTGGTACCCCACATGAATTTCCTGTTTGGAGTCCTCGTGCCGGATCCCGTAGCGCGGCTGGCGGATGCGGAACGCGAACACATACATCACCCGCCCGCCCAGCCGGGTCCAGCGCTCCCACTGAAACTCGGTCTGCGTATCCGGCTCGAAAATCTCGCGCAGGATGCTGCCGAATTCCCCCGACGACTTAGCTCCCGGCAGTTTGTCGTGCGGCACGTCCTTGGTCACGGGAGCATCGTTGATCGTAACTACCTTATAATTCTCCTGCTGCTCGTAGTAAGTCAGCCGCTCCACCACGCGGTCCGCCAACTGCCAGCTCTTCGTGCCGGTCGGGTCCACGTGCCGCTTGGTCTGTTGGAGACAGATATAATTGGGCAGGTTCTTGCTGTAACTCAGCGCGTTCTCGCGAATCCCGCTCAGGATGCGGCTCTGATCTTCCTGGGAAGGCGCGGGCGGGGGTCCCACCACGGTCTGCATCTTCACGGGTGCTACGGGCAGGCTCGCGGAAGCCTTGGCCAGTTGCTTGAGCGCTTCCACGGTCTTGGGGAGCGCGCCCAGATGCTGCAGTTCCGCCACCGTGGCATCGTCCAGGCGGCTGTTCAGTTTGATCTTGGCCACCTGCAGAGCCACATCGCGGTCGGGGTAATGGTTTGCGATCGCCGTCTTGATGAAGTCCACCAAGTCGTCCACGGATCGTGCCGGCTGCGCGGCCGCCGCCAACGCCAGCACCAGAAGCATGCCAAGGGATCGAATGCTCGCCATGCTTCAATGGTAACGCGGCCTTCAGTCGCCGTTCCGCGCCGCCGCCCCGAAAGCCTGGTCGAAGTCCCGCCGCACCAGATCGAGCATCCGGCCGGCTTCCTCCGGCGAACCCTGCCGGCACTCCTTCTCGACCACCTGGACGGTCTTCGCCAGGCTTGCCACTCCCATCCCCGCCAGGCTCCCCCTCAGGGCGTGGGCCGTGCGCGCGGCCGACGTCCGGTCGCCGTTCGTCAGCCCCACGGCCAACTGGTCCAGCAGCCGGGCGGTATCGGCAAGGAAGGTTTCGATCAAATCGCCCAGTTCCTCGCTCGGCAGGCCCTGCTCACGCAATTGCTGCACGAACGCGCGGAACTCCAGGTCGGGCGTGGTCCCCTCCAGGGGCTGCGCCGGCGGCGCGGCATTCTTGGGCAGCCAGTGATCGAGTTTAGCGGCCAGCGCCTCGGCCGTGAAAGGCTTGGGCAGGTAGTCGTCCATTCCAGCTTCCAGGCATGCCTCGCGGTCGCCGGGCAGCGCGTTGGCGGTCACCCCGATGATGGGCGTATGGTGGTCCGCGCCCTCCATCTCGCGAATCCGCCGGGAGGCCGTAAGGCCGTCCATTTCAGGCATCTGGCAATCCATCAGAACCGCGTCGTAGCGCACTTTGCGCACCAATTCGACGGCCTCCACGCCATTCGCCGCCACATCCGCCAGGCAGCCCATGCGCTTCAGGACCAAGGTAGCCACCTTCCGGCTGGTTGGGTTATCCTCAGCCACCAGCACGATGGGCCGGGTGGCCGGCTCCAACGGTCCCCCTGCCCGCGCCCATCTGGGCGGCATGCTCTCCCCGAGTACCAACGCTTGCGTGAGGGCATCCAACAGTGGTTGGCGCCGCACCGGCTTCACCAGGTACGCGGCCACGCCCGCTCCGCCGGCCTGCGCCGCCAGCGCCGCGTCGCGATCGGGCGCCAGCAGGATCGCCGGCAGCGCCGGATCGGCTCCCTCGGCGTGCAATCCCCGGATGACCGTCAACCCGTTCCTTTCCTGCATCTGCCAATCCACGATGGCCACGTGGAACGGCCGCCCTTCGGCGGCGGCCCGGCGCACCGTCTCCAGTGCCTCGGCCCCCGAGCCGGCCTCCGTCACCTGCATGGCGCTCCGCCGCAAATAGTGCCGCAAAACCTCGCGGTTCCGGGCCTGGTCGTCGACCACCAGGACCGTCTTGCCAGCCAGAAGCGAGGCCGTCTTCGAGGCCGGTGGCGCGCCAACCGCCAGCGGAAGCAGCGCCGTGAACCAGAATGCGCTGCCTTCGCCCGCCTGGCTGCTGACCCCGATCTCGCCGCCCATCAGTTCCGCCAGCCGCTTCGAAATCGCCAGTCCCAGCCCGCTGCCGCCGTAATTCCGGGTAATGGAAGAGTCGGCCTGCGAAAACTGCTGAAACAGCCGCGGCAGCGCTTCCGCCGGAATGCCGATCCCCGTGTCCGTCACGGTGAATCGCAGCCGCACCTTGCCGGCCACGGCTTCCTCGAGCTGCGCGCGCAGCGTCACGCTGCCTCGTTCCGTGAATTTGACCGCGTTCGAGAGCAGATTCAACACCACCTGGCGCAGCCGCCCGGGATCGCCCGCCAGGCGCTGCGGAACATCTTCGTCCAGAAGGACCCGCACATCCAGATGCTTGGACCGGGCCGCCTCCGAAACCAATTCCACCGATTCGTCCATCAGCGTGGTTACGTCGAAGTCGATCGATTCCAGGTCCATCTTCCCGGCCTCGATCTTGGAAAGATCCAGAATGTCGTTGATCAATCCCAGCAGCCCGTCGCCGGAGACCCGGATGGTTTCCACCAAATCGCGCTGTTCCTTGTTCAGACTGGTCTCCAGCAGCAGGCTGGTCATGCCGATCACGCCGCTCAGGGGTGTGCGGATTTCGTGGCTCATGGCAGCCAGAAATTCGGTTTTGGCGGCGTCCGCGGAGGCGGCCTGGGCCGCCATCGATCCGGCCAACTGCGCCGCCTGTTGCAGTTCATGGTTCACCTCCGCGGTGAACCTCTGCGCTTCGCTCAGGTCCATCACCAGCCGCTCATTGGTCATCAGGAGGAAGCCGAACGACCAGCCGATGAGCGCCAAAAGCATGGTCAGGTAGAAAAAAGTGTTGACCGAAGTCGGATCGAAGATCCCCGACAAAGGCGGCGCGAAGACAGCATGGATTCCCCTCCCCAATTCCCCCGCGGAGACCAGGCCGAAGACCGCAGCCGTGTAAACCAGGCCGAGCTTGCGCCCGCGAGGCATTTCCCTCAGCAGCGAAATCGTGCAGTAGAGACCCGCGGTTCCCCAGAAGAGGGAGGCGACCGCCACACGCGTATTCAAACTGTCGATCCAATACCGGCAATAAAGCAGCGCCCCCATCTCCAGGACTGCGACCCACCGTATCGGCCGGAACGGCCTCCATCCACGAAACACGCGGATGCCATCGATGTAAAGGATCGCGGCGAGATTGGCCAGCACGTGGGCCAGCACCAGCGTAAAGACGTCGGAGACTTCCCCTCGCAACCCGAAGAGGAGCATGGCGCCCGCCATCGCCAAACTCCCGAACGTCCAGTGAGCAAACCCCGGGTAGGTCAGCCGTGTGCGCCAGATCAGCAACTCCAGCAGGCTGAGGATAAGGGCCGCCAGCATCGCTACGAATGCCAGCGTTCGGCCATCCAGGATCATGCCTCCTCATCATACCGGACGGAAGCAACCCGGCGGCGGCAAATGGATTACCGGAGACTGCGTTACGCCGGTTCCCTTTAGCGGCGCCCGTCCTTGACGCGGAGACGCGGAGGCGCGGAGGAAGACAGGCCAACACCTTCTATCCGTGCTTTTCTCCGAGGCCCACGCGGCCAAAACACAGACGAACGGTAGGACGGCTCTGCTCACGGATGCCTCCTTCGGCTAGAGATTTTTGGGAGCCATTTCTTCCAGGCGGCGGGCGATGCGGTCCCATTCGCGGATGGCGGTATAGGCGGTGTCCTTGAGGTAGTTGACCGTGCCCAGGGGCAGGTTGGGGCGCAGGTGTTGTTTGACGTCTTGGATGATGGCGTGGAGACGGAGTTCCAGGTCCGCTATGACGGGCGCTGAGGCCTTCCTGGCGGCGCGACTCCGGGCGCGGCATTCGCGGACGAAGCCGCGGATGAGGGAGGCGTTTTCGGGAGCGATGGGCACCTGCCGGCCATCGATCTCGAGGCAGTTGTCCATCACGTTGTCGATAATCTCGCGGTAAGCCTCGGAGGAGATCTCAGCCAAGCCGGAGAGACGGAAGTAGGCCTCTCCGAACTCATCATACTGGCTAATGATGCGATCCACGTGGCGGCGGCTGAGACCGACGTACTGTTGGCAGAAGTCTTCCCAGGATAGGCCGAGTTGGTCGTGGCAGCCGGTGTCCTTCATCTGCTTCAGGGACAGCGCCTGGGCAGCGGAGCACTGGTTGG
>JBKQPR010000231.1:0-42674 GCA_052144935.1 Bryobacteraceae bacterium
CGGCCCTACAACGAGCCGCCCGTAAGGGTTTAACCCGATGGATCTCTACACCTGGGGAATTTTCAACTGGCGCACCTGAGGAATTTTCAATTGGCCATTTTGGGGATTTTTGGAATGGCGATGACACCTTCCACACGGCCCACCGGCGCACACGGCCACCAGCGCGCGGGGCACCGCCGCACGGCCCACCGGCGCACACGGCCACCAGCGCGCGGGGCACCGCCGCACCGCCACCGGCGCACGCGGCCACCAGCGCACGAGCCACCGCCGCACCGCCACCGGCGCACGCGGCCACCGGCGCACGAGCCACCGCCACACCGCCACCAGCGCACGCGGCCACCAGCGCGCAGGGCCGATCGGCCCCACTCGGCGCTGGGCCGCCCGCAAAGTGACGCGCCCGGCGACTCTTATTTCTTCTTTTCCAGATTCCAGAGCTGGCGCGAGAGCACGCGGCCGCAGAACGGGCAGTAGTGGAGGCCCACAAACTGATGCCGTTCGTCGCCGAAGACCAGGAAGTATTCCGTGTCGATATCGGTGATGATGGTGCCGTTGGTGAGCTGGTAAGGCTGCGCGTAGCGCGCCAGGTCGCGGTCCATCAGCCGTTGAAATTCCTGGCAACAGGTCATGGCGCTCCTATTGAATGGTGCTGGCGCCTTCGATTCCCATATCGGGGGTAATCACACTGCGGTTGATGTGGCGGTCGAGATTGATGACGTAGGTCTCCGGCGCTTCTATCAGGACCGGGGAGTGGGTGGCGCACACGATGCGGAAGCCCTTCTGGTCCACGAGTTCCTTCAGCATCTTCAGAATGCGGCGCTGGTTGGACACCGACAGCGCCATTTCCGGCTCGTCCAGCAGCAGAATGGTGCCATCGGGCAATTTCGGGAAGCTTTCTTTGAACAGCGACAGCATCACTTGGCCATGGCTTGCCAGGCGCAGGAATTCGAGCATCTCCGGCTGGTCCTGAAAGGCGTCCATCTGGTTGCGCGGATTGTGCTGCTCGGCGTCGAAGAGGAAGCTCTGGCCGATCTTGACGCCGGCGGGATCGAGCTTGTACACGTATCCCTCCACACGCTCGCCCTTCAGGGCATAATGCAGCGCGTGGAGCAGCGTGGACTTGCCGGAACCGTTCTCGCCGTGCAACATCACCAGTGGGTGCGCCAGGTTGACGATCATGGGCATGTGGTAGTTGAGGCCGGCGAAGACGGGGTGGGCCAGAATTTTCAGATACATAGCCCATCAGGATAGCAGGATGGAAGGAGATCCCGGCGGGAAGCCGGACGGACGTGTTAAAATCGAACTTTCCGGACATCTGAGGTTTTCGTGGCTAGAATCACGCGTAAAGAGTTAAAGACAGACAGGTTCGCCCTTGAGATCGAACACACGGTAACGCTCTTTGAGGAACACCGCAAGGAGATTATCCGCTACGGCGGCGCGGGGCTGGCGGTCGCCCTGGCGATCCTGGGCTTCGTGTTCTATTCGGGACACCAGCATGCGGTTCGCGAGCAGGCCTTGGCTAAGGCCATCGAAATTCAGGAGGCGCCGGTGGGCGCTGCGCCCGAAGGCCGGCAGAGTTTTCCCACTCAGGATGCCAAGGATCAGGCGGCGCTGAAGGCGTTTACGGACCTGAAGAATCAATATGGCAGCAGCGCCGAGGGCGAAATCGCGGAGTACTACCTGGGGGCCATCAAGTCGGACCAGGGGAAACTGGCGGATGCGGAAAAGAGCTTTGCGGAAGTGGCCGATCGCGGCGACGCCAGGTACGCCGCGCTGGCCAGGCTATCGCTCGCGCAGATCGATTTCGCCGATGGCCACGGCGACAAGGGCGAGGCCATTCTGCGCGACTTGATGGCTCACCCGAGTATTTTTGTCTCGAAAGAGCAGGCTACCATCATGCTAGCGCGGTACATCGGACCTAAAAAGCCGGCCGAGGCCCGCAAGCTGCTCGACCCGTTGCGAAACGTGCCCGGCTCGGTGGGCCAGGTGGCGCTTCAGGTTTACGGCGAACTACCTGCTCAGTAAGGCGGGACAATCCCTGCCATGCTGGCACATCTGCGGTTTCCGGTGGCCCAAACCATGGGACGGTCTTATCCGGAACCGGGCCACCCCTACCGCAACCCCTTCCAACGCGACCGCGATCGTGTGATCCACTCCAGAGCTTTTCGCCGGTTGGAGGCCAAGACGCAGGTGTTCGCCGCCGGTCTCAGCGATCATTTTCGCAACCGGCTGACCCACACCATCGAAGTGGCGCAGATTGCACGCACCCTGGCCGGAGTGCTGGGCCTGGACGAAGACCTGACCGAAGCTCTGGCGCTGGCACACGATATCGGACACCCGCCCTTTGCGCACGCCGGGGAACAGGAATTGAACCTCCGGATGGCGCGCTTTGGGGATCGTTTCGACCACAACTTTCACGCATTGCGGATTGTGGAAAGCTTTGAGCAGCGCTACGCCCGTTTCCCGGGGCTGAACCTGACCTTCGAAGTCCGCGAAGGGATCGTCAAGCACTCGCGGGACTTTGCTCCGGGAGAACGCCCGGAAGCGGATCCCTTTCTTCCCGGGTTGCGTCCTCCGCTCGAAGCGCAGTTGATCGATCTGGCCGATGAGATCGCCTACAATACGGCGGACCTGGACGACGCATTCTCCGCGGGTATTTTGAACGCCGGGGATGTAACCCAGGCGGTCCCCGAGTACCGGGCCATTTATGAGACTGTGGAAACCGGGTTTCCAGACGCCACCAGCCGGCAGTGTTTTCATGAGGGCCTGCGTCCGCTGATTAATTCCCTGGTCACCGGCGTCATCGAAGGCACCGTGGGGCGGGCTCGCCAGGCGTCCGCGGAGACCTGGCGCGACGTGCGGGTGTTTCCCACCCGCATGGCCGCCTTCACCCGCGAGGCGGCCGAAACCAGCCGTGCGTTGAAGCGGCTGCTGCACGCGCGGGTTTACGATTCGGCGCTATTACGCGAAGACCGGAGCCAGTCTATGGCGATGATCGGCGAACTCTTCCAGTGGTTCCTGGATCACCCCGACCGCTTGCCGGAGCCCTATCGCCAGACGGCGCTGGCCGAACCGGCACACCGCGTAGTCTGCGACTATATTGCGGGCATGACCGACGGGTTCTTCCGCCGCGTCTACGAACAACAAATCGGCCCTCCGGCTATCCCCCACAGGTTGTGACGCTCGACAACTCCGCACGGCGCACACCATATATCTTCGCGATTTGGCGGCAGATCTCTTCACCGATCCGCTCGGGCTTCTCGTCTTCGTCAGGCTCGACTTCGATCTGGAGAAACAGGTTGGCGCGGTTCATCGGCAGGGAGGCCCCCTGACTTCTATACTAAGGGAATGGCCTGTGCCATTTGCCAAGTTCGGCGGCCCCGGCGGTACTGCCCGGGAGTGGAGGGCGCGATCTGCGCGCTCTGCTGCGGGACCGAACGCGAAGTCACCGTGAATTGCCCGTTCGAATGCGAGTTTCTGCAAGAGTCGCGAAAGCGCGAAAAGCCTTCGCGGGATCCCGCCGATCCGCCCAACCAGGACATCCGCGTATCCAAGAAGTTGCTGGAAGAAAATAAGGCACTGGTGGGGTTTGCGAGTCATAGTCTGGTGCAATCCGCGCTCAGCGTTCCGGAAGTCGTGGATTTCGATGTGCGCGAGGCCCTCGAAGCGCTGATCCGAACCTGGCGGACTCTACAGAGCGGCATCTACTACGAAAGCCTTCCCCAGAATCGTCTGGCTCTCCATCTGTATAGCGCGATCGAGCAGAGTTTGGAGGAGTTCCGGCGGCGCGAATCGGAGACGGGTTACTCCAAGACCCGAGACAGCGCCGTGCTCATCGTGCTGGTCTATCTGCAGCGCCTGGAACTCGACCGGAACAATGGTAGGCTCCGCGGCCGCGCGTTCCTGAATTTGCTATGGGATTTCTACGGGGCGCCTCCTGAAGAAGCTTCTCCCTCTTCGCTGATCCTGCCCTGAACCGGGGGTTTATAGACTCTCTCGATTAAACAGGCCCTCTTCTTACCCTTGCCGACTACTTGGGCGCGGAATTTCCGCTCCCCATTGACCTTCAGTTCCAGGGACCGTTCCACCGGGTAGTCGAAGGTCAAGAGGTGGCCCTCCCTCAGTTCCAGAAGGTCGCGCACCGCGAGCGTGGGCCCTTCCAGTCGCGCCTCGAGCGTGAGAGACGAGCCGCGTAGGAGGCGCAGCACGCGGGCCTGCTCGGCTTCGCTGGCGTGGGTCTTGCGCACGGACCACTGCTGGTCGAACTTCTGGCGCATCATCTTAATCACGATGGAAGGCATGGCGATATTCAGCATCCCCACGGTTTCGCCGATGCGCACCTCGATCGCAATGGCCACCACGGCTTCGTTGGGCGCCAGAATATGGAGCAATTGGGGTTCGGTTTCCATCGCTTCAATCGTGAAATCGACGGCCGTCACGCCCTTCCAGGCCTCGCGCAGATCGTGGAGCACGATGCGAAACAGGCCGTCCAGCAGTTTCTGTTCGATTTCCGTGATATCGCGCTGGATCGACGCCGACGACTTTCCCGTCCCGCCCAGCAGCATTTCCAGAATGGGGAACACCAGAGAAGGGTTGAGTTCCAATACGCCGTTGCCATCATAAGGGCTCAGGCCGAGCGAAACCATGCAGGTGGGTGACGGCAGCCCGTCCAGAAACTCGGCGTAGGAGAGCTGTTCGACACTGACCAGATTCACGGTCAGGTAGGAGCGCAGGTACGCCGAAAGGCTGGAAACCAGGTTGCGGACGAAGGTATCGTGCAGCAAATGGATGGCACGGACCTGAGACTTGGGAATTCGGTCGGGACGACGGAAATCGAACTTCACGGCGGGCGTTTCGCGCCGGTGGTCCTGCATGTTCTGAAAAACTGCGTCGATCTCCTGCTGCGAAAGCTGACGGCTCACAATCCAGGCTCCTTGACTGAAGATCGACAGCTTTGTCAAAAACTTTAGCCCTTAGCGACTCCTTTGTTCTTGGGGAAACCGGGAAGCTTACTTGCTGCCGAACCGATTCGAGAGATTCTCCGCGCGATTTTTCCCGGCTTTCCTCTAATGGATTTCTGCATTTCAACCGATGAATGTAGGTGGAAGGAGTCAAATGGAACCAGACGTCTTGGTTGTTGACGATTCTGCTGCGATACGCAAGATCCTGCAACGGGTGCTTCACCAGACCGGAATGGGGATTCACACGATCTTTGAGGCCGGCAACGGGCAGGAGGCGCTGGAGATCATGAAGCAGGAGAAAGTCGCGCTGGTCCTGACGGACATTAATATGCCCAAAATGGACGGCATTCAGTTGCTCGCGGCGCTGAAGGCCGCGCCGGCATGGCGTGATATTCCTGTCGTCATGATCACCACCGAAGGCGGCGAAACCAAAGTCGGAGAAGCGGTCCGGCTGGGAGCCGCCGGGTATGTCCGAAAACCATTCACCGCCGATCAAATTAAGGAGAAGCTGGTTGGCATTCTCGAACCAGCGTTACGATTATGAACCTCGAACAACTGATCATCGCCGGGATTCGCCAGGCCACCACAGAGGTCTTCTCAACCATGCTCGGAGCAGAGTTGGAACCTGCGGAGGCGGCCATCGAGATGGGCGGGCCCGAATCCAACGACGGGGTGGTTTCCCTGATTGGTCTGGCGGGGCCTTGGGTCGGCACGGGCAGCGTGACTTGCTCGCCCGAGGTGGCCTGCCGCGTATGCAGCCAAATGCTCATGACGGAAACCACTTCCGTTAATGAGGAGGTGCTCGATGCGGTCGCCGAACTGACCAATATGATTATTGGCGGCGTCAAGAACGGCTTGGAACCGGATCTGGGGCCGCTTTGCCTGAGCATTCCGACGGTCGTTTTCGGCAGGAACTTCCGCACCAAGAGCGCCGGCACCGCCGAATGGATTGTGCTGCGGTTCCCCTGGGAGGGCGACAAGCTGGTGGTGAAAATGTGTCTCTCTCAGGCGGAAAAGGTCCACCCCATACACCACGCGCCCGGCCACACCTGCGCGCTGGAGGTTTGAGCAGGATCTGGAGAATAACATGCCCTCGACAACTCTTTCCGTGAACGAACCAACTACCGCCGCGCAGTCCGATGGCCGCGCCGGCAAGTATCTCACTTTTCAACTGGCCAGCGAGGAGTTCGGCATTGGTGTCCTCAAGGTTAGAGAGATCATGGGCTTACAGGAGGTCACTGCGGTCCCCCAAACGCCCGCTCACATCAAGGGAGTGATCAACCTGCGGGGTAAGGTCGTGCCGGTCATCGACCTTCGCCTGAAGTTCGGAGTCCCGGCCGCCGATTACACGCAGAGGACCTGCATCATTGTGACCCAGGTTCAAGGGGAATCCGGCGCGGTTTTGATGGGCATCGTGGTCGATGGCGTCTCCGAGGTCCTGAACCTGACGGGCGGCGAAATCGAAGACACCCCCGATTTTGGAGAGCAGATCGCCGGCAGGTATCTGCTGGGCATGGCCAAAGTCAAGGGGAAGGTCAAGATCCTGTTGGATATCGACAAGGTCCTGTCAACCCAGGAGCTGCACAACCTCAACGCCTTCGGGGATTGACACGGGCGGCCGCGAAGAGGAAACGCTCGTGAAATCATCCGCCCTCACTCTTGGAACGGAAATCGGGATCGGCGCGGGCGTGCTCGCGGCCGCCTTGCTAGCGCCTGCCGGTGGGGATCGCGCATTTGCAGCTTCCCTCGAAAAATCGCGCCCGGTTGCGCTGGTCCCGCAGTTCCGGAGGCCGCGGCCCATTCCTCGTTCCTATTGGACGGCAACGAAAACCTGTGGTGAAGGTGACACATGCCCTGTTCGGTCGATTTGCGCCAACATGTAGAGGATCTGGCTTTGCGGCTGGTCATGGGTGGTCCGGCAACTACCCAGGCGCTGGTCGAGTGGATTTCAGACATCGAAGCCATCCACCAGGCTGCCTTAACCGAACAGGCCGGAGCGGTTGCCGCCGCCGCCGATTCGGCTATCCAAAATATCAGGCAGACCGCGGACATGGAAGACTTGGGCGGCCGCGCCCCCATGGCCGCCTTGCACACGGCGGTCACCCGGTTGCAACAGGCGCTGGATGCCGGCAGCCAACCCTCCGTCTTACCTGACCAGCAGATCGCGCAGGATCCGGAACTCCTGGCGGATTTCGCTCTGGAAAGCCGGGAGCACCTGGCGGCGATCGAAGCGCACGTTCTGACCCTGGAGCGCGACCCAGCCGATGCGGAAGCCCTTCACGCCACCTTCCGCGGGTTCCACACCATCAAGGGTCTGGCCGGATTTCTGGAACTGTGGGAAGTGCAAAAACTGGCTCACGAGGTGGAGACGGTTTTGGATCGGGCCCGCAATTCCGAATTGACCATCACCCCCGCGGCGATTGACGTGATTCTTCACAGCGCGGATTACCTGCGGCGCTGGCTGGCGCACGTGGAATCGGGGCTGCGGGGTGAAACTTCCCAACCGCCGGCCCAAGATGAACCGCTGCTGGACCGCATTCGCGGCCTGTACACCATGCCCGAGGCCGAACCCTCCGCTGGTTTGGCGACCCTGTCCGCAGCGGTGGAGTCGGCCGGCGCTCGCGAGGAGAGCGCACCGCAGCCGGCCGCGGCCAGCACCCCCCGGCACGAAACCATGGCTGTCAAAGTCGACACCGCCAAGCTCGATTTTCTGGTAGACATGGCCGGCGAGATGGTGATTGCCGAGTCCCTGGTGCGTCACGACCGTGAACTGGCGGCTGTCAAAACCCCTCAACTGCAGCGAAAGATGGCGCAACTGACCCGCATCACGGCGGAGTTGCAAAGGACCGCGATGTCCATGCGTCTGGTTCCCATCGGTCCCCTGTTCCGCCGGATGGCCCGCCTGGTTCGCGATCTCTCCCGGCAGTTCGCGAAGCGCGTCGAGTTGGAAACCAGCGGTGAAGAAATCGAGCTGGACCGCACGATCGTCGAAGAACTCTCCGATCCTCTGATGCACATGGTTCGCAACTCGCTCGACCATGGAATTGAAGGCCCGCAGGAACGGCAGGAGCGGGGCAAGCCGGCGCTCGCCCACGTATACCTGAGAGCTCGCCACCAGTCGGGACAGGTGGTGGTGGAAGTCGCCGATGACGGCCGGGGGCTGGATCGCGACAAGATCCGCGCCAAGGCGATCGAGCGGGGACTGATTCCGGAGGATAAAACCCCTTCCGATAACGAAGTCTACAACCTGATCTTTGAACCGGGGTTCAGCACCGCCGAAAAAGTGAGCAACGTTTCCGGACGAGGCGTGGGAATGGACGTGGTGCGGCGGCACATCGAGAAGCTCCGCGGGCGGATCGAGATCCGTTCGACTCCCGGCGCCGGGTCTTCGTTCTACCTGAAACTCCCGTTGACCCTGGCGATTATCGAAGGTCTGGTGGTGGGAGTGGGCCCGGAGCGCTATATCGTTCCGCTGTTCACGGTTCGGGAGATGTTCCGCCCCAACGCGGAGACCATCTGGACCGTTCAGAACCGGGCCGAAATGGCGCTCGTCCGCGGAACCCTGCTGCCCGTGCACCGGCTTTATCGCCGGTTCCGGGTTGCGCCGCGGTCGGAAAACCCTCTCGAATCCATCCTCATTGTAGCCGAGGTGGAGGGGCAGAGATTCTGTCTCCTGGTGGACGAGTTGATTGGCAAACAGGAGGTGGTCATCAAAGCGCTTGGAGAGACCTTTAAAGGTGTCACCGGGGTCGCCGGCGGCGCCATCCTGGGTGACGGGCGGGTCGGCCTGATCCTCGATCTGGACCGGCTCTTTAAGGAGAGGAATAGTGACTCTGCCTTCTAAGCATCCGGAGATCAGTCCGGGCGATTGGGAATCCGTGCGGCCCCTCGGCCGGGAGGAGTTCGAACAGTTCCGCCAGTTGGCGCACACCGCCTTCGGCCTGGATCTTAAGCCCGGAAAGGAGGAGCTCGTGAACGCCCGCCTGCGGCGGTTGGTCCATTCCGGCGGTTTCGGCTCCTACCGGGATTACTACCGGCACATTCTAAAGGATTCCACCGGCGAAGCTCTGGCGGCCATGATCGACGCTCTGGCGACCAATCATACTTCGTTTCTCCGGGAGCCCGATCACTTCGATTTTCTACGCCAGAAGGTCGTGCCGATGCTCGCCGAACGCGACTTGATCGAGATCTGGAGCGCCGCCTGCTCCACCGGAGAAGAGGTCTGGACGCTGGCGTGCCTCTTCAATGACGCCTGGCCTTCCAAGAAGATTCGGATTTGCGCCACCGACATTTCGCGCAAGGCGCTCCATTTCGCCTCGCAGGCATGTTATCCCGCCGAACGCTGCCAGGGAGTGCCGGCGGCCTGGCTGTCCCGCTACTTCACGCTGGAACCCGGACCCCCCAAGGCCCACCGCGTGGCGCCGCACATTCGAAGCCAGGTGTCGTTCCGCCGGCTGAACCTGTTGGAGACATACGGTTGGCCGCGGCCATTCCCGGTCATCCTCTGCCGCAACGTGATGATCTATTTCGACAAGCCTACCCAGGAGCGGGTGGTCCGGCAGCTCACCGAATATCTGGAACCGGGAGGGTATCTGCTGGTGGGACATGCGGAAAGCCTGACCAGGGTGGCGCACTCCCTGGAATATGTGAGGCCGGCAGTCTACCAGAAACCTGGAAGGAGGTACGAGCAGTGGAGCAGATCGTAGTCCGGATGGCGGACTGCCAGGTAGCGGACGTACCAGGCCAGGTGCTCGCCACTTATGCCTTGGGCTCCTGTATTGGACTGGCGGTTCACGACCCCAAGGCCAACGTGGGCGGCTTGCTGCACTTCATGCTGCCCGATTCGGGAATCGATCCTGCGCGCGGCCGCGAGAATCCGTTCATGTTCGCCGACACCGGCATTCCGCTGCTTTTGGACCGCGTCTGCCAGAAGGGAGCCTCGAAACAGCGGCTCGTGGTGCATGCCGCCGGCGGCGCGCAGATGATGGATCGGGAGAACGTCTTCGAGATCGGCAAGCGCAACTACCTGGCTATGCGCAAGATCCTCTGGAAGAGGGGGATCCTGGTGCACGCCGAAGCGGTCGGAGGCGGCAACTCACGCACCGTCCATTTGCAGATCGGCACCGGGCGTGTGTGGCTGCAGGAAGGCGGCGAGCAAAGGGAACTGGTCCCGGCGCCGCCACAGAGAGGAACCAACCATGGCTTATCGGCTCTTGATCGTCGATGATTCGCCCGCCATGCGGGCCTTCGTGCGGCGTGTGATTGGGCTTTCGGGCTTCGATCTCGCCGCCTGCTTCGAGGCCTCGAATGGCCAGGAAGCTCTGGAGGTGCTGCGGAGCGAGTGGGTGGACGCCATCCTTACGGACATCAATATGCCCTGTATGGACGGGGAGGAGTTCCTGCGCCGGCTGGCCGCGGACGAAGTTTACCGCTCGATTCCAGCCATTGTGATTTCCACGGACGCAACCCACCACCGCCGGGACCGGCTGCTGGCCCTGGGCGCCCGCGGTTATATCACCAAGCCGTTCCTTCCCGAAGTTCTTCGCGCCGGGCTGGAGACCACTTTGGGGGTGCCCGCATGATCGAAACCGCCCTATCCGAGGCCCTTCGCGAGGCCGTCGATGAGGTGCTCGAGAAGATGTTCTTCGTCCAGAGCGAGGGCCAAGCCGCCCCGGATCGCCCGCCGGAGGAACTGGTTGCGGCGCGGGTGGACTTCGAGGGAAGCCCGTCGGGAACGCTCAGCCTGCGCGTCACCCTCCCGGCAGCCCATCGGATGGCCGCCGATTTTCTGGGGGAAGAGGCCTCCGAACTGCCGGCGACCCGTACTACGGAAGTCGTCTGCGAGTTGGCCAATATGATCTGCGGCTCGGTATTGAGCCGCGTGGAAGGCGAGACCGCGTTCCGGCTGTCGGCGCCCCTGGCAGCCGTCGAAATGGGTGAGGTGGTCGAGCCATCCGGCGGCGCCATCGTCCACAATATCGAACTCTCGGGCGGCGCGTTCAGCGTGAAGGTCCTGTGCACCGGAGCAAGTTCATGAACCACCAGGGGAAGATTCGCGTTTTGATCGTCGACGACTCCGCGATAGCCCGGAAAATCCTGTCCGAGGCGCTGGCTGGAGAGGCCGATATGGAAGTCGTCGGCACCGCTCCGGATCCCTACGTGGCTCGCGATAAGATCCTCTCCCTCCAACCGGACGTCCTCACGCTGGATATCGAGATGCCCCGCATGGACGGGATCACGTTTCTAAAGAAGCTGATGCATTTTCATCCTCTGCCCGTGATCCTCATCAGTTCCCTGGCGCAGCCCTCTTGCCGGTTAGCTGTGGAAGCTTTGGAGTTCGGAGCTGTGGAGGTGCTCGCCAAGCCGGGCGGGCCGTATTCGGTGGGGGAGTTGCGCCAGAGTCTGGCTGCCAAGATTCGTGCGGCGGCGGCGGCGCGGTTGAAGCGGCCGGGATCCCCGGGAATGCCGGGACCGCCGGCATCGCCCAAGCGGCCGGAGACTCCGCGAGTCATTGAGGATGCTGCAAGACCCTTCACGGACGGGGCGGTGATCGCGATCGGGGCCTCCACGGGAGGGACGGAGGCGATCGCCTCGGTTCTCTCCAGGCTGCCCGCGTCCTCTCCGGGCATCGTTATCGCACAGCACATTCCCCCGGTGTTCTCGCGAGCATTTGCCAACCGCTTGAACGATCTTTGCGCTGTCCAGGTAAAGGAGGCGGAAGACAGCGATACCCTCCGCCCGGGTCTGGCGCTGGTGGCTCCAGGGGATTTCCACATGCTGCTGCGGCGGTCTGGCGGGCGCTACTCGGTCGAAGTCAAGACCGGCCCACGCGTCTGCTACCAGCGGCCTTCGGTGGACGTGCTGTTCTCATCGGTGGCCGAGGCGGCCGGAGCCGACGCCACAGGAGTGTTGCTTACCGGCATGGGAGCCGATGGATCTCAGGGCCTGCTCAAAATGCGGCAGGCTGGCGCCCGGACCATCGCGCAGGACGAGCGAAGCTGTGTAGTATTCGGGATGCCCCGCGAGGCGATTCTGCTGGGAGCGGTCGAGCAAGGCACCCCACTCGACGCTATTCCCCGCGCCATTTTGGGCGCCCGGCAGATGGGCAGGACCGCCTCCTCCAGTGAGCCGCCACTTCCTGCGCGTAGATAGAACGATAAGGCCGCCCGCTACCAAATGGGCGACCCCCTCCGAATTTCGAAAAGAGACTAGGCCTACCCGTAGGCCCCCAGGGTCGCCGCTGCTTACGGACGGATTACGGCATAGGGTACCGTAGCGAAGCGGGATGGCCACTCTCGTGCTGGCTCCACCTGCTATTCTTGGATATTAAACCCAGCGCACGGGCTGGTTGGTTCGACGCATGTATACAGATTTCTTCGGCTTGCAGAAGCTGCCCTTCAACCTGACTCCTGACCCGGCGTTTCTTTACCTGTCCCCGAAGCACCGCGAGGCGCTGGCCGGGTTGAGTTATGCAGTCCTGGAAAGAAAGGGGTTTGCGGTTCTGACCGGCGACGCCGGCACTGGCAAAACGACCCTGATCAACAGCGTTCTGAACCGTTTGCCGCCCGAGCGTGTTGAGTCCAGCTTCATTCTGAATCCAACGCTTACCGCATCCGAATTCCTGGAAATTGTGATGCTGGACTTCGACATACCGGATGTGCCTGCAAGCAAGGCGCAACGCCTCTGGAAACTGCAGGACTTTCTTGCGCGTGTACATCATCAGAATAGATATGCCGTACTGGTGATCGACGAAGCCCACAAATTGAGCCTCGATGTCCTCGAGGAAATCCGTCTGCTGGGGAACTACGAGAGTTCCTCCGAGAAATTTCTTCAGATTCTGCTTCTGGGCCAATCGGAACTGGACTATCTCCTGAATCGCCGGGACTTGCGGCAACTCAAGCAGCGGATAGCGCTGCGCCTGTACATTGATCCTCTGACTCCCTCGGAAGTCCAACAATACATCCGGGCTCGGTGGGCCAAGGCGGGCGCACAAAAAGCCCCGCCATTTAGCCCGGACGCCCTGAACATGATCGGTCAATGGTCGCAGGGCATCCCTCGCTTAATTAACTCCCTCTGCGACAGCTCGCTTCTGATGGCCTACAGCGACGAATCTCCTTTCGTCGGTTTGAATTACGTCCGGGATGCAGCCGCCAACCTGGGCCTGATTGAGTCCCTGCCCCAGTCGTCGGGTACTCTCCCCACTCTTTCAACCTTTTCAACAGCCACCGTTTCCACAGTCGGGAAACTCCAGGCGTCTCCGAAACTGCCGCCGGTGGAACTGCCCTCCCGGCCGAACAACCTCCCTGACGTGCCCCAGGAGGACTCCTTTGTTCCCAAACTGGAACCCTACGGTGCATCAAAAGCGAATTCCTCACTTATGAAGCGCCTATCCGAGAAATTCGGATTGCCGCATTGAGCCAGGCTCAGCTTCTTCGACCTTAGGACGAACGGATTCCAGGACCCGCCGGGCGCCCGGCCCAAGTGTTTGGACTCTTCGACAGATTTTCTCTCACCGCCCTTGTCCCCCATGCGGCACCCTGCGCTCAAAGCAGTTATCAGAACTTGCCTTTGGCAATGGGTTTGCTCGCTGTTTTCGGGTTTTGTACACCGCTGAAGGCTGACCAATGGCGATTCCCGTGTCGGGTGGCGGCGAAAAAGAGAGCCATTTCGGCGGGGTAGGAAGGGGCCACTCGTGTGGTTACGCAATGGATTCCAGCCACGTCACGAGCGCCGCTGGAATTGCTCAAATCATCTTTAAAGATTCTGAAGGCGGAAATCTCAATAACGGGCGCTATAGGATATTGCGACACCGCCGAGCTGAATCTCGCACTTGTCTGCCCTAATGAGGAATGACAATGGTATCGCCGGGCAGCAACAGAATATTTTGCTCCATGTTCTCGCCTTTGACTACCGCGTCATAATTAAAGTCCAGCCGATAGTTCTGGCCGTTCTCCGGACGCAGAATGTAGATCTTCTTGCGCTTCGCAAAGTCGGTAAGGCCACCCGCCTCGCTCAGCGCCTGCATTACGGTCATCCCGCCTGTATACGGAAGAGGTCCTTCTTTCCGCGCGGCTCCAATCACATAAATCTTCTTGCTATTGATAGTAGCGACCACTACTGTTACGTTCGCGTCCGCGATAAATTCCTTGAGCTTCGCGCTGATCCGTTCCTCTGCCTGCGCGGGTGTCAGGCCCGCCACCTCGACATCTTTGACCATCGGCACGGTGATTTTACCGTCCGGCCGCACCACCGCGACAGGAACCGACGCTTCCGGCTCTTTCCACACGGAGATCTGCAAAGTGTCGCCGGAGCCGATCACGTAATCATCCGGCGCCCCTCTGCTCAGGGAAGGTTCCCGAAGGGCCGGCATTTGCTTCGCGGGCGACAACTCGGGGGCAACCGTCTGCAATTGCGTTGGAGCCGGTGAAACCCCTGCTGGCCCGGCCGCCTTGGCTGCCGGAGCGGTCGGCTGCGCGGGCTTCTCATTGCGCACGTAGGCCAACGCTTCGTCAACTATCGGAGCCGGCCACCCTACCGCCACGGCCTGGCTCTTGATCTTGGCATCCGCGAAGCCGTGACGCTTGGTTTCGCGAATATATTGGACCAGTTCCGCGGGAGGCGTCTGGTCTGTTTGCGCCGCGCTGGAAATGATGCCGATTCCCAGTGCCAGAAGCATTGCCGTCGCTACCGATCTATGTCCAAGCACTGTTCTCATCACTGCGGTTTATCCCAACAATTATGCACGGCAGCATTTTCGAGACCATGCGTCAAACCCCTCTGCGCCCGTCTTCCAGGTCCCCGGAATCGCAAACAGTAGGAAGTCTTCTCAATGTTTAGTATACCGCGTGGCCTCGGGCTCCCAAAGCGATGGTTCTCCAAATCCGACCGCTGGCGCTGAAAGCCTGCCAACTGAATCAGGCCGGGCACAATACCTGCATCGGTGTTCGGATTGCAATAGTTGACACGGCTCTGGAAAGCGCCTATGTTCAGAAAAGTGAAACGTTATCTAAGAAATAATATGCTTCCGCTAGGGCTCTGCTTTATGATTTCTTTTAACGGACTGTCCCCGGCGGCGATGGCGCAGGATGTGCCAGCGCGCATCGACATTCTGGTAGTCGCTGGCGAAGGCGCCGCCAGTCCTGTCCGGCAGCGCGTCACACAGGACCCCGCGGTGAGGATCGAAGATGACGATCACCGGCCCGTCGCGGGAGTCCCGGTCGTTTTTGCCCTCCCGGTATCCGGCACCAGCGGAGAGTTCGCTAACGGGGCCAAAACCCTTGCGGTGATTACAGATAAGGCTGGTTTAGCCACCGCTCACGGACTCAAGACCAATGAAGTACCTGGCACCCTGCAGATTTATGTAACGGCATCCTTTCACGGCTTGCGTGCCCGAACGTTGATCAACCAGATCGTGGAGGGTGTGCCCGGCTCGCAGGGCCGGGTTCAGCACCCCTCCAGATCCGGTGGCAAATTGAAGTGGGTCCTCTTAGGAATCGCTGCCGCCGGTGGCGTCGCTGCTGGGGTCTACTTTGGAACCCGCAGTTCTTCATCCAATTCGACCGTCTCTATCGGCACGGGTACGGTGGTATTCGGGAGTCCTCAATAAATCATGTGCCGTTGGTTTATCGTTTACGTTCCAACCGCATTTCTGACTTTGCTGCCTCCTCCAGCAAACGCCCAGCCTGCGAGCTTTCAGGGCCCCCTCGGCGGCTTCGTTTTTAGCGCTGCGTCCAAAACAGTTCGGCCCCTGCTGGGCATCCCGGGGGCGATGCACGTCGATGCACCTATATTGAACCGCGTGGATTCAGCTTCCATCGCGCCTGGCGGGCAGTGGGGATTCGTTACCAGGGCCGGGCATACCACTTTCGTCCGTGGTCTATCCGACCTGGCTCCAGCGGAATCTTCCATCGACGGGCTGATGGATGCGGCAGACCGGGTGGTGTGGAGCCGCGACGGAACCTTTGCGCTTCTCTATTGCTCTTCCGGAAGCCGGCTACAGCGAGTCCAACTCTCGGGCAGCAAACCGCTGGCGGATGCGCCGATCGATCTTTCACCGTGGGGGCAGGTGACTACGCTGGCGATTGATCCGGCGGGTAAGCAAATCGCAGTTGGCTTCGCGGCGTCGGGGATATATCTCTTCACCAATGGGCAATCCCCTGCCCTGCTCGTTTCGATGGCGCTTCCCGCAGCGGCAGCCTTTGACGGCACCGGCAATTACCTCTTCGCAATCGATCGCGACACACAGAGAATTGTCCAATTCCAATCCGGCGCCGGAATCTCGGAATTCGTCTCTCTGGTACAGCCGGACGGCCCGGCCCTTCATCCCGCCGGCCTGGCGGTTTCCGGAGACGGCCTCTACCTGGTGTTGGCGGATTCCGCCACGCGGTCGGTTTTTGTCTACGACACAAATTCGCGGAGCCTCGCCAATACAATCCCTCTGAATTTCGCCCCATCCCGCTTCGAAGCTCTCTCCGCCGGCCCGGTCTTCCTCCTGAACGGCAGTGACCCGAAGGAATGGTTGTTGGTCCTGGATGCCAGCCAAACCCCGACGGTTTACATCGTGCCCTCCACCGGGAGGGAGTTATGATCAAAGGCCTATCCATAGGGGTTGTTGCTCTCGCAGCGGCGTTCACCGCGGCGACACCTGGCTTTGGCCAATCGGTGTTGCAGGTTTCGGTAACCGCTGGAGGCGCCACGTCGACCGTCGCTGCCGGCGGATCGGTCGCCTTGACGGCAACCGGCATCGGCCAACCGGTCCTCGCCAGTGTCACGGTCCTCTACACTGGGAGCGCCACAGCCACCATTACAAGTGTTTCCATCACCGGGACGACCGAAATGTCGCTGGCGCCGGCTCCCGCATTCCCTATCACCCTCAGCCCGAATGGCAGCACTAATTTTACGGTCCAGTATGACTCTACGACCGGCAATACCGCCAACGGGCAGGTCTCAGTCAACTTCACGGAAAACAGCCAGGCCTCCAGTTTCGAATTCGGGCTTACGGGGACTTCACCGCTTCTGGCGTTCAGCTATTACTTTGCGCCTGCCGGCGCTCTTACCAATGTGAATTCCGGAGGCACCATCGGCTTTCCGGCAACCAATGTGGGATCGACCAGCATTGCTGTTATGACCGTCCTGAACCTGGGGACTGCCACCGGTTCGGTGCAGTCGGTAACCTTGAGCGGTTCCGCTTTTCAACTTTCGGGATCCACAGCGCCCACCCAATTGGCACCCGGCCAGCAGACATCTTTCAATGTCACTTTTGCTCCCCAGGCGGTTGGCACCAATCAGGGTTTGCTGGTCGTGGGATTATCAAACGCCAGTGCCTCTTTTACTCTGACCGGAACAGGAACCTCGAGTAGCTTTACCTTCACCTACACTCTCTCCGACGGCAATATCCACCCTCTGACCAACGGGACGGTTATCACCTACCCCTCGGTGGATATTAACGGAACCAGCACCGCCACTATTGCCATCCTTAACCAGGGCACAGGTGCCGGGACGCTCACCAGCATTTCCGTGTCGGGCGCCGCCTTCCGGCTTACCGGCGTGCCGCTTCTGCCCGCCACCATCGGCGCAGGCCAGAACTTGCAGTTCCAAATCGTGTTTGCCCCCACGCAGTCGGGCGCCTACAGCGGAACCTTTAGCATCGTTCTGGCGGGCAGTACGGTCTCCGGATCCCTCACGGCATCGACCAGCCCATCCAACCTTACCGCCTCCTACACACTCTCCAACGGCATTGCCGGCCCTCTCTCGAACGGAGCCACCGTCGTCTTTCCCTCAGTCGACATCAACGGTACCACCACCGCAACGGTGGTCATCTCCAACTCAGGCACAGGGACCGGCACGGTGAGCAGCATCACGCTCTCCGGCACGGGTTTTCGACTCACCGGGGTCCCGGTGCTTCCGGCCAATGTCGCCCCGGCACAAAACCTGCAATTCTCGATTGTTTTTGCGCCCACCCAAACCGGCGCCTTCACCGGCTCGTTACAAATCAACATGACCGGTGTCTCCATTACGGCCAGTCTCTCCGCGTCCACAAGCAGTTCAACCTTTGCCGTTACCTACACGCTCTCCGACGGCATTCCCCACTCTCTCACCAACGGTGGCACCATCGTCTTTCCCTCAGTCGACATCAACGGGACCACCACCGCAACGGTGGTCATCTCCAACTCGGGCGCAGGGACTGGCACGGTGAGCGGCATCTCGCTCTCCGCCACGGGTTTTCGACTCACTGGGGTCCCCGTGCTGCCGGCCAACGTCGCCCCGACGCAATCCCTGCAATTCGCGATTGTTTTTGCGCCCACCCAATCCGGCGCCTTCACTGGCTCGTTTCAAATCACCGCCACCGGTGTGTCCATTACAGGCGCCCTCTTCGCGTCCACGACCACTCCAACCTTGGCCGTTACGTACACGCTCTCCGACGGCATTCCCCATACTCTCTCCAATGGGGCCACCGTCGTCTTTCCGTCGGTCGACATCAACGCGACCACCACCGCAACGGTGGTCATCTCCAACTCAGGCACAGGGACTGGCACGGTAAGCGGCATCACGCTCTCCGGCACCGGGTTTCGACTCACCGGGGTCCCGGTGCTTCCGGCCAACGTCGCCCCGACGCAATCCCTGCAATTCGCGATTGTTTTTGCGCCCACCCAGTCCGGCGCCTTCACTGGCTCGTTTCAAATCAACATGACAGGTGTCTCCATTACGGCCACTCTGTCCGGGTCCACGACCGCTCCGAGCTTTACCGTCACTTACACTCTTGCGAACGGTAATGCCAACATTCTCTCCAATGGCACCACGATTAACTTCCCAGCGGTGAATATCAACACCACAGCGACCGCCACCATCGACATCGTCAACCAGGGGACGGGGGCAGGCTCGGTCACCGCGGTTTCAGTTGCAGGCACTGGTTTTCAAGTGACCGCGCTGGCAGCTCTTCCAGCGACGGTGGCTGTGGGGCAGGACTTCCATTTTGGAATTGCATTTTCTCCCACGCAAGCGGGGTCGTTTAGCGGAACGTATAGCATCACCGTTGGCGGGATCTCGATTTCGGGTGCGCTCGCGGGGTCAACCTCCCCGCCCAGCTTCTCGGTGGCCTACGTGGATCCGAGTACGAACAATGTCATCGCCCTGCAAAACGGGGCGACGCTCTCATTCCCCAACACTCTGGCCGGCAGCGTTTCCAACATCACGATGTTGGCAATCAACAGCGGCTCCGGAACCGGTTTTCTCAACTCGATCGCTTTGGGCGGTAATTCGCCGTCCATTTTTCAGATTCTGAATCAGCCATCCCTGCCGGCTTCCGTGCCTCCTGCTCAGCAGGTCAGTTTCGGCGTCCGTTTCAGCCCGCTGCAGCAACAGACATTCTCGGCTACGCTGATCCTGAATTTGAGTGGGCAAACGGTTACGATCAATCTCGCAGCTCAGGGCACCGGGCCGCAATATACTTACACGTGGTCCAATGCCACGGGAACAACCGCCGTTGCGCCTGGCGGCACAATCGCGATCCCCAATACCAATGTCGGCCAAACCTCCAGCGTGACCATCTTGGTATCGAATACAGGAACCGGCAACGGCCAGGTCTCTGTCCTTGCCGTCAGTGGCCAAGGCCTCTCCATTACCAATCCGCCCGCTCTCCCTTTCACACTTCTTCCCCAAGGCTCGCAGAGCTTCACGCTCAACTTCGCGCCCACGCAGCCCAGCGCCGTCACCGGGACATTAACTATCGGAACCGACACCTTCAACGTCACCGCTACGGGCATCGGTTCGCTGCTGACTTACTCGTATACCAACACGGCATCCACCGTATCCGTGGCCGTCGGCGGAGTGGTTATTTTCCAACCGACCCCGGTGGCGGGCAGCGCCAGTTTGACCTTCTCGATCCAGAACACCGGCACGAGCGGCGCAACGATTTCCAGCATCAACCTGGCGGCGGCGAGCACTGTTTTCAGCCTCCAGCAACTGCCCAATCTGCCCACTACGCTGAATCCCGGCGGCACGATTACTTTCTCCGCGAACTTCGTCCCCAACAGTCTGGGGAGTTTGACGGCCACCTTGCTCGTCAACAACAACGCGTTTACTCTGTCCGGCACGGGCACGCAACCGGCGTCCTTGCCGGCCTACCAGTTCCAGGGACCATCCGGCACCGAACCGGCGGCCCAACAGCCGTCCATTGGGCTGATTTTGTCGGCGCCCTACCCCCTGGCATTGCAAGGCACCCTGACATTGACCTTTACCTCCGCCGTCTTCACAGATGACCCTTCCATCCAATTCGCCACTGGTGGACGCACGGTGACCTTTAGCATCCCCGCCAATTCCACGCAGGCTCTGTTTAGCGGCGGTGCAACATCGATCCCCCTGCAAACCGGCACTACTGAAGGCACCATTTTGATCACTCCTTCTTTCTCGATGCAGAACGGCTTCGACCTTACGCCTTCACCGCCCACATCTCTCACCCTGATGATTCCGCCATCCGTAGCGCAACTCACGAGCGAGAGTGTGACATCCGAAACGTTAAGCAGCTTTACGGTGATTCTCAGCGGATACGCCACGACCCATGCCTTGAAACAATTGAACATTCAGATCACCCCGAAGCAGAGCGGGACTTTCTCCACAACCAACCTGACAATCGACGTGACGTCGGCCTCCTCAGCGTGGTTTCAGAGCACAGCCTCGCAGCCATACGGTGGCGCGTTCCTAATTGCGATTCCCTTTGTCTTGTCGAACGGCAGCAGTACCGACGACCTTGTCCACCTCCTGCAATCGTTGACCATTACCGCAACCAACGGTGTCGGCGCTTCGAGTTCGATATTGGTGCCGATTCCGTAGGCTCGATCCGGACAGCCTCGACAGGCGCAGCCCAGGGTGGCTCACACCGCGTACTCGGGCAGCTTTGCTAAAGCTGACTCTCCTAGTTATAAGTCTCCTAGGATAGGACCCAGCTAGCTAGGGCCCGTTAGTACCTATATCGTGAAATCGTTGTTTTTTCTGGCAAGAGATTTTTCGGCAGCGCGGTTTGGACCTTTATTCACGGGGGTTTGGTGGCCATTCGAAAAGAATCGGACTTGTACGCCCTTTTTTGGTTCCGGCTATGCCGGGTTAGGAAATAAGACTTACAATAGCGACGCTTCAATCCGGGGCTGGATGCTGTAGTTCCAGTCCGCGTGGAAATCCTGGCGGCGAAGGGCGACAGATGTCAGTTGCTCGTCCAACACCTGGACCTTGGTCTGGTATTTGTGTTTGTCACTGGGCTGCCTTCACGCGGAGGCTTTTCTTTGACGCGCCCTCGGAACCGCCTCGACTCGCAACAGAAAACCGAGTCCGGCCACGATACGCTTGAACGGTGCGCCAACGCCTTCCGCCGATGGTGCGGGCCTACCCTCGTCGCGTGATCCTCGGCTGAGCCCACGATATAGAGGGCGAAGGTCCGCGCGCCCGTGAACTTGCAGTGCTCGATGCGTAGGTTGCGTATGCCGCCCCAGGTCTCGCTGCCGATGCCGATCCAGGCGAAGATCGAGTCGGCCATGGTGCAATTGGTGATCCCGATCTCTTCGCTGGTTTGGAGCAGAGTGAAGGCTTCCATGCCCCGGCCCGATTTGATCGAGATGCAGTCGTCGATGAGCACGTGCTTCGAGGAATCGATGTCGCTGCCGTCTCCGTTGCCGCCGGTGCTGCGGATGGTCAGGCTCTTGATGACGATGTTCTCGCAGTTGGGGCGCAGCCGTCGATGGCGGCCTGGAGCGCCGCTGTATCCTTGCAGCGGCTATCGCCCAGAGCGCCGAACTCGCGCACGTTGTACTGCGCCGGGTCCGTGGCATCGGCGACGGCGCATAGAAATGCGGCCGGAACAAGGATGCGATGGACTCTCGTCATGGACAGTGCCTCCGCTGCTGACCATTTACGTTATCAGACCGGGTGCGCACTCGGTGGAACCGCTTGGGCCTTCGATCAACGGCAGGATTTCGCAGGTGAGGGTGTTCAGGCTGTTGACGATGCGATCGGCCTCGATATTGACGAGCGCATAACGCGGTATGTGCGGATCGCCGGATTCGAGCAAGGCGTGGTGGTCTTCGCGGAGATCCGGAAAACCAGCCGCGGCGGGGCGGCCTCTGGGCCCCGCGCCCCGCAGCCCGGCGCCAAGGTAATACAGAGTCTTGTCCACATGATTCGAAAGAGTCCGGAAGGCGTCGCGACCCGGAACGGGACGGCTGGTGAGCAAGCCGGCCTCGAGCGCCATGGCGGCATGGATGAAGCGGTGCGAGTCGGCGAGGATCCGATCGAATCTGGCGATGCCATCGCCGGAATTGCCCGGTTCGGCGCGCATGCGGGCGACCGAAGCCTCCAGGTTGGAGCGCGCGATCCGCGCCGCCAGACGTGTGCGGTCGAGCGCCACGCCGGTCGAGCCTTCCTCTTTTAGGTAGGCATCGCGGACAGCCTGGAAATAGGCGCGATACGAATCCAGCATGCGGGCCAGCGCGTCCGGCGCCTGGGTCCGCTCCCAGGTGGGCCAGAGGCGGTAAGCCAGCAGTGCGATAATGCCGCCGGCGAGCGTGTTCAGACCACGAGCCACAACTACCTCGGAGGGAGAGACGCCCGTCACTGCGAACAGAAACACTACCAGAGCGGTCACTGCGCTCGCCAGAATCCCGTAATTGGCTTGTCCGTAGGCGCGCAGCAGAAACGCAAACACTGCGATGAACGCGATTTCCAGACCGGGCGGCGGATGGACCCAACGAAAGAGCGCCGTGGCCACGATCAAACCAGCGAGTGTTCCCAGCAGACGCAGCCATCCGCGGCTGAAGGTCGTGGTGAAGTCCGGCTTCAAGACCAGCGCAACGGTCATGGGGACCCAGTAGGGACGCCCCCAGTGCAGAATCCGCGGGAGGATCTCACCGATTACCACGCAAACAGCCAGGCGCACGGCATGGCGAAATGTGGCCGATTCAAGGTGCAGGTTGGCAGCCAACGTGGAGCGTGTGCCTGCCAATTGGAGTTTCCACGGGTGCGTAGCTTCGTGCCGCTCGAACTCCGCCAGGCCGCGCCCGGTGGTGTGCTCAACAAGATCCAGGACGGTGCGGAGCTGCCCGGCGAGCGCATCCACCTGGGAGCGGGCATCCGCGAACATGGCCGCCACTGGGGTCGCCACTGGGGTCAATGACGCCTGGCTCGCACGGCGGAGATCTTGGGCGAGCTGCGCCATCTCCGGCGCCAATTCGGGCAACGGATTGTCGGCCTCCCGGCCGCCCAGCGACTCGCCAACATGTGTTAGCGCCTGCGATGCCAGGGCGGAAAAGCGAGCCAAAACGCCGGTCACCCTCTCCGTGCCGGTCTCCCGGCCGATGCGGATGCGAAGCCGGGCGAGCAGGAGCAGGGCGAGCCGAATGCGCTCGGCCTGGCTCAGCAGCGTCAGATAGCGCTCGGCGTCCAGCGAATCGCGGGCGTTCAGCGCGGCGAGCGCCTGCTGGGCTTCGGTGCTTTCGCGGGTCGCCGGAGGAGCTTCGGTTACCGGTGAAGGCGCTTCCGCGGCTCGCGCTAGTTCCAAGTAGAGAGCCGACAAGGCCCGGCGCTCCGGCGTATGACGCCGCAGAGGCCATAGCGCCAGCACCAGCGCCGTCTGAAACAGGCCGCCGCCCAGCGCCAGCAGCGCGGAACTGAGCGCCTGCTCGGAAGGCAAAGGCTTCGCCGAAAACACGATCAGGGTAACCAGCCCGATCGTTCCGAGGTCCGCTTGCGCGGGTCCGAACGCGACCATCATGCCCGCGGCAAAAGCGCCGGCGGCCAGAATGGGGGCGATCGCCCATGTACCGCCGGCCAGGCCGCCCGCCACTACGGCCAGTGCGCAGAATACGCTGGCGATGAGCATGCGCCGCGCGCGGTGCACATACGGGTCGGTGCCGTCCCCAACTGCCACATTGAGTGCGCCGATACCGGCGATCATTCCGCCGGCGGCATTTCCCGCGAGCCAGCCGATCCCGACCGGCAGCACGATTCCGATGGTGTTGCGAAGCCCCATCCAGAGGCGCACTTTTCCGGCTTCGAAGCGGGTGATGGCTTGCCACAGGGGGGCCTGCGGAATAGAAGGGGCAGACAGCATCTCGATTACAGGATAAGCCGGATGTGGCGCAGGCCCAGAGGGCGCCCGGGGGCGCCCGGCAAAGGCGTTAGAAGGGCGAGCCGCATCGCTCTCGCGGGCTCAAAATGCATTCCTCACAGCCGGACCGGCGTTCCGGACCATCGGCAATCCATGCCGCCATCCATTCCGGCAGTCCCACCATCGGCTAACCCAGCATGAGAGGTCCCCCGGCTCTGCCGGGGAGGCAGCAGAAGTTTGACAGATCCGGGCATGCGCCGTTCGCTCGGTCCGCTCCGGGGCGGGCGGATTGCAGTCAGCCGCTAGTGGGTTCGGAGCTGCGAAGCCGAGACTCGGCTGCGGTGTTGGGGTTTGTTGCGGTTGCGAACAGGCCCCTTTGAGGGGCCAGCAACCGAAAAGCCTCCGGCTTTGCCGGAGGATGGTTACTGGCTGGTACCGCTCCCAGTGAAACATGTCGAGAGCGCCTGACGCACTGTCTGAGTCAGACCGCCGAAAGGAAACACAACTGTCTCACCTGGGAAGAGATTACTGATCGTTAGCGTTTGCGCCGGCAACGGCATCGCGAACTTTGGCACCCCGAAGTTCTGCTTTGTTGCGTAGAGGATGGCAGCCCCCTCACCTTGATCGACCGTATAAGTAGACGGCACTTTTCCGTCCACTGCAGCAGACATTGCTCCGCCCGTCTGAGGGACGTCCCCAGGCGCCCATGCCAGTTGCATCTCGGCTTCGTGAGTATCGACGTGGCATGTGAGCGTCAACCGGTACATGTCTGGCTCTCCTGCGTTCCTCGCCGAAGGCACCTCCTGCAAGACGCTTACCATCAGTATCGGTGCCTGCGTCGTTGGGCTTTGGGTCCGGTTCACAGTCCACCCGCCTGCGCCGACGGCCCCCGCCGACAGCGCGCTTAGAAGTGCGTCTTGCGTCATCCTGTCCGGCAGCGGTATGCCCGCCGCTCCCATCGCCCTGGCTTTCAGTTTGCTGACCATCATTGCCGCTACGCTTGGATCGGGATGCGCCGCGTCGAATTTCTCGAGCGAGAGCCCGCCCGTCGGCTTCGCGTCGGTGTGACAGACCGCGCAGTACTTCTGCACCAGCGCGTTCTGTTGTGCCACGGGCATCGAACCGCTCGCCAATGCAACCGGAACTGCCGGCACCTGATTCTTCGCTCCCTGTCCGTAAGCAGCCGGATTCAAACTCATTCCGGCTGCCATGCCAGGGCGCCAATCGTCCTGCCGGCGGACGTTTTCAATATGGGATCCATTCGGTGTCTCCGTTTAGAGTGCGTTTTCCGGACCGCAGTAAATATACCACAGGGTTATCAACTGAGATTCATATCTTGGGCGCCGCGGCGCCGCCACGTGACCGTTAGCCTGGCTTACTTGAGAAGTGCCCGGAAAACGTCCAGCGGCGGATTACGCACAGAAAGCCGGCTTGCCGCCGGTAATGCCGGTCAGGCCGTCACGTGGCTGCCTAACGCACTGCCCGTAGAAGTGCCGCTCCCAGCCCAGTCGGGCCTGCAGGTCCTCCCACCCTACTGCACGCCGATCAGCGTAGTGAAGCTGGTGGCCTCCAACGTGAACTGGGCCTTGCTGTCCGCTACGGACACGCGGCCGCTCTCCTCCATGCCGCGCTTGGCGTCGGTCACCCACATGCGAAGTTGTTTCACGTCCGCCGGCAGGCCTGTGACGGTTGCCGCGCGCGTGGCGCCGTTGTTTACGATGTGCAGCGTGTACGCGCCTTCCGCGATGTTTCCGAGAGCCGCACAGGCGATGCCGGGTTGATTGCACTTCACCGGCAGGGAAAACGACCGGGGAGGAGTCGACGCGAGCTGCTTCAGATTCCAGTACCGCTGGGTGGGCCGCAGCGGTCCCGCGTCGCCAAAGATACCGCCGCCTGCCAGGATCGAGTAATCGGCCGTCAGTTGCCATTGCAGGATCGATTTCGGCTGCGCGATGTTGAGGATGCGCGTATACAAATTGATCTCGTAGAGCGCGAACTGTGGCTCCATGAAGATCTGGGGATAGCGATAAGCGGCGGCATCCGTGCTGCCCTCGGCCACTACCAGGGGAACGTTGAGGGACCTGGCGGCATCGCGCCACTGGGCCAGGATCTCATCCGTGCATCCCCGCCAGGAGTGGAAATCGACGGCGGCGATGTATTTCACGGCCTCCGGATCGCGCATGGCCGGCTTGATGAAATCGATGGGATTGGCATCGGAGGTGTCTCCGAGCACCAGTTTGGTGGCCAGTCCTCGGGAGGCAAAGTAGGGGCCCAGGGTCTTGATGAGTTCCGCGTGTTCTCTGGGCGTTTGGCGGACATTGATGCCAAGATCCGATTCGTTGAAGCTGAACATGGCCGCCTCGACTCCGTACTTCTCCTTGAGGTAGACCAGGTACCCGGCGATCGATTCCTTGATGCGGTCCAGCTTCGCCGGATTCAGCGGGTTCCCACGCGGTCCGGTCTGTGGAGCGGCGCCGCGACCACCCCCTCGCCCGGCAGTTCCGGTGGCGTTCGGAGCACCGGCGGCGCCCACGGCGGCCGGGTTGACCGCGGGGGATACGGCGCCCCGGCCAGCAGCGGCGTCAACCGCTCCTTGACCGCCGGTGCCGATAGCTCCCTGGCCCGCGGCGGCATCGGCCGCGCCACGGCCAGCAGCCGCACCACGGCCGCCGGCGTCAACCGCTCCCTGACCGCCGGTGCCGATAGCTCCCTGGCCCGCGGCGGCATCGGCCGCGCCACGGCCACCAGGGGCGTCACCCGATCCCCGGTCGGCAGTGGCATCCGCCGCACTCCGGCCAGCAGCCGCGCCCCGGCCGCCACCGGCGTCAACCGCACCCCGGCCAGCCGCGTTAACCGCACCTCGTCCGCCGGCCGCACCACGGCCGCCGGCATCAGACGCACCACGGCCTGCGGCATCAGCCGCACCACGGCCGCCTCCTGCTCCCCGGCCGCCAGGCCCAAACCCGCCGCGGCCGCCGAGTATTGCCCATGCCGGAGCCGACCAGGCGCTCACAATAATCGGCATTCCCTTCCGCGCCAGTGTGCGAGCCATCTCCATCGCCTGCACGACTCGCGGATTAATCTTCCCGGCCCGGGCCGCCTCCAGCGGATCGACATCCTCATTGGGGTGCCAGACAGACCACGGCAGCTCGACACGTCCCCAGGCGACGCGCAGGTTGTCCAGGCTGTACTGGATCACGGCAGGGTCCGTCCTGGCGTTCTGCAAACGGAAATTGCCTCCGAGTCCGTCGAACATCTGCCCCGGATGCGTGGCATCGATAGTGAAGTCCACCGGACTCCGGTCCACTTCGCCGGCGGCCTTTAGCGCAAAGCTCTTCCGGGCCGTCTGCCCTCCCGCCGCCTTGCCGGTCATTACGGCCAGGTAGACCTGGATATCGAAGTTATTCTCCCGGCGGTCGTCGCGGATGAGGATGTCGGCCGGCTCGTCAAACATCACCTCGAGTTGGCGGCGCGGCGAAATGAATCGAACGCCGCTGGCTTTGGCATGCAGGTACTCATTCTGATCGTTCGCTCCGGGAGCCAGAGAAACCTGGTCCGGCGCCGGAGGGACCGGCCCGATCAACTGCGCCGAGCCGCCCGAATAAAGCGCCGCGGGCAATTCGAGGCAGTAATACGCCCCGGCGATATCCGCGTCGTCCCGGAACGAGTAGTCGACGTTCACCTGGGCGGCGCCGGGGCCGGTCTCCTCGACCACTTCGGTGGCGGAGAAGTTCCAGTCGGCGCCCTGGGACTGGAGCGCACGCGGCGGGCGCATCTGGATGGTCACGGTTTCGATCGTTCCTTTGCGGCTGTAGCTGTTCGTCTGCCGCTCCCGGCCGGTCCGCGACACTGCGGACCAGTCCGGCTGGACCACGCACATGCTGGAGTTCAATTCCATCAGGTGCCCGTCGATCCGTATCCCCGTCAGATTGCCCCAAGCCATCGTCTCGGGCTGGGCGTTTGCTGGAGCGGCAAGACCCGCCAGCAGAAATGCAACGATCACGGTACGCAACACGGTCACTCTCCTTCCGATCGGGCTCGCGGGCATCCAGCCGGGCGCCTGCTTTCGGGGGTGAGGGGCCCGAATCGGCCAATCATTTCTTCTCTCACGTTTTCACCGTCGTGGCTTTGTGCTTCGTATCCAACTCCCGCAGCGCGAAGGCATACGCGCCGACCGCCACCGCCTCGCTGGTGCCCAGACGTGTGATCCCCACGGCGGTGCGGCGCATCGGATCGTAAAAAATCCGCCGGCCGGAGCCGGGCACTTCGACGGAGCGTACCTCGCCCCGCAGGAAATCCTGGCGCTCCTGGGGATCTTCGATGTTGAACGCCACCGGCGCCAGGCGGCGCATCGGTGGCGTGTAGCCATCGTAAGTCGCGTTCATGGCGCGCACGAGGCACGCGAGAAACAGAGGATGCGCGCCGGCGATTCCGCCGCCGATCACCGCCAGGCCGTCGATCAGAGTCAAGGCTTGGGCGAGCGCATCGCCCGCCACTTTGCCCAGCCGCCCAAACGCCTCCATGGCCGCCTCCCGGTTGCCCGGCGCTGTCCCCATGGCGATTTCGGAGAGGATCCGCGGTTCCGGCGCGTCGTCCTCCGCAATCCCGCACAACTCAGCGTAGACTCGCCGCAAGCCACGAATCGAAGCGCCTTCTTCGGCATTCACCGATGGATTCAGTTTGTTGCGCAGCAGCCAGGCTTCTCCACCGGCCGAGTTATCGCCAATCCACAACTCGCCGTTGCGCACGATGCCGCCGCCCAGTCCGGTGCCCAAGGTGAGACCGAACAGGTTGTGGTAGCGCTTCGGGTTCCCGGCCGCCTCCAGCATCCCATTCACGTACGGCAGAAAGCCCGCGATGGCTTCCCCGTACACGAAGAGATCGCCGTCGTTGTTGATGAACACGGGGATGCCGAAGCGTTCTTCGAGAATCGGTCCCAGCGGCACGGGGTCGCTAAAGGCCGGGAAGTTTTTCAATCCGGCGATGATCCCCTGGGGGTAATCGGCAGGACCGGGGAAGGCGAAACTGATGGCCGCCGGCGGCTCGGGCAAAAGCCCCTTCAAGTCTTCGAAACCGGCGACGATATTGGCCAGGCAGCGGTCGCGGTCCTCGGCTTCCGTTGGGCGCGACGAGGGGCCGGCCAACAACTGCGTGCCACGAATCGCCGAGAACTTCAGCCCGGTGCGGCCGGCATCGAGAGTCAGCACAATGCGAGGGTCCTGCGCGATTTCCTTCGCCATGGTCTAATCCCTTTCGGCAGCCTTCGTAGAGAAGCCTACCCACGCAATGTACGCAATCGCCGCCAGTGGCACCAGGAAGCCGGTCTCGACCGAGCCGGCGGCGTCGGAGACAAATCCCATCAGCGGCGGCAGGAACGCGCCTCCCACGATGGCCATCACCAGCAGGCCCGAAAGCGAGTTGGCCTCCTCCGGCATGCGGTCCACGGTGATGGAGAAGATCAGCGGAAACACGTTCGCAAACCCGAGACCCACCAGTGCGAACGCGGCTGTGGCAATGAGTTTCGAGGGCACGAACAGCCCCAGCAGGCCGACGATGGAGAGCGCCGCGGTCACCTTGAGAAATGCCTTGGGCTTGATCCAGCGCAGCACCACGCCGCCCGAAAATCGGCCCACGGTCAAAGCGGCGAAGAACAGCCCGGTGCCCAGCAGGCCGAGTTTCTCGATGTCCACTCCGAAGCGATCCTTCAAGTACAGCGGGATGTTGGCGCTGACGCAAACCTCCGCGCCCACGTACAGGAAGATCGCCAGCACCATGGTGAAGACGAAGCCGCTCTTGAGCAGTCCGAGACACGAGCCGAGCGTGGCGGCCCGGCGATCCGGTTTGGCAACCCCCACCCGCACTGTGGCTGCCGCGACTAATGCGATCGCAATGGCCACGCTGAACACCGGAAAGATCACGCCCCAGCTCAGCCCAAATTCGCGGGCGGCGACCACCGGGATGACCGGCCCCGAAAGCGACCCGATGGCTTTCACGAACTGGGCCATGGAGAGGTTGCTGGAATACGCGCCTTCCGGCGAGACGTCGCGCATCAGCGGATTGCCGGCTACTTGCAAGATGGTCGCCCCGGCGCCCAACAGCAGCACGGTCAGCAGGAACACAGGGAACGTGGAGAAGCCGAAGAAGGAGGGGATCAGGACGCCCGCGAGCATGATGCTCAGCCCCAGCATAAGGACGAACTTCTTGCCCTTTTTGTCCTGGTATATGCCCATCGGCACGGAGAGGATGCCGAACATGATGAAGCCTGTGAAGGCGATCAACAGGGCGGCGAAATTGGAAAGGCTGAACTGCTGTTTGGCGAGGCTGACGAAGGGCCCCGCCGCGTCGGCGAAACCCATCGCCAGGAACGCCAGGAAGACCGGAACGGCCTGAGAGGAACGTTTGCTCACGGCCGCGAACCCTTATCGGCCAAGTTTGCCACGTTGAAGCCCTCCACGACGATGCGCGGACGCTCGCCACGCGTATCGGCATTCTCCAGTTCGGTTCGAATGGTCCGCCGCTCGCCGGGCATGAGCGCCACGTAGTTGTCGCTCGAGATCGAGGGAAGGATGCGATCGCCGCCCTTCTCCCGTACGGGCTTCACTCGCACCATCAACGCGGGCTGGCTGGAAGCGTTCTTCAGTTCCGTGGTCAGCAGCCATCGTGAGCCTTGCCGCTCGGTCTTGACCGTGGCCGTAACTTCGACCTTGGGCAGGTCGCGAATTGCCTTGAAGTTGTATTCTTCCACGCCGCGCAGGTAGAAGTTATCGGAAATGGTCTGGCCGCCGCGCACCAGCTTGAGGCGGATGAAATGCACCGGGGTCAAGCCTGAAGGATACTCCAGCTTGATCGGCGATTGGACGCTGTCTTCCGCGGAATCGAGCGTGGCCGTTTTCTCCCACTGCTTGGAGCCGTCCATGTTCAGGATTTCGGCCTGCGCCGTGAGGCCCGTGGCGTTGCCGCCGCTGTAGTTGACCACTTCGACCGTATCGGTGACCGGGTTCCATTGGATGTGCAATGGCTCCGATCCCTTCTTGCTGCCGAAATAGCCGCCGCTCTGATCGAAGTAGTAGTCGTAAGTCTGCCAGACGAACGAGGGCCAGCAGGGATGGCTCATCCACAACAGAACCCCCATGCGGTTCTTGCCCTGAGCCTCAAATATGGCCCGATAGCCATCGTAGTCGATGAACTGCGACAGCGCCACGAACTCGGCGGCATCTTTAGCGCCGCCATAGGTCTTGTCGATCATGTCGCGCCACGCCGCCGCTCCCTGCGCACCGGTGATGGTGAAATCGTGCATGCCCCAGACATCCCCTTGGGGCCACATGTCCGCCGCGGGCATCATCTGTTTCAGACTGTCCATGGTGACCACGTTGGGCATGCCCAGCTCACTGTGGAGCTTGGTGGTGGCACGCTGCTGGAAGTAGAACTTAGGGAACTGAGTGCGGTATGGGCCGCCGCCCGAGACCGGTCCCTGAGCCGAATTGGGGATGTAGTAGAGGCCGGGGTGCAGGGACGCGGTGAGGCTCTTCAGCCCGGACTCGATCGGCTCCGGCGGGTTGCCCTCGTTGCGGCCCACGTAGAGTCCCACGGAAGGGTGATTGCGAATCCGCAGAATGAAATCTTCCGCGTTCTTGAGAAACATGGTGGGATCGTCGGGATTCGGCCCATCCACCGGATTGGCCAGCCAAAAGTCCTGCCACACCACGATGCCGTACTTGTCGCAGGCATCGTAGAAGGCGTCGTCGCCGGTCTGCCCCACCCAGTTGCGGATCATGGTGAAATTCATGTCCTTGTGGTAGCGCACGGCCACGTCGTATTCGCGCGCGCGATAGCGCAGCATGGATTCGGGGAACCCCCAGTTGCCGCCGCGGCCGATGAAGCGGCGGCCGTTGATCCAGATGCGCAGGGCGCCGCCATCTTCGCTGTAGGTGTACTGTCTGACGCCGACCTGGAATTTTTTGGTGTCCGAGGCTCCGCCGCCTGACAGGAACGATAGCTCCACGGGGTAGAGATTCTGCTCGCCGTACCCGGCCGGCCACCACAGCTTAGGATGGTCCAGGCGCAAGGCCGGCGTAGTGGTGGGATCGAGCTTGACCGTTTTAGACGAGCCCGCTTCCACCGTGACCACCTTTTCGAACGTCACCTCGCCGAAGCGGCCGCGCAGTCTGCCCGAGATGGCGTTCGGGCCGCTGTTTCGCAGAACGGTTTCGATGGTGATATCCGCGCGCGTGGTATCCGGCAGCGGCAGCGTGCTGGTGACCAGCGGATTCTCGATCGTCACGTCGCGCGTAATGGTCAGAGAGACGTCGCTCCAGATGCCGATATCGCGGCCGCGGACGGTGGGAATCCAGTCCCAGCCGGCGGTGGCGTGATAGGTGGGATTGTCGGCTCCCAGCGCGCCGCCATTCAGATCCGGGCTGGCGAAGGTCTTTTCCTTTACGCTGCCGGGTGTGGCGTTCTTGATGATGCGGACGGCCAGCGCGTTGACCCAGCGGGGCCGGATCCTCCCGGTCACATCGAAGCTGGCGCGCATAAATCCGCCGTCGATGCGGCCCAGCGGCTCGCCGTTCAGGAAGACTTCGGCCTTCCAGTTGACGCCGGTGAAATTCAGCCAGACACGCTGTCCGGTATAGAGAGGGGGAACTGTAAACTCGTCGCGATACCAGAAATCGGCCCAGAAAAACGAATCGGAAATGGCGAGCTGGTTGTTCCCGAAGTTGGGATCGGGAAGCGCGCCATCGTCCCAATAACTCGACAGCACGGTGCCGGGGACCGTCGCGGGCAGCCAGTCCCCATCCACGAACCCCACCTGCGAGATCGCCTTTCCATTGGCCCTCACAAGCGAATCGCGCTGTATGCGCCATGCGCCCGCGGAGAGCTGCGACCGGCCGTTCTCCGCGTCCGGCGCCGGCTTGGGACGCGGCACCGGCCCGCCTCGCCCGTACACTTCGAGTTCGCTGAGGATGAAGCTATCCGGCGCGGCGGGTTTGGTCATGAACACGCGCACGTAGCGGCCGTGCTGCGGCTGGGCCAGCTTCACGTCGTCGATCAGGGCGCCGGAAGCCGTCACCATCTGAATGGTTTTCCAAGCCGCCGCATCGCCGGACACCTGGATGGCCGCTTCGGCCGGGTGGCGGATCCAGGAGAGCGCCACGCGGTCGAAGGTGCAGGCCGCGCCCAGGTCCACGTACACCCACTCGTCGCCGGTGGCCGCGCTCATCCACGCGCTGGTGAAGTGATAAGGGCCGCCGGCTTCCACGCGCTCGCCCTTATCGCGCAGGACCACTTCCTCGACGATCCAGCGGGAGGCGCTGGGCGCAGATAGCTCGATGCGGATGCGTCGGTTCCGCGCCGGCGCGGCAAAGGGTACCGCGAAAGCCGGCGGCGGGCCGGCGGGTGCGCCCCCTCCGAATCCGCGAAAACCCGCGGGCGGACGCTCGGCGCTCACCCTGCGGCCCAATTCCGTCCACGCCTGCCCATCGTCCGAGCCGGTCACCACAATCTGCCAGCCCGCCGGTTTCTGCATGTCCGCCACGGAGCGCAATCCCGGCAGCTCCACGCTGTCCACTTCGAGCGGACCATCGCCGCCCGCCAGTTCCAGCTCGATCCAGCCATTGGGGCCATTCACGATGACGGTAGTGGTGCTGTTATGATCCAGCGCATGTTCCCGGACCTGCTTCTTCAGGACGCCCTCGTCGCTAGTGGAAACCGATACCCACCGCGACAGCGCGGTATCTTTGATGCCGTCGGTGACCAGTTGAGCGGTGAGATTGTAGTCGTAGGCGCTGGATTGGTAAGCCGGCCGATGGAGCGCCAGGTTCCGGTAGGTTTGGGTATCCGGAACCATGACCGCGGCAAAATCCTCCTTGGGATCGCCCGGATAAATCCCCACGCCGCGGGTATAAGTTTGCGCATCCAGCGCGAAGATTGCCGACAGGATTAAGACACCGGTTCGTAACATGGGATTTGCCTTTGAGCGCCGACAAACCCTCCCTGAGAAGTTGACAGACGAAAGCGTCTGTCCCACTTTGCTGCCGAAGCACTTGCAGGCACGTGGGGCAGGCGCTTTCGCCTGCCAACCGATTCCTTTACAGCTTCTCACGGAGCGGTTGGTGCGCAACATTAGTTCTTCGGCAGCGGATCGCCGCGGCCGATCAGGTATGGATCCCCGTAAGCCGTCTTGAACGCTTCGGCCTGCCGGTCGACCATGCCCCCCCAAACCATGAACCAGGCCCACTTCGGCTGGGCCTTGAGGGTTTCGGCCGATGGCGGCCGGCCCACTTCGCCCAGTGCAATGGGCTTTCCCTCCGCCAGATCCAGAAGCTCGTAGTAGTAGCGGTCGTTCAGGTCGCGGTAGTTATCGTAGCTGACGACGTCTACATAACGCTGGCCTGGAAAGAAGTCGAAGAACTGGCCGGTGGGGGCTGGGCCGTTCTGGTTCCACACCCAGATCAGATTGTTAAGCTGGTGGACATACACCATGCGGGCGTACACTTCGCGGTAAAGTTGCGCCGTGCCGGCCGCCCCTGGACGGCCGCCCCACCAGAAGAAGCCGCCGTTATTCTCGTGCATTGGCCGCCAGAGCACCGGGATGTGGGCGTCCTGAAGCTGCTTCAGATAACCGGCGGCGGTGTCCATATACTTCTCCCAGCGCTGGTGCAGCGGCGTATCGGGCGTGATCAACTCCTGCCACTGGTCGTCGGTGAGCTTGGCCTGCACGCTGCCGCTCCAGCTCGGGCTGGGCCGGCCATTCTCACCAGCATGACCTGGTTCGTCCTCGGTGGGCCGGAGCATATGCCAGCAGAGGTAAATGATGGAGCCTGCAGCCGCCTGCTTCTTGGCCTCTTCGATCATCAGGTCGCGGTGGATGATGGAATCCTTGTCCTCCCCGTCCGTGAATCCGAAATCCGAACCCCAAATGGCGGGATACTTGCCAGTGATTCCGAACACCCTTTCGGTGTCCTGGTTCCGTTGATTCGGAAAGTTGTGCTGGCCGGACAGGATGCCCTTGCCCGAGATCGCGCAGAGGGTTTTCAGCAGCGCGCGGGCCTCCGGGGTCGCGTTGGGATTGACCGGGTCGCAATTGTAGGGCGGCGGCGCGGGAGGGCGCGCCGGACGAGCCATGCCCCCTGGGCCTGGCGGGACTCCAGGGGGCGGGGCCTGGGGAGTGGCCGGCGGCGCGGCGGTTTGGGAGAACGCGGCGGTCGCGCAAAGGGCAACCGCCAGAGTAACGGGTAAACGTGTCCGCATATCGGTACCTGCTTGGCACCGAATATGATAGCCCCCTTCGCCGCCGGAATCCCGAACTTTCACGGTCGTACACGGTGAAACACCTACGTGAATCCGGCCGCCTGCCCCATCAACTGTCCCACGCTTGCGCTTGCGGATCCGTTCGAGCAGCGCTGCCACCCCGGCTTGCCCCGTCGAGGTGCGCAGTACGGCCGGTGGCGCGCCGAGCGCCTCGGCCTGTAGAAAGCCACGCGGGCCGGTAGCGCGCCGCGCGCATCGGCCGTAGAGAGCCACGCGGGCCGGTAGCGCGCCGGGCGCCTCGGCCTGTAGAAAGCCACGCGGGCCGGTGGCGCGCCGAGCGCCTCGGCCCGTAGAAAGCCACCGCGTCACCCTTACGGCTTCACCTTCCGATCTTGCCACCCCGGCAGCGAAACAGTGGTCCGGTAATTCGAATCGTTGTACTCGGGGTTGCGAATCGGTGCATAGATCCGTTGCCCCCCGAAGGGACGATCCTGCGTGTAGATCCAGACCTTCTTCTCATCCCACAGCACGATCTCGTCCCGCTGGTCGCCCGTGACGTCCAGCACCGCCGCCGCCAGGTCCGGATGCCCGTCGTCGGGAAACATCACCACCCGCCGCAGGCGCCCGTCGATCATTCCACCCTCCCGCACATTCCCGGAGAGCAGGCAAAACTCCTGGCCGTCGCCGCGCCAGTTGACCGGCAGCATCGGGCTGCCGCTGTGAATCGGCTCCTCCTGCGCCAGGATGTTTCCGTCGCCATCGAATAACGTGACGATCCCCGGGCTCTTCCAGAAATTGACCGAAATATATTGCAGCCCCGGCAGATCGGGCCGATACCTGGCCACGCTGGGACTCTGGTTGTGGCCCACCCGAACGTGCTTTAGAATCGCTCCACGCACATCGAACAGGATGAACCCCTCATCGCTGCCGCTGGCATAAACTCTCGGCTCGGCCGCGGGATCGCCGGAGAGGTTGCCGGCCATAATGCCGTCCGCGTGGTCGTGCAGGTCGGCATCGTGACTCCACAGTCTTCGGCCATTGTGGTCCCAAAGCGAGTAGCCAATTGCCAGCGAGTCGTAACCCTTGCCGTCAAGATCCACCGGATAAGGGAAATGTCCGGTCTGGCCGTCGCCTTTCCAAAGCAGCTCGAGTTGGTTGTTGAAGATCCAGAAATGCGTGTAACGATCCTTCACCAGAATCTCGTGGCGATCCCGGTTGCCCGAGAAGTTCACGAACGCGATCGAGTCGCCGTTTTCCATCTCGTAAGGATGCGCGCTATCGGTGGGCGGCATCTTCGGCATCCATACCCACCGGCGCACTTTTCCCGTGCGGCCGTCCAGGATCTGTAATTGGAAATCGCGCGCCACCACCACTTCATTCCGGCCGTCGCCGTCGATATCGTGGATTTGGAACGGCGTGTCGTTGGTGAGCAGTCCATTGCGCGGATTCGGCCGGCCCGATTGCCAGAGAATCCTGCCGTCCATGGTCACGGCAGTCAGGCAACTGATCTGGTCGAAGGCATCCGCTTGCACGCGAGGAATGTTCTGCGCGATCAGCATGTCCGGAACGCCATCCCCATCCAGGTCGCCGAAGCGCACGTTGCGGCCCGCTCCAAAACCGGGCGTGTCGAACTTCTTCCACAGTTTCGGTTTGGGATTCTCGTCGCGAAGGCGCGCCAACTCCGCCTCGAGCGATCGGATGCGCCCGGCGATTTCCCGCGACGCCTCCTCGGACGTCCAGACATGGAAATCCTGGAAGCGCGCGGGACCGCCCGCGGTAACGCCCGCTTTGCCTTTCGCCAGATCCGCATCGGAGGCTTCCATCACCAGCTTCCCATCCACGTAAGCGCGGATCCGCGCACCCGCAATTTCGACTTTGAGGAGGTAGTAGCGGGTGGTGTCGTAACGGAACTCGGCGCCGGCAAGTTCCTTCCAGCCGGGCACACGCAACGCCGGTTCGATCGGCAGGTGCAGCGCCAGCCGCACGCGATTGCCGCCGGCCAGGCCGAAAACGTAGTAGTGCAGGTTGGTGTGATAGCGGAACACGATGCCCGCCATGCCGGCCAGCGCCAGCGGCTTCACGCGCGCTTCGACGCTGTAATCGTTCCACTCCGGGTCGCCTGTAATCAGGATCGGGTTGGTGAACTGGCGGGCGATCGAATCGAGTTGCTCCTCCAGGTAAGGCTTTCCATCGCCGTCGCCGGAGGTTTCGTCTCCTGCAACCCACGCATCCAGGTGAGAGATGGCGTTCTCCCACGGGCCCAGCGGAACGCCACGATCGGCCAGGTAGTGATATTCCTGGATCGCGCCGTTCAAAGTGCCCACCGGAAAGGTCAGCCAACCCGGCGGGAACCGCGAGAAATCGTCGCGAAAGAGATCGGCGCCGGCCAGCGAAGCCGCGCACGCCAGCACCACGGCGGCAACTTTTCTCAGGTTCATCTACCGGACTACTTTAACTCAATCGGGATCGGCGCGCGCCGGTGGTGGTCGATTTTCATTTCCTGCCGATTTCGCCGCACACGTGCGGCGGCCCGCTGCTGTATTTCTGCTCGGCGCATCTTTGCACCGCGGCGCCGAATTTCCCGATAATGGAAAGCAATTACTGGAAGTGGGCGCACCAGTACCCGTACTTCATCAATAACGTGCCGGCGCCGGAGCAGGGGTACGTAAAGGCGCCGGAACTGCCGGGGATCGGCGCGGAGATCAGGCCGGAGATCTTCCGCGACGGCGTGGCGGTGGTGGAGAAGATCGCGTAATGAGAGGCGGCGCGGTGGCTACCGCGAGGAACACACCCGGTCATTGTCTTGTTCGCGCGTCTGCCGGCCATCGGGCCGACGGTGCCGTTGACCGTGATGTTCACCGGCGGAGTGGACACGCCGCTCACGGTCACCACTGGAAAACGCCGGCGGAACCGGCTGGCAGCTCCACGCGGCTGAAATCGCCGCGCTCGACGAGATGAGCCACCGTTGGCCTGCCCGGATCGTTGCAACGACCGCGGTTTCGGCGTAACCTGCGGTCGCTGCCGGACGCACACCGCGGGAAAACCGATGGCCTGTCAGCCAGCGCCGACATGTGCCATGCTAGAGTTTCTATGCGCGACCCGGAAATCATCGAAGACGAGCTGATGGAAATCAGCGCCTTCGCCGACGATACCATCAAGTTCGAGCGCATCATTGCCTGGTGCGCAACGTATCCGGACGAAGTCCCCTTCGCCCTGCATCAGCTCATGGGCCGGCGCGACAAGCACCCGTCGCAAATCTCTAAAGCTGAACCGCGATAGTGTTGCCGGCGCACAGCAGGCGCCCACGCGCTCTCTTGGGTCCCGCGGGTACGTTGCGGTTTTCCAGGGCCTGCGCTCCTTTGTTAGACCATACCATTCGGGCGCCCACCGCCGGCGCCGCCTTGTTCCGCACACTGAACATAATCGCCGGCAAGCCGCGTGGCCGAAGGTCGCGGGGTGCGCGCCGGGGTGTCGCGCGCCAGACGGCGACCATCGGCGCGGCGCTTCCCGCAGCGCGCCGCCGACCCATGCGCTGCCCAGCCGCAGCACCGCATTAGGCGTTACGGCGCGGATTTCGCCGGCGAGGCTCTTCGCCGTGACCGCGACGCCGCCGGGACTGAAGCCTGTGACCCTGACGATCACGACGAAGGCCCGAACCGGGTCTCATCCTAATTGAGAGCCGGGGGTCTAAAATGGAAATGCCGGTTGAAAGGATTTCCTTCGATATGACTGCTGTGCATTGTGGAAGGCTTTTCCGCCCCGCCACGTTGGTGGCCCTCCTGGCGGCCTGTAGCGCCGCCTTCACGCTGCATGCCCAGGTAAAGCAGCCTCCCATCCCCCAGGTGATCAAGAAAGACGGGCGCTACGCCCTTATGGTTGACGGCGCGCCTTACCTGATGCTGGGCGCCCAGGCGCATAATTCCAGCGGCTGGCCGGCCATGCTTCCGAAAGTGTGGCCCGCCATCGAAAACCTCCACGCCAATACGCTGGAGATACCTATCTATTGGGAACAGTTCGAACCAAAAGAGGGACAGTTCGACTACACGGTAATCGATACCATCGTCACCCAGGCGCGCGAGCGCCACGTCCGGCTGGATCTGCTCTGGTTCGGCACCTGGAAAAACGGCAGCCAGCACTACATGCCCGAGTGGATGAAGGCGGACCCAGCGCGCTATTTTCACTTGATCGACAAGAACGGCCGCCCGACGGATTCGCCGTCGCCGTTCTGTACCGCGTCCCAGGAGTTGGATATCCGCGCGTTCACCGCGTTCCTGCGCCACCTCAAGGCGTACGACTCGCAGCGCACCGTAATCATTGTGCAGGTGGAGAACGAATCCGGCACTTGGGGATCTGTCCGCGACTACTCCCCAACCGCGCAGAAGCTGTTCGAAAGTCCCGTGCCGGCCGAAGTGCTCAAGGCCATGGGCAAGCAGGGAGGCGCTTCCGTGAGCTGGCAGGAAGCCTTTGGACCGGAAGCCGAAGTAAACTTCCACGCCTGGGCCGTGGCCACATACGTAGGGAGGGTTGCCGCCGCCGGGAAAGCGGTCTATCCGCTGCCGCTCTATGCCAACGCCGCGCTGCGCGATCCCATTAAGCCGGGCGCGCCCGGCAGCTATGAAGCCGGCGGCCCCACGGACAACGTGATTCCCATTTGGAAAGCCGCGGCGCCGGCGATCGATATCGTCTCGCCCGACATTTACATGAACGACCCGGTCGCATACCTGAAAGTCTTGGAACTCTATCACCGCGATGATAATGCCTTGTTCATCCCGGAAACCAGCGGCAGCGCCTCGGTTGCCAGGTTCTTCTTCTCCGCCCTCGGCCTTCAGGCTATCGGCTTCTCGCCCTTCGGTCTGGATTACAGTAACACCCCTTCCGTTCCGGCCACCGCTCCCGCCGCTACTCCGGCCGGCAGTCCAGCCGCCGGACCCGGGCCGCAGGACCAATTCGCCCCCACGGCGCAGAACTACCGGCTGATCGCCCCGATGATGCGGGACATCGCCCGCCTCAACTTCGAGGGCAAGCTCCACGCCGTCGCGGAAGAAAAGGGCACGCCCACGAACACGCTTCCCTTCGGGGTGTGGAACGCGGTGGTCTCCTACGGAGGTGGGCGGAACAATCGCGCGCCAACTGGAAATGCGGAGCCGGCGGGACGGGCCCTGGTGGCCCAAGTTGCGGACAACCAGTTTCTTGTCGCCGGGTACTTCTGCCGGGTCGATTTCCGGCCGGCCGCCGCGGACAAGCGCCGCCAATTCATTCGCGTCGAGGAGGGGACTTACGAAAACGGGGTCTTCAAGTTCATTCGCATTCTGAACGGCGACGAGACCGACTACGGGCTCAACCTCCGCGCCGAGCCGATCGCGTTGCGCGTCGCGCTGGGGGTCTATTAAGCAGGGAGCCTGACGCATTCACGGACCAGCGCCACCGCGGCCTTGCGCTCGGTGGGGTAATCGGGTTGATGGTCCCAGCTTGGCCGGCCTTCCCCATTTTCCCCAGTTGGAGAGTTCCTTCATCCACCGCCCACGTCTTTCGCGGCGCTGAGCGGTGGTAGCGCGTGCGGGCTACACCTTGATGAGGCTTCGCAGGACGCCATCCCACGGAGCGCGGTACTGCTTCGCGCACATGGCGGCGGCTTCCTTATCGCCGACGACCACTTCTTTCTCGGGATCCCAGTGAATGGTCCGCCCGCCGAGGCGAAGCGACATGTTGCCGAGGTTGCATATGACCGCCGTTCGATGGCCCATCTCCAAATCGCAGAACGGTTTGTTGCGCGACTTGATGCAACCGATCCAATCGCGCTTGTTGGCGTTGAACATCTGGTCTTCCATCGATTCGCCGCCACCCGCGGCACTGCCGCCGCGGCCAGCGCCGCCCCGGCCACCGGTTCCGGCCTGAGCTTCGATCCAGGGCTCCGGCTGCGTGTTGTTGTACACCGGACCGCCGGTCGGATGCCCCATGAAACGTGGAATCTGGTTGACCGGATCGCCGTGCATCTCCGGGACCACCTGGTTGGATCCCAGGACCAGATTGCCTTTGTTGCCCATGACGACGGAGCCCGAGGAATCGCGGTAGCCGTTGGCTTCGCGCACGCCCATCATCATCATGAATCCGGGAAACTGGTAGAGGCACTCCTGGAGATCGGGCGTTTCGCCATCGTCTTCGAGGGTGAACCGTCCGCCGAACGACACCACCTTGGTCGGGCCTTTCACCCCCATCACCAACAGAAATGCGGCCACGCTGTGGGCCCCCAGGTTCGTCAACTGGCCGCCGGAATAGTCCCAGAACCAACGGAAGTGGTACAACCCGCGGTGCGCCTGATAGGGCTTCTTGGGCGCCGGCCCGAGCCACAGGTCGTAATTGAAATCGGCGGGCGGGTCCGCCACGGGCGTCTTGCCGAAACCCGGATAGACATTGCGGCCGCCGCCGCTTAGCTTGACCATCTGGATGTTGCCCAGCACGCCGCTTTCGACGATCTTCTTGGCCACCTGGTGACCCGGATTGTGGTTTCGCTGCGTGCCCACCACCACCACGCGCTTGTACTTGTTCATGGCCTGCAGCATCCACTTGCCTTCGTCGATGAAAACCGTGAGCGGTTTTTCGACATAGACATCCTTGCCGGCCGCGCAGGCCATAATGGTAAGCATGGCGTGCCAATGGTCGGGAGTGGCCACGACTACTCCATCGATGTCCTTGTTTTCGTACATCTTGCGAAAATCGTCGTAGCCCTTGGCATTGGGGTTTTCCAGGTACGCCAGGCCTTCTTCCAGGCGCGGCTTGTAGACGTCGCACATCGCCACGCGATCGACGTCCGGGAACGATTTCTTGAAGTTCGTGATGTGCTGTTTGCCGATCAGTCCGTATCCGATAAAGCCGATACCGACACGATCGTTGGCCCCGAGGACGCGGTTGTAAGAAGCCGCGGTTACAGCGGTCATGGCGCCCAGAAAACCTCGGCGGCTCGATTGGGACTCTTCTGCGTTTGGCATCCGTTGATCCTTTCTCATCCCGGCGCGACTGCGTAGTATCCGGGATTTCGTCTTGGCTTCCGGCTGCTTTCGATTGTACATCAACCGCTTTCGCCGAAGCCGTTTCTTGCAACCGTCGCGCCCTTTGGTCCCCGCCTCAGATCGGAGCCGCGAACGTAAAGGGAGCGGACACCGGACCGGCCGTCCGGCGCGAAGCCGTTCACAAAGTCCGCCGAAAAAATGCCGAATATTATCAATCCCTTACAGACATGCCCTGCAGGTCGCCCCAAACCCGCGTGCTAGCTTGAAACTGAAGAGGGAACCGCTTGTTGGGCGAGATTGCGGTCCTCGCGGGGATGTCTGCCGGAGCCCAACCATGGGGGCCTTAAATCCGGAGCACAGACATTGCAA
>JBKQPR010000232.1:0-54419 GCA_052144935.1 Bryobacteraceae bacterium
GAACTCTGGGGGCAGGAGGTGAAGCAGCGAAAACTAAACTGACTTACTCACACACGAGGGGCATCAGCCGAGCGGGGCCAGCGCTCGGAAGGGTGATCGTGTGCATAATCCAGGTGAAATACTGCACTCCCGCGTCGGTCATCAGCTTATTCAGCTTGGGCACTTCGTCCCATAACCGATCGACCTCCGCGGCGTCCTTCTTCAACTGATCGGTAGCCTCCTGCAGATCCGCCAACTGCCGCGAAGTGGGCGCGGCGGAATAGGCATCGATCATGGTCATCAATCGCGTGATCTTCTGGGTCACCGGCGGCGGGGTATATGGCGGAGGCGCGCCTGCCCCGCCGCCCCCTCCGCCGCGGCCGCCGAAGCCCTGGTTTTCAAAGCCCGCGGCCGCGGCCTTCACTTTGGCGGCCAGATCGTCGACCGCCTTTTTCACCGCGTCGGGCACCGGTGGCGCATTGGGCAGCTTCCAACTATCGGTCAAATTGGTGAGCGCCATATTCATCGCCACCGCCTTACGCCGCGAAGCGTCGGCGTCGTGCGCCAGGGTAGCCAGCGTGTTCAGAGTCTGGCGTTTCTTGGAGCGGTCTTCCGCCGACATCTGCACTCGCGGATCGTCCTCCACCACGATGGTGCGCGAATCGGTCTTACCGGCTGCCGCGATCGTCAGCGTGTACTCGCCCGGATCCACCAGCGCGCCGCGTCCCGCGCCGAAGCCGCGTCCGCCGCCACCGCCACCGCCGCCACCGCCACCGCCACCGCCACCGCCGGCCGCGCCGAATTCGTTGGCCAGCTCCGTGCCTATGCCGCCTTCACCGGCCGCGCCACCGGGCACCCCCGCCGCCGCTTCGGCTGGTGGGGCCGCTGCCGCCGCACCACCTCCACCGCCACGTCCCCCGCGTCCACCACCTCCGCGTCCGCCGCGCCCGCCACCACCGCCGCCGCCCGCGGCAGCCGTGGGTCCTGTCGCCGGGGGCACGGGCGATTCGTAGCGCATATCCCAAGACGTCCGATTGATCGCTCCGGCTTCGGCGCGCGCGTTCAGCTCCCGCACTTTGTTGCCCGCCTTATCCGTCACCGTCAACCGCACCGGGCCGGCCGCCTTGCTGAAGTAATCGACCGTCACACCGGTGGGCGCGTTGGCCGCCAGAAAATTGCTGGTGCCCATGAAGCCCCGGTAATTGGCCGTCTTCCACTCGATGCCCGGCCGCCCGCCCAGCAGCTTCAGGTCGCTGGTGAGCGTCTGGTCGTTCAATTCTTCCAGCGCCGAGATGTTGTCCATGATCCAGATGGCGCGTCCGTGCGTGGCCAGAATCAAGTCATGCTCGCGCGGGTGAATCTGAATGTCGAACACCGGCACCGTGGGCAGGCCGTTCTTCATGCGCCGCCAGTTGGCGCCGCGGTCGAAAGTGACAAACATGCCGAACTCGGTGCCCGCGAACAGCAGGTTGGGATTCACCGGATCCTCGCGCACCACGTGCACCGTGCCCGCTTCCGGCGGTATGCCGTTGTTGATGCGGGTGAAGGAATCGCCGTAGTTCCTGGTCATGAAGATGTAGATTCCGTAGTCGGCGCTGCGGTGATTGTCGAAGGTGATGTAGGCGGTGCCGGCGTCCTTATAGGATGGCTCGATTCGGCTCACGTAACCGCCCTTGGGCGCGCCCGTGATGTGCGAAACCACGTTCTGCCAGGTTTTGCCGTCGTCGCGCGACAGTTGCACGTTGCCGTCGTCGGTGCCCACCCACAGCACTCCCGCCGTCTTGGGCGATTCCGCGATCGCCGTGATGCAGGGCCACGCCGCCACGCCATCGTCCCGCGAAAGGACGCCGCTCTGGCGATCCATCACTTTGCCCATGATGGTCATCTTGTCGCGGTCGGCGTTGGCGGTCAGATCCTCGCCCAGCCGCGCCCACGTGTCGCCCCGGTCGGTCGATTTGAACAGGTGATTGCCGCCGTAGTAAATGGTCTTCGAACTGTGCGGCGAAATCATCAGCGGCGAGTTCCATTGGAAGCGAAAGCGCGGGGCTTGGTCGTTGTCTTCCTGCGGCCGAATGGATTTCACCTCGCTGGTGCGCAGGTCGCGCCGCGAAAGATTGCCGTCCTGCGATTCGGCATAGACGATGTTCGGATCGTCGGGGTCGATCCGGTTGTAGAATCCGTCTCCGCCCTGCACCGTGATCCAGTCTTCGTTGCCGATGCCGGTGGGCTGCGTGGACGAGCTGGGGCCGCACCACGAGTAATTGTCTTGCAGCCCGCCGCACACGTGGTAGGGCTTCTGATAGTCGAAGGAGACCTCGTAGAACTGGGCCAGCGCCAGGTTGTTGATGTGTTCCCAATTGCGCCCGCTGTCCCAGGTCACCCAGATGCCGCCATCGTTGCCCGAAAGCAGGTGGTCGGAATTGGCGGGGTCGATCCAGATGGCGTGCACGTCGCTGTGCACGTCGCGGAAGCGCGTTTGCACGAAGGTGCGGCCGCCGTCTTCCGACATGTACATATTGACGCCGCCCAGCCAGATCTTCTGATCGCTGTTGGGATCGATGCGGAGCTGGCTGAAATAGGAGGGCCGCGGATTGGTCTCGCTCATGCGCGTCCAGGTGGCGCCCTTGTCCTCGGAGCGGTACACGCCGCCCAGCGTCGAGTGCTCGATCAGCGCGTAGACGATGTTGGTGTTGCGCCGGTAGACCTCCAGCGCGCAGCGCCCGAAGTCGCCCGTGGGCGGCAGGCCGCGCCCCAGCGTGGAAGTCGCCCCGCCCACCAGCTTGGTCCAGTGCTGACCGCCGTCGGTCGAGCGGTAGATCCCGCTGCCCGGCCCGCCGCCGTTATAGCCGAACACCGTGCGCCGGTGCTGATACGCCGCCGCGTAAAGGATGTTGGGGCTTTGCGGATCGATGGCGATATCGGAAACCCCGGTGTCCTCGTTGACGAACAGCGGCTGCGTCCAGTGAGCGCCGCCATCGGTGCTCATGAAGACCCCGCGCTCCTTGTTGGGTCCCCACAGGTCGCCCAGCGCCGCCACGTAGACGATGTTAGGGTCGGTGGGGTGCACCACGATGCGGCCGATGTGGTGCGTCTCCTTCAGCCCCAGGTGGACCCACGTGGCGCCCGCATCCATCGATTTATAAACTCCGTCGCCCCACGACGAACTCTGCCGGTTATTGGCCTCGCCGGTGCCCACGTATAGGATCGCGGGGTTCGACGGCGCCAGGGCGATATCGCCGATCGAAGGATTGGGCTGATCTTCGAACAGCGGCTGCCAGCTCTGCCCGCCGTTCACGGTTTTGAAGAGGCCGCCGGCGGCCGCACCCAGGTAGATGATGCGAGGGTCCGATTCGACCACCGCGAAATCGTCCAGGCGCCCTCCCATCACCGCCGGTCCGATGCTGCGGAACCGCAAGTTCTTGAGAGCCGTGTCGTAAGAGGGCTGCGCAAAGCCGTTGGCCGCGAATAAGCACAATGCCGCGGGAATGAGAAACGCGCCAGGACGAAGGGGTCGGGTTGAATTCATATGAATCTCCGGAGTGGAGCCATTGTACACCAGGATGCCCCTTCGGGTGGGGCAGGCGATTCGCCTCTTGGGCGCTTGCCCGCCGTTCGCCGCTCAGGAAGTCCCGTGCCGCAGCGCCACCATCCATTTCGCCGCGCAGATGGCCTGTCCGATATGGCGCTGGGTGTGCTCCGCGATGTGCGTCAGCCGGAAACTTCCTCGTGCCCCGATCTATGTGATTTGCCGATACACCAATGCCACGTGTGGCGGCAAGCGTGCGGAATCTCGTGTGCAAAAGCTCGTAGAAGCGATTGGCTGCCGGTTCGTTATCGGCGGCGATGCGCTTCCAGATGCCGATCACATCGCGATCCGCTTTCGCCGACACTCGATACGGAACCACCTAATTCCGCGCCCGGCGTGGCCGATTCTTCGTGGCGGCCAGTTCTTTCCTTGCCAGTTCGCGGCTGCTATCGAAGTACGCCTTCAGCTCATCATCGCCCTCGATGTCGATATACTCGCCACGCTGAATCGCCGCATACCCCTCGCGGACTTCGGCGGCAGCGTTGTCGGGATCTTCCGTCACCGCCAGCGCACGGCGGTCTTTTCTGGCGGCTTCTATCTCCTGCATGTGGCGAACCGCATCGCGCACTACTTCGCTGGCGTTCGTGTAATCACCCGCTTTCACCTTCCCTCGGATAAAGCGGCCATTTTGGGCGGCAGTGAGATGTTCATTTGTTCGATCGGCATCTCGGCTTCACCTCTTAACCATTATCTCCTGCTTACGATAGACCGATCATGGAAAACAGTCAAATCCTGATTGTCAGGTCGCGGTATGAGTCGGGGCCGGGGGGCAGTTCCGTCGCCTGTCGCTCAGGAAGTCCCGTGCCGCAACGCCATCACCCACTTCGCCGCGCAGATGGCCTGTCCGGTATAGCGCTGGGTGTGCTCCGCGACGTTAGGATCCCTTACTCACTTCGCTTTGTGGTATGCCTGTGTTGACCCTGGCGGAAATCCGGCGAGGGATCGAACTCATTCCTGCAGGCAAGCGGCGCGCCCGTTTGGAGCGGTGGTTGGAGAGCGAGCTGATAGAGTCCTTGGGCACGAATGTGCCGCCCATGACCAAAGCCATAGGCGACCGCTGGGCGGTTCTTTCGGCGCGGGTGCGGCGGTGCAAACGGCAGGATCCGCAGCCGATCGGCCGGCGCCGTCGGGGCTCCGCGGTGAGAAAATGTTTTCGTGCGCCGCAATCCCTGAACCAAGTTAAAATATTCGAGAACTCCTCCGATGAGACTGTTAGGAGTCGAGGCGTTAAAAAAGTGCCACCAAAGGCAGCAACAAGCCGCCGACTGCCGGCGACGAGCGCTTCCGGCCGGGTAACCGTTGTTCCGAACCTCTTTGCGGGCGATGGCCGGGTCCATCGCTTCGACGCCAAAGACCAGTCCGCCTTCCCACGCTTATTGGCCGAGGATTTCGCCACCTCCGCGCTGATCTGCGGCGATACCGAGACTGTCCTGTCCCAGATGCCGGGCGGCATTTTCCAAACCTGTGTGACATCGCCGCCATACTGGTCGTTGCGAGACTACAGCATCCCCGGACAGATTGGATTGGAGGATTCGGTTTTCGCCTATATCGACCACCTGGCGAAAGTCTTCTCGCAGGTACGCCGCGTGCTCAAGGATGACGGCACACTCTGGCTCAACATCGGCGATTCCTACACCTCCGGGGGCCGCACCTGGCGGGCCGCCGATAAGAAGAACCCGGTGCGAGCGATGAACGTCCGACCGCCGACGCCCGAAGGGTTGAAGGCCAAGGACCTGATTGGCGTCCCGTGGCTGCTCGCCTTCGCCCTCCAGAAGGAAGGCTGGTATCTCCGTGCCGACATCATTTGGAACAAGCCGAACTGCCAGCCGGAAAGCGTGAAAGACCGCCCCACTCGCAGCCATGAGTACATTTTTCTCTTCAGCAAAAGCGAGCACTACCGCTATGAACCCGCCGCCGTGCGCGGGCCGAACGGGCGTAACGTCCGGACCGTCTGGGACATTCCCACGCGACCTTATCCCGAGGCGCATTTCGCCACCTTCCCACCGGCGCTGGTCGATCCCTGCATCAAGCTTGGCTCCAGACCGGGCGAATTGATCCTCGATCCGTTTATTGGGTCGGGGACCACCGGCCTTGTCGCGCTGAAGCTGAACCGCCGCTTTGTGGGCATCGAACTTAACCCATCCTATTTGCAGATAGCCGAGAGTCGCCTCAACGGGGATTTGATCCGGTGAGCACCAATCCGCTCAACCCGTCGCGTCAGGCGGTTTTCCACCAGATGCTCGTGGTGGCACGCAAAAGCATGCTGATGGACGCCTTGAGCGAAACCCTCGGCCAGCTCGATCCGAACATCACGAAGAAGCAGATTCTCGCTTACGTTCCGGTTGACGCCCAGAAAGTTCTCGCGGCGGCCGGCATTCGCGATGAACACGTCTTCCCAATCCCGGCTGTCTTGGAGAAGAAGCCCACCCTAATCGGCTACTACCGGCTCCTGCTCGGCATCTCGCAAAAGCGCTTCTACCGCAAGGACACCGGCATGGGGCCGTTCAAGAGTCTGGAGACGCGCGGCATTTTCAATCCGATGAAGCGCCCCGACCTGGAGCAGTTCTGTGCGGTCATGGCTGGGAATCTCGCCGGGCTGGTGCTCCAAATCTCGCCGCAGATTACCGCCCGCGACGTTTCCGAGTTGCCGCTCCTCACACTGGGCGCTCAACTCTACGGGAGCGACAATAACGCCATGGGCAAGCAGGCCACGCTCGACGTCTTTCTGTCGGTCCTCGAGATCGTCGAAAAGTTCATCGTCAGCCAGGACACCAAGAAAATCACCGTTCACAATGCATCGAAGCGAAAAGTCGTCATCGCCTTGAGCAGCGACCCCGACATCCGCGTCCAAGAGGAATTTGAAGGGAGACTCAGAAACATTCTCGCCATTGAGATCAAGGGTGGCGCCGATGTTAGCAACGCCCACAACCGCGCCGGTGAAGCCGAGAAGTCGCACAGAAAGGCCAAGAAACAGGATTTTCGGGACTATTGGACGATCATCTCTCTGGCGGGCTTGGATCCGGCCAGGCTTCGGCAGGAGTCGCCGACTACCAACTCCTGGTTCGATGTCGCGCAGTTGCGGGCCCGCCAGGGCAACGACTGGAACGAATTCCGCAGCCGATTTGCCGGAGCGGTTGGGATTCCGCTGGGCCGAGGATAGACCCGAGCGATCGGCCGGCGCAGCCACGGTTCCGGAAGCGGGCTCATGGCAGTAGGATTCCACACGGAGGCCGGGAGCGGCATGGCCGGGCATCAGCGGACGGCTCAGTCGGCGACCCCGTATACAAAAGCGCGAGACCGGGCCACCCCAGTTTCGCGCCTTGAGTCCCTGCTATTCAGGCGAAATCAGAAGTTCAGCCGCGCCACGAACTCCAGGCTCCGGGCGCCCGGATCGTTGGTGTTGTTGAGGTCGCGGAAGGCCGTGGTGGTCTGTCCGAACGAGCTGCTGACGGCGGTGGTGATGCTGCCGCCGGTGGCCGCGCCGGCCGGGACCATGATGTTCGGATGGTTGAAGACGTTCAGCGCCTGCACGCGGAACTCGAAGTTCAACCGCTCTTTGATTTGTGTGCGCTTCACCAGGCTTACGTCCCACTTGGAAAGCCCCGGGCCCCAGAGAAACACGTGGTCGCAAATCTGGCCCGCCGCGTTGCACGGTCCGATGTAGGGCGCGCTGGGGTTGAACGTCCCGCTGATGTTGAATGCCGCCAGCGTGTTTTGAATCAGCGATTGCGGCAGGTAATAGGCCGTCCCGGTGGCCACCCCGTTGGCTTGGATGGCGCTGGTGAAGTTGAGACCCACGTCGTTCTGCAATTGCTTGGCGGTCATGTTGTACAGCACCACGCCGCCATCGTTCTGGTTGAACGTGTCGCGCCCGCTGGTAATGTTGATGGGGGTGCCGCTCTGCAGACGTCCCACTCCGGCAACTTCCCACCCTCCGACGATTTTGCCGAGTGCGCCGCGCGCGCCGGCGAGCAGCCTGCGCCCCTGGCCGAACGGCAGTTGATAAACCCAGGTCGCCTTGAAACCGTTGCGGATATCGAAAGTAGTCGGACCTTTTTCCCCGCCCCAATTGCGGAGGGTAGGCGTGTTGGCATCTGTCAGCGACTTGGAAAACGCGTAGCTGGCCTGTAACTGGAGGCCGGTAGCGAGCCGCCGGCGCATCTCGATCTGGCCGGAGTTATATGTGCTCGAATTGCGATTAGTCATCTCGGTGGCGTTGCCGCCGTTGTTCGGGTCCACCTGGAAGAGATTGATGGGATATTTGGCGGCCGTCAGGTTGGCCATGCGGGTGGCATTGGTGGCGATGGCATTGGCGCTTGCGCCGGCCTGGCCCTGCTCCAGATAAGTGACCGTAGTTTGATCGGTGCTGCTGCCAATGGCCGTGGTGAGAAGCGGCACGTTCACCTGCCCGGCCAATCCCTGGTTGCCGTAGTTGTTGCTGGTCAGCTTGACGCCTGGCGTCAGGAGCTGCGCCACCGAGATGCCATTGGCGACGGCCAGGTTGTTCTGCGCGGCCTGGAACTGGGTCGCGAACCCGCTTTCGACCGTGTTCACCTCGTTGAGATTCGTTGCCGCCCATAGGTCCACGCCGTGATTGGCGACGTAGCGAACTTCGAGCACGGTGTTCTTGCTCACCTGCCGCTGGAATCCCATGGTCCAGCTTTCGACATATTCGGGCTTGATACTGGGATTGTAGTCCTCAATGTTTTGACCGCTCTGCACGGCCAGCGGAAAGCTGGGGTTGGGGAAGCTGGCGTCGATGGAACTGGGCACCAGGGTAGGGTAAGAAGGATCGCCGAAGAGCACATTCCCCGCCGCAAAAACGCTCGGAGTGGTCCCGGGGCTGGTACTGGTCGAGAGGCTGCGGCCCGCATTGACGCTCCAGACGCCCTCCAGGAAGCCGATTCCCTGGCGAAGTGTGGAGACGCTGAAGCCTGCGCGCAAGACCGAATCGTCGCCCGTCAGCCAGTGGAAAATGCCGCCATGCTGAATGCGGTAGGCCACGCCCACGGAAGGGCTGAAATGGCCGACGCCCGGGTCAAAGCCCCCTGTACCCGGCGGTATCAGCGAAAGGATCGGCGTCGAACCATCCAGTGTGCCCGGCTTGAAAAGATTGCCTACGCCCGAGACGCCAAACAGACCGGCGTAGCCCGGCCGGGTGTACAGGTTATCGAGGTTGTCAACGGCGCCCTGACGGTCCCAGCGCACGCCCCCGGTCAGCGTGAGGTTGGAGGAGGCGCGCCAGGTGTCCTGGACGTACAAAGCCTGTTCGCGCATGTGGTTGCGATCGACCGAAAAGTTCGGGCCGTATGTCCGGCTCACTTCGCCGAGCACCGCCGAGCTGGTGACGGCCGAGACGCGCCCCGCCAGAATCGCGTATAGATTCGCGGCATCGCTCAGGTTCGTGGCGCTGGCGCCGGGAAGCGTGGTGGTGGTAAACAACGAAGTCGAGCCGGTGTTGTCCGGGTCGTTGGATGCCTGTCCGAGTGTCACCGTGTTCAGCAGCGAGGAATTCGCCGAGGCGTCCCAGGCACTGATCTGCGTGAAATTGACCCCGAAGTTGAGCAGGTGATTTCCCTTCAACCAGCTCACGTTGTCGTTGACCTGGTACACCGGAGTGCTGCGGGGCGCGTAATTGGTGTAGTTGCCGTTATAGGGGTTCGTCATGTACGTGGTGGCGCCTGCCGTTGCCGCGCCGAACTGCACCAGTTTTCCGTTCCAAATGCCGTAGTCGGCGGGAGAAAGGCCGTCGCCCAGCGCGTTGGCGCCGCCTTGAATGCCGCCAGTCAGCTCGTTGGTGATGGTTGACGTGATGACCGAACGCAATCCGATGGCTCCCGTCCAGTTGAGGCCGTACTGGCCTTCCAGGGCGGGCGATCCCAGTTGCGTTCCCGTGCCCGGCAGAATGGCGTACTCCAGATTCAGGCCGTCGGGGGTGCGATCGTTGACCTGGTAGTTCCAGACGAAGTTGAAGTGGTGCCTTTGGGTGAAGTTGTAGTCGATCCGCGAGGTTTGGAACTTGCGGTTGTTGACCGCCTTGGTCCCCCAGGTGAAGTTCTCACGGTTGTAATCGTTATTCGTCACAATGCGGCTGACCGTGGTGCCGCCGCCGATGAGCTGGTTAATCAGGGCATAGGTCTTCGCCAGGGTCGGATCGCCAGCCGTGGGAAAGGCGCGGGTGCTGGACGGAAGCGAAGCGTCGGCTTGCGCGGCGAGCGTGTACAGATTGACGGTCTTCACCACCCCGGAAGCGTTATACGAGAAGAGACCGGTGGCGGCGGTGGGCGTGAGCCAGGTTCCCGTTTCCGGGAAGGTCTGGGGCAGGTCGAAAAACTCGAACGATTCGAAGAAGAACAGTTTGTTCTTCTTGATCGGTCCGCCGATGGTGAAGCCGTATTCGTTGAGGTTGATCCGGTCCTTCCCGGTTCCCTGCAGGCAGTTGAAAAAAGCGCAGGCTTCGAACGCCGAGTTGCGGTTGGTTTCGTAGAGCCCGCCGTGGAACTGGTTCGTTCCGCCCTTGGTGACGAACTTGATCTGCACGGCGCCTTCACCGGCGCTATCGGCGTTGGCGGCGGCCGTGCTCATGGTCATCTCTTCAATCGCCTGGGTGCGCGGCTGGACGGCATTGAATATCGCGTCCGGATTGCTCTTGGTATCGTTGTCCTGGACGTTGACTCCATCAATGGTGATGTTGATGGTAGGCTGTGGCAGGCCGTTGATGGTGGCATAGCGAACGCCATCGGGATTCTGCGTGCCGGGCTGGCTGGCGATCAACTCGGTCACGTTGTGGCTGGTGAAAGGAAGATCGTTGATCTGCCGGCCCTGCAGCGTCGAGCTGACGGTCGCCGAATCGGTCTGCACGATGGTCGCTCCGGCCGCCACCTCGACCGTTTCCGTGGTGGCGCCCACGGCAAGGCTGATGTTTACGGTGGCGGGCACGTTGGCGTCGATCACGACGTTCTCATTGGTGACTGACTTGAAGCCCGCGTGCGTCACCGTGACCTTGTAAGTGCCGGTCTGAAGGCTGGGCAGCGCCCAATAGCCCTTCTCGTCGGTGACCGCGTGAAACGTCTGGCCAGTTGCGATTTGAGTCACCACCACCTGCGCGCCGGGAACCACCGCGTCTTGCTGATCGGTTACGACGCCATCCATGCGGGCGGTCGTGGTGACTTGAGCGAAGCCAGCGAGCGCGCCGGCTAGGAATACAACGGACGTTCGGAGCAAACGCATCAAAACTCCTCCCTGAGACTAACGTAATGGAAGAGATAGTACTACAAGCCGGCCTGAAAAAGCCAGTTTGAGCGCCTGGGCAGCGCGGGTTTTTACAAAAATAGCCGGGGGTCCCCTGCGGCCGCCGCCGGCGAGTGCGCTGGTTTCGGCATTCGCACCGGCGTGCCGAGGCCATGCAGGTGTCGCCCACGGGCCATGAGCCGCCGCGCACGCGAGCACCGAGCGCGGCTGAGCTGGCGGCGCGGCCTCGCGTGGTCCACGGGGTTCGCCGCGGCGGCTTGTGGCGGCGAGCGCGCCACCCAGGGGGCCGGCGATCTGGATGTAGTGCGGCGCTGCGGCCGCCTGCGCTTCCTGCCGGGCGAGGACCGCGACGCCATCCTGCGCTCGCTCTCGCGGCGGATTCAACCCGATCGCGCGGACGTTCATTACAACCTGGCAAACGCCCTGGCGCGCATCCCGGACCGCCTGCCGGAGGCGATTGCCGAGTACCAGGCCGCCCTGCGGATCGATCCGGCTTTCGCGGAAGCGCACGCCAGTCTGGCGAACACGCTGGCACAAACGCCCGGCCGGCTGCCGGAGGCGATTGCCGAGTATGAAGCGGCCCTGCGGATCAGGCCCGATCCCCAGTTGCGGCAAATCGTGGACGATTACGGCCGAGGCGGCAGCAGGCAACGCCCTTCCGTTGAACCACAAGGACGCGGAGACGCGGAGGAAGACGCTGAGAAGACTCAAGAATGTGTCTCCCGCGTTTTCCTCCGCGGCTCAGCGTCTCCGCGTCGAGGTGTGTACCTCCCGGTCCAAGATAGCCTCGCTACACCCGAGCGATCAGTTCGATGCCTTCTTTCCCGCCCAGATTTCGCGAATACTTTCGGGCAGTGGCGTTATTCCAGTGTTCGTGCACGCCGAGGCTGCTCAGCCTGCCGCTGGTATCGGGGTTGTAAACCGTGCCGGATGGAGGTTTCGCCGCCTGTGCGGCTTCGTGGAGGTAGTTGTCCGCGTTGCCGCGAACCTGGGTGGCGCGCGGCTCGCTCCTGAGCGCGTCCAACGCCACCGAGTCGATCGCCACGGGATCCTGCGACATCAACATGCTGGAAGCCCAATGGTCGTTGAAGGAGGCCCATTTGAAAACGCTGCCTTCATTGTGCTCCGCGGTATACAGACCATCCAGGATGTAAAGCATGGTTTTGCCGCCCAGATGGCGGTGCCCCACCAGGTCCACCAGCGCGTTGTAGGAACCCATCGGCTGAGTCCGCATCACGCTGCCGTGCAGGATCCTTGGGGACCATCCGCCATCGTTCGGAAAGTGGACGGAACCGAAGTGGTTCTTGGCGGTCAAGGTAACGCCGGCCATTCCGTGCGGCCGCAGCAGCGCCATGTTGATCATGTACTTCGCCTCGGTCACCTGCCGCGGAAGATAGCCGGTGGGCAGTTCCCCGCCGGAGAATCGGATCGGGTTCGCCATGTCCGGAGTGGGGGACGTGCGGTCGCCCAGATTGTAGTCGGTGCCCACCAGGAATTTCACCTTCTGGAATTCAGGATTGGAATCCCCTCGGATCCTGGTGTAGATCGGTTGACCGACGTTACGAATGCCTGTGGCATCGTAGATCATGATGTCCTCGCCCCGGACCCCGGCCATTTCGATCAGTTGTGTGACGAGGGCCACCACGGCGTGGGGGCTGGGCAAGCCATTTTGCGCTTCCCTGGGAGGCCCTCCGTCCTTGGCCGCCCCGGAAGGACCGCCGCCCTGAGAAGCCAGCGTGCCCCACTCCGGGGACCGGTCCTGGTTGCTGTTGATTTTGATCGCGATTCTCTCCCCTGGACGATATCCGGAACTCCCCAGCTTGCGATCGCTATTGAAGCTCCGGAACAGCGCATCCCATGCCTGCTTGTCATTGTTCCTGGCAGTCAGATTCCGGACCAGCCGGGAAGCCATGCCGTGGACTACTTTTTGATTGGTGTTGGCGTCATCCCACCAGTGGCCCGTAACACCGTCCCAACTGGTGGCATTGGCGTCGCGCACCCATACCACTCTGCCCGGGTAGATCCCCTGCCCGGCGCCGATCGGATGGTTGGCCTCATCGCTCGGCTTGAAGGGGCCGGCCGCAGCCATCCCACCTCGCTGTTGGGCGATCGCTCCCCACGGCAACACGAGAGGAACATGAACGAGGCCGGCCGCTTGAGCGGCGGCGAGCGACCTCAAGAAGCACCTTCGATGCATGAGACTAGCTCCTTTCCGGATTTCAGGTCGGGGATCTTGCCTGGCGGGAACCCTCGCGGGCACGGCTCCGCCGGTACCGTCTGGCATTCCGGCGGCGTGCTGCCCGTATTGTAACTACACGCCGCGCGCCCGTAAACCTGTTTCGTAAATTGGATCGGGACTTCAGTTTATGACGCATGCCACGCCCTTTGGCGTGAAGATCTCTTTTGGCGGAATCGACGGATCTTAAGACCGGAATGTATTTCGTACTGCATAACATTGGGTTCGATACGTCTCCCTCTTCCATAATTCATATTTCGGCTACACTGCGGTAGGGCGACAAATCCAGTTCGGCGGCGGGGCGTCCTTGGTCACGGGAATGGGCCGTATGCTCAGCGCTTCCTCGTCCAGCAACGCCCTGCCCAGCAGGCTCTCGATAGCCATGCGCTGTTCGGCGGCGTTGCCGCGGCGTCTCTGGCCGCCGCCATCGGGGCCATCGGGTCGGGTCGGCGCGTTGGCCTGCACCGCGCCGCCAAACCCGCTACACTGCGATAAGCGAGGGGCGATCATGAAGACGATTCTGTTGGCGATACTTTTCGGCTGCGCCGCGCAAGCCCAAACCGGCGACGCCAAATCCTGGAACCGGCAGGCTGCGGCGGCCTATCTGGACGAGCGCATGGGTTGGTGGACGACGTGGCCTTCGGCGGCGCGAGATCACGAGACTTTCTGCGTCTCGTGCCACACTTCCCTGCCCTACGCTCTGGGGCGGCCCGCGTTGCGCGCGGCGCTCGAGGAGCAGGGACCCTCGGCCAACGAGCGCAAATTCCTGGACAACATCGCCAAGCGCGTGTCCCTGTGGTCGGAGGTTGAGCCGTTTTACAACGATGCCAAGAGTGGCGCGCCCAAATCCGCGGAAGCGCGCTCGACCGAAGCGGTGATGAATGCGCTGGTGCTCGCCCGCTATGCGGCGCCCGCCGCGAAAGAGGCGCTCGGCAACATGTGGGCGCTGCAACTGAGAACCGGCGACAAGCGCGGCTCCTGGACCTGGCTGAATTTCCACAACGAGCCCTGGGAGGCGGACGATTCGGCGTTCTGGGGCGCGTCGCTGGCCGGCCTGGCCGCGGGCATGGCGCCGAAGGAGTACCGCGAGAGCGCCGCGATTCAAGAGAACCTGTCGCTGCTGGGCGAATATTTGCAGCGCGAACAGGCAAGCCAGTCCACGCTGAATCGGGCCGTGGCGCTGTGGGCGTCCGGCAAGCTGCCGAAGCTGTTGAAGCCCGAGCAGCGGACGGCCATCGTCGAGGAGATCCTCTCCAAACAGCGCGAAGACGGCGGCTGGAGCGAGTCTTCGCTGGTGATGAAAGAGTGGAAGCGCAAGGACGGCACGCCCATGGACGCGGCCAGCGACGGTTACGGAACCGGGCTGATGGTGGTGGCGCTGCGCGAGTCGGGCGCCACGTCCGCGCAAGCCCAGATCGCCAAGGGGCTGGCCTGGCTGGAGCAGCATCAGGACCCCGCGGGAGCGTGGCTGGCGACTTCGATGAACAAGAAGCGCGACCCGGCCTCCGATGCCGGCCGGTTCATGAGCGACGCCGCCACCGCGTACTCCGTGCTGGCGCTCAGCGGCCGGTAACGGGCAGCAGATCGAAGCCCTCCAACCGGTAGCGGAAAGCGGGCTGCTCCGCGAGTTGGCCCGCGCACCACGCCATGCCGCGCGCGAGCGCCTGAGTCTCCCGCTCCCACCAGGGCCGCCATTGCCGGCGCGATAAAAGTCGAGCGAGAGTAAGTTGTGCTTATCGTCTCCGCTCGCGTGCGTGTCCGGAGTAACGGGAACGGATCTGAAGAGGCGGATCGAGTCGATCATGAGAAACCGAAGTGTGGCTGGACTGAATATTGGGAAAAAGCTCGCACTGGGATCCGCCGGGATGGCAGCTCTGGTTGTGCCGATCGTCATGGGCATTCTGAATGCGCCCGCTATCCGCGCTCAAGATGTACCTGACTGGCAGACTGCGGCGGGAGGCAAGATGGCGTTCGAGGTCGCCTCCGTCAAGCTGAGCGCGGGAGCGTTTGTGCCTCCTACAGTCCCTTTCAATGCCGGCGACGCGTATCGCCCTGCGGGTGGCCACTTCCGGGCGGATTTCCCGCTGTGGGAGTACATCATGTTCGCATATAAGCTTTGGCCGGCCGAAGACCAGATCCGTGAGATGCGCGCCCATTTGCCCAAATGGGTCACCACCGATCGCTACAGCATTGAGGCGCGGGCGGCAGGCAATCCAACTAAAGACCAGTTGCGCCTGATGGTGCAGTCTCTACTGGCCGACAGGTTCAAGCTGGCGGCTCATTTTGAGACTCACGAGGTCCCCGTGTTGGCCCTCACTCTGGTGCAGGCCGGCAAACTGGGACCGAAGCTCATTCCACACGCCGACGGCACCCCGTGCGACAAACCCGGCATTTCGCCAGGCCAGGGCTACACAGGCTTTCCCCCCGGCTGCGGGTCGCTGGCGGTGCTGAGGAGGTCTGGCGGCGCGCTGATGCTGGCAGGCTATCGCGATGCCACCATGGACATGCTGGCCGCCTCTCTCTCCGTCCTGGATCTGCGTCGCCCGGTGATCGATAAAACGGGCCTCAGTGGGAGGTTCGATTACACCATCGAATGGGCGCCCGAGCCAAGTAGCCCTCCGACATCCGATTCGCCTGCCGCACCGTCCGACCCGGTCGGCCAGACGTCCCTCGAAGCTCTTCGCGAACAACTTGGGCTAAAAGTGGAATCGACGAAAGGCCCGGTCCAGATCCTCGTCATCGACAGGGTGGAGAGGCCGTCGGAGAATTGAACGGCTCGTGAAAGCGACCGGCACACGGTTGAATCAACGTGTCAGCCTTGGATTTGACGCAGAGAGCGGAGACCGCACCTACCGGCCGGGTGGCCGTGCGATCATGTTCCCAGGTATTCGATGGCCCGGTGCTCCTCGTGCAGCAGCGAGATTTCCCAGGGCGGGCGGTTCTGCCCCTCCTGCGGGCTGGCGGTGGCCAGCGACGACCTGGCCACCCAGACGGTAGCCGCGTCCACACCGCGGGCCACCCCGTCCAGCGGCCCCTCGCGCATTTCGAGCGGGCCCGCGGCCGGCCGGTTCGCTCCGGGGCAGATGCTCGGCGGGCGCTACCGCATCGTAGCGCTGCTCGGCAAAGGCGGCATGGGCGAGGTCTACCGCGCCGACGATCTGGTGCTCGAACAGCCGGTGGCGCTCAAGTTTCTGCCCGAAGCCCTCAGCGCCAGCGAGGAGGCCCTGGTACGCTTCCGCAGCGAGGTGCGCATCGGGCGCCAGGTTTCGCATCCCAACGTGTGCCGGGTTTACGATCTCGGCGAAGCGGCGGGCCAGTACTTCCTCTCCATGGAGTATGTGGATGGCGAAGATCTCGGTTCGCTCCTGCGGCGCATCGGCCGTCTGCCCTCCGACAAAGCGCTGGAAATCGCCCGCCAGCTTTGCGCAGGCCTGGCCGCGGCCCACGCCAAGGGAGTGCTGCATCGCGATCTGAAGCCCGGCAATATAATGCTGGACGCGCGCGGCCAGGCGCTGCTCACGGATTTCGGCCTGGCGGGCCTGGCCGGCCAGATCGAAGGCGCGGAGGTGCGCAACGGCACCCCGGCCTACATGGCGCCGGAACAGCTCGCGGGCGAAGAAGTGACCGTTCGCAGCGACATCTACTCGCTGGGGCTGGTGCTGTACGAGATCTTCACCGGCAAGCTGCCGTTCGAATCCACTACGCTGGCGGGCCTGATGCGGGCACAGCGCGAAAGCGCCCCGGTGAGCCCATCCACGCTGGTGCGCGAGCTGGACCCGGCCGTGGAGCACGCGATCCTGCGATGCCTGCGGGCCAAACCGGCTTACCGGCCGGCCTCCGCGCTCGCGGTGGCGGCGGCCTTGCCGGGCGGCGACCCTTTGGCCGCGGCGCTGGCGGCGGGCGAAACCCCGTCGCCCGAAATGGTGGCCGAGGCGGGCCAGGGCGAAGGGCTGCCGGTGCGCGTGGCCGTGCTTCTGCTGTTGGCGATTCTTGCCGCCATGGGTGTGGCATTCGCCTTTGAGAGCGGGAGCGAGGCCCTCGATATGCTACGCGCCGAATACCCGCCCGAAGTGATGCTGCAGAAGGCCAAGGACATCGTCGCGCGACTGGCGCCCGGACTGCGCCGCGGCGACCAGGCCTACGGTTTCGAGTTCGATGGCAGCGTCTTCGACGACATCAAGAAGCAGAGCCATTCGCCCGATTGGAAGACCATCCTTCCGCAAAGGCCGGAGTTGCTGCACTTCTGGTATCGCCAGAGCCCCGCGGCGCTCACCGGCCTGATGATGCACGACGACCTGCTGACACCGGGCCTGGTGGACGAGAGCGATCCGCCCTTCGAGGAATCGGGCGTGCTGCGCCTGGAATTGGATGCCCGCGGCAACCTGCTGCTATTGGAGCGCATGCCGGATCAGCGGCTGGAACCTGACAAAGGCCCTCACCCGGTGGACTGGAACTCCCTGTTTGCCGCCGCCGGGTTGGATCCGGCGAAGTTTCAGCCGGCCGAGCCGCTGTGGACCTCGATCGAGGCCTCCGACACGCGCATGGCCTGGACGACCAACCTGCCGCGCCCGTTGCGCGTGGAAGCCGCGGCCTTGCGCGGGCAGCCGGTCTATTTCCAACTGATTCAGCCGTGGACCAAGCCGGACCGCATACCGGACGACAGCACATCCACCCAAGAGGCGATCAACTACACCGTTCTCACGCTAGTTGCCCTGGTGTGCTGCGCCGGCGGGGCATGGCTGGCGCGGCGCAACCTGGCGCAGGGCCGCGGCGACCGGCGCGGAGCTCTCCGGCTGGCCGTATTTATCTTCGCCGTGCAGATGGCCATCTGGCTGACGCGGTCGCACCTGGGCGCCTCGGCCGGAACGCTGGGCCTGTTTTTCGTCGCGCTGGCAACCGCGGTGTTTTACGGCGCGATCATCTGGACGGTCTACCTGGCGCTGGAACCTTATGCGCGGCGGCGCTGGCCTAACACGCTGATTTCCTGGTCGAGCGTCTTGATCGGCCGCGTGCGCGACCCGGTGGTAGGGCGCGACGTGCTGGTGGGGTGTTTGCTGGGCGCGGCGGTGCCGCTGATTGACATCGTGGGCGAGGCGGTGAAACGGCGGATGGGGGTATGGACCCCGAATCTGGTGCAGACCCGCGCGCTCCTGGGTGTGCGCGGCACTCTGGCCACCTGTCTGATGGCCGTGCCGCGCGGCATCCGCGGAGCCTTGTTCTTCTTCTTTCTGATCCTGATTCTGCGCGCGCTGCTGCGCAACCAGTGGCTGGCAGGCGCGGCCTTCGCGCTGCTGTGGAGCGCCACCAACATCGGCGGCACGAATGCGCTGCTCAGTGCGGTGTCCACGGCCGTGGTATTCGCGGGGTTCGCTTATGTCATGCTGCGCTGGGGATTGCTGTCCATCGCGGTGGGCCTGTTCGTGACGATCGTGCTGGGCTATGTACCGGTCACGGTGTATTCGCAGGCCTGGTATTTCGAAAGCGAAGTTTTCATGCTGGGCGTCGTGGTGGCCCTGGCGGCCTGGGCCTTCCGCACGGCCATTGCGGGGCAGAAGCTGTGGAAACCGGATTTGCTGGGGTGAAGGTTCCGCCACCAGGCAGCGGCGCCGGATCGGGCAACGCCGGCAGCCCTGCTACCGATGCGGGCTATGCCGCGCGATCTAACATTTTCGAAAGCAGTACCATATCGCTAGTACCGGAAGTGGTGCCGCAATGAGAGGCATTTCACCGGCCTGAGAATTCTCAATCCTTTGCGGGCTCCGAACTAACGAGCGGCAACAGGCAGGAGCGGGCCGCGGCATTGGTCGCGCGGGGGACGGCTCGGGCGCGCAGGAAGACGCGGGCAAGCTTCTACACTCCCGCGAACGGCCGGATCACTCCCAGCGCCACGCCAGTCATGAGGATTCCGGCACACACAATCACCGCCGCCGAGGCTACCGGCAGGTAACGGAACGCGGCATTACGGGCGCGGTTCCGGCTGTCGGGCAGCAGGTTCTTGGCGTACAGCACCACCAGGCCGATGCCGCTGAGCACCACCGCCAGCCCGAGGCTGAAGGCCACCAGGAGCATCAGCCCCAATCCGACCCGGCCCAGCGCCACCGAACTGAGCAGCAGCACCAGCGCGGAAGGGCAGGGGACCAGCCCTCCGCTGGCTCCCAGCGCGATCAGGCTGCCCATGCTGATGTCGCCTTCGGGAACATGGCTGTGTACGTGGCCGTCGCCGTGATCGTGAACCAGGCCGCCGTGATCGTGCTCATGGTGATCGTGGTCGTGATGGTGATGGTGGTGATGAGCGCCGCTTCCGCCAAACGCCACGCGGATGCGCTTGTACAAGAGCATGGCGCCGATCCAGACGATGGAAGCGCCCGAAATCGCCCCCAGCACCGGATAGATCTTTTCCGGCAACACGTACCGCGACAGAAACAGGGTCACCAAGCCGAGAAAGAAGACGCTGATGGTATGGGTGAACGTGACCATGCCGCCCAGGAAGATGGCGTGTCTGGCGGTGCCGCGCGCGCCCACCAGGTAGGCCGCCACGATGGTCTTGCCGTGCCCCGGAGAGAGCGCGTGGATGGATCCCAATCCGAAGGCCACCACCATCCCCACCAGCATCATCCCCCAGCTGATCTCGCCCTGGTGCAGCAGCCTGGAAAGGTAGTCGCCGCGCACCACCATGCCTGGCGCGGCTTGGCCCGGCTGCGCGGTCGCAGTGGGCGGCGCGTTTTCGGGCTGCGCGGCCTCCGTCACCGGGGCTGCGGGGGCCTCGGGAGCCGCGGACGTGGGAGCCGCCGGCGCCGCGGCGGTCACGGTGGGGATAGGAGCCGTCGAGTGCCAGGACACCATGGCGGTCAGATCCTGCGGGGGCGCGAGCAGCGGATCTTGCGGGTAAGCCGTCAGCTCATGGCTGCGGTCGCTTCCCACGGGGCTGGCCTGGTCGGTGGCGGCATCCTGTCCCGCTAGGATCACGATCTCTTTCCAGCCGGCGCGGTCCGGAAAGTTGGCGTCCTCATACCGCAGAGCGGACGCGCCGCCGCCGTGCCCATGGCTGGGCGCCCCGCCGGAGCCGTGGCCGGGCGCGCCGTCTGGCCCATGGCTGGGTGCCCCGCCGGACCCGTGGCCGGACACCTCGCCGGATCCACGGCCGGACACCTCGCCGGGCCCGTTGCCGGGCACCCCTTCCACCCGCAGCTCCGCGATCACCCGCAGGATGGCCATGCCGCCCGCGCCCTTGTCCATCACCATGGTGGCGCCCTCGAACCGCGGCTTCACCGCGCGCCCGGCCAGCTCGATCTTCAGGTTGCCGGCCCACTCGCGGGCCTGGGCCGCGGCATGGCGCTCCAATTCCTCCCGCGGGCTGGTGGAGTCCGATTGCCATTGTTGCAGGAGCTGGAAGGTGGGGATCTCCGCCAGGTCCAACACGTAACGGATCTCCGCGCCGCGGCCGGTGACCGTGATGCGGCTGTAATGGCTTACGCTGAAGTTGCCCATGGGATGGGCCAACGCCAGCGCGGGAGCCAGAAAGGCCAGCAGCCGGATGCGTGGTTTCATTACAATGGTCCTTACGAATTGTACTGCGGCTTTGGATGTTGCCGGGCTCGTTTCCGACGCATGCACCCGCGTAACAACTATGAAACGGGTGGTAACCGCACAAGACATTCCCGCCTCGGGCGATCTGCGCGTGGCGGCCGGCGGGATCGTGACGGCTTCGGCGCGTGAGGTGGCTGCCAGCCGAGGCGTCCGTATTCTGGAGCTGCCCGAGGATCAACTCTCCGCCATCGCGCCGCCGGAGCGCACCATCGCGCTGGGCGCCGATCATGGCGGCTTCGCGCTGAAGGAGGCCCTCAAGCCCCTGATCGAAAGCCTGGACCTGACCATCCGCGATGTCGGCGTCTACGACCAGAAACCGGCCGACTACCCCGACTTGGCGCTCAAGGTGGCCGTGCTGGTGGCCCAAGGCGCCGCCTCCCGCGGCATCCTGATCGATGGCGCGGGCATCGGCTCGTCGATTGCCGCCAACAAGGTGCCGGGTGTCCGGGCGGCCCTGTGCTACGATCAAGCGACCGCCCGCAATAGCCGGGAACATAACGATTCCAACGTGCTTACCCTGGGCGCGCGGCTGCTGACCCAAGGCCAGGCTGAGGATGTGGTGCGCACCTGGCTGGCCACCGCGTTCGCCGGCGGGCGCCACCAGGCGCGGGTGCAAAAAATTCTGGATATCGAGAAGCAATACCTGAAAAAGGCCTCTTTGTGAACTCCTCGGAACTCGACCTTCTGGTGGCTCAGATCGGCGAAGAATTGCTGGCGCGCATGGGCTCCGCGCGGCAGGCTCCTCTCCAGGCTCCTCCCCAGGCCAAGCAAGGCGAGGGACTCAACCTGCCCGACCAGGTCTGCCCCGGATGCGTGCAGCGCTGTGTGCAGACCTGCGCCCGCAACGCGCGCGAGATCATCGCGGCCGGCGCCTCCCGCGTTTCCGCCAGCGACCGCCTCACGAGGATCGATCCATCGATCGCCTCGTTCATCGACCACACCATTCTCAAACCCGAGGCCACCCGCGCGGACGTCGTCAAGGTCTGCCGCGAGGCCCGCCAATATCAATTTGCCAGCGTCTGCGTCAACCCTTACTGGGTGCCGCTGGTGCGCGCCGAGCTGCACGGCTCGCCGGTGAAGGTCTGCACGGTGGTGGGATTCCCGCTGGGCGCCACCAGCACGGAGGCCAAGGTGGCGGAGACCGCCTCGGCTGTGCGCGCCGGAGCGCAGGAGATCGACATGGTGATCAACGTGGGCGCGTTACGCTCGGGCGACAACGAAGCCGTCAAGCTGGATATCCAGGAAGTGGTGAAGGTGGCCCACGCGGCCGGCGCGATCGTCAAGGTGATCCTCGAAACCGCGCTGCTGGACGACAACCAGAAGGCCGTGGCGTGTACCCTGTGCAAGCTGGCGGGGGCCGATTTTGTGAAGACCTCGACCGGCTTCGGCCCCTCGGGCGCCACCGCGCACGATGTGGCGCTGATGCGCCAGGTGGTGGGCCCGGATATGGGTGTGAAGGCCGCCGGGGGGATTCGCACGCTGGCGGATTTTCGCGCCATGACTGCGGCGGGCGCCACGCGCATCGGCGCCAGCGCCAGCGTCAAGATCGTCGAGGCGGCGGCTGCCTGATTCGCGCCAACTGCCGGTGAACAGACCCATGCCAGCTCCCCGTAAAGCGCCCGTCCGGTTCCGCGAGAGGGAAGACCTGCTGGACTTCCTGCTGGAAGTCTCGGCCGCCACCTCGCAAACCCTGGACCTGGACCTGCTGCTGGCCAATGTGGCCGAGATCGTCCAGCGCGTGCTTCCCTACGATCTGTTCGCCATCCTGCTCTACAACGAGCGGCGCCAGGACCTGCGCATCCGCTACGGCGTGGGGCATCGCGAAGAGGTGGTGCAGACGCTGTCCGTGCGGTTGGGCGAAGGCATCACCGGCGTGGCCGCGGCCACCCGCGAGCCGGTGCTGGTGGGGGATGTCCGCAACGACCCGCGCTATCTGAACACCATGGACGCCGCGCGCACCGAGCTGGCTGTCCCCATGACCGCGCGCGGCAAACTGGTCGGCGTGATCGACCTGCAATCCACGCGCGTCAACGCCTACACCCTATACGACCGCTCGCTGATGCGCCTGATGGCCGCGCGCGTGAGCGTTGCCATCGACAACGCACGTCTCTATCGGCGCGTCGAGCGCCAGAACCGCACCCTGCGAACGCTGGCCCACATTTCGCGCGAGTTCTCCTCGATCCTGGACCTGAACGAATTGCTGAGCAAGATCTCGAGCACCATGCGCGAGCTGATCGACTACGACGCCTTCAGCATCCTGGCGGTGGACCAGGAGGCCCGCGCGCTGCGCCATCTGTTCAGCATCCGCTACGACGAGCGGGTCGACATCGACAACGTGCCGCTGGGCAAAGGCCTCACCGGCGCGGCGGCCGAATCGCGCGAGGTGGTGCGCGTCCACGACACCGCTGCCGATCCGCGCTACATCTGCTCGCACCCCGACATCCGTTCGGAAGTGGCCGTTCCGCTGGTGGTGCAGGATCGGGTGGTGGGCGTGATGGACCTGGAGAGCAACCGCATCGGCCATTTCACCGACGATCACGTGCGCACGCTGGCCCTGCTCGGGCCGCAGGTAGCCAGCAGCGTGGAGAACGCGCGGCTCTACCAGGAGCTGACCACGCGCGAGCGCCGCATGGAAGAGGATCTCAAGGCCGCCCGCGAGCTGCAGCGCGTGCTGCTTCCGGACGCCGAGCCGGAGATCGAGGGCCTGGAGGCAGTGGTGCGCCTGCGGCCCGCGCGCGGCATCAGTGGCGACATCTACGACATTGTGGAGCGTGTGGACGGGCAGACCGTGATCGCCTTCGGCGACGTGAGCGGGAAAGGCGCCGCCGCCGCGCTCTATGGCGGCCTGATGAGCGGCCTGCTGCGCACGCTGGCCCCGCGCCGGCGGCGCCCGGCCGAGCTGATGCGCGCGCTGAACGAAGCGCTCATCGAGCGCAAAGTGGAGGCGCGCTACGTGACCCTTTGCGTGCTGCTGTGGGACCCCGCCACGCGCCAGATCGTGATGGCCAATGCGGGCGCGCTGCCGCCCATGATCTGCCGCGCGGGCGAGATCCTCAAGCTGCGTGTGGAGGGAGTGCCGCTGGGGCTGCTCGACGCGCGCGAATATGAAGAGGTCACATTCGCGGCCGAGCCGGGCGACGTGATCGTGCTGTACTCGGACGGAATCACCGACCACCTGAACGCGGCCGGCACGGAATACGGCCGCGGCCGCCTGGCCCACGTGGTGCGCAGCCACTGGCAGGCCCCGGCGAGCGAGTTGATCGCCGCCGTCTTCCGCGACCTCGACCAGTTCTCCACCACGCCGTTCGACGATCAGACGGTGCTGGTGATGAAGGTGAAGTAGGGGGGATCAGCTCAGCCAGGCGGCTGCCGGAGAACCCAGAGGCCCTTAGACGAAAAATCAGAGGAAAGGCGGACGGAATTGGGCCTGGACCGTATTGCGTCGAGACGCGTTGCCCGTGCGTCGGACCGGGAAGTTCATTCGATCTCCTCCACGATCTTGCCGATCTCGGTCGGGTGGCGCGCGATTGCGTAGCGCCACACGCCGAACGATCCTTCGTGATTCACCGCCGAGACCCAACGCTGGGCGGCCTGGACCTTGATCTCCGTCAAAGGGTCGTAGCCCTTGGTCTCGAGAATCACATGGATTGGCTCCTTCGACCCAAGCTTGACTAAGAAATCGGGGATGTAGTCGTGTGACTGGCCGTTATGGAAATACGGTACGGCGAACCCGAGGCTGGCGTTCTTAACAAAGGCCGCGACTCTCGGGTGCGTGTCGAGAGTATATGCCGCCGACTGCTCCCATTTCGCCGTATCGGCCACAACGTAGTTCAAGTGGGAATGCGCGACTTCGCGTACGTCCCGGCTTGTCCAGAAGTCGACTTCTCCGGTGGACCCAGGCTCGCGATTGGCCTCGTAGTGCGGCAGCTCAGGCGCTTCGCCCTGTGTCGTGTCGGGAAGAACGGCTTCAGCAAGTCTCTCAATGGCCCATCCGTAGTACGGTGAGAGAAACACGTCAAGCACCTCAGCCGGCGGGGCGGGGCGCACTCTCTCTTTGAGGAAGCGCTCCACGATTCGAACAAGCTGTGGGAACAGGACGTGTGGTGGAGCCTCGCACGTCGGCTGATTCCCATAATCACGAGTGAGGTCCCGGGCCATTTCGAAGACCAGTTCCTGAAACCGCCGGTCTCTCCGGTATGGGTTTAAGTCTACGCGCTCCATCTTGCCTGGCCCTGTGAGCGAATACCGGCCCCGGTTGTTCGGAAGACCGTGCTTCATCTCAACCTCTGGGGGAATATTGAGAGGATCCAGGACCAGAGTGGCTAGCGCTTCCCAATCGACGGTGATACGGTTTCGAATCGCTTGACGGTATCCCTCAACTCTGGGGAAGCGAATCTCAAACCCCGCTTTTTGTGGAACCGCGTAAACATGATGTCTCTTCTCGGGCGGCATACGCGGGCCGTCCGTATTCTGCTTGAACGGAACAACTTCGAAAGGTACGCCAAAGACCTTGGCTACCTCTTCCTTGAATCTGCCTTGATCTGTAAGTTCGTAGCTTGACCGGCGTAGGCCGCGGCCGACCACCTGCTCACAGAGAAGCTGGGACATAAAGGGACGCAGGCCGACAATATGTGTGACCGTGTTACAGTCCCATCCTTCGGTCAACATACCCACGCTGACAATGCACCGCACGTCGCGCCCTGGCGGATGAAGAGGCCGTCCGAGCTTTTGGGCCAGCTCTTCAAAACCTTCGGGATAGATGGGCCGACCCTGCGTGTCCTTTGGCCATTCGGTCTTTCCAACCGTGTCCAGGGTTGCGCGCATCCAATCGGTTTCTTCTACCGTGGAGTCCACGCGGATCGTGTTGACCTGGCCGTCACGGTTCACGAGGCCCGCGATATTGGCGGGAGGGATTCCGGACGGCGGATTGTTCTCACCCAGCCACTCGTTCACCACCTTGGCAATTCGGATGTTCTTGCAAACCAGAATGAAGACCGGCGGGCGTGGGTCGTCACGGTGAAACTGTTCCCATTCCCGCCGTAAGTCCTCCCATAGCGCGCCCAGCATCGCAATCGGCGTGTTAGCCCACTTCAGGATTGCTTCCGGCTTCGGACTCCCCTTCTTGCCGCCTCGCTCCGCCGGCGTGAGTTTGGGCAGAATCCATCGCCAGATGTTAAAGTACCCTGGGATTGGCGCCGCTGTGGTATCACGGACGGCCAGTTGTGGAATCTTGACCAACCCGGATTCGATCGCATCGGTGAGACCGAAGTCGCTCACGGCCCAAGGGAACACCCGATTGGTGTCCGATCCCATCCTCCCCAGATAGTACGGCGTTGCCGAGAGGTCGACGCAGAAGTTGATGCCCCGCATTTTATGAATGCGGTCCAAGCCTTCAATCCAGACCGTCGCCTCGCGGAAGAATTCCTCCGCCTCGTCCTCCTCGCCTAAGATCTCTTCTTCATCCTCCTCCGGCTCCTGGCGCCGGATTCGATAGGCGTGGTGGGCCTCGTCGTTAAACACTAGAATGTTCTGCTTGCCGCCCACTTCACGGCCAAGAATGCGGCTGACGACCTTCGTGTCGCTCTCCACGTACTTGGAGTACTCGACGGTCACGCGCCGGACCACCCCGCTGTCGTCTCTTTCTTCCTCAACCACGTCGAGCAGGTTTGCCGCTACCTGCCGGTCGTACTCGGCGGGAGTCAAGTATCTGCGGCCCCTGGCAGTAGTGGTTTTTTCGCCGATATGGATCGTTTCCCGGACCCGCACTGGCACCCCCGCCTTGGCGACACGGGACGCTACACCGCCTACCTGTACGCTCTGTGGCTCGAAGACATGCCAATTCGTGACCAGCAATCGCCCTTTTCGCAGATCGGGCAGCAAGTGGTGCGGAACGAGGTCCCGAGTCTGGTACAAGCCGGCCTCTCCTCGCCTTGGATCGAGTTCTTGCAGCCGATTCCGAATCGTTACGTTTGGACAAACCACCAGCACCACATCGGAGAATCGGGAATCCGATCGATGGTGCACCTTGTTCAGGATGCTCCAAGCCGCCAACATTCCCATCACCGTGGTCTTGCCGGACCCGGTGGCCATTTTGCAGGCGTAGCGAGTGAAAGCGCGAAACCCTTTTTCCTTGCGGTCGTCGCTGGGTTCATCGAGAGGGATATTCACACCCTGACGGAAGTCGGATCGCGCTTCGGTCAAGAAAATAATCGTCTCGGCAGCTTCAATCTGGGCGAAAAACAGCCGGTGCCGGCGGCCATCGCGCTGCCAGTATTGCAGCAGCTCCAGAGTTGTCCGGGTCACCCCAGCCCAACCCGAAGAGCGCCACTCCGCCATACGTTCGCGGATGCGGCTCACCAGCTTCAGCTCGATTGCGGTACCCACCACGTCGCTGGGAGCTTCTTCCGCTGAGGCTCCCGGCGGCCGGTAGTAGTACATGGGAGGACGACGACCCGGCGCGCGCTCGGGCTCCCTGCCTTCCTCCAGGCGCCAATGCTCGCGCGGCTCTTCGTAGGGCGAATTGAGAATCGGCTCTGGAACTTCGTATCCACTCATAGTAGGCCTATCCCCAGCGCTTTTTGGATCAGGTCCAGCTTCTCGCGCACCTCCGGGTGGATCTCCGCAGGCAGCATGACGGCGGCGATTTCGTGATAACGGGTGTAGGGAAGTCCGGGCAAACCGGCCGCCGCGAGAGCGGGCGGCAAAAGCTCGGTTCTTGCTTTCGAGCGCATGACAATGGCGTTGTCGGTTAACGGGTCGCGCAAGAAGGCTGGCGGGTAGTTTTCCTCGAAATGACGCCGCAGGTCTTCCAGGTAGGGGCCGGCTTCAGTGCCGACCTGCGTTTGCACATAGCGGGCCAGCGCATCGGGATGGACCAGGTAGCTCTCGATTTCGTAGCGGCGCCACCGAAGCCGCTGGAATCCCTGTCCGGTGATCAGTGTGGATTGGATTCCCTCGTGTGCGTCGCCATCCACTAATTCCAAAGCCGGCATGTCCCCGCGGACAAGAAGCAGTGCCTGATGATGGTCCTTAGCCTTGATCCCCAACGCGCCGGTACGCGATTCCACGACAATTGGCTTCCAGAAGACTTTTGTCGCGAGGAATTCCGCAATCGGATGCTGTAGGGCCTTGGCCCACGCCCGAAGAATGTCCAGATCGGTATAATTCTCCAAATAGAGAACCTTACCCACCTCGAGCGACTCAAGGATGTCCGTATTGCTAAGGACACCGAGTGACCGGATCAGCCGGTCCTTTTCTTGCGAATCGGACAGCATCCGGGGTTGATCAAGCAACGCGCACAGCTCGCGAGGCTCAACCGTGTTGATGATCACCTCGGAGTGAGTGGCGATTATGAGCTGAGAACGTTGCCGCATGGCGACGGAACGCAACTCCCCATAGATGGCATCCTGCAGGATCATATGCAAGTGGGCATCCGGCTCATCCAACAAGAGCACAGCCCCAGGGCGTGTGTACAGGAAGGTCAGCAGCATTAGGACCTGCTGGAATCCGGTGCCCGCGCTGGCGATGTCCAATCTCGGGCCGCCCTCCCTTGCCTGGTATTCGGAGACGATGTGGGCTCCCGTTGCGTCGGGCGGGAGCAACGTATATCCGAAGAGCGTGCGGATCGACTCCCGCAAACGGTTCCAGGGCTCTTCCAACTGATTGGCTTCCACTAGCAGATTCCTGAGTACCTCCCCTGGCCTGGCTTTCCCGATGAGATCGTCAAGTTTGGGCCTTTGGTAAACTGGCTCTTCCGTTTCTAAGCCTGTCATGGCCGGCACGAACACGGTCTTTAGCTTTGCACCGCGCAGAACATCCGGCGTGACGTCCCGCTTCGGCCGCACATAGATCTGCTCTGTGCTGTTGGAGATCAGTTCCATCGTGATCTCCCACTCGCCGGTGCGAACTTGAATCTCGATTTGACCACGGTAGCTGCGTTCGCGCCAGAGATGATCGAAGGAACCCAGGGGAACGGCGGAAAAGGTCTGTCGGGCTATCGGTGCATTAGGGTAAGCCCCGCCGTGGCGATGGTAATCGTTGAGCCTCTTCCAACGCTCAAGGGCCAGTGACCATGCCGAAATCGCCTGGAGGAACGTGGTCTTGCCAGTGTTGTTCGGTCCCGCCAGCACCACGTGGCCAGGCAGGTCAAACGTTGCCTCCGCAAAACGCTTGAATCCGCGAAGCACGACTTGCCGGATCATGGCAGGCTCTTCACCACCAGCAATTCGTTCCCCCGGTCGTCGATCACTTTCACCGCGACTTGGCGTTGTTCGCCGGCATCGAACGGTGCGCTGATCGTTCCCGCAAGGTGGTCCCAGACGGTCTCTTCATAAGTGGCTTTCAGCGCGCGCCTAAGATTGTCCCAGGCCGCCGTGCGCGGGAAAAAGGCTTGGGATACATGGAAGCACAGGTCATTGTAATCGGTGTCTAAGAACCACGCGGGCACGTCATCGCCCTTGCGATGTTCGGCCTCCATGGTTGCCGGATCGAAGACGTCCAGTCCGAGAAGCTCAACCTGGTAGGTCGTATCGCCTTCTTTGGTGACGGAATGGATTTTGATTTCGGGCAATCCGCACACGCTGAAGATCTGGCTGGAGCGCATGCTCTTCAGCAGGTCGCCCATCATCACGTCCGGGGTCATTTGGAGATACGTCGCAGGAATTCCCACTACGCTTTCGCAATCCTCCACCAGTTTGCGCGCGTTCGGCTGGATGGCGAACCCGATTACGAAGAGGTGGTCGTAGATGCTCTTCGCGTGGGCCTCGCGCGCCGCCTGGTACACCAACTTCTCGCTCACCGCGCCGTTCTCCGGCCCGAAAACGATCGCAGCCGTTTTTTCGCTCAAGGGGAGCAGTCCGCCACCCTTTTCCGCCGCCTCCATGACCGCGTCGGTCAAGTTGGCACGACCTGTCGCCGAGACGGGGATTTCCGCCTCCGCCGAGAGCATCAGCGATTTGGCGGGCGGCCGGATGTTGCGAAGTGTCACCGTTCGGCCGTTACCAAGTTGGAGCACCGGCGATCGGCGCAGAATTTCCAGCATACGCTCCAGGAACGAGCCGTACTCGGTACTGTCGGATTCCTTGGAACCATCAAAATCTACGGGAGTTGGGATGGTGGCTTCGACGCAGAATGGGCCACTCACGCGAGTGATCTTACTATCGGCCTCAGGGCGATCGACGATGATGACTTCGTCGGGAGGCTCGTTGTTAGCGATGGACTTTAACGTCACGTGCGGCACGATGCCACCAATTTCTTCTCCCTTTTGGTTCTGTTTGCGGCGGTAGACGAAGCCACCCGCCGGCCCGCGCGCGTCTTCTCTCAGTTGATAATATGGGAAGGTTGCTGTCAGTAATCTCTGCCGCGCCAGAGCCAGAGGTACACGGCTGGTGTCGACGGTGATCCACCGGCGACCCCATTGTTCAGCTACGTAGGGAGTTGTGCCTGAACCGCACGTCGGATCGAGGACGAGGTCTCCGGGATCCGTGGTCATTTGGATGCACCTTTCGATTACCGTTGGGTTTGTCTGAACCACATACTGCTTTGGATCTGAGAAGCCTGACGTGGTGGTGTCTTCCCACATGTTGCTCAACGGAAACGCGGGGAAATCCTCTAGGTAGCGGACGTAGCAGAGCGTGTTGCCGATTGTCATGAGTCGACCCGCGGCAGCCAGGGCCTTCATACCAGTTTCGTCGGTTTTGAAGGTGCCCTTTTTTGGAGCGAAGATGCGGCCCTCGAACCCGAATGAACGCAGATCACCCTCTTGAGCGGGTCTCTGGCTCGTCAATTGGTCTGGCCGTAGGAATCTTAGCCCGTCAGGCGGGTTGGCAAGCTCATCCCTCGTCGCGCGCCTACGAGTGCCGTCCGAGGTCTCGACCCAAGTATACTGACCGCCGCCCGCGCCGGATAGGGTCTTAGCCAGGTAAAGCTGTCTGTACTTGAGGCGATCGAGGTCCTTCGCGTACCAGAGCAGGCAATCGGTCACGGAACTCAGCCGGTCTCCCGAGGAGCTCGTGGTCTTGCGGAAAGCGATCATGCTAACCGTGTTCTCGGCGCCGAAGACCTCGTCCAATATCTCACGAACGTGGTGAACGTTCTCATCACCAATCTGCACAAAGATGCTGCCCGTCAGTGCGAGCAACTCTTTCGCCATCAACAATCGATCGCGCAAGTACGTCAAATAGGAGTGCAGGCCAAGCTCCCACGTATCCCGATATGCTTTGACCATCTCCGGCTCGCGGGTCATGTCCTCGTCTTCGTTGTTCTTGACGTCCCGCTTTCTCACGAACGGCTGAAAATTGGACCCGAACTTCACCCCGTATGGCGGGTCCATATAGATCATCTGCACCTGCCCGCCGAGGCCTTCGTACTCGAGCAGAGAGTTCATGACCACCATCGAGTCTCCCAGGATCATCCGGTTGACCCAATCATCCTTGTATTCATAGGCGCGCAATACCTGATCGGCCACGGAATGCCGAGGATCGCCGAAGAGCTCGTACATATCCAGTTGGCGATCCTTGCGGTGCCCCACCAGAGTTTCAACGATCGCCTTCGTGCTGAGCCGTTCGTGAACGAACAAGGGCAAGGTCGGAACATCGAACGATAGACGCTCGGCCTTCCCGGCCCAGTTGAGAAAGGGACGTGAGAGCAAGCGCAGTTGCAGCCCGGCGGCCTTCATATCCTCGATGCGCGCCTCCAGGGCCTTGATGTGGGCTTCCGGGTTCTTCAGTTCTCCGGACCTCGCCTGGAGGGTCCCGGCTTCCAAGATGCAGGCAATCAGTTCCTCGCCCTTCTCGCGCGCTGGGTTCTGTCCATCCCATTCGAGCACCGGCGAGAGCGAGGAGTCGTACCGGTAGGTGGCCGGCGGTTTTTTCTTCTTGAATTGGGCCTGGGTTCCAACATCAGGGCGTAGCAAGCTGGTGGCCTCCGTGTGACGGTAGATTTCAGTCAACGGCTTGACGCCCGCCCCCTTTCCGCTTTTGTTCCTGGTTGTTACGACCTTGGTTCGCGCCACGATCACCTCGTTCGGTTAACCCTAACCGTCTAGTATCGCGCAAGGTGCGTTGGCGTCGCGCGAGGATGCGCGAGCCAGCTCTTATCGTATTCGAAAGTTGCGCTCTCCTTGTCCTTGCGCAGACGCGCCCACAGCCGCCCAACCAGGTGGGGCGTGCCTTGCAGGTCTACGTATACGAGAACTTCCTTCTCCATTACTTGGCGCCCCGCCGGCGCGGGAGCCGGATGCGTTGCGGCAAATGCTCCTCCTCCAGCGCAAGCCCGACCGCATCGTGCCGGGGGTCGGCTACATCGGCCAGCCGATCGGCCATTCCCAGCGCGAAGAGAACTGTGGCGTAGGCGCCGAGGGAGACGCCAGGGTCGCCCTTCTCCACTTTATTTAAGGTCGTCCGGCTGATGGAGGCCCGCTCGGCCAGGATCGCGACCGGTATGCGCCGCCGCCGCCGGGCGTCGCGAATATCGTGCCCCAGCTTGCGCAGGGCGCGAGTCACCGATATGGGGGTCCGCGAAGCCGGAGCGCCTTTCCCTATAACGTCCATAATATTGCTCCTTACAACAATTAAAGTATACTATTATGGACGTTACATGATCCGGAGACAAACCACGACTCCCTCTCCGGTATAGTGAACGGTCGCACCCCCGTTTCACGGCCTTCAGCTCATGGGAAGCATATCAGCTTCCGAGACCGCGCGGCGGTGTTGATCGGGGAGAGCATAGCGGGATCGTTACGCACCGTCCGGCAAGCCCGGCCAAAAAAGATTTCGTGCGGTCGCGGGCCGACTGGGTTATGATGGTCCACTGCCTATCACTAGTAACTTCGATCAGGAGGTGTTCTATGTCTTTGAGCAAAAGGGCCACGGCGGAGTTCATCGGCACGTTTTGGCTCGTCTTCGGGGGATGCGGCAGCGCCGTTCTCGCTGCCGCATTTCCAAGTCTTGGCATCGGCTTCCTGGGGGTGGCCCTGGCATTCGGGCTGACCGTGCTCACGATGGTGTATACGGTCGGCCCCGTGTCGGGGGCTCACTTGAACCCGGCGGTCTCCGTGGGCCTGGTGGTCGGCAAACGGTTTCCCATTTCGGACCTGTGGGCCTACGTCGTCGCGCAGGTCGCTGGGGGAATCGCCGCGGCGGCGGTCCTGTACGTGATTGCCAGCGGCAAAGCAGGATTCGATCTCGCTGGCGGATTCGCCTCCAATGGCTACGCCGAGCATTCGCCGGGCGGGTACTCGTTGCTGGCCTGCGCCGTGGCTGAGGTGGTCCTGACGTTCATGTTCCTCATCGTCATCCAGGGCGCCACGGACAAGCGCGCTCCTCAGGGGTTCGCGGGCATCGCCATCGGTCTGTGCCTGACGCTGATTCACCTGATCGGAATTCCGGTAACGAATCTGTCGGTGAATCCCGCTCGCAGCACGGGTCCGGCTCTGTTCGTGGGTGGCTGGGCGATCCAGCAGCTTTGGCTGTTCTGGCTGGCGCCGATTGTGGGAGCCGCGATTGCGGGGATCGTTTATCCCGCCGTCCTGGGGGACCAGAAGTAGAAGGACATTACTGGCCGATCGCCACATCCGTCTGCAGGCGCAGATCGCGGGAGGAAGCGCCTACGTACACCGTACGGCTGCCCCTGGCGATTTCCCATCTTCCGGCGGCGGTCGACCAATACTCGAATCGCCGCGGCTCTACGTGCAGCGTGACGGTCTTCGATTGGCCCGGCGGGATGCCCACGCGATCGAACTGAACCAGCGCGCGCACCGCGAACTGTGCGCCTTGCGGAGCGCTCCTGGGCGCGCCGAGGTACACTTGCGGGACCTCGTCGCCCGCGGCCTTGCCGGCGTTCTTCACGGCGAAACTCACATCCAGTCCGCCGTCTTTGGCGGGGGAGACCTTCAAACCGGAGTATTGGAAAGTGGTGTAGGACAGGCCGTGGCCGAACGGAAAGGTGGGCTTCACGTCCTGCTGATCGAACCAGCGGTACCCCACGAAGATGCCTTCGGAATAGGTAGTCTTTCCGTCGATCCCGCCGTTGGTGCGCTCGGGATGGCGTTGCGGGTCCTGCGCCACCATCTGCCGGAGTTCCCGCGGCCAGGTAATCGGCAGACGGCCGGCCGGATTGGCTTTGCCGAGAAGGACGTTGGCGGTGGCCGGTCCGCCTTCATCGCCGGGATACCACATTTCCAGGACGCCCTTTACTTTGTCGAGCCAGGGCATCGCCACGGGCAAGGTGGTGTTCAGGACCACGATGGTATTCGGATTCACCGCCGCTATGTCCGAGATCAAGTCGTCCTGGCCGCCCGGCAGAGCGAAAGGCGACGGCGACTGCCGGGCCCACGCAAAGACGACCGCCTTTTTGCTCTGCCGGGCCAGCGCGAGGGCCGCTTCCCGGTTGGCCTTCTCCTGTTGGGGAGTCACCCACGCCAAACGCACCTGGACCGGAAAGCTGTTCTGTTCGCCGGTGGTCGAGACGGTCAATTGGTGCGGGCCGGCTTTGAGTTCGACTCGGGCGCGCTGATTGTTGAGGTGGTCCGCGGTCGGCACGATGTTGCCGGAAATCGGATGTTGCCCTTTGAGGCCTGGCAGAGAGGCGAGCGGCGGTCCACCCTGTGCGCCGCGGCCACCGCCGCCGAATCCCCGGCCGCCACCGCCGCCGAGCACGCGATTGCCGTCCAACTCCACCTGGCCGGTGGTCCCGCGGGTTTGAAATGCCAGCATGTAGGCTCCGTCGCCCGGAACGTTCAGCGTGCCCTTCCAGGTATACGAAGTTCCCGGCGGCAGCGCTTTGCCGCTGGACGTGGTGAAGTTCAGCTCCGCGTCCGTTTGCGTCTGGCTGTTGGCGGTATTGGTGCGTTCCAGGTTGGTATAAGCCGACGCTGGAATGGGCGTCCCGTCGAAATCATTGGCAACCGCATACTTGACTTTCCGGCCCGTGATTTTCTCGATGGAGGGCACCGGTCCGGCCTGGTGGTCGGGGAGACCCATGGCCTTCTCCCCCGACATCCCGATGGAAACGAGGATGCCGCCGGTGGGTCCGATGAAGGCGGTCGAATCCAGGTCGGCCGCCGCGAGCGGCAAGACGTTGTCCTGATTCTTCAGTAAGGTGGCGGCATCCTCGGCGGTCTTCTGTAACACGGGAGCGTTGGACGCGTAATCGATCTCCGTGATGTTGTGCTTGGGCGCCCGGTCCAACAGGCCGAACCTGTCCATCTGCATCAGGACGCGGCCCAAGGCGAGATCGATCTGCGCTTCGCGGATCAGGCCATCCTGCACCGCCTTGAGCATGCCGTATGCCGGTGGGTCGCCGCCGCGGCCCCCTCGCCCGCCGCCCCGGCCGCCTCGGCCAGGGGGGCCTTGTTCCTCGGGCATCCCGCCGCCACCCCTGCCGCCGGGAGGCATACCGCCGGGACCAGGGGGCACGCCGCCAGGACCACCGGGCATGCCGCCGCCCGACCCAGCAGGCACCGCGCCGGGCGCAGCAGGCATACCGCTGGCACCAGCGGACACCCCTCCGCGACCCCCGGGCGCGCCGCCGCCGGGCCCAGGGGGGACCCCGCCGGGCGCAGCAGGCACCCCGCCTGGACCAGGGGGCACCCCGGCCGCAACTCCGCTGCCGCCGGGCGGCGCGCCCGGAGCGTTACCCGGCTCTCCGCCGCCTCTTCGGCCGCCACCTGAGGCAGGCACCGCCGCGGTGAAGGAGCCGCTGGGCATCTCCAGGTCGAGGCCGTTGGCGATGTTCAGAGTCCCGTGAGTGGCGCCCCAATCCGACGTGCTGAAGCCCCGGAAGCCCTCCTCGCCGCGAAACACGATGTTCTGAAGCTCGTTGTTGTCACAAGCCTGAAGGCCGTTGATCTTGTTGTACGAGCACATGATCGAGGAAACCCCGGCGTTGGAAGCGTCCACGAACGGCGCCATGTAGATTTCGCGCAGCGTTTGCGGATCGATATAGACGTCGTTGGCGCCGTCGTAGCCGATGAAATGCTTGGCCTGCGACATGACGCCCTCGCTTTGCGTGCCCTGGATCTGGGCGGCGGCGACCTGTCCGGTCAGAAAGGGATCCTCGCCGAAAGTGTTGTAGGCGCGTCCGAACTCGAAATCGCGCACGATATTGATGAACGGCTCCAGCACCACGTCCTGCCCGAGCGACTTGGCGTCACGGCCGATCACCACGCCGTTCTTCCGGGCATCTTCGCGGCTCCAGGTGGCGGCCAGGCCCATGGTGGCCGTCATCCCGGTGGACCAGATCTGCACCGAGATTCCGGGCGGTCCGTCCGAAAGCCTGAGGGAGGGGATGTTGAGCCGGGGCAAGCCAGGCCAGGCGCCGGCCTGGCCGACGCCGCTGGGCGAAGCTTCCGCCCCGCCGTGGAGCAGATTGATCTTCTCCTCCAGGGTCATCTGGCTGAGGAGGCGGTCGACCTTGGCGTTACCCGTGATGACCGGCGGGGGCCCGGCCGATTGGCACAATACAACGGTGGCAAAAACGGTCAGAGCGGCTGGACCGGACACGACTTTCCATGTTGTACACTTCATGCGAACTCAACCTCATCTATGCCGGCTGTGGCGTATGTACCGGGCAGCAACCGGCGGCCGAAACCGCGCCGTGACGGGGCGCCCTCTGACCGCCCGGCCCTGCAACCGGTGTTTTGCGGCAGGTGACGGGTCGCGGCTCCACAAGTTCCATTCACCTGCGTCCGCGTCTCCTCCGCGCCGATTTTCCTCTGTGTGTTATTTCCTCTTTGCGTTACTTTGCGCCTTAGCGGCTTGGCGAGAGATTCTTAGGAGTTGACCGCGCGCCTCCCAGGCCCCGTGTCGAGTATATGTTCCTGCCGATCTTAGGCGGAGCGGCTCTACAGCTTGATCTCCCATCCCTTGCGGAACAGGGGCTTCACCCACTTATTGGCGTCTTTGTTATTCGTGAATTCGAGCTTGGCGGCGTCCCACAGCAGCTTGCCTTCGTAGTGGGTGGCCACGGCTCCCAGCACCAGCCACTCGGTATACGGGCCGGCCACGCTGAAGTTGGAGCAGGCCGGGGCGCCGCCCTTCGCGGCGCGCACCCAATCGCGGCAGTGCGCCGAGTGATTGTCGCCGGTCGTGGCGCCCGGGGAACGCTGCAGGTAGGCGTTGGGCAGCTTGTACTCCGCCCATCGGGATCCCGGCAACAAACCCACGCCTTCGCCGCGCCCGCTGGTGCCCATGTAACCCTTCGACCCAACGAAGATGCAGTTGTAGCCGGTGCCTTGCGGGCCGCCGGGACCACGCCCGGGCCCCCCGCGGCCGGCCGGAGGGGTGCCAGTGGGCGCCGCGCCGGCACGCGGAGCTCCGCCGGGCCCAAAGGGCGCCCCCGCGTCGCCGGGACCTCGCGCGCCCCCAAAGCCCCCGCGGCCTGCGGGCCCCACCTGCGGGCCTTGGCCCGGAATCTTGCGCGCATCCGCAGCCGTCATCCCCGGCGGCAGGTAGGCATCCCCTTGGATGCTGTCGTTCCAGTAAACCGTCACGGGCGGCAGGTTACCGCGCGCCGCGAACTCGTACTTCACCGCGTTCTTCTGCGGATAGGTGAACGGGCTGACCCCTTCCCGCTGGATGGCCTCGACGCTGATCAGGCTCTCTGGGCTCAACTCCAGCGCCCAGTTGGCCGGACCGAGGATGTGGACGCCCCAATCGCCGAACAGGCCGGTGCCGAAATCGTGGAAGCCGCGCCAGTTGAACGGCATGTAGAAGCCGAACTGGGGCGGACCGCCGCGCCCACCCCCGCCGCCCCCCATGAAAGAGGCCGAGAAGGCGCGGTAATCGTCATCCCCCTGGGTGTAGGGGCGCGCGGCCGCGCCACCCAGCCAGAGGTCCCAATCGAGCGTGTCCGGCACCGGCGTGGAGTCGGGGATTTTTTGCATCCCCTGCGGCCAGCCAGGCCTGCCGTGCCAGGCGTGTACTTCGCGAACCTCGCCGATTTCGCCGGACCAGAAGATCTCGCAGGCCACCCGCGTGGCGTCGTGCGAGTAACCCTGGTTGCCCATCTGGGTGGCGACCTTATATTTGGCGGCTGCCTGGGTCAGCAGATGGGCCTCCCAAGGCGTGCGCGTGAGGGGCTTCTCGACGTAGATGTGCTTTCCGGCCTGCATGCACCACATGGCGGCGGTGGCGTGCATGTGGTCGGGCGGCCCGACCACGACGGCGTCGATGGACTTGCCCTGCCGGTCCAGCATCTGGCGGAAGTCTTTGTACTTTTCGGCTTTGGGCCAGCGCTGGAAACCCTCGGAGCCGCGCACCCAATCGACATCGGCCAGGGCGATTACGTTCTCGACCCCCGCCTCGGCGTCGCGCAGGTCGCTGAACGGCTGGCCGCCCGCCCCGATGCCGGCGATATTCAGCTTTTCGTTGGGCGATTTGTAGCCCATGGATCGGAGCGACTGGCTGCTGCCGAAGCCACCCCTGGGGATCGCGCCTGCCAGCAACGTCCCGTAAAAGAAATATCTCCGAGAAATTCCGTTCTGTGGCATGCCAGTAGCCTCCGTTATCGGTAATTGCGCATCCGCTCCCTGACGGGGCGCCCCCTTGGGCCCGGCTCTGAAAGTTGGTCGCTACCGTGAAAGTGTGTCGGAGCCGCGACCGTCAGGGAGCGGAGGTCATATGAAGCAACTAATGTTACGCCGGTAAAGTGTGGGCGGCAAGGTGGACTACCGTAGGAACACCGTATTAACTGCTCGTACCTTTCCTTTCAAGACGATGACGGACGTAGGAAGCTGCCGTGTAAGCGCTTCCTACGTCACCGGACAAAAAGGGTCCACTTAGGCAAATGGGGCTGGTGTTCGGCGCTTGGCACTGATAGAATCTCGTCCCAGAGGGTAATCACGCCGATGGGGAGCACCACGATTGTGCGATCCGTGCCGGGGCATGCCATGCCAGCGGACACGCCACCGCCAGACGCTGTTCGGGAACAGTTGGGCCGTATTCTGGCCAGCCCGCTTTTTCGCAGCAGTAAACACTATCCGAATCTCCTGAAGCACGTCGTCGAACACACGCTGGCGGGGCAGGCCGCCGGTTTGAAGGAGCGCTCTTTGGGGATGGAAGTTTTCGGCCGCGATCCGCACTACGACACCAACGCCGACCCGGTAGTCCGCACTTCGGCCTGCGAGGTGCGCAAACGAATCGCCCAGTATTATCACGAACCCGGCCGCGAATCGGAGATCCGGATCGAGTTGCCCGCCGGAAGTTACGTGCCGGAGTTCCGGTTTCCCGAGGCGCGGGCGGCGGAACTCGCGGCTGAGCCCGCTCTCTCGCCCATCCTATCGTGGGCCCCTTCGCCGGTGCGGCTGGGCTTGGCGCACGGCGTGGCGCAATATGGGGCGCGCCACCGGGTGGCCGCGGCAGCCATCGCCGCGGCGACCGTGATTTTGACCGCCGGCGGCTTGGCGGTGGCGGGTGTGGGCCGGTCGAAAAGCGGTGTGGACCGGTTCTGGGGGCCCGTCTGGAACGGAACCGATTCGGTGCTGCTCTGTCTGGGGGTGTTTAACAATCCGGCCAGTGAAAAGAGCGCTTCCGCGGATCCCACGCATGGGGAGGTGATGTGGAGCGACCGCGTGGCCTTCGCCGACGCCGTCACCATGGCCAAACTCACCGGCCTGTTGCAGGCGCACGGAAAGCAGTACGACATCCGGCGCAGCTCGACCTTCACCCTGGAAGACCTGCACAAGATCCCGGCGGTGCTGATCGGCGCGTTCGACAATCCCTGGACCATGGCCCTGGCGAAGCAGTTGCGATTCACCTTCGAATACGATGCGGCCACCGGCGCGTCCTTGATCCGCGACCGGCAGAATCCCACGCGGGTGGTCTGGCGGGGCGATTTCCGGCGGCCCTATTCGCAGGTGAAGGAGGATTACGCCATTATTTCCCGGTACATGGACCCGCACACCGAGCGCATGGCGGTGGTGGTGGCGGGGATGGGGAAAGACGGCACGGCAGCCGCCGGCGAGTTCGTCACCGGTCCGCGTTACCTGGAAACGCTGGCCTCTGCCGCCCCCCGCGCCTGGGAGCGCAAGAATTTGCAAGTGGTCATCGCCACCGAGGTAATCAACGGGAATGCCGGGCCTCCGCGGGTACTGGCAACGTACTTCTGGTAGTTTTTCGTGGTGAATTTCCCTTATTTCCCTTGCGCTAACGCTAGACGACGCATATAATTCAGACAGAATAAGGTCTTTCTGTCCCCTGAAGCTAAGGGTGTGTTTTAGAGGAAAGGATACGAATATGCAAGGTCTACGTTCGATCTGCTGCGCTATTGTGCTGATCGCTTTCAGCGCCAGCCCGGCCTTTTCGCAAGCCGTCAACGCCACGTTGCTGGGGACCGTCACCGACCCCAGCGGCTCCGTGATTCCCAACGCTAAAGTCACGCTTACCGAGGCCAATACCAACGTCAGCCGCACAGGTCAAACCAATGAGAGCGGCAATTTTGTTTTCCCCGATGTGCCCCCGGGCAATTACGTTGTCACGGTGGAGGTGACCGGATTTAAGAAAGAGGACCGCCGGGATATTGCGCTGCTGGTGAACACCACCCAGCGCGTGGATATTCAGCTCCAGACCGGCAGCCTGACGGAAACCGTCGAAGTCACCGGCGCAGCACCGCAGTTGCAGACGGACCGCGCCGATACCGGCCGCAACATCGACTCGATGGTGGTGTCGGAACTGCCGGTTCTGGTCAGCAACCGCAATTATCAAGCCCTGCTGGCCCTCGTGCCCGGGACGGCGCCGCCGACCGAGGAGCACTCCCAGTTCTTTAACGCTTCGGACTCGCTGCAGACCGAAGTCAACGGCGCCCCGCGCGTGGCGAATAACTACCAGATCGAGGGCATCGACGACAACGAGCGCACCGGCTTGTTGCAGGTCCTGATCCCGCCGCTCGAAGCGATTCAAGCGGTGGACGTCTCAACCAGCGACCACTCCGTGGATTTGGGACGCGGCACCGGCGCGGTCACTAACGTGATCCTGAAGTCGGGAACCAACCAGTTCCACGGCTCCCTCTACGAGTTCGTTCAGAACGGCGATTTCGACGCCCGCAACTTCTTCCAGCCCTCGGTGGCCGCTGTCCACTACAACTACTTCGGCGGCACCATCGGCGGGCCGATCAAGAAGAACAAATTGTTCTTCTTCGCCGACGTTTTGCGCACCTCCGATCACGAAGCCAACGCCAATACCGAGACGATACCGTCGCCGCTGTCGCGCACCGGCAACTTGAGCGAGGCCCTGGCTGGCGCCAACCCCGCTCCGGTTTACGATCCGCTAAGCGGGAATACGACCACCGGTGTAGGAAGGACTCCATTCCCCGGCAACATCATTCCCACATCGCGCCTGAACCCGATCGCGCTCAAGATCCTGGCCCTGGTGCCCGCCCCGAATGAACCGTACAGCACCCTGGCGCCGTCCAACAACTACTTCGCCCTCCTGCCCTTCACCAAGGACAGCACCCTCACGGACGGGAAGGTGGACTACACCATCAGCGACAAGGACCACCTCAGCGGTCGATTCAGCTTCCAGAAGCCAGTGGTTTACCAGGCGCCCATTTTCGGCGCCGCCGGCGGCGATGCCAACGGGGCCTTCGAGGGCACGGGAGTTCAGAAGACCTACAGTAGCGGCATCAACTGGACCCACATTTTTACGCCCGGCCTGCTGAACGAATTCCGGGTCGGCGTGGCGCACTACAACAACGTTGCGCAAGAGAGCGACTATGGAGCGAACGATACCACGAGCCTGGGAATCCCTTACGTCAATATCAGCCAGTTCAACAGCGGCTTAGTGGGTATCAGTGTTGGCGGATTTACCAGCCCGCTGGTGGGATATTCCGCCAGTTTGCCCTGGGTCCGTGCGGAGGCCAACATCGATTTGGTTGACAACGTGACCAAGACGCACGGCAACCACACCTTTACGCTCGGGTTCGATATGCGCCGCATCCGTGACGACCTGTTGCAGACGCAGACCTACAGCCCGCGCGGTGTCTACACGTTCGGCGCTTCCCAAACGAACTGCGCGGGCAGTTGCCAGCTCCCCAACGGCACCACCAGCTCGGCGACCACCCCGAACAGCACCACTTCGTGGGCCAACGACGTGGCGAGCTTGCTGCTGGACAGCCCCCAGGCGGGCAGCACCGGCCGCGACTTCAGTGGCACGTTCCCGACTTACCGGGCCTGGTACTTCTTCCCCTACGCCGCCGATACATGGCAGGTCAGCAAGAAGCTGACCGTGGCCATCGGGCTGCGCTGGGAAATATATCCGCCAGGCCTGCCGGCGTTCCCCGGCCAGTTTTCCAACTTCATTCCGTCGAGCAACACGCTGGTGGTCGGCGGTGTGGGCGGCAACCCCAACAATGGGGGCTTGCAAAACCACCTGAACTACATTGCGCCGCGCTTGGGACTGGCGTACCGCTTGACGGAGAAGACGGTTATCCGGACGGGTATCGGCGTCAGTTATACGCCGTTTGAGGACAATACGTACATTACCAACAACTATCCGACAAAAGGCAACATCGGAGCGGTACAGAACCCGGGCGGGAGCGCCTATACCTCGGCCACCTACAACGGGTCCCTTCTGAGCTTCGAGAGCGGCCTCCCGGCGCCCACGCCTGTGCCCATCCCGTCCAACGGGATTTACAGCGTCGCGGCTTTGGGCTTCAACGGTTCTACGGAAGACTTTTTCCCGACAAACTACAAAAACCCTCATGTGATTGCCTGGAACTTCTCGGTCCAGCAGAGGTTGCCGGCTCATTTCACGATGGACGTTGCGTACGTGGGCAATCACGGCGTGGACATGGGCTCGGACCAAAACATCAATGCCAGCCCGGTGATCGCACCCGCCTCCGCGGGCGACACCGCCTACCTGCCGTACTTCCCGCACACGGGCAACGTAACGCAGTTTTTCGTGCCGGTGTCCGCCATGTACAACGGCCTGCAAGTGAAGATTGACCGGCGCTTTGCCACCGGGCTGGCCATCACTTCCTCGCTCAGCTACCAGAAGGGCATGGCTTACTACAACGGCGGCGACGACGATGGATTCTACGGCTTCTATCTGAACGGACAATATCACCGTAATTGGGGGCTGGACGATTTCAATCGTACCGTGAGCTTCGTGCAGAGCTACGTATACCAACTGCCCTTCGGTAAAGGGAAACACTTCCTGAACTCCGCTTCGCGAGGGGTGGACATGATCTTGGGTGGATGGCAGATCGAGGGCATCCTGACGGTCATGAAGGGAACTCCCTTCACGGTGACTTACAGCTCGACGTACTTGAACCTGTCCCAAGGCGGCACTAACACGCCCATCGAGGTGGCTCCGAGCGTCAACATTCTGCACGGAATCAACACCACCTCGAACGGCGGAAGCGCGTGGTTCGATCCAACCGCGTTTGCCGCGCCACCCTGCCAGTCGGCGACGCCTAGCGGGTCCTGCGGGACCGGAGCGATCGATCAGATCGGCGGCGCTGCCCAGCAAGTCGGCAACGTTGGACGCAATTCCATGATCGGGCCGGGATTCTTCAACCTGAATGCTGCCCTGGCCAAGACCATGCACTTCAGCGAACGCGTCGGCTTGCAGCTTCGGCTGGAAACTATAAATACAACCAACACCCCGCAGTTTTCGAATCCGAACGGCGGTTGCTGCACCGCGAACAACGCCAACTTCGGATTCGTGACCGGCACGGTCGGCAGCGGCTCCGGCTCGGTCAACGCCGGCACCGGCGGCCCTCGCAGCATCCAATTGGCGGCGAAGTTGACGTTCTAGCTTTTCGAGAAGTAGCTTTGGCCACCGGCGCGGCGCCCGCCGCTTCGGTGGCTATAGCTGTTTTTCGAGACGATTTGGCATTTGCCGGATCTCCGGGTCAGGCTTGATGCGCAACGCCGCTTCGAAATGCCGGATGGCCTCCGGCATTCGGCCGGGTATCCCCGATAACGCAATCCCCAGTTGAAGAGTGGGGGAAGGGTAGGATGTCGCTCAAATGTTGGAACGGTCCTGGAGCGTCCTGCGAGGCCACCAGAACGCTCACCGCGCCGCTCAGATCGTTCGCGGCCAACCGGTAGAACTTGCAGCATTCCCGACGAGGGCGGCGCACCGAGCGCCCCTAATCGCCTTTTCCGCTCACCCCGATTCTCGCCGCCGCCGCCTTCATCGCAGCCACCCGTATTCATCTGTGGTGTGCAGCCGATCCCGGCACTCCGAACAAATCGGCACTTAGAACTCCAGACTTCCGATGAAGCACTGGTTTGGCGTACCGGGTCCTATAATCTGAATCTGCGTTCGCAGTCTTTCAACGCCGCAAGCTCGCTGCAGACCCAGCGCACCGGGGCGTTGCAGATCTACATCCCGCCGATCGAGGCCATCCAGACGGTGGACGTTTCCTTGACCAACCACGATGCGGAAATGGGCCGGGCCTCGGGCACGGTGGTGAACGTAATTCTGAGATCCGGCGCCAACGACATCCACGGGCGGCCTACGAATTCCTGCAGAACAGCGACTTCAACGCCCGCGCGTTCCTTAACGCGTCGGTAGGCCACCTGGCGTATAACTACGTCGGCGGCAACCTGGGCGGACCGATCAAGAAGAACAAGATCTTCTACTTCGGCGGCTATCTGCGGGTGATGGATCACGAGCCCAACACCAACTTGGTGACCGTCCCTCCCAACCCGTGGCGCACCGGCAACCTGAGCACCGCGTCCCAAACGATTTACGATCCCGCCACGGGCAATCCTCTGCGGGTCACGTTCTAAAGCACGGTCCCCGGTATCGGCTCCCTGTCGGTCGCGGCGCTGAAAGCGAACAGAACCGACAGTGTGGGGCGGTCGGGCAGGCGATTCGCCTGCCCAAGTCCGCCGCGGGCCGGCGGTTGGCCTGCCCCACCGCCACGCCCGTTTTCGGGGGAGCGGTTGGCATTGTTATTCCAGAGCAGCGCCTAAACTAAAGCACGGCCGGGAGAGACGCAACACCCGGCATCCGGATTTGCGGCCGCGCGCAACTCACAATCCTCGCGCGCGGCCCGTCGCCGGCCGGAGTGCCCCATCCGCAAGCGGTGCTTTGCCGCCCGGTTAACCTAGGGCAGCGGCACCGCCTTTGCGCTCCCGTAATACAACCCGTTGAACAGCAGCTTATAAGTCCCATGCGGCTGATCGCGGAAGTTGACTTCCGGTCCCAGCAGCACCACTTTACCTTCGCCCACCGAAGCCTCCGCCACGGTCGTGCCGCCATCCAGATATTGCTGGCCCCACGCCCATCCGCTGTCCAGAACTTCCGGACCCGAGAACCATGCCACCGGAGAGGTGTGCTTTATCTCGGCGTTCGGTTCCATGCGGAATACCGGGCTCGAATCGAAGAACACGTCCACCTGCTCCGGCATGCCGTAAGCCAGCGGATTGTGGTTATCCACGTTGACCTTCAACAACGACCCCGGGATGTAAAACTTCTCCCGGGGCAGCGCCCGCTCGTGACCGTCCGGTCCCATCTCGGTGAGGTAATTCTTCACCGGGATGCCGAACAGATCGGCCACGCTGGTGGAGCTGCCGATGGTCACCACCGACCCTCCCGATTCCACGAATTTCTGAAGCTGCGGAAAAGTCTTATCGTCGGAGACGCGGCCGATCGAGGCGCGGTACTCCTCGGGCACGTTCTCCGGGGTGGCGCCAAACCCGCGCCCGCCGCCGCCCCCGCCGCCCCCGCGTCCGCCGCCCGCGCCGCCGCGGCGAATCTCGCCATCGGTGAACACGATCACGTCGAACTTGCTCTTCAGGTCGCCCGCATCGAGCGTGGTGGGAGAGACAATCTGGAAGGGGAACTCGTACTGCTCGAACAGCCACCGCGTCCACCCGGCGGGCATGTTGCCGCCGTAGGAATCGTACAGTCCGATGCGGATCGGCTTCAGCTTCAGCGCATCGCCGGAAGGCGCCTTGGCCACTGCGTGCACCGGCACGCCCAGCTCTTTGGCGCCCTTTTCGAGCACCGGGCGGGCGGCCGCGGAAGCCGGCACCCAGATGGCTCCGGTGCCCAGGTCCTGGCCCTCGGCGGTTTCTTCCTTCTTCATCCAATACACATCCGCGTTGGCTTTCAGCAGCCGGTTGATCAGGATGAACGAATTGTTGATGCGGTGGCTGATCAGGTAGCCCGCCGGGCTGGAAGCGCCCGTGACGGAGCTGGCCGGCGCCGGCAGCAGGCCGGTGATCTTGGTGAACGGACCGTCGAAGCCATCGCGGATGCGGTCGAATTGCACGCCCATCTGCATGGCCAGGGTCCAGCCGGTGATGTCGTAAGGCGGAATGGGCGGGCCGCCGGGATAGCGGAAATCGTTGGGGTGGTCCTGCGGCTCGAACATGTCCATGACGTGCGGCCGGAAGGCCTGCGCCGTTTTGATCACGTAGGAGCCGGATGGGTACTGCTTGCCGTTCACCTGGAAGGCCGCCGTGGCTCTGAGCACCGTGATGCCGTTCTTCAAGAGCGCGTTGACGAAGTCCGTGGCGTTGGCGAAGTCGGCCTGGTCCGAGGGGAGGATGTAGCCGCGCGGATCGCGCAGCTTGGGATCGTGCAGCACGGTGTTGTACAGCTCCGCCGGCAGGCCGCCGCGTCCCCCGAATCCACCGCCGGCGCCGGGAGTGTCGCCGCTGATCACGGTGTCGCCGCCGGGCCCAGGGGGCACCCCCACAGCCGGAGCCGCCGCCGCGCCGCCTCTGCCTCCGCGTCCGCCTCCACGTCCTCCGCGTCCGCCGCCACCGCCCGCACCGCCGGCCGTCACACCGCCACCGCCCGCACCGCCGGCCCCGCCTTGGGCCGTTGCCGCCGCCGCGGCTTCCAGCGCCGCGATCCGCTTGGGCGTGACGGTCCAATTGTCCTTGCTGCCCCTCTCGATCGAGTTCATGCCCATGCGCCAGATGTTGAAGAGGAACGTCTCGCGGTAGCGCGACGCCAGGTCCAGCATGGCGCGGTTGTTGGTCATCTCGTAATCGATCGACTGCCGGTAGTGCCACTCCTGGGGCGCGATCGGCAGCGGCCAGTCGCCCTGCGGCAACTGCTTGTCGGCCACCAGCGGGATGCGCATGGGTGTCGGCGAGCCGATGATTTCGGTGAGGATGCCGATCATGTTGTGGAAGTACGTGATCGTGCGCAGGCCTCCGTTCCACCACGTCGAGTAACTGGAGCCGCTGCGCATGGCGCTGCCGCCCTTGCCCTCCGCCACCAGCCGGCTGTGCATGGCGGTTCCCACCAGCTCGATCCCCAGCGGCACCAGCGGATCGAAGTTGTAGTTGAACGGGTCGCGGAACGGCGGCATGAAAATCACCGCGCCGGCCGGCCCGGTCTGGTGATGGTTGTACATGATCTGCGGAAACCACTCCAGGAAAAGCTGGTGGTTCATGTTGGTGGTTTCCTTCATGTTCGACATGTAGAAGTCGCGGTTATCGTCGTGCCCGATGTACTTGTTGTAGAGCCGCGGCAGGCTGTTCATGCTGCGCTCCGCCTGCGGCCGCAGCGGCGCGTTGGGATCTTCCTTTCCGCGCATGTACCAGTTGGCGATGAGTTCCTGGCCATCCGGGTTGGCCTGCACGCACAGCAGGATCACGTCGTTGAGGAAGCGCATGGTCTCCGGGTCGGTGCGGCTCACCATCTGGTAGACCATTTCCATGATCTGCTGCGACCCCACCGACTCGCTGGCGTGCAGGCCGCCATCGATCCACACCACGGCTTTGCCTTCGCGGGCCAGCGCGTGGGCCTGCTCCTCGGTCACCCCTTCGGCGTGCGCCAGCTTGGCCGAGATCTCCTTATAGTGGTCCAGCTTCTTCAGGTTTTCGGGCGAGGTGATGATGGCCATGTACTGCTGGCGCCCCTCCTCGGTCGGCCCGATCGAGACCAGCTTCATGCGGTCGGATTCGGTGGCCAGCTTTTTCCAATAGGCTTCAAGCTGGGTGTAGTTGGCGACCATATAATCGTCGCCCAGGTTGAACCCGAGGGCCTCCTTGGGCGTGGTGATTTTGGGAGCGCTCTGTGCGGCCAGCGGCCCTGCGCACAGCGCGGCGGCGACCAAAAACGTGCAGGGATGTATCCGTCGTATCCGTCTTGAACTCATTCCGTGAGTGTACCATCCGGGAGTGGGGCAGGCGCTTTCGCCTGCCAACCCCAAAAGATGCTGAATCCCGGCCTCGGGTAAGCCCAGGGGTAGCCCCCGCCTTCACAAGCGCCCTGACTCCAGTCGAACCAGCCACCCATCGAAATGGGGGCACTCACGCCGCATGCAACCGAGGCCAATCTCCAGCGCCGCAAGCGGGCCCATGAACGGCTTGTCGTAGCCCATCACGAGATCCATGATGCGCTTCGAGGGTGCTGTGATCGGCGAATCGTCGATGTCCTCGGGCGTCGGAAACTGGTCCCGGATTCCTCTCAAGCCGGCTTCCAGATCGGGTCGGCCAATCGCGCGGCTGAACCCGGCACAATCGCTGAATAGCAGCCCTTCGAACTCATGCATCACCACGAACGGAACGAACCGCCGGGGGTCGAACCGGCTGCCCATTTCCGCGATCACGTCATCCAGCACCGCGCTCTCGACGCACGGCGCCTTCTTCTCGCGATTCAGACTCGCGGCCATTGCACGCCCCGGCCAGGCGCTGTCACCTGCGGCAGGCAATCCGTAATAATCGACCATGGTGGTCGCGAAGCAGGTCGGGTCCTCCCGCAGGTGGTTGACGATGTCCTTCCTGGCCGACGGCCACGGCCTGATGCCGCCACGCTGCCGCCGCAATCTCGCATTGCCCATGATGCGGGCGCCCACTGCGCTGTAGCCTCTCGCCAGCAGGTGGTCGCGCAGGATCTCGTTCACGAACTCCTCTTCGGTTTGGCCTTCCACGTGGACCAGCAGGCGAGTCATCGATCAGTCCCCAGCGGGGCGCCCCCCCAGTTCATTTTTCTCCCATAGTTGCCCAATGCTGTAATCCTCTAACCACTTTGCCAATCGCTCCGGATCGGGACGCGTGAGCTGAGTGCCGCCATCCACCCGGTCCGCGACGAGCACGTCTTCCGGTTGAAAATGGTCCAACAATAGAGAGGACTGTGTCGAGACGATCACCTGGGTAAGAACCGATGCCTGCCGGATCAGAGAGGCTAGCATCCCGATCGCGTAAGGGTGCAACCCCAGTTCCGGCTCGTCTACCAGAATGGCGGATGGCCGATGGTTCGCTGGCTGGAGAAACAGGGTCGCTAACGCGATGAAACGAAGAGTCCCGTCCGAGAGCGACGAAACATCGAAGTACTGGTCGGAATTCCTGTGTTTCCACTCAAGCTTGATGTCGTTCGGCTTGAGCCTGAGCGGTTTGAGCCGGAAGTCGTCGAAAAAGGGAGCTACTCTTTGAACAGTCCTCCGAATCAGGTTGTACGAATCGCTGTGCCTTTCCAGCAGATAATAGAGGAACGCCGCAAGATTCGATCCGTCCGGGTGCAGAAAGTGGTTGTCGTCCACGCTGGCGGTCTTCCGCATGGGCGACGATGAACTGGTGTCGTGGAGGTGATAAAGCCGCCAGCCGCCAAGCCGTTCGCGTACCCAACTGGCCGTGCGTTGTAGATTTGGATCGCTGATACCGGCTTCCAATCTTCGCTCACGCGGCAGAACAGAGTCGGAGTAAGGCCGAGGGTGGGGCTTCTTCCAGTAATAGGAATATTCTTCCGAGGGGAAGAGACTGTCGTCTGCGGTTGGAGCAAGCTTCAGCCTGTATTGGTTGACCTCCTCTAAGAACGAGAGGTGAATCGTGATTTCCTTGGTCGTTTTAGAGCCGAAATGCAGCACCTTCTCGGCTCCGCCCGCTGCGGTAACGTAGGCTTGCAGCCCCCCTTCCCGGACGGCATGAAGAAACGAGAAGACGCCGATGAAATTCGATTTCCCGGAGCCGTTCGGGCCAATCAAAACGTTGATCGGCCGGAGTTCCAACTTCTCCACCGAAGCGATGCTCTTAAAGCCTTGAATCGTAATGTAGTCGAGCGCATTGGAAGGCATGAGGTTTCACATAGCCACGACCCTTCGAAAACCAGAACGCGGGCGCGCCGCAAGAGGCCGCCGAATCCCATAATATAGCTGTACTCTGCGCCAAGCGAGGGGCCAGCGGCAGGGCGGTGGGTTTGCCGGCGGGTAACGGCTGGGCACCTACTTGATGCCGGCGGCCCAATTCAGCACCAGCGGGCGGACTCATGCCTTCCTCACTTCCTCAGCCCCTCCTGCCAATTCAGCACCACGGTGGCCGGCTCCATAACCGCGCCCTCCATGGGGCCGATTATCAGGAACCGCTTGCCGTCGCGCGTGACGTCGTACTGGAACATCAACTGAACGACGCTGATTGCCGGCGGCGTGAAAAGCCGATGCGGAGTCCCGGCCGGGGGAGTCGCCTGCGTGTTCACATCCACCGCCATCACCGTGTGACCCGGATCGATGTAGTACAGCTCCTTGCCGTCGCCGCGCCAGCGCGGCTGAGCGCCGCCGTTGGAAGAAACCAGCCATTTGGCGGCGCGCTCATCGCCCGGCGGAAACGGGCGGAGGTACACCTCGAACCTTCCGGATTCGTTCGATTCGTAGGCCACGAAGCGTGAGTCGGGCGAGGCCTGGCCGTGCCATTCGGTGGCCTCGGAATTGGCCACCGGGATCGCCTTTCGCTCCCCGCCTCCCAAAGGATTCGAAAGCGCCATCAGGTCCGTCCCGTTGGGAGCCTCGGTGAAAAGGAGGTAGCGCCCATCGGGAGACCAATGGTTCACGGCGGTGACCGGGCCTTCGAACACCGGTTCGGCGCTGCCGGCGGCGTTCACCTCCTGCACATAAAGACCCCTGTGGCTCAACGAACTGAAAGCCAGATAGCGCCCATCGGGGGACCAGACGGGCGACCGCACGCTCTCGTGGAGGAAGGTGACGCGCGTCTGGACGCCGCGCGCCAGGTCCAGGATCCAGATCTGGAAGCCCGCGCCTTGGGTCCCCCGGCTGAAAGCTACGCGGGTGCCGTCCGGAGAGAGCGCCACATCCTGGTAATCGGCCGGGTCGCCGGCCCGTCCCAAAAACTGGCCGTCGCGATTGTACCAGCCAAGCTGCAGGACGCCGCCGCCGCCGCGCCAGGCTAGTACGCCGGCCGGCGACGCCGAGAAAAACGCGCGGCTCACGGACGTGCCGATATGTTCGGCAACAGGTACGGGTTCGCCGGTGGTTTCCAGCCGGCGATCGTCGAAAGGCTGCGCCATGAGCGTTTCTTCGCGCAGGAAGAGCAGATAGCCCACCGAGCGGCTCGCGCCCGGCGGAACATAACCGGGGCTGAAATCGACGGGCAGGATTCGCTTGAGGCTCTGCTCTTCGGGCTTGGCATCCAGCGATCCGGCGAAGACGCCCTGATTTTCCGGTTTCGAGGAATGGCGGAAGTAGAGGAAGTGGCGGCCATCCGGCAGAAAGATCGGGTCGCTATGGAAGGTATCGCCGCGGGGCCGGTCGAGGTGCGTGACCGGAGCGGCGGTTCCGCCTGCCGGTGAGACACGCAGGATCGGTCCGCTGTTGCTGCCGAGCAGGATCGCACCCTCGGCGCTCCAGGCGCCGCCGAGCAGGGTATTGGGAGAGTCGCACAAGGTTTCGGGCGGCCCGCCGCCGATATCGATCTTTTTGACCTTGTTCCCCTGCTGGAAGACCAGGAAACGGCCGTCGGGGGACCAGAATACGCAGATGACGCCCCCTCCTTCCGTACCGGCCAGAGGCCGCGCTTCCAGCGAATCCAGCGAACGCACCCAGACCCGCGTGACTCCGTCGGGCCCGCCGGCCGGAAATGCCAGGTGGCGGCCATCCGGGGAGACCGCCAGCCAGGTTCCGAAGACGTTCTTGGGGGGCGGCGGCACACTGAATCGCACCACCGGCCTCGGCGGCGGAGCTTCGCGGAAATGCACCAGGGCGAGGACCGCCAGCGCTACCGCGAGGACGCCGATCACGCCCATCCAGGCGCTTCCGAGCCGCATCCAGGCGCTTCCGAGCCGCGACCGTGAGGGAGCGGTCGCCGCCACCGCCGGGGCCTCTTCCAGCAGCCGCCAGGCATCGCCGATGTCGCGCAGACGGCGCTTGGGATCCTTCTCCAGGCAACTGCGCAGCAGCTTGCGCACCGGCGCCGGGACGCGCTCCACGTCCGGCTCTTTGGTCAGCACGGCGGCCAGCGTGTCCGAGACCGTTTCCCCCGCGAACAGCCGTCCGCCGGTCACCATTTCGTACAGCACCACGCCGAACGCCCAGATGTCCGCGCGCTTGTCCACGTCTTTGCCCTTGGCCTGCTCGGGAGCCATGTAGCCCGCCGTGCCGAGGATCACGCCCGCCACGGTGGCCCTCATGGTAAGGGTCGGGGAATTGGCCGGGTCGGCCGAAACGCCATCGCCCGACATGGCCTTGGCCAGGCCGAAATCCAGCACCTTCACCCGCCCTTCGGGCGTCACCTTCACGTTGGCGGGCTTGAGATCGCGGTGGACGATGCCCTTGTCGTGGGCGTACTCGAACGCCTCGGCGATCTGCCGCGCGATGGCCAGGGCCTCGTCCAGCGGTATCGGTCCCTTCGCAATGCGCTCGGCGAGCGTGGGGCCTTCTACCAGTTCCAGGACCAGCGCGCGCTCTTCCACGCCGTAGATGGCCGCAATATTAGGATGGTTCAGCGACGCCAGCACCTGCGCTTCGCGCTCGAACCGCGCCATGCGGTCCGCATCCTGCGCGAAGGCTTCCGGCAGCACCTTGATCGCGACATCCCGGTTCAGCTTGGTGTCCGTGGCGCGATACACCGCGCCCATGCCGCCTTCGCCGAGCTTGGCCGTGATGCGATAGTGGGTGATGGTCTCGGGTTGTGTCATGGCAGTCTGTGATTCGGCTCGTCGCAAAAGTGTAGCAGATATGACGTGGCGCAGGCACTTTTGCCGGGGTGCCCCCCCCTTGGGCCCGTCGGCACTCATGCCGGCGCCTGCCTTCGCCACTGCGTCACAATCGCGAACCAGTGTCGAGACCGGTTCCGGCACCGGTTCCGGCACCGGTTCCGGCACCGGTTCCGGCTCGACTCTCGACACGGCAGGCATGAGTGCCTGCGCCACGCCGGACAGAAGAGCGCGAGAAACGCGGGTTAGCAGCAATACGGTTCACTTAACGCACTGAGCGGGGCGGACGGCCGTTTGTCGCCGACCCACCGAGGCCGAGAAACGCATTCGCGTGAAGGGCAGGCAAGTTTCCGGAAAGCCCGTTTTCTTGCCGTTATGGGAAAATAGTCGCCAAAGTGAGCAGTTGAAACGCTGGTAAGCCATCTGCCCCAGCACGGTTCTCCCTCGCCCGCTGGGCGCAGATCGCGTTACAGCTCGGAGCATCCCCGTGGGTTTGCTAGTATTGACCAATGGACGAATTGCCGATGCCATTCCACTGCGCCCCGAACTCAACTTATTGGCCGCTCGCTGCCGTGATGCTGTTTCCCGTTTGCCTTCTCCAGGGGCAAGCCACGAGTCCGGTGCAATTGGTCCAGCAGACGACGCCGCCCGCCACCGAGCGCCTTTCCTACGGTAAGAACCTGCTGCAATTTGGCGAGTTGCGCTTGCCGGCCGGTACAGGGCCGTTTCCTGCTGTCATCCTGGTCCACGGTGGATGTTGGGAGGTCAAGCTGGGGACACTGCCGGAAAGCGTCACTTCCTTCGAACTGCTGCGCCCAATCGCCGCAGCGCTTGCGAGAGGGGGCATCGCCTCGTGGAACGTCGAATACCGTCGCCTCGGAAACGAGGGCGGCGGCTGGCCCGGCACCTATCAAGACTTAAGCAGCGCCACCGATTATTTGCGCGAACTGGCGCCTCGCTATCATCTGGACCTGAATCATGTGATCGCGCTCGGTCACTCTTCGGGCGGTCAGCTTGCGGTGTGGTTAGGTGCGCGCGGAAAGCTGCCGAAGAGTAGCATGCTGTATACCAGTTCGCCGCTTCCGTTGAATGGTGTCGTGAGTGTCGATGGTCCTCCGGATCTCGAAGCCGACCGCGCCATCGACCAGTCGTCATGCGGTGCACCCGTGATCGCGCAGTTCGTCGGCGGTACTCCGGCGGAGTTCCCAGACCGTTATCGGGAGGGTTCGGCAAGCGGTCTGCTTCCTATCGGGACCAAACAGGAAATATTCGTATCGACCACGCTTGGTGAGAAGTGGAACAAACAGTATGTGGCCGCGGCTGCGAAAGCGGGCGACCCGGTCCGCCTGTTAACGATGGACGGTGCCAATCACTTTGACGGCATCAACCCGCAAGCTCCGGCTTGGCAAGCGGTGGTGGCCAGCATACAGTCGTTAGTCGGCATGCACTGAGCTTACCAGTGCTCCAACTGCTCACTTTTTTAGATTGCGAGGGGGTACCCCTCCGGGCACGCCGCAGAGCCCAAAGGAATAGGCGGCGAGCCGCTCGAATGCTGGCCACTGGCCGTGAAACCGGCTCATCGTACAGTGGACCGGCGTGGCGCACCACCACCAGCCCAATGGGCGAAAGACGGGCATTCGGTAACTACCCCGGCGGTCCCGGCGCCCCGACTGCCCGGCCAGGGTCAATGGAAGGAAAGCCCATATCGTTCCCAAGTCCGCCCGGTGCTGTCCACAGCCGTACTACGCGGCTACCAACGGTCTGTTCTATGAAGCTCTCGACTCTGTGCATCGAAGAGCTACTCCGGACAGTCTTCCTGAGCGAGCTGCAAAGCTAGTTCTCTGACGGCCTCTCTATATGATCGATCACCAACACGTCCACGGGCCCCTTTGCCGGCACCAGTTTTAAGCCGAGTTGCTCCTGAATGGCT
>JBKQPR010000233.1:0-86301 GCA_052144935.1 Bryobacteraceae bacterium
AGTCGTCGAGCGACGGAAACTGCTTGTCGCTGGCGCTGGTGATCCGGGTACGATCCTTCTTCGTGATCCCGCTCTCGAAGTCCTGGTGCACCATCACGCCCTTGAACGGGATGCGCCGCCGCTGAAACTCCAGGCAGGAAATGGTGGCCAGCCGCGCCTTGTCGTTGTCTTTCACTCCGAACAGAAAGAGCGGGCGCGGGCCGATATCGAACTGGTAATCCACCTCGTATTCGTCGTGGTCCGGAATCGGCAACGTGTTCCTGCGCGGGTTGTTACCCGGCCAGTTTCTCCTCGACGAACTCGGCCAACTGCTCGTAGAAAAGGTTCTGGATTACCTCCCGCTTGTAGTACTGCATGCTGGATACCTTGGCGACCGTCTGCGCAAACTGAAGCAGCGCCGGGTACAGCCGTTCGGCCGCGTCCATCAGTGTCTCAGACGCCGAAGCCGCACGCTGTCAGTAGCGCACGCCGCACTTCCAGCCATCGCGTCTCTAGCAGAGTGCACAACACTGCGCCCATTCGATTCCGTTGCGCTAGCGACACGTGATCGAAGTTCAGCGCGCACTCGACCGGCATCCCGTCAGCCACCGTCAACACCACCTCAGTCGTCAATCCTCGAATTGTTCGGGTAGCTGGTACGACGACGATCTCGTTCAGGCGGTCGATCACCTCGTTTCGTGTGAGAACCAGAACAGGACGCCTTTTGTCGGGAAGCCGAAACGTGTACCGCGGATCTCGCCACGCTTCACCCCACATCCTCCCAGCCCTCTGCCTCCCAAGCAAGCGGCTCCTCGTCCGCCGAGAACTCGTCGCGCGAAGGCGGCATTGACCGGTAGACGGGCGCATCAGCGCCCAGCGGCAAGGCAATCAACCGAAGCAGACGAACGCGTTCTTGCGGCGTCAGGGACGCGATCAGCGGAAGAATATCATCGGCCGTCAGAGGCTTGGCCATCGTTTGCAATTTTACCAGGACCACTGCGCTGCGCCAAACCCGGCGCCCCCGCCGTATAAAGACCGATGAGACCGATAAGACCGATGCCCGGCGCCGGCCTCTTCGCCGGAGAGTGGCACGCGGGGGCACCCGGCGGAAAGCGGAATTGAAGGCCCGGAGGTAGAATGGAGGCGGGCCCCGGGCATGACGCTGGCTGAAGAGATCGCTTTACACACGCGCGAAGGCGATTTGTACGAACCGCTGGAGGGGAACCGCATCCGCTGCTATGCCTGCGGCCACTGCTGCCCGATCCCCTCCGGGTTTGCGGGTGTCTGCAAAGTCAGGTTCAACCACGGCGGCAAGCTGCTGGTTCCCTACGGATACACCAACGCCATCCATTGCGATCCGATTGAAAAGAAGCCCTTCTTCCACGCCATGCCCGGAACGAGAGCCCTCAGTTTCGGAATGCTCGGCTGCGACCTGCATTGCGGCTACTGCCAGAACTGGGTGTCCTCGCAGGCGTTGCGCGACTTCCGCTCCACTCTGGATTTCCATGAGATCGATCCGGCCTCGATTGTCAGGCTGGCCGTGCGCCAGAACGCGTCCTCGATCGTGAGCACCTACAATGAGCCGTTGATCACCAGCGAATGGGCGGTGGCCGTCTTCCGCGAAGCCCGCAGGGCCGGCCTGGTCACCGGGTACGTATCCAACGGGAACGCCACGCCCCAGGTGCTGGAGTATCTGCGCCCCTGGGTGGATCTCTACAAAGTGGATCTCAAGAGCTTCGACGACCGCCGCTATCACGAGTTGGGCGGGCGCCTCGCACCGATCCTCGATTCGATCGCACGCATCCATGACATGGGGTTCTGGCTGGAAGTCGTCACGCTGGTCGTGCCCGGTTTCAACGATTCGCAGAGCGAGTTGGAAGCGCTCACGGGTTTCCTGGCCGGCATCTCTCCGGATATTCCGTGGCATGTTTCGGCGTTCCATCCGGACTACAAAATGATCGGGCCGGGCAACACCACCGCTGCCATGCTGGAGCGCGCCGCATCGATCGGGCGCGCCGCCGGACTGCGCTACGTGTACGCGGGGAACCTCCCGGGCCGGGTCGGTGGACTGGAAAACACGCACTGCCCGAATTGCCGATCCTTGCTGGTGGAACGGCACGGCTTCGAAGTGATTCAAAACCGTATCACGGCAAACGCCGCCTGCCCGGATTGCCGATCGGCGATTCCGGGCTTTTGGCGGCCGGGCGCGCAACCGGTTCGCGAGAAGATCGGCGCGATCCGAAAACAATGCGGTTGATCCCATGGCTTCCCACGCGACACCATTTGCCGGCTCGTGGTACCCAGGGCGCCCCGCCGAGTTGGAGGCGCTCCTGGACGAACTCTTCGACACCTCCCTCGAAAGGACCGGCCCGAGCCTTCTTCCGCGCCCCCTGGCATTTGTCGTCCCTCATGCCGGCCTGGCCTACTCCGGCACGGTGGCCGCGTCGGCCTACCGCCACTTACAAGCTGAGCGGCCCGAAAGGGTCTTCATCCTCGGATTCACGCATCGCGGGAGCGGACCGGGTGTGTCGATTCCCGACATCGGGGCGTTTCAGACTCCGCTGGGTGAAGTCGAAATCGATCGGGCGGCCGCGCGGGAATTGGCAGCGAGCGGCCAATTTGCCATGATCGGCGAGAACCGCGTCTGCGACCATTCGGTGGAGATCCAACTCCCACTGCTGCGGAAGGCCGTTCCTGGCGTGCCGGTCGTTCCGCTGTATGTGGGACCTCTGAATGACACCGCACGAGCGACAGCGGCAGGAATCTTGGCGCAGTATGTGCGGCCGGGCGACGTTTTATTAGCCAGCTCCGACCTGACTCACTATGGCCGGGCTTTTGGCTACCAGCCGTTTCCCGCCGATGCGGACGTGCGCCGGCGGCTATCACGGCTGGATTCCAGCGTAATCGATGCGGCCGGCAGCCTCGACCCCGCGCTGTTCCTCGACACGCTGCGCGAACTCCGCTCCACCGTTTGCGGGTACGAACCGATCGCTCTATTGCTGCAGACCCTCGACCTTTTGGCGGGCGAAGACGTGTTTCAGCAGACGCTGGACTACCAGACCTCCGGCGATCTTACCGGCGATTACAAGCATAGCGTCAGCTACGGATCTCTGGGCTACTTTCGCGCGGATTCCTTCCAGCTCGATGCGGAGGCCCAGGAGGCCCTGCTGGCCAGCGCGCGGGCGACCCTCCAGCAGCTTTGCGCGACCGGCGAGCGGAAGGCGATTCCGGCGGCGGGCGACAGCCCATCTTTGATGCGGCGCGCGGCCGCGTTCGTGAGTCTGCACCAAGGCCGGGAGTTGTTCGGATGCGTCGGCACGCGGACCGGGCGACTTCCGCTCGCGTATCTGGTCCCGGAACTGACCTTGGATGCGGCGCTCGACGACCCGCGGTTCCCGCCGCGTGCCAACGTGCCGGACGGGCTGGATATCGAAATCTCGGTGCTAACGCCCATGCGGCGAATCCGGGACTGGAGATCTTTCCGCATTGGACGGGACGGCGCCTCTCTGGAGTACGGCGCCCGCAGTGAACTGCTGCTGCCGCAGGTCGCTCGTCGCGGCGCCTGCACGGAGACCCGCTTCCTGGAGGCCTTATCCCAAAAGGCCGGTCTTCGGCCTGACGCGTACCGCGACCCACAGGCGCGGTTGTCCGTCTTCCGGGCGCAAGTGCTCGCCTGACGGGTTGTTGAAATCGGCTCCCCACGGAGCGGGATTCGTCTCCGGTCGCGGCGGCGTACCTTCATGGATCGCGCGGATGGGATCCGGACATTCGTCCGCGACTCGGTTGGGGCGACGGCAGGAAGGCCGGCGGCTGCCTGAGACTCAACGACACGTTCTGAACACGTTCTGAAAGGCCAGGTGGCCCATCGTGGTTCGGACGGGCGCGCCGATTTTGTCGATCGCTTATGGCTAAGGCCTCTTCGGCGACCCCTGGCTCTGGCTCTGTTTCCGCTGAAGGGCCCACTGCAGATTGTTGCGGGCCAGGACATAGTTGGGATTCAGGCGCAGGGCCTCGTTCGCAGCCCGGATGCCTTCATCCCACCGGCCCATAGCGTTGTTCGCGGCGGCAATATTGTTGTAGGCTTCGGGAAAATTGGGCCGCAGTTGCAGGGCCTTTTGGGCGGTAAGGATGCACTCGAAATATTGCTTCGATTGATAAAATGCCAGCGATTGGTTCAGGAGCCGCTCCGGCGTAGCTTGTGCAGCGCCGGCCGCCGGTGGGATGCCGGGCGCGACCGATGAAGTGGCGCGCCAGGAAGCGTAACGCCGGGCGACGCCGTCGTTGGGGGCCAGTTGCAGGGTCTCGCGCGCCAGCCGCTCGACGGCCTCCTGGTTGTTCTGGCCGGCATAGACCTCGATCAGCAGATGGCGCGCGTCGAAGAAGAGCCGGTTCTTGGCTACGGCCGTCTCCAGGAGAGCCGCGCTCCGCGGCAGCCGGCCGGCATCGTGGAGCCAGCGGGCATAGTAGAAATAGGGCTCCGCGGTGTCCGGCGCCAGCGCGACGGCGCGCGCGAAGTGGCGTTCCGCTTCGGCATCCCGATGCAGGCCGCCGTTGGCGATCCCCAGATTGATTTCCAAGGTGGAGTAGTTGGGAGTGTACATCAGGGCCCGCTCAAAATAGGACAGCGCGCCGATATAATCCCCGCGGGCCATCAAAATCAGCCCGTAGTTCATCAGGCCCCGGCCGTTTTTCGGGCTCTTCTCGGTGACATCCCGCCAGAGCGACTCCTCGGTGCGCCAGACGTTGTTGCGCTGGTGCGTTCCGAACGCTTCGGCCGCCAGCACGAGGGCCAGCCCGGCCAGTGCGGCGCGCACCCAGGTTGGATGGGCGGCGATCAGCAGGCGAATCCCCCAAAAAACAGCCAAAACCAGCCCCACGAAGGGAAAGAACATCCGGTGGTCGTTGGTCACCTCGGCCAAGGGCATCAACGACGTGGGCAACAGCGCGGCGAAAAACCACAGCAACCCAAAAGCGATGGGCCGGGTGTCGCGGCGGCGGGACGCCCCGACGGTTGCCGCCAGAAGAACGGCCACGAAGACGAACCCCACAACCGCATTGGTGCTGAACGGGCCGCCGACGTAGCCCCAATCGGTATCGGCGCTCAACTCGGTAGGAAGAAAGAAGGATTTGAAGTAGTAGACGGCAATGTAAGGCTGGGTGATGCGGTAAAGCCAGGCCGATTGGGCGCCCGGATTGAAGTTGGCCGGGGTCATGCGTGACTGCAGAATGGCGAAAGCCGCGGTGACCAGGAGCGCGGGCGCCACGCTTCGGAAGGCCGCCACCCATTTCGGCCTCTGCCCGGAGCCTTCTCCGCCCAGGATCGTCCCCTGCTGTTCAAAGAGAAAAACGTACAGCAGCAAGATCGCAGGGAAGATCATGGCGGGCGGCTTGGAGAGATACGCCAGGACCACCGGGATCAGATACCAGCCGTATTTCCGCTGCGCGGGCTGGGCCGCGAACCACAGCAGGCCGGCGACAATTCCCAGCGTGCAGTACAGATCGGCGCGCTGAATGACATAATTGACCGTCTCGGCGTTGACGGGATGCAGGCCGTAGCATAAGGCGGCGAAGAACGCGGTCCAGACATTGGAGGGGTCGGGGCTCGCGCAATCCATGATGCGGCGAAAGAGGAAGAACATGAGGATCAGTTGCACCACGTACCAGACAAAGGTGGAGAGCTGGAACCAGAAAGGTTTCAGACCGAGGCCCAACCAGTAATCGAAGGCCAGGGACGTGGACACCACGGGACGGTACGTGCGGTGGTCGGGGAGGGTGCTGGTATACTCGGCATCGGCGAAGAAGCGCGGCACATGGCGCAGGTCGCGAATGAAGATATTGTCCGAGACGGTGTGGAAGTCGTCGAAATGAAAGCCGTTCTCGAAATGATTGGCGTAGGCCACCAGGGCGGCGAGGGCCAGCACGGCGCAGAGAACGAAGGTCTTGGTAACCCGCATCATCGTCTCGGACCAGATTGTAGCGCAGCAGCGGTCTGGCGAGAGACGATTGGGGAGCTTCGTTGGAACTCTCTTGTGCGTACGCCGTTGTGCTCCGCCTGGGCGTGGTGGTGCTCTTTCGCCCGGAAGCACGCAACGGTCCGCCGTGCAGTCTGGGATCGTTACTGGACGAGCCGCATCGGGTAGCGCCCGTCAAATAGCGCCCGCGCCTCACTCGATCCAGCCGCCGCCGAGCACCAGGTCTGCCGAATAAAAGACTGCGCCTTGGCCGGGCGTCACGGCGTGCTGCGGGTCGTCGAAGAACACGCGCACGCGCGAAGGGTCGCCGGTTGCGCGTAGAGTCGCCGGGGCGGCCGCGTGCTTATTGCGGATCTTTACTTCGGCGCGCACAGGTTCGGTGAGGCCCGCGATGGAAATCCAATTCACCTCGCGGGCTGTGAGACTGCCGCGCAGCAGCTCGTCCTTGGCGCCCACCACGACGCGCTGCGATTCCGGGTCGGTCGAGATCACATACAACGGCTCGCCCGTAGCCACGCCCAGGCCGCGGCGCTGTCCCACCGTGAAATGATGCACGCCGGCGTGCTCTCCCAGCGTGCGGCCATCGCTCGAGACGATGGGGCCGCGCGTAGCTTCTTGCGCCACGCCGCTCTCTTTCAGATAGGCGTTCATAAAGGCCGCGTAGTCGCCGTTGGGCACGAAGCAGATCTCCTGGCTGTCGCCCTTCGCGGCCACCGCCAGGCCCATCGATTGCGCCAGCCCACGCACCTCGGGCTTGGTCAGCTCTCCCAGAGGAAACAGCGTGCGGGAGAGCTGCTGCTGCGTGAGGCCGAAGAGAAAATAGGTCTGGTCCTTGGAAGCATCCACGGCGCGCAGCAACTGGTAACGGCCGGAAGCGGCGTCGAAGCGCGTGCGGGCATAATGTCCGGTGGCCATCAAGCGCGCGCCTACCCCGTCGGCCATCTCCAGGAAGCGATCGAACTTGATGTAGTTGTTGCAGAGCGTGCAGGGAATGGGCGTGCGGCCCGCCAGATATTCGGCCACGAAGGGCTTCACCACCTGGTCTTCAAACTGGCCCTCGAAGTTGACCACGTAATACGGAACGCCGATCTGCTCGGCCACGCGCCGCGCGTCGTAAACGTCGTCGAGCGAGCAGCATCTTCCGGTGCCGCCGCCCTCCACGGCAAGCTCCGGCAGCCGCCGCTGGTTCCAGAGCTGCATGGTCATGCCCACGATGGCGTGGCCCTGGCGCACCAGGAGCGCGGCCACGGTGGAACTGTCCACTCCGCCGCTCATGGCCACCGCGATGGGCGCCTCAGGCATTCACCGAAATCCTGCGCAGATGCGCCACCGAGAGCTCCAGCGCCTCTACCAGCGCGTCTACCTGCGCGGCGGTATTGGAGCGGCCGAGGGAAAAACGCATGCTGGCGCGCGCCCTCTCGCTCGAAAGACCGATGGCCGTGAGCACGTGCGAGGGCGTGATAGCGCCCGAAGAACAGGCCGAGCCGGTGGAGACCGCGAAGCCGCGCAGATCGAGCGCGATCACCAGCGCTTCGCCATCGATGCCATCGAAGTAAAGATTGCTGGTGTTGGGCGTGCGGTTCCAGCGCGAGCCATTAATACCGACGCCGCCAACGCCGCCGGCGCCGCCGATGCGCTCCAGCACGGCATTCTCCAGCTTGTCGCGCAGGGCCGCGAGGCGCTCCTGGTCGGCGGCCAGGCTGCGGCCGGCCAAAGTGGCCGCCGCGCCCAGAGCCGCGATGCCGGGCACGTTCTCGGTTCCGGGACGCCGGTCGCGCTCGTGATGGCCGCCGTAAGCGACCGGCGCAAGCCGCGTGCCCTTGCGCACGTAGAGTGCGCCCACTCCCTTGGGCGCATAAATCTTGTGGCCGCTCAGGCTGTAGAGATCCACGCCCAGCTCGTTCACATCCACCGGAATCTTGCCCAGCGCCTGCACGCCATCCACGTGCAGCGGGACTTCGGCGTCGCGGGCGATGCGGGAGATCTCGGCGATGGGCTGGATGGTGCCCAGCTCGTTGTTGGCGTGCATCACCGAAATCAGCACCGTCTCGGGGCGCAGCGCGCGGCGCAGATCGTCGGGGCTGACCACGCCGCTCGATCCCACCCTCAGGCGTGTCACGGCGACGCCCTCGCGCTCCAGTTGGCCGCAGGCCGCCAGCACCGCGGGATGCTCGATCGCGGTCGAGATCACGTGGCGCGCCGCTTCGGATGCCCGCGCGCGCACCACCCCCAGCACGGCCATGTTGTCCGCTTCCGTGCCGCCGCTGGTGAAAACCACATCCGTGGGATGGGCGTGGATCAGGGAGGCCAGCTCGCGGCGCGCCTGCTCCAGCCGCTGCTTGGCGGCCTGGCCGAAATAGTGGATGCTGGACGCGTTACCATACACTTGACCGAGACACGACACCATGGTCTCGAGCACTTCGGGCGCGAGCGGAGTGGTGGCGTTATGGTCGAAATAGAAGCGCTGCACTGACTTCATTTTAGCAATGCCCAAACCGATCCTTACGCTAACCACGGATTTCGGACTTTCGGACCACTACGTGGGGGTCATGAAAGGCGTCATCCTGAGCATCTGCCCGGAGGCCCGGATTGTCGATATCAGCCACGAAGCCGCGCCGTTCGACATCGCCGAGGGCGCTTACCTGATCGCCCAGGCGTGGAGGTATTTTCCGAAAAAGACCGTGCACGTGGTGGTGGTGGACCCCGGCGTGGGAACCGCGCGGCGGCCCATCCTGATGGAGGCCGGCGGCCACTGCTTCGTGGCGCCCGACAACGGCGTGCTGTCGATGATCTATTCGCGCGAGAAGCACAAGATCCGGCTGATCTCCGCCCAACGTTACTTCCGCCAGCCGGTGAGCCAAACATTTCACGGCCGCGATGTCTTCGCGCCCGTCGCGGCGCACCTGGCGAAGGGCGTGCCCGCCGCGCGCATGGGCCGCACCATCGACGACTATCTGCGCCCGGCCTTCGAGAAGCCGCAGCAGAGCGGCAAGCGCTCGTGGAACGGGCGGATTCTGAAGATCGACCGCTATGGGAACATCGTCACCAATTTCCACGCCGGCGATTTTCCGGACCTGGAGAAGCGCGATTTCCTCCTCACCGTGGGGGGTAAGCAGATCGGTGTGCTGGCGCGCAATTATGCGGAGGCGGGACCGGGCGAGCTGTTCGTCATCGTGGGCAGCTCGGGGTACCTGGAGATTTCCAGCAACCAGGGCTCGGCCGCCAAACAGACGGGCTGCCAGAGCGGCGGGCCGGTGGAGCTGAACCTGTGGTAGAGCCGCGCGCGGTGCCGCGCTAGTTCCGGGCCTTACATCGTGCATTTCTCCGTCTGGTTCGGCCAGACGGCCGACTCGATGCCGCCATGCTTGAATTTGGCGACCGGGGCGATTGCCGGGTTGAGCCGCGTCATTATTATCGGCGCGCTGTGCATTGGACTGTGCCACAGTTTCCTCCATTTTTTGCCGGCGAGGGGAGTACGGGGTCGCTTATGCAACTTGTAAGGCTGTTTTGAGGAAGCGTCAACACCCACAGGGCGAAACACGGCCGCGGGCGATGCACCTCGTCCTGATTCGCTCCCACCCGGGTGACCAGGAAAATGCGGGACAACCGTAGAGCATTACGTCCGGGATGAAAAAGGCCTCGCTGAGTTCCTGCGGATATGTTGGAAATAGTCGTCAGCCCCAACTTTTGCCGCGTCTTCCCCGCTCCACCGCAGCGGCGCCCAAGCTCGCCGCTTGCGGCGGTAAGATGAACGTGGGAGGCGGATTGGAGTGATACCGACCAACGAATACGTCGAAGTCCGCAACGGCGGCTACTACGTGGCCGGCACACGAATCGGCCTGGACGTGGTGGTCTACGACTTTCGGCGCGGCCGGTCGGCGGAAGCGATCTTCGAGGCTTACCCGTCCATTGGATCGCTGGCGAAAGTTTACGGCGCCATCACCTTCATTTTGGAGCACCCGGCCGAGGTTGAGGTCTATCTCAAGGATCAGGAACGCATCCTTGAACAGATCAAGGCTGAATATCCAATGCCTCAGGAAATGGTCGACCATTTTGAGCGGGCCAAAAAAGAAGCGGCGTCCAGGCTCGCCTGAAGATCCGCTTTCAAGCCGACGCTGACATCGATCCCGACATTCGGAATGGCCTGCTCCGACGGGAGCCGTCAATTGACTTCCGGCCGGCGGCGGGCGCCATCCCGGGCACCCTCGATCCAGAGGTCTTGCGGATCGCGGCAGAAGATGGCCGCGTCCTAGTCTCTGGCGATCTGCGAACTATGCGCGCCCATTTCCATAGCTTCGTTGCGACGCGCGAATCGCCCGGAGTCTTGCTGATTCCGTCTTCACGATCTATCGGAGCTGCTATCGAAGGGCTGCTCTTCGTTTGGCTGAACTGGACCCCGACGACTTGCACAACCGCGTCCAGTGGCTTCCATAGAAAACGTCTGCCAACGTCCTCCCGCGGCAGCGCCCCGCGGTACCCTATGAAAGATGGGCAACGCGCAGGGGATGCTCGACCTGGAGGGGCTGCAGAGCTCCCTGTTCTTCGAAACCCCGGAGGAAATCTACGCGCGAGTCTTCCGCGAGATCAAACCGCGCACACCACTGCCCGCGTTTCGGGTGGAATTCTGCCGGTTCGCCAACGCCGATAGCTTCATCCGCCTGGAAGACGGCTCGCTGCACGTGCGCATGTCCGATCTGCTGGAGGGCGCGCCCGCACCCGTGATGGAGTCGCTGGCCCACATCTTGCTAGGCAAACTGTATCGCAAGCCGGTAGCCCGCATGCATTCGCATCGCTACAAGCTGTATTTGAACCGCCGCGACGTGCGCCGCCAGGCGCAACTGGTGCGGCAGATCCGCGGGCGCAAATTCCTCTCGGGTCCCCAGGGCCGGCACTACGATCTGGAGGAGATCTTCGAGCGTTTGAACGCGCAATACTTCGACGGCCTGATGGGAAGGCCGCAACTGGGCTGGAGCCGCGGGACGTCGCGCAGCATGTTGGGCCACTTCGACCCCTCGCACAACGCCATCATCATCAGCCGCATCTTCGACCAGCCGAAGGCCGCGCCGCTGGCGCTGGAGTACGTGATGTACCATGAGATGCTGCACCTGCGCTACCCCGTGGAGCACCACGGCGTGCGGCGCAGAGTGCATACGCGCGAGTTCCGGGAGGCCGAGAAGAAATTCCCGCGCCTCACAGAAGCCAAGGAGATGCTGAAGCGGTTGTGAGCGCGGGGGCCGCTGGGGTCCGGTGGTCGCGGGGCTCTGTATTTGACGGTAGAGCAGGAGAGAGGGCGAGCACAAATGTGCGACCCACTCTCCCCTCGTCGAACCGCACAAGCAAATTTCCCGACGTCCGGCTCTCCTGAAAGCATGTCGCCTCAGGCGTGCACAGGCAGTTGCACGGCTGCCAGCCCTGCAGGTACACCAGCCCAAAATGCTCGGGCTGCTAGTAGTAGCTGACCCCCTCCGGCGGTCGGAGGAACCGTTGGCTGCGCCGTCTCAGATGCTGCACGAGACGTTCGCGAACGTACCTGTTGACCTCCCGGAAGGCCCGCCGGGGATACCCAAACTGGAAATCGTTCCGCCAGCCTTTCAGGTGCCGGTTCAGCTTTTCAATCCGTTGCGGGATGGGCTGAAAACACTGTCGACGATCGGTCATCTCGGGCAGCTTGCTCCGCTCCTTCTTCAATGCCTTCGCCGACCGGCCCAGGTGCCAATATCGCCTCTCACGCCCTTGCAGGTCGCGATCGTATCGAAACGTGAACCCCGGAAACTCCGGACTCGCTCCTGCCTCCTTCAGATCCACCGCCCGCGTCTTCTCCCGATTGATCTCCAACCCCAGCCAGCCTTCCAGTTTCGACTCGATCCAGCCCCTCAGACGACAGCCTTGATAGCGCGCCAGCACCACGAAATCCTCGGCATGCCGCACCACCTTGGCCTTCGCCCACTGGGCCGGGGGGCGCCCCCTGGGCCCCGGCACCCCCGCGCCCCGGCACCCCCGCGCCTCTCGGTCCCCTTAGACGGTGCCCCGCGAATCACCGCAAACTTTCCCGCCGCTGGTTCGTAATAGCAGGTATGCGATACCGGTATGTTCTCCGGCGCTTGATGCGCTCGCCAGGGTTCAGCGCCATTGCGGTGGTCACTTTAGCGCTCGGAATCGGCGCCAATACGGCCATTTTCAGCGTGATCGAAGGCGTCCTGCTCAAGCCTCTGCCGTTTCCGCACTCCGAGGAGTTGATCGGCGTCTGGCACACGGCCACACTAATCAACCTCCCCGAACTGAACATGGCGCCGTTTCTTTATTTCACCTATCGCGACCAAAACCGCACCCTCACGGACATAGGCGTGTGGGACACGGGATCGGCCAGCGTCACCGGCCTGGCGGAGCCCGAGCAGATCGACACCCTGCAAGTAACCGACGCCACCCTGCCGCTCCTGGGCATTCCACCGGCTCTGGGGCGTTGGTTTTCGCGTAAAGACGATTCGCCGGGCAGCCCCGAAACCGTCATCCTGATGTACGGATATTGGCAATCGCGATTCGGCGGGGACCGCTCGGTAGTCGGGCGCCGCGTCATGGTCGATGGCCGCGCCAGGGAGATCATCGGCGTGATCCCTGAGCGGTTTCACTTCCTGGACTTCAAGCCCTCCCTCATCACGCCGATCCAGTTCGATCGCAGCAAGATATTTCTGGGGAGTTTCAGCTGCCAGTCGCTGGCGCGGCTGAAGCCCGGCGTCACCATGGCCCAGGCCAGTGCCGATGTGGCGCGCATGATCCCCATCGCCCTCCGGAGCTTTCCCCCGTTCCCCGGATTCAGCCGGAAGATGTTCGAAGACGCCCACATCGGTCCCAACCTGCATCCGCTCAAGCAGGACGTCACCGGCAGTATCGGCGGCACCTTGTGGCTGCTGATGGGGACCATCGGGATGGTGCTGCTGATCGCCTGCGCCAATGTGGCCAACCTGTTGCTTGTGCGCGCCGACGGGCGCCAGCAGGAACTGGCCATCCGCGCCGCGCTGGGGGCCGGCTGGAAGGCCATTGCGCGCGAGCTGATCCTCGAGAGCCTCACCCTGGCCGCGTTCGGCGGCCTGGCGGGACTGGGCCTGGCGTATGGCGCGCTGCGCCTGCTGGTGCGGATCGGACCGGCCCACCTGCCGCGCCTTGCGGAGATCTCCATCGATGGCTGGGTGTTGCTCTTCACGCTGGCGGTCTCGCTGGCCGCGGGCCTGCTCTTCGGCGCCATTCCCGTGCTGAAGCACGCGGGGCCGAACCTGTCCGGCGGGCTGCGCGGCGGCGGACGCACGTCCAGCCAAAGCCGCGAGAAGCACCGCGCCCGCAGCGCCCTGGTGGTGGTGCAGGTGGCCCTGGCGCTGGTTCTGCTGGTCAGCTCCGGCTTGATGATCCGCTCCTTCCAGGCCCTGCGCAACGTGCAGCCGGGGTTCACCCAGCCCGAGCGCGTCGAGACGCTGCGCATCTCCATTCCGCAGGCGCAGGTGAAGGACGAGACCGCGGTGGTGCGCATGGAGCAGGATATCCTGCAGAAGATCGCGGCCATCCCCGGCGTCGAGTCCGCGGCGCTCGCCAGCACCATCCCCATGGATGCCTCGGGCTGGCACGATCCGATCTATCCCGAAGACCACCCTTACGCGGACGGCCATCTCCCGCCCTTGCGCCGCTACCGGTTCGTTTCGCCCGGCCTTCTGAATGCGACCGGCACCCGCCTGGTGGCGGGCCGCGATTTCACCTGGACGGAGGTGTACGACAAGCGCCCTGTGGCAATGGTTTCCGAGAACCTGGCGCGCGAACTCTGGCGCACGCCGCAGGCCGCGCTCGGCAAGCGCGTACGCGAATCCTCCAAGAATCCGTGGCACGAAGTGATCGGCGTGGTGGAGGACGAGCACGATGACGGCCTGGACCAGAAGGTCGGGTCTACGGTGTTTTGGCCCGTCCTGATCGACAGGTTCGCGGGCGATCCGGTCTTCGTCTGGCGCTCGCTGTTCTACGTGATTCGCAGCGGCCGCACCGGCACGGAAGGCTTTCTGAACGAGATCCGGCGGGCCGTCTGGTCGGTGAATCCGAACCTGCCGCTGGCCAACGTGCGGACGCTGCGCCAGATCTACGACAAGTCCCTGGCGCGCACTTCGTTCACCCTGGTGATGCTGGCGATCGCCGGCGCCATGGCGCTGCTGCTGGGCATGGTGGGAATCTACGGCGTGATCTCGTATTCGGTGGCGCAGCGCACGCGCGAGATCGGCATCCGCATGGCGCTGGGCGCCCAGCAAGGCGAACTGACGCGCCTGTTTCTGCGCCACGGATTGCGCCTGGCGCTGATCGGCGTGGCCTGCGGCCTGGTTGCGGCCGCCGGCCTGATGCGGCTCATGGCGAAGCTGCTGTTTGAAGTCAAGCCGGTCGATCCGGTAACGTATGCCGCAGTGGCGGTCTGTCTGATCGCCGCCGCGCTGGCGGCCAGTTATCTGCCGGCCTTGCGTATTAGCGCGATCGACCCGGTGGACGCACTGCGGGCGGAGTAGGACTCACCCCTCGCCCGCCCATCCACAGCACCGCCGCCAGCAACACACACAGCAGCGGAATGCTGTACATTGCCTGGTGCAGCCCGAACGCTTTGGCCGCCTCCGTCACCGGCCCCGTGCCCGCCGCCAGGCGCGCGAAGTGGTCGCTCACCCGGCCGGTGAGCAGCGGGCCGAACGACGCTCCGCACAGGTACATCGCCAGGAAGTAGACCGCCATGGCGGTAGCGCGCAGGCGCGGCGCGACGAAATCCTGAATCGCGGCGTACACCAGGCCGTAGTACATCTGCAGCAAACCGTAGGCGGCCATGGCCAGCACCACGGCTCTCGCAGCGTGTCCCGCGGGAATCATCAGCGCGGCATATGCCGGCAGCGCCGCCGCCAGCGCCGCTCCGCCGGCCAGCAGCAAACGGCCCCGGCCGAATGTCCGATCACCCAGCGCTCCGGCGGCGAGGGCGCCCAGGATCCCCGAGACGCCCGATCCCACTCCCGCCCACACGCCGGCGCGCGCCACCGAAAGGCCGTGTGCGCGAGTCAGAAACGGAGCGATGAAGGTCGAAAAGCTGTACAGAATGAAATTGACCACCGCGCCCGAAATCACGATCCAGCGGAAGGCTGGGATGCGCAGCAGCACGAGGGGCGAGGCGCTCCCGTTGGCGCTCCCGCCGGCGCTATTCGCAGTGGTCTCCGCTACCATCCCGCCAGCGCGCGCGGCACCGCTCCGGGCAGCGAGTTTGGTGGTGGTCTCAGCAGCGCTCCCGGCCGCGCTCTCGGCATCGCTCGCGACGCCGCTTTCGGCTATGCCGGCCACCGCGCCGCGGGGCGCCTCTTCGAGGCGCAGCAGCGCCGGAATGAGCACCACCGCCGGCAGCGCGCCCAAGGCCAGCGCCGCTCTCCAGCCAAAGGCTTGTGCGGCCGGACCGGTGATGGCGAAGCTCAGCATCACGCCCACCGGCGCCGCCATCATGAAGCCCGCCATGGCGCGCGCCCGTCGCGCCGGCGGGACCAGGTCGCCGATCCAGCTTGTGGCCGTGGGAGCGCACACCGCCTCGCCAATCCCTACGCCCAGCCGCGTGGCCAGCAGCATCCAGTAATTCGCCGCGAAACCGCCCAGAGCGGTCAGGCTGGCCCACACGCCTACGCCCGCCGCCAACAGCTTCCGGCGGCTTCCGGTATCCGCCAGGCGGGCCAGCGGCAAGCCGGCCAGAGCATACACGATCGTGAAAACGGTGGGCAGCGCGCCGAGCTGCGTGTCGGATAGGCCAAACTCGTGGCGCAGAGGTTCCAGCACCGCCCCCAACGCCTGCCGGTCGAAAATGTTCAGGGCGTTGACCAGAAACAGGACCAGAAGCGGGGCGGAGCCCGAACCCGCGCCGGAACCCGCGCTGGGGATCGAGTCGGAACCGGTCCCGGAAACGGCTTCGCCGCGTCCCCCGCCGGTCACAGCTTGATCTGGGTCTTGGGATCCGCCGGCGCTTTGGGCGCCTTCGGTGGCTGAGGCGGTTTGGGCCCCTGGCCTTCCGGCGCCTCCGGGGTGTCCGGCGGGGGCGCGCCTTCCTTGCGCACCGACACGGTTCCCCTGGCGGCCGTCAGCCGGATGGCCGGGCCGTCTCCCACTTTGCCCTTGAGCACGGCCCCGCGCCCCACGTCCTCACGCGAAATGGGCGGGCCGAAGTCGTTCTCGGCCTGGCCCCGCTCGGCGGTGGCTTCCAGGTCGAAAGCCGCACTCTCCGGCAGAATCAGGTCGATGCGTCCCACGCTGGAGCGCGCCTCGATGGATGGCAGCGGCGCCTTCCCTGGCTCGAGCTCGATATCGCCGCGCTGGGTTTCCAACTCCAGCGACTGGGTGAACTGCTGCAGCTTCACGTCGCGCGATCCGGTGACCATGTGGATCGGGCCCACCATGCCGGTGGCGGTCAGTTGGCCCAAGTCCATATTGATGCTGCCCGGAATCGCCTGCACGTGGATCTCGGTCGAGCGGGCGCCCTCAAACTGCAAGGGCTTGGCCAGATTCTTGAACGCCAGCGTTCCGGCGTAATTGCCGTTGATGGTCACCTGGCCTTTGATGTCCTCCATTTCCAGGTCCGAGCCGCGTCCCTGCAGCTCGACCTTCCCGCTCACGCCGGCGGCGCGGATCAGGTCGCTGCGGCCGATATCCAGGCGCACATCGCCGCCCACCCGCTCCAGGCGCACATCGCCGCGGTCGGTGGCCAGCTCCACATTGCCGGCGACATCGGTCACATCGTAGTCCCCGGAGCGCCCGCGCGCCTCCACGGCCATGCCGCGCGGGACGGTCACTTCCAGGTCGTCGGAGATGCGCTGGTTGTCCGGAACGTGGTCCTGGTTGGAACGGATCAGCAGGCGGTCGCCCTGCGGGACGATCTCGACGGGCGTGTTGCCGTTGCTACGGTCGGCGTCGTTGCGGTACCAGGCGCGGATCACCTTATGGCCGTTTACGGTGACTTCGCGGGTATCGCTTCCGGTCACTTTGATGCTGCCGCGCGGATTCTCAAAGGCGACCCGCGTCATGCCGGTGGCCGGAGCGCGTGCCGTCACGGGGTAATCGAACTGCTCGCCGAACACGTCCAGGCTGCCGGTCGAGAAGCGGACGCCGTGTTCGTGGGCCGCCCATAAGCCGGAGCCGGCCAGACAGATCAGCACCACCAGCACTACTTCGCCGCTGGTCAAACCGGTCAGCCCGCGATTGCGCCAGACCACCACCTCCACCAGGCGCAGCAGGCCCCAGGCGACCAGCGCCAGCGGCCAGTAAAGCGAAATGAGGTCGAAAATCTGCGTATCGGGGTGCAGGTTGCGCCACAGAAAGAACGCGCCAATAGCCAGCAGCAAGATCGGCCCGGTGACAGAACGCCTTCTCATTGGGATCCTCCCGTGGTGCCCGCTGGGTTGTCCCCGGGGTTGCCGGGCCCAGTGGGCTGCCCCGAACCGCCGCTCGAGGAAAGGTTGCCATAGGTGCTTTGCCGGTAGCCGCCGCCCGTGGAATAGGCGCTCCCCGTGCCCGCGGCCGTTCCCCAGGGCTGCCCTCCCTGCGGAGGAAACGGCGGTATGGGCGGCCCGGGCGGCGGGCTGATCCCGCGGCGGAGCAGGCTCAACAGCCCGAACACGATCAGCAGCACCGGCCAGGTCTGGCTGAAACTGTAGGGCGTGAAATGATCGAAGGTGAACAGCACGCCCAGCGTGATCAGCGTGATGGGACCGCGGATGGCGCGGACCAGGCTGGCGTCAGCGGCCATGGTGCACACCCTCGCGATCACCACCGCCGGCGAAGCGGTTGTAGAGCAAGTAGACGCCCAGGGCGATCAGCAGCACCGGCCAGTAGCGCTCCACTACCTCGAAATCGAACAGGTCGAGCGTGTGCAGCAGCAACACCACACCCAAGATAATCAGCGCCACGGCGGCCACTGGAACCTGGCCGCTGCCGCCGCGCAGGTCGATCAGGCTGGAGTACTCGTCCACCGGTTCGCCGGCCCGCCGTTTGCGAGCCGTGTGGTAAGCCTCGAAGACCATATAGGCCCACCAGGCGAAGCACAGCATGCCGAAAATCGGTTCCAGGCCGTTCGCCGCCCGCGAACCCGGGATGCTGCACAGAATCCCGAACACCACCGCATGCACCAGCCCCTTGGCGTACTGTCCGTTGTAAATGGCCCCCACCCCGGGAATCATGCCCAGAAACAGCGCCAGTTGGGGAGAAACGTCGGCGTTGGTGGAGTAGCCGGGGCCCGGAGGCGGGTTGTATGGACCCGTGTACGGGCCGGATGGACCCGTGTACGGCGGCGGTGGGCCGGCGGGCCCAGGAGGCGCCCCCGAAGGGGCCTCAGCGGGCCCGGCGGACGCGGGCGCATGCTGGTCGCAAAACACCGTTCCCATAACGTCGCGGCGGCAAGCGTCGCACAATGGTTGGCCGCAGTTGCGGCAATACGCCGTGGCCGGCGCGTCTGGATGATTCTGGCAGTTCATGGTTTCCCTCGGCGTATCTGTTTCAAAAGCTAATTCTCAGTGTGGCGTTCCCGCGGGGGCTGTCGGGCCCTCGGGAGCCTGTTTGACCGGAAGTTTCCGGTCGTCCGTTTTGCGGTCGCTCCGCTGATCTTCGTCCTGCTGCTGCCATTCGCGCAGCGTAGTTTGAATCTGGTACACCCATTTCAGGTTTTCGTAGAACTTTACCGTGCGTTGCCAGGAGCGGTAGCCGCGGTCTTCAATCCCGGCCCACACCTTGGCCGGCTCGATATCGGAGAGCTGCAACTGCCGCACCGGCTTCCACACCATGGACAGCGAAAGCACGGTCATGGCCATCCCCATGGCGAAGCGCGGCTGCAGCAGCGGGCTCAAAAGGGCCGAAAACCACTTGCGCGACGCCGGCTTCGGCTTGGCTTTGCCGCCGGATTTGCCCCCGGTTTGACCCCACGGAGGGTCGAACAAAATGCGCGTTATCAGCTCGGGCGGAGGCTCCACGGCGGCGGCCCGATCCATGAAGGCCACGGCGGCGGCGGAATCGCGGGCCATCTCCGCGCAGCCCGGGCATTCGGCCAGATGGCGTTCCACCAGCGCCCGCCCGGCCGGCGCCAGGGTGCCGTCCACGTAATCGCAGATGAGAATTTCCAGCTCCGCGCAGTTCATACCACCAGCTTCTGCCTTCGCAGCAGGCGGGCCAACTCGGCCCGGCCCCGGTTGATTCGAGATTTTACCGTTCCTTCCGGAATTTGCAAGACTTCGGCGATCTCACGGTACTCCATCTCCTGCAAGTCGCGCAGGATGACCGCCTCTCGCAGGTCCGGCGAGAGCCTCTGCAAGGTTGCCTGCAGGATCTCGCTGGCTTCCCGGCCCGCCAGCGCATGATCGGGCCGCGCGGAAGCGGTGGCTCCCTCTTCCTCCAGCATGGGGAGCTGTTCCTCGATCGAATCCGTTACGCGCTCCTGGCGCGTTCGGCGATAGTGGTCGATCAAAAGGTTACGCGTCACGCGCGCCAGCCACGTGCCGAACGACCCTTCCGCCGAGCGGAACGTCCGCAGCGTGCGAAAGACCCGCAGAAAAACCTCCTGCGTCAGATCCTGGGCTTCCTGGCCGCTGTTGGTGAAGCGGTAGCACAATCCGTACACTCGGCGCGTATGCTGCCGGACAAGCTCCTCCCAGGCGCTTTCATCGCCGCGCAGGCACCGGGAAACGAGGCTCTGATCGGGGTCCAAAGTTCTTTCTAGCAGATCGCGCGCGCCGGGTATACCCGCCGGGTAAAAATTGGCCCCGGCGGCTGGATTGCGGAATGTCCCGAGAGCTAGCGTCGCGGCTGCCATGGCGCTCGTTTTCTTTCATATGGAGAAACGAGGCTTTATCATGATAGGTTCAATTTTTCCGGGATGCCAATGTTTTTCAGGCATTTCCGGTGGGGGGATCCCGTTCAGCGAAATACCTGGAAGTGGGTGGCCGCGGCGGCGGCCGTGGGGCTGGCGCTGCTCTGGCTTGTGCACGCTCAATGGACCGCCCGGTCCTTCGATTGGAAACTGGCGGCGGCCAGCCTGGAGCACGTGGACTGGCGCTGGCTTCTGCTTTCCCTGGTCTTCATTGCCGGCACGTATTATGGGCGGGCCCTACGCTGGGCGGTTTTCCTCAAGCCCATCCAACCGGACCCCTCTGTGGCGCGGATTCTTGCGGCCACCGTGATCGGCTACACGGCGATCACCCTGTTGGGCCGCCCGGGGGAGTTCGTTCGCCCGTGTCTGATCGCCATGAAGGAGCGCGTGCCGGTGGCTTCGCAGCTTGCCGCGCTCCTGCTGGAGCGCCTTTTCGATTTGTCGATGGCCCTCGCGGTGTTCGCCTTCGCACTGCTTCGCGTCCAGGCTTCGGGGGTCCATGTGGGCGCCAGGCTGGCCTGGGTGCTGGAGGCCGGCGGCAGCACGGTGGCGGTCTTGAGCCTGGCGGTGCTGGCCGTGCTACTCTCTCTACGACACTTATCGGAGCCGATGCGCCGTTGGCTGCTGCGGGCTTTGCGCTTTCTGCCGGAGGCCCGCTTCCGCAAGCTGGAGGGCTTGATCGGGTCCTTTCTCGAGGGAGTCCGAGCCGTTCGCAGCGATGCCGCTTTGCTGCTGGTCTTGCTCTACTCGGTGCTGGAGTGGGCGCTGATTGCGGCGTGCTACTTTTGCCTGGCCCGGTCGTTCGATTCGGTGATGCATCTCAGCGTGGTGGATGTATTGATTTTTATGGGGTTTGTCTCGTTTGGGACGGTGGTGCAGATCCCCGGCGTGGGCGGCGGAGCCCAGGTGGCGGCGGTGCTGGTGCTGACCGAGTTGTTCGGCGTGCGGCTGGAGTTGGCCGCTACGTTCGCTTTCTTTATTTGGATTCTTACATTTGTAGCAGTTGTGCCTGTGGGGCTTTATCTCACTGTGAAAGAAGGTTTGGATTGGCGCAGCCTGCGCCGGATGGGAAAGGAGACCTCGTCATGAAGTGTCCATTTTGCAATTACATGGAAGACAAAGTCGTGGACTCTAGGGAGACCACCGGGGGTGACACGATCCGCCGCCGCCGCGAGTGCCTGGGTTGCCAGCGCCGGTTCACCACCTACGAGCGCATCGACGAAGTCCCCTATATGGTGATCAAGAAGGACGGCCGAAGGGAAAAGTTCGACCGTCAGAAGGTGCTGACAGGGCTGTTGAAGGCCTGCGAGAAGCGCCCCGTGAGCATGCCGAAGCTCGAGGACTTGGTGAACCAGGTGGAATCGAAGGTGACCGACTCGCCGGACCGGGAGATATCTACTATAGACATAGGAGAATTCCTCATCGACAACCTCCGGGAGTTGGATAAGATCGCCTACGTGCGATTTGCGTCGGTGTACCGGGATTTTCAGGACGAGGAGGCGTTTTTCAACGAACTGAAGAATTTGATGCGCCAGAAGGCACCATAGGAGTTGAGGTAGAACTGCTCCGTCACCGGGGCGCCCTCTGGGCCCGGCTCGGCAAGTGCGTCGGAGCCGGCCCTGAGGGCGCCCCGGTGACGGAGCGGTCTCACCAGGCAGGCCGACCGCCCGAATCACCGCGAGCGGGCGGATTCTTGGCCCAGGCTGTAACCTAAACACTGCTCAAGCATCTTAAAAAATAGAGCTTAACTTTGCTGGAGAATGATGATAGTATCAGTTGAATCCCGAAATGCATCCGATCCTCTCTACACTTCGGGCCGGACCAGCAGCACGATCATTCAACTGAAAACCCCATTTATCCCAAACATTCAGCGCATGGGAATGTGCAGCCGTGGGGGAGGTGAGTCTTAGTGGACCAATTTGAAGATCAGTTTTTAGCCGAAAACCCCGAAGCTTTGGGTCTTAACTTTGAGGACGAAGCGAAGTTCTTCGACCCCGAAGCCGCCCATGAAGCCGACTTCCTGCATCCGGCCCCGGTCGAAGAGTCGATCTATACCGATGATCCCGTTCGCGTGTACCTGCGCGAAATGGGTGCCGTGCCGCTGTTGACGCGGGAGGGTGAAGTCGATCTGGCGCGCCGCATGGAGCGCGGTAAACTACGGATGCAGAAGGCCATCAGCCGCTCGGCCCTGGTGCAGCGGGTGGTGGTGGACTTAGTCGAGCAGTTGAAGAAGGGGACCCTGGAACTGGAAGCCGCCGCCGATCTGGGCGATGTCGAGGAGGGCACGCCGGCCGACCTGAAGGTGCGCGCGGACGCCGCCAAGCAGTTCGCCGACGTGGCCGTGCTGTACAAAAAGCTGGGGCAGTTGCAGGAAAAAGTGGAGGCCACTCCACTGGCCAACAAACGGCCGCGCAAGCGCTTGTGCGCCAAACTGAACCGCGCCAAAGTGGAAACCTCCCTGGCCATCCGCCACGTGCCGTTCCGCGTCACCAAGTGGAAGGAGTTCTCCCGCGAAATCGAGCGGGCGGTCGATGAAATCAGCCATCTAGACAGTGAAATCAAGAAGTTAGAGACACGCAACAATCCCATCCAGCAGGCCCGGCTGCGCGAATTGAAACGCGAAATCAAAAAGCGCGAAGCCCTTGCCGGGGCCACTCTGCCGGAATTGCGCCACAGCCTGACGGTGATCCGCCACGGCGAGGCGGAAGCCGAGCGCGCTAAGAAAGACCTGGTCGAAGCCAACCTGCGCCTGGTGGTATCGGTCGCCAAAAAGTACGTCAACCGCGGGTTGCACCTGCTGGATCTGATCCAGGAAGGGAACATCGGCCTGATGCGCGCGGCCGACAAATTCGAGTACCGCCGCGGTTATAAATTCTCCACCTATGCCACCTGGTGGATCCGCCAGGCCATCACCCGCGCCATCGCCGACCAGTCCCGCACCATCCGTATTCCGGTGCACATGAACGAGAGCATGAACAAATTCCTGCGGGCCACGCGCGAGCTCGAGAAGGAATTGGGCCGTACTCCTACAAATGACGAAATTGGCCGCCGGATGGAAATCCCGGTGGAAAAGGTGCAGAAGCTCAAGACCATCTCTCGCGACCCGGTATCGCTCGAAACGCCCGTAGGCCGCGACGGCGAATCCGCGCTCGGCGACCTGATCGAGGACCGTTGGGTGGGTTCGCCGGTGGATGCGGTGATCGAATCCAACGTTCGCGACGAAACCGCCGGTATTCTGAAGACGCTTTCTCCCAAAGAGGAGAAGGTGATCCGGATGCGCTTCGGAATCGGCTGCGAGCGCGAGCACACTTTAGAAGAGATCGGGCAGGAATTCGACGTCACGCGCGAGCGAATCCGCCAGATCGAAGCCAAAGCGCTGCGCCAGTTGCGCGCGCCCGAACGGGCCCGCCGCCTGCGCGCGCTGATGGCCGCCAGATAACCTTCGAGTTGTCCTTTCCTCTCCTTGTGCCGGGGCGACCTTCGGGTCTCCCCGGCTTTCTTTTTTTGCCTTGTCATCGGAGTCTACCCGTGCATGAGCGCCGCTGACGGTTTTCCGGCATCCGCACCCCGGGGGCTTCTCGTGGCATCATATGTAGCATGCGATTTCGAGGGCTCCTCCTGGGCGCGGCCGCACTGCTGGCCGCCACCATGATCTTTCGCGCGGCTGACAATCCCAAGCTGCCGCCTCCTTATGCCACACCTTCCTCCAACAACCGGCCGCGGGTCATCCCCCAGCCCGAGGGCGCCAAGTTGAACGTTCCGCCCGGTTTCCAGATGGAAATCTGGTCCGACGACGGCTACCGCCGGCCGCGCTACATGATGCTCGGCCCGAACAACGAAATCCTGCTCTCCGACGCCTTCAACCGGCCCAACGGGACGGTTTACGTCTTCCCGGCCGGCAGCAAGGAAAAGAAGAAGCTGATCGGCGGCCTGTACCAGCCCTACGGCTTGGCCTACCTGAACGGCTTCCTGTACGTGGCCGAATCGGATTCCGTAAAGCGCTACAAGTATGACAGCCAGGCGCTGACCGCCGGTCCGGGAGAGGAAATTGTCTCCCTGAAGGGTGTCGATCAGCATCACTGGACCCGCAGCTTATTGATCGACCGCTCCGGCAAAAAACTTTACGTCACCGTCGGCTCGGGGTCGAATTCTTCCCCCGGCGAGGACCCCCGGCGCGCCGCCATCAACCGCTACAACCTGGACGGCAGCGGCCACGAGATCTTCGCGGCCGGTTTGCGCAACGTGATTGGCCTTCGCTGGTACCCCGGCACCGATACCCTGTGGGCCGCGGTGCAGGAGCGCGACGACCTGGGTGACGACCTGGTGCCCGACTACTTCACCCACGTGCAGCAGGGCGCCTTCTACGGCTGGCCGTACGCCTACATCGGGCCGAATGAGGACCCCACCAACAAAGGGCTGGCGCCCGATCTGGTGAAGAAGACCACCGTCCCCGACGAACTGCTGGGCGCGCACGTGGCCGTGCTGGACGCCCTCTTCTACACCGGCAAGCAGTTTCCGGCCGAATACCAGGGCGGCGCGTTCCTGGCATGGCATGGCTCCTGGAACCGATCCAAGCGGGTCGGCCAGTCCATCGCCTTCGTTCCGTTTAAGGATGGCAATCCCTCCGGCCCGCCGCGCGAGGTGGTGACCGGCTGGATGCTGGGTCCGGACCAGCACGAAGTGTGGGGCCGCCCGGTGGGCCTGCTGCAACTGCCGGATGGCAGCCTGCTGATCAGCGAGGACGGCAATAACCGCATCTGGCGCCTCAGCTACAAGGGTAAATAAGCGCCTGCCTCGAACCGTTCTTCTGCTCGTTTGGGCCGGCGCCCTCTGGGGGGCGGCGCCGTTCTCGCACCACGTCCACCTGGGCCTGAAACTGGACTGCCTCACCTGCCACCCGGCGGCGGCGCGCAGCACCAGTGTGGAAGATAACCTTCTGCCCACGCGGGAGGTCTGCCTCGATTGCCATGACGATCCTGCGATTCCCGCGCCCCAGCCGGTGGGCGTCGTCAAGTTCAGCCACGCGCTGCACTTGAAAATGGGGGATGTGGCGCCGTTCCTGGCGCAGGCCATCGACCACCAGGCGTATCTTCAGCCGCCCGGCGACATCCGGGCCCACTTGAACACCCACAACGCCTGCGAGGCCTGCCACCGGGGGATGGAGGAATCCACGCGCATCGGGCCCGCCAACATGCCGCAGATGGCGGATTGCCTGGTGTGTCATAGCCAGATCGAGCCGCCCTTCAGTTGTGAAGACTGCCACGCCAAGGACGCGCCGCTCAAACCCGCCAGCCACGTGGAGCGTTTCGTCACCATCCACAGCTCCGGCAAGGCCAATCTCGACAAGAGTACCTGCGCCGTTTGCCACGGCCGCACCTTTCAGTGCATGGGGTGTCACTAGAGCTAGTTCCTAGAGCGATTTTCCAGGCACACCCTGATCGGTGTGGCACAAAATGCCACCCCCAGGCGCGACAGGGTGTCAGGTTGTCCCCATTGTGCCGCCCGACCGACACGGGGATTGCAGCAATCCGTTTGAACCTAAAGGACGTATAGGCTGGCATAGGGATTGCAAAAGAAAATCCGCGAAGGAGGAGAGGGCGGATGCCAATAGCAAAAATCACGGAACAGGGATTGGTGGCGATTGCGCTATCGGTAGCCCTCCTTTGGGGCTGCGTGCTCGGGGAACACGCCATGATGCGGCAGGCGCTCCGGGAGCGCGCTCAGGTGATGCGGCAAGTGGTGCGCGCGCCGCAACGGACGCAGCCGGTCTTAGGTCCCTCGCCACTGGTGCGCCATCGCATCCGGCCCACTGCGAGCTAAGGAGCCGCGGCAAAATAAGCTGGACATCGGGACCGAAACACTTTATGCCATTCGTGTGGCTGCGCAGTCGAGGCTCAATTGACCAACTTATTGTTGCGCGATGACTAACGACGGCCTGCTGCAAGCGAACGCCAACGTGTCGAGGCGCCTGGATTCGAGGCAGTCCCCAAGGCGCAGCGGGAACATTTCGCCCCTGGCTAGGGGATCTTTGCCGGCTCCGCTATCGGCCGGCTTCGACAGGTTCGCCTGCCATGCTGGAGACGAAAAGGCCATGCGTGGCCATCGCTCAAATCAAGGCTCTTGGAATCAATGGTTTATGGGTGCCTGAACGGCCAGCCGTGGCGTTTCCGCAAAAAAGCTCATCATGAAAAGTTCCCTTTCCCTGCTATAGCGCAACGCCCCGCCCCTGGGTATAGTGGGCTTTGGTGCAAGAAGCTGCCGCGCGACCTGCCAGGATCTCCGTCATTATCCCCGTCTACAACGAGTTCCGCACCTTCCACCAGGTGTTGGAGCGGGTGCGCCGCGCACCCCTGCCGCAGGGCTGCTCGATGGAAGTGGTGGTGATCGACGACGGTTCCACCGATGGCACCACGCAGGTGCTCGGCGAACACGTGCGGGCGGGCGTCGTAGTGGGCCACTACTCGCCCGAAAACCGCGGTAAGGGCGCCGCCATTCGAACCGGGATCTCGATCGCGTCGGGCGACATCGTAATTATTCAAGACGGCGACCTGGAATACGATCCATCGGATTACCTGCGCATTCTGGAGCCGATCGTCCGCGGCCAAGCCGACGTGGTCTACGGCTCGCGCTTCCTCGCGCGGCCCACCGGCATGGCGCTGAAGAACCGCATCGCCAACTGGATTCTAACCGCCGCCGCCAATCTGCTTTACGGCGCCGGCATCAGCGACGAGGCCACTGCCTACAAGGCCTTCCGCATGACGGCGCTGCGCCGGCTCCACTTGGAATGCCGGCGCTTCGAGTTCTGCCCCGAGGTGACCGCCAAGCTTCGCCGCCTGGGGTACCGCATCCACGAGGTCCCCATCGGCTACAACGCCCGCGGCATCGCCGACGGCAAGAAGATCCGCGCGCGCGATGGCTTCCAGGCGCTCTGGACGCTGGCCAGGTACCGCTTTACGCCGCGGCGCAAACTGCTGCGGCGGAAGGAGTAGCGCGGTCGGGCGCCACTCTCAGTTCGATCCCTGCCTGGCGCCGCCCTCCTGCGCGCGCACTTGGAAATATCCCAGGGCATTCGGCCCGGACCGGTTCTCTGCCAACATGCCAGCATTTGACGGTATGTCGGCAGCCAGGGCGCCCGGATTGGCGTCGCTTCGATCGCAATGTCCCCGCTTTCCACAGAATTTCCATAGAATTATGACTACTGCTGAATGGCCCGCCAGGTGCCATGTGAGGGGTATGAGACGCAATGGGCTGTCGAAAATCAGAGTGTCGGGAGCGGTGGTGCTGCTTTCGGTGGCCGCGGTTGCCCGTGCGGCCGGCACGAATCTCGAACGAGCCGAAGAAGCGTACCAGCGCACCGATTACAAAGCGACCCTCAATACTCTGCTGCCTGTTACCCAAAAGAACGCGGCGGTCTACGCCTTGACCGGGAAAGCCTATTACATGGATGGCCAGTACAAGTACTCCGCAAGCTGTTTGGAGAAGGCCGTTATGGAAGATCCTCTGAGTTCCAATTACTACGATTGGCTGGGCAAAGCTTATGGCCGGCGCGCCGAACAGTCCAGTTTCCTTACGGCGCTTCCGTATGCCAACAAGACGCGCGATGCCTTCGAGAAGGCCGTGGCTCTCGACCCCTCCAATCTGGAAGCGCTGGGCGACCTCTTCGAGTACTACCTCCAGGCTCCCGGCATCGTTGGAGGAGGGGTAGATAAGGCAGAAGGAGTGGCCGTCCGAATCGGCCGCCTGAGCGAGGCCGAATACCACTATGACCGTGCCAGGATTGCCGAGAAGCGCAAGAACATTCAGGTAGCGGAAGAGGAACTCCGCAAGGCCATGCAGCTCGCACCGGGCCATATAGGCCGGGTGATTGACCTGGCCCGGTTCCTATCCGAGCATGGCCGCTACGAGGAAAGCGACAATCTCTTTCGCACGGCCGCGCAAATCGAACCGGATTCGCCCAAGCTCATGTTCGCGCGCGCGGCTGCTTATATCCACAGTGGGCGGAACCTCGAAGACGCCAGGATGCTCCTCCGCCAGTACGCCGAATCGCGGATTACGCCCGATGATCCGCCCCGCTCTGAAGTTGCAAAGCTTCTGGAAAGGTCACGGTAGAGCCGTATGAGACGAAATAGGATGCGGTTAGTCGTTTTGCCGGTCCTGCTGCAGGCGGCGGTTTGGGCTGGGGGTCCGGCTGAATCGGGAATGGCGGCAGCCAGTTCGGCGCCCGATCCAAGCCTGGTTCTTGCCCGATATCTGGAAACGGCCTCGCAGACCACGCCTTGGAGCGCGGAGACCATCGACATAGAGGCATCCCTCCCCACACATACCAAAAGCGGCCATCTCCGGGCGATTCGCAGGGGCCCAGAGGGCACCCCTCCCTTTGGCCGGCCGGAATATCAGGTGCTCACCATAGACGGCGACCGCACCATCAGGCAACAGGTGATTGCGCGATATATTTCCGCCGAGGTGGAAGCGGCGGCTCTGCCTCCTGCCTCCGTCGCTATTGCGCCCGCGAATTACCGCTTCCGATACCGGGGTTCCATCGTCGAGGGCGGAACGCTCGCATACATCTTTGAGATCAAGCCGCGAAAGAAGCGAATCGGGTTGATGCGGGGCCAACTATGGATTGACGCCGGCAGCGGGTTGGTCCGGCGGCAAACCGGCTACCTGGTGCGCTCGCCTTCTATATTTGTGCGGCGTGTCAATATCACGCGCGATACGGCCGCTCGCGACGGGGTAGCGTATGAGCGGACCACGCACCTCGAGATCGACACGCGCCTGATTGGACTCGCGGAGCTGACCATCACGGAGCGCCCGTATTCGCCGGATACGGCCGAGTAGATTGCAACTGGGGACCGGCACGGCACGAACCCGGCAACGCGGCAAGGTCGCGGCTGGGCCCTTGTGGGATCATGAGACTGGTCGATCCACGTGAAACCCGATGCGCATGACCCCTATCGTCTGCAACGCTTCGTGGATGCCCAGAATGGCGTTTACGAACAGGTATGCGCGGAGCTTCGCAAAGGCGAGAAGCAAGGCCATTGGATATGGTTTGTCTTCCCGCAGATTCAGGGGCTGGGATCCAGCGCCACAGCGGCCGAGTTCGCCATCTCCTCGCGGGAGGAGGCCGCCCGATACCTAGACCACCCCATACTGGGGCCAAGGCTCGCGGAATGCACGCGCCTCGTGACGCTGGTCGAAGGGCGTTCGATCCAGCAGATTCTCCCGTATCCCGATTACTTGAAATTTCGATCGTCCATGACCCTGTTCGCCCATGCCGCGGCGGACAACCGGATCTTCTTGCAGGCGCTCCGAAAATATTTCGGAGGCGAATTCGACCCCCTGACGCTGGCGCGGCTGTGATCGCGGCACGATGCTATTCCGCCCCGCCGTGTGTCCTCAACAGCCCCACCAATTCCTGCGCCACCGGCTCCGGCCGAAACCCGGGGGAACGGAAACACCACCGGCTACCTGAGTCAAGTCAAGTGGCTACTCCATCACTGGTGTTACGAGCGCCGAGTCTCGTCTCGGCGGACCTGCGCACCGGGAAATGCCGGGTCAGGCCATTTTGGGATTAGGGCCATATGCGTTTTCACCGGATTGGCTGTCCTGACACAGGAAGACCAAATTGACCACCGGGAGAAGAATCCACCATCCGCTTCGACCGGTGTCATGCATTCTTCGAATTCCGACGGCAATGCCGGGAACCAATAGTGCCAAGCTGTAAATCCTGGTTACAAGGGGGGTTAAGTCCGGGGGGCCGAGAATGACGATCTCCATTAAGCGCATCCAGACGCCGATGAGGAAATAGATAATGCAGTTGAATAGGAAGAACATCCAGTACTCCTTTCGTCTCGCTCTTCCACTAAACACCGCATATTTCTTCAGTACATCAAGATACCAATGCATATTTCCTCTTTTCCTTCACCTTTATTCCTTCCGGCGTTGAACTCATCGGTGACGGCATGCGAGGAACCCCAGTGGCGAGCGACGCTTTCCAGTAGGATTGCTCATGACAACCGGCCTCAAGAAATGCCTGCCCCCAGGCAGCCAAAGATATCACAGTAATATGAAGTCCGTGGGCTTCGAATCCCCGCCGATAGCCGCCCGGGGACGACCAAGAGACCAAGACACCTCGCCCAGCCGCTACCCATCCTTGCGGGCTGGGCTGTTGGCGCCCACACCAGAACCGCGGGACGCTCAGAGATTGCCATGCTATTCCGCCCCGCTGTGTGTCTTCAACAGCCCCACCAACTCGCGCGCCACCGGCTCCGGCAGGTCTTCGTGCGTCAGGCTTTCGCAGATGGCTGCCAGAGCCAGCAATTGCGAAAGGCGCCGCCAGTCTTCGGGCAGGTGGCCGCCCGCGGCGCGATAGCCGGCTGAGAAGTGCGGCTCGGCCAGCGGGGCGTGGGCCTTTTCATAGCGCAGAAAGCTGCCCAGATCGGCCAGCGGCGAGCCGGATACGGCGAACTCCCAATCCAGCACGGCGGCCACCGCCCAACGGCCGGCCACGGGGCGCACCAGCAGATTGCGGTGGTTGAAATCACCATGCACCAGGCGCGGGTCGGCGTCCTGGGCGGCCAATTGGGGCGCCCATCGCCACGCCAGATCGTGGACGCGGCCGCGCCAATCGGCGGGCACGCGCCGTTCGAGCGGCGCCTGCCGAAGGCACAGGTCGATGAAGCGCGGGACGGGGTCGGGCCCCTCCAGCAGGGGCGCCCCGACGGCCGGCCCCGGACCCAGCCAGCCCGCCTTTGGAAACCGGACGCGGCCAATGGAGGCCAGGGTTTCGCCCGCGGAGTAAGCCGCCTGGGCGATGGCCTCGGCGTCGCCGGTGTTTTTCAGCTTGTGAAAGCTGATGCCCTCGACGTAGCGCGCCAGGGTGAATGGCGGAACTCCTTCCGATTCATGGTGTTTCACGTGAAACAATTCCGGCACGGGCACCCGCGAGCCGCCCAGCAGCCGGAAAATGTCGATCTCCTTCTGGCAGAGCGAGGGATCGTGCTCGTAGATCCGCAGCACCACCACGTCTGGCTCCAGGTCTGGCTCCAGGTCCGGCTCCAGGCCGGGCACGCTATCCAGCGCGATCTTGAAATTGGCGTTACGCAGGCCGCCCGCGAGCGGCTCCGCGTGAAGCGCGCGGCGGCCCGGAAAGGCGGCGTTGACGATCCGCTCCAGCAACTCCGCGGACAGCGTGCGGCGCGGCTCCGGCCGGTTCCAGCGGGCTTCCCGCGGTGCGCCTGGGACCATTTCGTCACTCCACGATCAATTCGTCCACATCCACGTAGTTGCCCGAAGAGCGCGGATTCGGGCGGTTGAGGATGCGCACTTCGAACACGTGATCGCCTTGGCCGGCCGCCCGAAAGACGCTGCGCGACTGCCACGCGGTATCGGGCGCATAAAGGTCCACCTCGCCCCGCGGCTGGCCATCCAGAAACACCTGCGCGATCCCGCGGTTCAGGGCCTTGGTGTAAACCCAGGTGACGGCGGCGCCCCGGAACGGGAACTGAAAGCTCGCGCCGGGCACATCCGAGTAGGTCACCGAGCGGTTGGCAGCTTGGGCAAACTGGGTGTCGTGCGACCAGTAGCCGAAGAAGGAGATGCGCGGGTCCAGATCGTCGTAGGCGCCCGCCGCCGGCACTTCCACCGCGGCAGTCGTGCAGGGGCGCAGGTTGGCGAGCCGGAAGCCGCCGGGCCCAGAGGGCACCCCCGAGGGCACCCCGGAGGGCACTCCGGAGGGCGCCCCGGAGGGCGCTCCGGATTCGGTCTGGGAGCAGCCATCGATCAGCGCCTTCCATTGGGCCTCGCGGACGGGCACGCCGCTGGCCGGATCCGGATAAATGAAATGCCGGATTCCCAGTTGCCGCGCCAATTCGAGCGCCTCATGGGGCGTCCGCAGCGCCATCACCCGCTGCATGAACATGTACGAGTGCCAGCCATTGGTGTAAGCTTGGGCGCGCAATTCGGCGATGTCGCCGGTCTCCAGGAACAATACGTTCTCTCCCGGGTGCCGGCGGTTCAGCCGGTCCACCAGCAGGCGTACCGGGGCTGCCGCGGCCAGGTAGCGTTCGGCCGCGCCGCGCTCCAGCGGATTCAGGCAAAACGTCTTGTGATACCAGGAGGAGGAGGGCAGAAACCACAGGTTGAGCCCCAGGCAGACGAGGGCCGCGCCCGCCAGCATTCGCCCGGGCGGCCAGGGCCGCGACAGGGCGCCCTCCGGGCCCGGCCGCGGGACCAACGCCAGCGCCAGGGTGAGCAGCGGAAAGGCCGGGTACAGATAGCGCACATTCGGACGCAGCGCCAATCCCAGGAACGTGCCTCCGAAGGCTGCCCAGACCAGGGTCCATTCGGTGAATTTCCAGCCCTGGCCCGCTCCCTCACGGTCGTGGCCCGGAACAGATCCCGGCTCCAGGGGCACCCCGTCAGCGAGCGGTTTCGGAACACCAGCGAATCTCGCGGTCGGGGGACCATGCGCCGGGCGCGGCAACAGCACCACATCACGCGGCCGGAAACCCAGCAGCACCAGCGGCGCCAGCAGGAGGAGGTGGAATCCGATGGAGCCATCCTGCCCTTCCCAATAGCGGTGCGTGTCGAAGGTGACGTCGAAGGGCGTGCGCCAGGTTACCGGCTCGCTGAAGCGGGTATCGGGCGACATCACCGGCGCGTAATACGGCGAGCGGAACCACTGGTTCGCAAACGGGAAGACCGGGTTGCCGGTGACCCGCCAGGCGTAGGCATACGGCAGCAGCGCCACCGCCAGGAACGCCGCCGCGGATGCCAGCACCCAGCGCTTCGCGCCGCGCCGCCACATTCGCGCCAGTTCCCAGGCCAACACCGCCCCGATTGCGACCACAAACGGCAGCGCCATCAGCTTCACCGCCATGGACGAGGCCAAGAGGAAAGCGCACACCGCCAGCCACGCCGGCCGTCCGGTTTCGCGCTGCCGCCACAGTGCCGCAAGAGCGCCCGCCAGCAGCGCGGCGTAGAACGTTTCCACGAACAGCGACCCGGTGACCAGTTGTACCACCGGGGTCGAGGCGTAGAGCGCGGTGAGCAGGAAGGCCATCGGCCGCGAGGCCCAGCGGCGCGCGAAGCCATAAAGGAATCCGCAGAGGGCCGCCAGCAGCGCGAAGTTGAGGAAGCGCGCCGCGAACTCGCCGCCCAGCAGGTAGGCGATGGTGTAGCCCCAGACCGCGCCCATCGGCATGACCGCCCAGGTGAAGTGGCGGAAATCGAAGCTCCACTGATGGTGGTTGGCGACGTAGGCCGGGACCACCAGGTGCATGGAGAGCGCATCCGTGCTCACTTCCGGCTTCAGGACCACCAGCCAGTGCGCCAGGACGGGCACCAGAGCCAGCGCCAGCGAGGCGTACTCCAGGCGCGAATCGAGGCGCACGGGGCGCAGCAGGGCGACCGCGTCGCGCAGGCACGCCGCCGTGTTTCGCGGCCTGGCTGCCAGGGGCGCGGCCAGAAGAGCCAGCCAGGTGGCTGGGTAATTGACGGGAAAGTGCGCCGCGAGACCGGCGAGCCATAGGAACGCGCCGAGGCCGGTGAGGAGTGCCAGAAAGGGGGTGCCCATGGACCAGCGGCCATCATCCGAAGAGCGGCCCGACAGTGCGAGCGTGGTGGGGCAGGCGATTCGCCTGCCATCGGCGGACTTGGGCAGGGGGGCGCCCGTTGGGCCCGCCCGCCCCACCAGTCCCGCCAGCATGAGCCGCCCCAGCGCGAAGCAGGCGAACAGGAGAAATAGGGCGGCGGCCACCGGCAGTGCGCCCACCGCTGCCACGCTGTAAGCGGCCACCAGGCAAAACGTGGCTGGCGCCTGCCAGGCGGGCCGCCATAGGATCCAGCCACCGAACCAAAGAAGCGACGCCGCGAGGAAGATCAGGAAGCGCTCGCCGCCGGGGGCCTGCCAGATCTCCTGCCGCCAAAGGTGGCGGGACCAGAACCCGTAAAAGGAAACCGCCGCGAGCGCCGCGAGCGTGGCCGCGAACCACCAGCCGCGCCGCGCATCGCTGGTCCCTGGAAGCGAAGGCTCCATGATAGTTGAGTTGGAAGCGGCGCGTTTGGATGCCGCGGCTGTGCCCCTGGAGAGATCTTACGCGGATTCGGCGGCATTCACAACGAGGCAGGCTGTTCCGTGGGCGGGCGACGATGGGATGCTTGAAGCCGATGTACCGGCTCAGTTTTCGGTGGGAACCCGTTCCACATGGTCGACCACGACGATCTCGACAGGGACTTTTTGCGGCTGCAGACGCAGGCCCAGTGTCTCTTGGAGGGCGGTAATCAGGGTAGGGGCTGCATCGGCGCCGGTGTCGTTGGAGGTCTGATCGTCGTTGGTGAAGTGGAGTTCATAGTCGTAGACACCGTCGATGCCCGTCTTGTCGACCACTACCTCTCCCAACCTGCGGGCCACGTAGTCGGCCAATTGCGCCATCGAGTTCTTCTTCGCCGTCAGGGTTACCAAACGCCCGTCCCCATTGCTATCGGTATCGGACGAGCCTAGCTCAACCGGCTTGAGTTTGAAGCCTTTCTTGGCCACTACGAGGGCATAGCCGGGCATATCCTTCGATTCGCGATGCACGGTCAACTTGAAGCGGTCTTCCAGCAGCGTGCGTAGCATGAGCGAGCGGTCGTCGTTCTTGGTGTCCGGCGGATACTTGGCGGCGATGTCGAAGCGGACGGCTTCCAGCCAGTCGGGACCGGTCACCTGAAACGGCTTGACGTTATAAGCTCGCTCGATGAGGCGCTTCAGCGTCAGGTTGGTCATGACGATCTGCCCCTTGGACCCGTTCGACGAGCTGCTTCCGCTGCCCGAGGTGTTGAGTTTCACAAAGGCCGCTTCGTAAGCCGGGTGGGCAGCCTGCGGTTGAGCGAAAACGGCGCCCGCGGCGAGTAGTGCGAGCATCCCTCCCGAGCTTGCGCGTAGCATGCTTATTCTTGCCGTCGTCAGGCAGGTTGGTTCCATGACCTTATGACGGATCTTCCCGATTTCCGTTGGCAGGCTCTGCTGTAACACGCCGCGGTTGCCGATTTGGGCGAGCCGGCGAGCGCCCGCCAAACTGCAACATGTAGCCGAAATTGTGGGCTAACCTATTGATTCCAAGTCGATTCCAGGTAGACGAACGCTACGCCGTAGCGGTTTGCCGTCTTGTGGAAGCCTCGGCTGGCTGACCGGAAAGCGCGATGGTGCCCCGCCAGCGTGGTCCGCGCGTGCCGCGCGTGAGGACGGTGCGGCGGGTGTCAGCGGCGGCGGTCCCTACGTAGCGTGGTCCGCGCGCCGCGCGTGAGGACGGGGGCACCGCGGCGGAGAGTTCGGGATACCCCATAGCGTGATCCGCGCGTGCCGCGCGTGAGGACGGCGCTACGAGGGGTGAGCATGTGCCCGCTTCGTCCAGCGTGGTCCGCGCGTGCCGCGCGTGAGGACGGCGAGGTAGGCGACAAAGAAGATGGTGGCGAGAAGAGCGTGGTCCGCGCGTGCCGCGCGTGAGGACGGAGCGCCAAGTCTGCATATTTAAGGTAAAATCGACCCGTGCCTTCCCGTTACTGTTTTGCCTTCGCAGCCGTCGTCCTGAGCGTGGGGACGGGCGCGGCCCAGCCGTCCACCAATGCCGGGCTTTTTGAAGGCCACGGCGATATCGGCGATAACCCCAAAGCGGGTTCCTTCGCGTACGTCCCGGCATCCGGGGAGTACCGCGTAACCGGCGGCGGCGCCAATGTTTGGGCTGCCAGCGACGCCTTCCAGTTCGTCTGGAAGCGGATTTCGGGCGATGTGACCATCACCGCGGACGTGCAGTTTGTGGGCGCCGGCGCGGTGGCCCATCGCAAGGCCATGCTGATGGTCCGGCAGAACCTGAACGCGGATTCGCCCTATGCCGATGCGGCCCTGCACGGCGACGGGCTGACCGCCTTGCAATACCGCGCGGCCGCCGCCGCCGTCACTCAGGAGGTGCGCTCGCCATTGACCGCCCCCATGCGCATTCGCCTGGAGCGGCGCGGCAACCAGTTCACCCTCTCGGCCGGCCAGCCCGGCGGCGAACTGACGCGCACCGAGGCGGTTTCGCTGCCCTTGCAGGACCCCGTCTATGCCGGGATCGGCGTCTGCTCGCACGACGGCAACATCCTGGAGACGGCGGTGTTCTCCAATGTGCGCATCGTGTCTAGCGCCAACCAGCAGGCTCAGCCGCGCCCGCCGCAGCAGCGCTATCGCAGCCGCATCACGATCCTGGATCTGAAAACCAAAGAACAGAAAGTGCTGCTGCAGGCCGACGAGATATGGGAAGCGCCCAACTGGACCGTGGACGGCAAATTCCTGCTCGCCAATTCGGGTGGCAATCTGTATCGCATCGCGGTGGACGGGACGGGCAAGCCGGAGAAGCTCGACGTCGGCGAAGGGGTGCGCTGCAACAACGACCACGGCTTCACGCACGATGGCAAACTGTTGGCCTTCTCGGCTTCCTCGCAAGGGTCGGGCGGATCGCAAGTCTACGTGGTGGCGGCCGACGGCACGGGCCGGCGCGCCATGACCACCAAGGCGCCCAGTTACTTTCATGGCTGGTCGCCCGATGGCAAGTGGCTGTCGATTGTGGCGAATCGCACCGGCAACTTCGACCTGTTCCGCATTCCCGTGGAAGGCGGTGCCGAGCAGCAGCTCACCTCCAACCCGGGCTACGACGACGGCCCCGACTATTCGCCCGACGGCCACTGGATCTACTTCAATTCCAACCGCGCGGGGAACTACGATGTCTGGCGGATACCCGCCGATGGCGCCGGCCCGGGGGACGCCAAGGCCGAGCAGGTGACCTCCGACGAATGGGAAGACTGGTTCCCGCATCCCTCGCCGGATGGCAAGCGGCTGGTGTTCATTTCGTTTCCGAAAGGGACCGCCGACCACAATGGCAAGATGGACGTGGCGTTGCGCATGATCCCCCTGCCCGGCAAGAAGGTGGGCAAGGCGCAACCCGAGATAGTGCTGAAGATCTTTGGTGGCCAGGGGACCATCAACGTCAACTCCTGGGCGCCGGACTCCAAACGCTTTGCCTTTGTAACCTACGAGTTGTTGCGCCCTTGAAGGATTCGCGCGCAACCAATCCGTTCGGCAGGGGTTGATTTGGGGATATGACGCGGATCGCGGTTTGGCTATGTCTCGCGGCCGGTCTTCGCGCGCAGACCGCCGCGGTCCCCTGGAGCAGCTACGCGCACGACGCGCAGCACACCGGCCTTTCGACCGTCGGCGCGGAGCGGCTGGAGAGATCGTCAAGTGAGCACACCGGTCGACCTGGCGCTGCAGGGGCCACCCTGGGGCCCCTTATCTATTCACTATGGATCGCCTCTGGTGACGGCGGGGAATACGGTGCTGGTTCCGGTGCGGACCAGCTCGTCAAACACTTACCGCGTAGAGGCGCACAGCGGGGCGAATGGGACGCTGCTCTACACGCGCCCCACCGATTTCACTCCGCCTCCCCACAACTGAATTCCCAGTTATAGCCCGGCGCTCAGCCAGGGTACGCGGCTGTATTACCCCGGCGCGGGAGGCACGGTCTACTATCGCGACCAGCCGGATTCCGCCAGCGGACCCTCCGGCCAGATCGCTTTCTACGGCAATGCGCTGTACGCCGCCAACCTGGCGGCCTTCGCCGCGAGCGTCATGATCTCCACGCCCATCACCGCCGACCTCGCCGGCAACATCTACTTTGGATTCGAATGTAACGGGGCCGAACCCGGCCAACCTGACGAGCGGCCTCGCGCGCATCGAGGCCGACGGGTCGGGATCGTGGGTCGGCGCCTCCGCCGGTGACGGGCGCTCCACCGCTTACGCCCAGTTCACCTCGGTGGTGGCCCGCATCCGTACAGGCACGCTGTCGATCGGCGTCCTGTTCAGCACGCTGATCGCCGGCAACCCCAGCTACACGGCGGCGACGCTGTACCAGAACCTGTTGAACCGGGCGCCGGCGCCGGCCGATGCAAGTTGCATCGACGCCGGTCTGGCCGCGTGTTTCCAGGCGATCATCGGGTGCCCGTCGAGCACCGCACCGGCCGATGCCCTGAACAACGAGTCCCAGAACACCGGAGCTTTCACGAACCTTACGTCGGTCGCTGGGGACCACACCAACACGCTGTACATGAATGCTGTACTTCGTCATCCTGGCTCGCGATCCCGACCCGGGCGGCCTGCAGTTCTGGATTGGCATAGCGAATGGCGGCGGAGCCGGACTCCTGTTCCAGGGTCAGGCGGGCTATCCGACGCGCTTCCAGATCCTGGGAACGGGCATTCCTTTGCAGGGCTTCCTTGGGAGCGTGGAGTTCGAGGATCTGTACCAGTAACGGCGCGGTACGCAACGCGGGAGCAGCCCGTGATAAAATTGAGATACTCGTAGCCCTGCCATGAAAGCACTATCCATCCTGCTACTTGCCTGCCTCGCCGGCCAGGCGCAGACCGCGCCACAGGCGGCCGCTCCCGCGATCCCCGACTTACCCGAGAATACGGTGATCGCCGTCTTCGACGATGGCGCTCCGATGACCGTGGGCGAGTTCAAGAAGATCTTCGCCGTGCTCCCGCCGGACATCCAGCAAAATGCCCTGAAGCAGCGCGAGGGCTTCATCAAAGGCTGGGCGGTCATGCGGAAGCTGGCCCAGATGGCGGAGAAGCAGAAGCTGGATGAGGGAAGCCCGACGCGGGAGTCCCTGGACTATTACCGGATGAGAATTCTCACCGATGCGGAAATGGTGGACACCCTCCACCACATCACGGTGCCTCCGGCCGAAGCGAAGGAGTATTACGAAGCCCATCGGGATAAGTACAAGGAAGTGCGCATCAAAGCGATCTACCTGGCTTTCTCGGAGCAGGGCGCGTCGAGCAGCGCAAATTCGCGGACCGAGGAGCAGGCCAAAGCCCTGGCGGCGAAACTGCTGGCGGACCTGCGCGGGGGCGCGGATTTCGTGAAGCTGGTGGCGCAGTATTCCGAGGACGCCACATCCAAGGCCAAAGACGGCGACTTCGCCACCATTCACGGCAGCGATAACATTCCGGAGCCGATTCGCGCGGTCGTGATGGCGCTGAAGCCAGGCGAAGTCTCGGAACCGATCCGGCAGCCCAACGCCATCTATCTGTTCCGGGCGGAAGCGGTGTCGTCCAAAGAGTTCGGCCAGGTGAGCGACGAAATTTTCGCGCAGCTCCGGCAGCAGCACTATAACCAGTGGATGGAGCAGATCAATCGCGACGCCAAGGTGGAATTGAAGAGCCCCGCATTCTTCGGCACGGCCCCGGCGGATGCGAAACCGCCGGGCGCGCATTAGCCGCCTGACTAAAGGCACCGCTCCGCTGAGAACGCGAGAAGGAATTATCGGCCAGTGGGGCTGGCGCTCGACACCGGCAACCCCGAGACGTTCCTGTTCCGGGAGTTCGGCGCCGATTTCCCGCAACCTTGAAAGACGCGGCCGGCGCAGACGAGCACGGGTTGCAGGGCTTGGAAGAAAGCGTGACGTTCGATAGCCGCAGTCTGGCGCGGCTGGACGTGCGGGTGGCGGGCCGTGCCGTGTCGCTGGCATCGGTTCCGGTGCCGATCCAGCCAATGGCGGCGGAATCCCTGGGCTGCTCCGGAAACGCCAGCCTGGATCGGTTCGGCCACGCCCGGCGGGTAGCGGCGGACTTTCAGGCCATGCGCCTGATACGGCAACCTTAAACGGGAGGCGAAGCGGATGGCGGACCTCACAGCCAGAACGGCCTTGGTAACCGGAGGCAGCCGCGGCATCGGCCGGGCCCTCGCGTTGGCCCTGGCGCGGGCGGGCGCGCATGTGGCCGTGAATTATCTCGAGCGCGTGGCCGAAGCGGAGGAGGTGGCGGCGGAGATCCGGTCGGGCGGCGGGCGCGCCCTGGCCGTTCAGGCGGACGTCAGCCGCGCAGACGCGGTCCGGACGATGGTCGCGTCCATCGAGCGCGAACTGGGACCGGTCGACATCCTGGTGAACAATGCCGGCATCGCGCGCGTACAACCGCCGGAAGCCATCACCGAGCGGGATTGGGATGAAATCCTCACCGTGAATCTGAAGTCCTGTTTTCTGGTGACGCAGGCGGTGCTGCCGCCGATGCGGGCGCGGCGTTGGGGCCGGCTGATTTTCCTGTCGTCGGTGGCGGCGCAACTGGGCGGCATCGTGGGGCCGCACTACGCGGCGTCCAAAGCCGGAATGCTGGGCCTGATGCGTTCCTACGCGCACCTGCTGGCGAAGGAAGGCATCACCTCGAACGCCATCGCGCCGGCCCTGATCGAAACCGATATGGTGAGGGGGAACCTGAACGCCACGCCGAGCCTCATTCCGGTGGGCCGCTTCGGCCACGTGGAGGAGACGGCGGACGCCGCCGTTTTACTGGCGGGAAACGGATACATCACCGGCCAGACCATCAACGTGAACGGCGGGATGTACATGAGCTGAGGTGGAGTAGTATGCGGTCAGGTCGCAGCAGTCGACGGCCGGGTTTCAACTCCGTCGTACTCATCGCCACAGGGCCGCGCAGGCAGCGAAAATAGCAGCCAGCCGTGAGGTGTCTACAAGCCGTGAGCACTTCAGGCTAAACTCATAAAGAGACGCCACAGCATGACCTTCGAAGAACGGATCGACCGCCTCACCGAGCGCCACGAAGCCCTAGCGCAAAGCCTGGAACTCCTTACACACGACGTGCAGCAAGTCACTGCCGACGTCAAGGAACTCACCAAGAACCAGGCTGCCATGATGGACGCCATCACCCGCCTCGCCCACATCGCAGATATCCAGGATTAACGTATCACCCGCCTCGAAGAGGGCAAGCAGTAAGCCAGCCAGGCCGCGCCGGCCAACAGCAAGCGGATCCCGCGCTTGCCCGCCATCCGGAAGCGGACACGCCAACCGGTCATTGCCTGGGGATGCCGCCGGCGCGAACGGAGCACCCGCGACGAGGTGGCGGCCGGCGTGGCTCCGGGCAAACCCACGGGCGCCCTCCCGCACCCAGGGCACGCGAGAAGGACTTGTTCATTATCCCGCCAGGCTAACCCCTTTTTCCGCGGCAAAGTGGGCCTTGTCCACCGAACTGTCGCTTGCTTTCTGGCCGGCGCGGTAGAACCGCTCTCAGCCCGTAGCATCTATGGCGATTCTCCCGAACTGGCCGGGCGGGTTACCAACGTAAATGCGCGGCACGAGGCGCAAAATGCTGAAGGAGGTGTGATCAGTCTATTGAAAATGCCTGTTCCTCGATGAGCGCCTGCCAAACGGCAAGGAAGTCCGGATTGTTGACGGCGAGAACCTGAATAGTAATCCGGCCGATAACCGTTTTACCGATTAACTCGGCTCCCGCCCATACGAAATGGTCGCTCCACATGTCCAGCCGTGGATGGAACAGCCGGCCGAGTTGGCCGGTCCCCGGATCGCGTCCGGCGATATTCGGGCCTTTGTGCCGGTTACAGTGGAGGCAAGCCAGGGCAAGGTTGTCGGGAACCGTCGCGCCACCATGCTGGCGCGCACTGATGTGGTCGACATGAAACGGCAGAGGATAAACGGAGGCAGGCAGCCGGCAGTATTCGCAGCGGCTTTGCGCCCGGCGCCAGACCTGCCGAATCAGGCCCTGGTTCACGAACGGGGTCGGCTGCGCGGCTTGCGCCGCAGAGCGGCCCTGGCTTTAGATTGGATCACCGCCAGCAAATTGCCGACATGCAGATAACTGTCGAATTCCCGCTGCTCCTCGGCCGTCAAGGAGCCGGATTCGGACCGCTCCGCCAATTGCCGCATCCGCTCCCGGTCGTTCTCTCCAAAAGCGAACGACAGCAGGTACTCAGCCACCTCCGGAGACAGCTCGTCCCCCTGCGCCTGCATCAACCGTGCCCAAATGGCCGCTTCGCGGTTGGGACTGAGGAGTCGCGAACTCATAAATTCCCCCCTTTAGCTTACTCAATAATAGACGCCGGCGGCATCGGCCGCCGATCCGCTCGGCTTCGTCGAGCGCTACCTCTTCGCCGCATAGGCGGCGGGCCAGGCCGCGTGATCTTCCGATTGTCCCGGAGGCCGTTCAGCTATCGGCTTTTTAGCTTCAGCTCCGGCGCCCCGCCCGTTGTTACTATTGAGAAATGCCCGAAAACGGACTCTTCTCTCTGGATGGCGATGTGGCGGTGGTGATTGGCGGCGGCGGAGTCCTGGCCGGAGCGATGGCGGATGGCCTGGCGCAGGCGGGCGCCCGCATCGCCGTCGCGGGCAGGACCCAGGAACACGCCGATGCGCGCGCCGCGGCCATCGTCGCGCGGGGAGGGGAGGCCATCGGGATCCAGTGCGATGCCACCAGCAAGGCCGATCTGGAGCGCAGCCTGGCCACGGTGCTGGCGCGCTTCGGCCGGGTGGATATCCTGCTCAACGCCGCGGGAGTCAACTCGACCACGCCGTTCTTCGAGATTACCGAAGAGGAATGGCGGCGCATTCTGGATATCGACCTGAAGAGCGTGTTCCTGGCGTGCCAGGTGTTCGGCAAGGCGATGGTGGATGCGGGCCGCGGCGGGTCGATCGTCAATATCAGCTCGGCATCCTCAGGGCCGCCCCTTTCCAAGGTTTTCACTTACGGCATCGCCAAAGCGGGCGTCAACCAGATCACGCAGTTTCTGGCGCGCGAGCTCGCGCCCCACAACATTCGCGTCAACGCCATCCTGCCGGGATTCTTTCCGGCGGAACAGAATCGCAAAGTGTTGACGCCCGAACGCGTGGCCAGCATCCTTAGCCACACTCCCATGAAGCGCTTCGGCGAGCCGAACGAACTGGTGGGCGCGGTGGTCTACCTCGCGTCGCGGCGTGCCAGCTCGTTCGTCACCGGGTCGGTGGTGCGAGTGGATGGCGGCTTTCTGGCAATGACGATCTAAGCCCTACGGTTTGCTCTAGCGAGGCCGCTTGGATGCGCACACGATGGCTGCTGGCGGTTTGGGCCTGTTTCCTGGTGCGTCTGCTGTTTTATTCGTCGATGCTGCCGCTGTGGGAGGGGTACGACGAATGGGCGCACTTCGCGGTGGTTCGGGCGGGAGCGTTTGAGGGCGTGATTCTGCCGGCGCGCGACCGCGCCGTGCCGCGCGATGTGGAAGCCTCGCTGCAGCTTGCGCCGGTGCCCTGGGAGATGCGCTACCTGCCGCCGCCCTCGGTTTCGCAGGACGACTTTTGGACTCTGCCGGCAGAGGCCCGCCGCGAGCGGCAGGCGGCCTTCCGCGCCATGCCGCCCGAGTGGGGCCGCGAAACCGGCAGCGGCGGGCTGAAGGCCTACGAAGCGCTGCAGCCCCCGCTCTACTACTGGCTGATGGCGCCGGTGCTGCGCCTCGCGGGCGGCCGCGGGCTGGCCTGGCAGGTGATGGCGTTGCGCTGGATCGGTTCGCTGATCGCCTCGTTGGCCGTGCCCCTGGTCTTCAGGCTGGGACAGATCGTCTTCGCCGATGAACGGGTAGCGCTGGCCTCGGCCGCGGTGGTGGCGCTGATGCCGGGGATGGCGCTGGATGTGGCGCGGGTGAGCAACGACTGCCTGGCGGTCGTGCTGTTCACGCTGCTCACGGTGTTGGCTGTGCAAATGCCGCGGCGCGAGTGGCTGCTAGGCATCGTGCTGGGCCTCGGCCTGCTGACGAAGGCCTACTTCCTGACGGCCGTGCCGGCGCTGGCGCTGATACTCGGAAGGCGTTCGTGGAGGCCGTTCACAGCCGCGGCGGCGGTGGCGGGCTGGTGGTACGTGCGCAACCTGGCGACCACCGGAACTCTCACGGGCCTCAGCGAATCGGTGATGCTGCGCGATACCGGCGTATGGGGCGTGCTGCGGCGCGCGCCCGCTATGCCCTGGCGCACGGCGGCCGACGCGATTCTGTTCTCGCACCTCTATTTCGGCGGCTGGAGCTCGCTGACGGTGCGAAGCTGGATGTACCACGTGTTTTACGCGGCCGCGTTGTTGGCCGCCATCGGCCTCGTGCGGCTGTGGCGCGAGCGGCCCATCAGGGCGCTGGCCGCTATTTACGCGGCCTTCTGGTTGGGCGAATTCTACAACGCCTTACTCGAGTGGTTGAGCAAGGGGCTGCCTGGCTCGATGGGATGGTACCTTTACGCGGTCGCCGGGGCGGAGGTGGTGTTGTGCGTAGCGGGTATCGCGGCGATCGCGCCCAAGCGGATGCGGGGCTGGGCGGCGCCCATGGGAGCGCTGCTGTTCGCGCTGTTCGATCTCTACACCGTGCATGCGGTCGAGATTCCGTACTACACAGGCATGATCCGCCACAAGCTCAACGGAGCGACGGGGACGCTCCACCTGGTGGACTTTCGGGCCGTGGGATGGAGCCGCGCGTTCGAGCGGTTGACGGCATTTCAGGCCGTGCCGGAAGCGGCGCTGATGGCTCTGTGGGCGGCCTATCTGGCGGCCACCGTATTGATCGTGGGGCGGGCAATCCTGGGGTGCCCTCTGGGCCCAGCCGGCTTTCAGCCGGCCGGCCCCGCTGAACGCCCCCTGGGCCAGCCGGAAGCTGGTCCGGACCCTGAAAGGCTGCACCACAAGGCACCTTGACTTGCAAGAGAACCGTTCATGAGTGCGGAGAACAGACACCTCATCCTCGATCAATTCACGCGCCAGGCCGTGCCGTTCGCGAACTCGCCGCTGGTGCGAAACGAGGGCCGCTGAGCCGGATGCTGGGCGCCGCGGAGGCCGGCGCGACGGATTCGGTCCTGGATGTGGCCTGCGGCCCCGGTGTGGTCGTGTGCGCCTTTGCCGAAGTGGTGCGGCACGCTACCGGCATCGACCTGACTCCGGCCATGCTACAACAGGCGCGGCAATTGCAGGCGCAACGGAACCTGACCAATGTCGATTGGGTGCGGGGCGATGTCACGGAGCTGCCCTTTCGTGACAGACAATTCTCGGTCGTGACCTCCCGTTTTGTTTTCCACCACCTGCCGGATCCGGCACTGGCTCTGAAGGAGATGGTGCGCGTATCGAAGGCCGGCGGCCGGATCATAGTGGCCGATAGCGCTCCCGCGGCGGAGAAGGCGGACGCGTTCAACTCCATGGAGCGCCTGCGCGATCCCTCGCATGGGGAGGCTCTGCCTATCGTGGGTCTCAGCCGCTTGTTCGCCGAGGCGGGCTTGGAGGCGCCGCGCGTCGAGACCATGCGCTTGGAGGGAGACTTGGAATCCTTATTCGCGCGATCCTTTCCAAAGGACGGCGATGCCGATCGCATCCGAACACTTTTTGAGGACTCGCGGTTGGACGACCGGCTGGATATGGCGGTGCGGCGAGAGAACGGCAGGATCGTCTACGCATGGCCGCTGGCGATTGTGACGGCGCGTAGGCAGTAGCCTGGCGCTCGGAAACCGCAGCTCTCGCGAAGGCGCACTTTCACACCTTGCACGCTTCGGGCGGCGCTACATTTGGCTTGGTGCCGGGTTCCTTTTAAAGACCCGCTGGATCCGCGCCCCTGGCGGTGTCCAACATCATACAGAGGTGTAGATTTATGTCACGTTTTGCATTCCATAAGAGCGCGGTGGTGGGACTTCTTCTGTTCGGCTCGCAGTTTCTCGTCCAGGCCCAAACCACTTCGAGCGGCACAGCGGGGTTAACAGTGACCACCGGAATTGTGGGAATGACCAGCACGCAGACCGCCCAGCTCAATGTACTGAACCTGCAGGCGGCCGTTCCCGGTGTGACCGCCGCGGCGTGTCCGGCGACGCTCGAATTCTACGATGACACGGGCGCCTTGCTGAAGCGGACGCCCGTCACCAACATTCCACCGGCGACCGCGGCCTCGCTGGTCTTCAAGCCTGCGGTGCCATCGACAGCGGCGAATGCGCGGGCGCAAATCCGCGCCGTGGTTTTCACGCCATTGACCTCCGTGGCGACCCCGGTTTCGGGGCCCGGGTCGACACCGGTTATGCCGGTGATGCCGACAGTCCCGCCCTGCAGCGTCATGTCGTCGCTCGAAATTATGGACGATGCGACCGGCGACACCCACACCTTCACCACCGATCTGCGCGCCATCCCGCCATACATAGCCGTGCCCCTGCCGGCGGTGCAGTAGAAACATCCGAAAACCCCTGGCTCCACAAAGTGGCATCAGTCGGCGGCGTCCCGTCCATCACCCGCCGGTTGACAGTTTGGCCGCGAGCGCCCAACAGACAACCCGCGGCCGTGCCGCATCCGCGCGGCCCATCGCCCATACCGCCGCAGCTCGGCGCGCCGGCGCCACACGAAGCGCCAGAAATCGGCGAACGTGATGCTCTCCGCGTGGAGGCCCCAGTAGGTCTCCATCCGCCATCGCAAGTACGGACTTCGCCAGGGCCGCAGCCGGTAGCCGCGGCTCAGACGCCACCACAGGCCGATCATGGTCTATTTGTTGAAAGACGGAGCGCCCTTGGGAGTCGCCTGGTCGGGCGTGGCGTAATAGCCGCTGCGCGTCCGCACGGTGGGATGCCCGCTGGCGTTCACAGCGATGCGAATCTTGCGGTAGGTCCCGTCCATGGCTGCATTGATGGGCGAGTAAGTGATGGTGTATTGGCTGCGGATGTCCCGCGCTACCTGGTGCGCAATCCGATCCACTTCGCCCACATCCTTGGGAAAGAAGGTTTCGCCACCAGTGGCTTCGGCCAGGTCCCGCAAGGCCCGCTCGGCGCGCTTGGCCTCGCGGCGCTCTTCTTCGCTCAGCAGCCCCACGGCATAGATCAGCACGTCGGCCTGCTGCGAAGCCTTCACCAGGTTTTCCAGGCTGATCACGCTGCTGTTGTCGTTGCCGTCGGTCACCACCACCAGGACCTTCTTCTGCTTGTGGGCCTTCTCCTTCAAATGGTCGATCGACATCCGGATGGCGTCCCGCATGGCGGTGCCGCCGCGCGAATCGATGCGCGTCAGCGCTTCCTCGATTTCCTGGATGTCGCTGGTGAAATCCTTGCCGTGCGGGTTATCCAGAAACGCCTCGTCGTTGAAGTTGACCACGAATACCTCGTCGTCCTTGTTCGAATCCTTCGCCAGCGCCGAAGCCGCCGCCTCCACTTTGGCACGCTTGTCGCGCATGCTTCCGCTGTTGTCGATGATCAGCCCCATCGAAACCGGCACGTCCTCCCGCTTAAACGTGCGAATCGGCTGCTGCACCTCGTTCTCATACACCGTGAAGGCGCCCTGCGGCAAATCGGTAATCAAACGGCCATTCTTATCCACCACCGTGGTGTTGCACACCACCACCCTGGTATCCGAGCGGAAAATCGTGCCGCTTTCTTCCGGTGGAACGGCGGACGATCCTTGCGGTTTGGTCTGCTGGCCGCTGAGAGCCGCGGCGGCCAGGATAGCGACGATGGGGGAGACGGCAAAAACTCGTTTATTGCGGTGGCGCATAATAGCCCTGCTTGAAAAACGCGCGGAGGGGAGGCAGCCCTTTCGGTTGCACCAGCTTGACCTGCACATGCCGGTACCTTCCGTCGTGGTCCTGGTTTTGCGGTTGGTAGCCCAGTACGTATTGATTGCGAAGTTCCACCCCAATCTTGGCGGCGATATCCGGCAATTCGTTCATGTTGTCCACGGCGTACTGCCGTCCACCGGTCTGCTCCGCGATTTCCGTCAGCAGCCCCTGTCCGGCGGCCTCTTCGGGAGTGCGTCCCCGGTTCGCGTAAGCTTCATAGATCCCGATGGCATATACTTGGACGTCGGCTTCCTTCACCAGGTTCTTGACTTCTCCCTCGGTGTAACGGCTATTATTGTCGCCACCGTCGGAAATGATCAGCAGCGACTTGCGCGGATTCCTGGCCTTTCTCATCTCGTGCAGCCCCAGGTAGATGGCGTCCAGCAGCGCCGTCCGTCCCTTGGACCGCGTGAAGGTGAGCCGGTTCTGAATCTCTTCCAGGTTGCGCGTGAAGGGCTGGACCAGGTCGGCCGAGTCGCTGAACTGCACCAGGAAAAATTCGTCCTCCGGGTTGGAAGTTTTGAAAAACTGGGCCACCGCCAGGCGGGATTTTTCCAGCTTCTCACCCATGCTGCCGCTGCAATCGAAGATCACTCCCACCGAGAGCGGAGCGTCCTCGCTTGAAAACTGCGAAATGATCTGCTCCTTGTGGTCTTCGAGGACTTTGAAGTTCTCTTTGTCGAGCCCGGTGACAAACCGGTTGAAGGGGTCCGTCACGGTCACCGGGATCAGCACCAGACTGGCGTCCACACGTATATTTGCCTTCGGCAAAACCTCTGCCTTGGCAACCGGTTGCGGCCGGGGAATGACGGTGACAGGCGGTTGGGCAAGCCCCCAGACTGCCGCCAGGAAAATGGCGCCGCGCACAAACAGCTTCAAATAAGACGCCAGCATACGGGCTTGCCAGCCTTTCTTCTCCCCCAAGTCTAGCATAGGGGTTTTGTGGTATGATCGCGTGTGCCGCGTAAAATCTTGGGTGTGGTTCCGGCCCGGTTCGCGTCCTCCCGCTTCCCCGGCAAGGTTCTGGCCCAAATCTCGTCCAAAACCATGTTGCAGCACGTGTATGAGCGCGCCTCCATGGCCCGGTACCTCACCAGCACGATTGTTGCCACAGACGACCAGCGGGTATACGAAGCCGCCCGCGGCTTCGGCGCCCCGGTGCGCATGACCCGCTCCGATCACCCCTCCGGGACCGACCGCGTGGCCGAAGTCGCCTCCGCCGAATCCGCCGCTATCGTGGTGAATATTCAGGGCGACGAGCCGCTCATTGACCCCGCCGCCATCGATGCCGCCATCCTTCCCCTGATCCACGATTCCGAGGTGGTCATGGCCACTTTGAAAAAGCGCATTGAGGATCCGCGCGAAGTGGGCGACCCCAACGTGGTGAAAGTGGTGACCAACCGCAAGGGCGACGCCATCTATTTTTCGCGCTGCCCGATCCCATTTTTTCGGAATCCGGCGGCCCCAGGCATGCACTTTAAGCATATTGGATTGTATGTATATAGACGGGACTTTCTTTTAAGTTATTCCTCGCTGCCGGTAGGCCCGCTGGAGCGCTCGGAGCGCCTGGAACAACTTCGCGCACTGGAAAACGGCTACTCCATCAAGGTGGTCGAAACCGAATATGAATCGGTGGGCGTGGACACGCCCGAAGACCTGGCCCGGGTCGCCCGCCTGTTCGAGGCGCGCCCTGTGGGCCCCGTTCCGGCGGGGTGCTCTCAGGGCCCGGAGGCGCGCCGTGGCTAAGTACATCTTCGTTACCGGAGGAGTGGTTTCCTCCTTGGGCAAGGGCATCGCCGCCGCTTCCATCGGCTGCCTTCTGGAAAGCCGCGGACTCACCATCACCTGCCAGAAGTTCGATCCGTACCTCAACGTCGACCCCGGCACCATGAGCCCGTTCCAGCACGGCGAGGTCTTCGTCACGGACGATGGCGCCGAAACCGACCTCGACCTGGGCCACTACGAGCGCTTCACCCACGCCAAACTGACCCGCAACAACAATCTGACCTCCGGCCGCATCTATGAACAGATCATCGCCCGCGAACGCCGCGGCGATTATCTGGGCAAGACCGTACAGGTGATCCCGCACGTCACCAACGAAATCAAGGCCGCTCTCAAGCGCGTGTCCGCGGGTGTCGATGTGGTGATCGCCGAAATCGGCGGCACGGTGGGCGATATCGAGTCGCTGCCCTTCTTGGAAGCTATCCGCCAGATGCGCCATGAGCAGGGCCGCGGCAACTGCCTGTTCGTGCACGTCACCCTGGTGCCATGGATCGCCGCCGCGCAGGAACTCAAGACCAAGCCCACCCAACACAGCGTCAAAGAACTCCGCGCCATCGGTGTCCAGCCGGACATCCTGATCTGCCGCTCGGAGCGTCACATTCCGCCGGAGATGAAGGAAAAAATCGCGCTCTTCTGCGATGTGGATGTAGAAGCCGTGGTCACCGCCCGGGACGTGCAGTCGGTCTACGAAATCCCGCTTCTGTTCGCCGGCGAGGGCGTGGACGAGATCGTGCTCCGCCTGCTGCGCCTGGATGCCGGGCCGCGCGACCTGAGCCGCTGGAACGCCATGCTCGACCGCCTGCAGAACCCGCGCGGCGAGGTCGACATCGGGCTGGTGGGCAAGTATGTCGAATACGAAGATTCCTACAAGAGCCTCAAGGAGGCGCTGCTCCACGGCGGCATGGCCCACCAGGTGAAGGTCAACATCACCTGGATCGAAGCCGAAAACCTGACCGGCGAGAACTGGGAACGCCAGTTGCACGGCTACGACGGCATCCTGGTCCCCGGCGGCTTCGGCAAGCGCGGCATCGACGGCATGCTCAACGCCATCCGCTACGCCCGCGAACAAAAAGTGCCCTATTTCGGCATCTGCCTGGGCATGCAGACCTTGGTGATCGAATACGCGCGCAACGTCTGTGGGATGGAGCACGCGGACTCCACCGAGTTCAATCCGGGGACGCCGGACCGCGTGATCTACAAGTTGCGCGAGTTGAAGGGCGTGGAAGACCTGGGCGGCACCATGCGGCTGGGCAGTTGGCCCTGCCTGCTGGCCGCCGGCAGCTTCGCCCGCCAGGCCTACGGAAACGGCGAAATCCACGAGCGCCACCGCCACCGTTACGAGTTCAACCGCGAATACGAGGAGCGCCTGACCGCGGCCGGCCTGCGCATTACCGGCGAGACCCCCGACCGCACCTACGTGGAAATCTGCGAGATCGCCGATCACCCCTGGTTCCTGGGCTGCCAGTTCCACCCCGAATTCAAATCCAAACCGCTGGAGCCTCATCCGCTCTTCAAGGCTTTCGTCGGCGCGGCCCTGGCCGAGCGCCAACGCCGCGAGACGGACCTTTTCGCGGAGGAGACGGCGCCGGAACTGCGGAAGGAACCGGAACCGGTGCTGGGACTGCGGAAGGAACCGGGACCGCGGAAGGAACCGGGACCGGAACTGTGGAAAGAACCGGGACCGGGACTGCGGAAGGAACCGGGACCGCGGCCGGAGCCGGCTCCGGAGCCGTCCAGGGAGCCGCAATACTCGCGTGCCGATTGATTTCAGCGCCTTCGCGCCCGGGCGTCCCCTGGTCCTGATTGCCGGCCCCTGCGTCATCGAGAGCGAAGAGCACGTCCACCGCATGGCGCAGGCCATCCGCAACGCGGTGGGCAGCTTCGTCTTCAAGGCCTCTTTCGACAAGGCCAACCGCACCAGCGCCGGCTCCTATCGCGGCCCCGGCCTGAAAGAGGGACTGCGCATCCTGGCGGGGGTCAAAGCCGAGGGCTTCCCCATCCTCACCGACATCCACGAGCCGGCCCAGGCCGCGCCCGCCGCCGAGGTGGCCGACATTCTCCAGATTCCGGCCTTCCTCTGCCGGCAGACCGACCTGCTCGTGGAGGCCGGCCGCACGGGGCGCATCGTGAACATCAAGAAGGGCCAGTTTGTGGCCCCCCACGACATCCACCACGCGGCCGAAAAAGTGGCCTCTACCGGTAACCGGCAGGTGCTGCTGACGGAGCGCGGCTCGTCGTTCGGCTACAACAACCTGGTGGTGGATATGCGCGGCCTGAAAATCATGCGCGACGCCGGCTGGCCGGTGGTTTTCGACGCCACGCATTCGGTGCAACTGCCCGGAGGCGCCGGCGACGCCTCGGCCGGCCAGCCGCAATTCATCGGAACTCTGGCCCGCGCCGCCGTGGCCGCCGGAGTGAACGGCGTCTTCGTGGAAGTACACGATGCGCCGGAAAAAGCTCTCTCGGATGGGCCGAATGCCTTGCGGCTGAATCTGCTGGGCGAGTTCTGGAGCCGCCTGCAGGCCATCCACGCGCTGGTGGGCGGCTGGGGGTTGAGGGGCCAGGAATTCTTTCCAGACCGCGCGATTCCGGCCGGGTACCGCCGAGGCCAACGGCGGGTGTGAGCACGCGCCGGCGGTCTCCCGGCCAGGTAGTGGGTCTGTTTCCGAGACGCCGACGATCCACTCGGAGCTACCGGTAAACACTGCGGCGTTAGGGCGGATCCTATCCGTGGAACACCCCGCTCAATCCGGACGCCACAATTTCGAATGAATCGCTACTCCTCGCCTCGGAGCAACGGCGCTTTCGTGTACTGGGTCGGCACGGACACGATATGATCTGCCAACTCGGTTTCACCCCGGCGGCGGCCCACCAGGCGAACATAGCCAAGGTAGTCGCCACGATCGGCTTCGAGCGTCTTGATTTCCAATTCGTTGTCCGGGGCCACCACCCGGTGCCAGTCCAGCCACCGCTGCCAACCGTCGGGCATGGTATCGGCCACATCAATTTCCATAATGCCCGTTCGTTCCCAGTGCCGTCGCCACCACGACGGCGAATGAAAACCCCAGAGATCCTGGGTCCACCACTGGCGAAGGTGTTCTGGCAGGGAACCTTCGATTTCCCTGACCAGCCCCGCGCCCGCAGACCCTATTTGTCCTCCAGGCTTGACAAACCGGGCGAGGTAGTTCAAATAGAGGTCGTCCGTCCCGTAATAGTAGAAGGAATCGATACTCACGATGGCGTCAAAGAACTTCGTCGCGAAAGGCAGAGACCGCGCATCGGCGTGGATCGGGAACACGCCGTCCTCTACGCCGGCATCCCGAATTCGTTGGAGCGTCTCCGAGACGCTGAACCATAGGTCGGTTGCCCAAACCTGTACGCCAAATTCCCGGCGCAGAAAGATCGATGACGCTGCCCGTCCACAGCCGAGGTCCAGCACCCGCATTCCGGGCCCCAAGTTTAGCGCCGAGGCGAGCCACTCGGTGAGCCAGAGCGAATTCGCCCCTCCGCTGACGCTGGCCAGGACCCATTCAGGGTGGTATTGCGAAGATCGAGGGAAGCTTGTGGAGATGAACCGCTTGTCTGAGGTCACGTTCTCTCAATTCTCACACGATGCATTGTCCGGAGCCACGCCTGGGGAAACTCGGTGGAAGCGGTCCTCTGCGAGGCTGGTTCGGCGTTTACTCGCGAGCAGTCGCGCAGCGTTTACCGAAGCCTTTTTGGGGCGTACCATTGAGCGCTCCGGCCGGATCACGCGCCACTCGGAAAGTGGGCGTGCCACCCAACTTTGGCCAGAACGTCCGACCCGTGGATGTGCGCCAATCGGCGCGAACCAGGAGTCGCGTTGTTGGGAGGTGAAGCGGCACAGATCTGCTCGGCTGGCGACGTAGCCGGAAACCGATTCGCTACCGCTGGACCGCGCGATTCCACGCGGGCGCCGCCGAGGGCCAACGGGGTGCGGCGATTCATCGATAATGGAAGGCAGGTCGAAACATTTGGAAAACGACAGCCACTCCGGCGGTCTTGCTCTGGGCGCGCCCCAGGAGGCAGTCGCGCCCCAGGAGGCCCCCTCCGCCGAAAGCCGTGCGGTCACGACGATTTGGGGGATCTTCCAGTCGGGCCGGCCCCTCACCTACATCCGCTCCGTCGAGGAACAGCGGGTCGGCAGGATCCTGCGAGAGGTTGGCCTGAAGCGATTCGCCCCGCCTGTACCCGTTTGGACCTGGAGTCTCACCGAGGGCCTCCGCCGCGATCGCGAAGCCGCCGAGGCCGGCACCCAGGCGCCCCGCAAGGCTCTGGACTTCATCGACGCCCATGATGGCCCCGCGATCTTCCACCTCAAGGACTTCCACGAACCGCTGCGCGAATCTCCCGAGGTCCGGCGCCGTCTTCGGGACGTCTACGGAAGCTGTCTCGACCAGCGCAAGTTTGTGGTCATCACCTCCCCGGTCCGATTCATTCCGGAGGAAATCGAACGGAGTGTGCTGTTTCTGGAGCTCCGGCCGCCCGATCGGATCGAGCTGGTCGAGGTCCTGCGGGAAGAGGATCGGCGAATCGCACCGGGCAGCCAGAACGGCTCTCTCGACGAGGCGACCCTGTACCAACTGGCGGGCGCCCTGCTGGGAGTGACGCTAGACGAAGCTCGCTACGCGTTGCGCCGGGTCCGCTCCGCGGGTGGGTATCTGGGACCCGAGTCCCTGCCGATCCTGTTGGAGGAAAAACGCCATTTGGTCAACCGCAGCGGAGTGATCGAGTACATCGCGGAGGGCGCCGCCATCGGGGAGATCGGCGGCCTGGAGGAGCTCAAGAAATGGCTGGTCGAGCGCCGGGATCTCTTTCAAATGCGCGACAGCCTGAGCAGTGAAATCGTGCCCAAGGGGGTCCTCCTCATGGGGATCCCCGGCTGCGGCAAGAGCCTCTCGGTGAAAGCCATCGCTTCCGCGTTCAATCTGCCGCTCTACCGGATCGACATGATCGAGATTTTCTCCGGGAGACATGGCAAGCCCGAAGGCGTATTCGTGGAAGCCTGCCGAATGATGGAGGACATGGCCCCGGCGGTGCTCTGGTTCGACGAGATCGAGATGGGGATCACCTCGACCGATTCGGGCGGGGAGCAGGGCAGGATTTTCGCGTTTTTTCTCACCTGGATGCAGGAGAAGGCCCGCGGGCTGTTCGTCGCCGCCACCGCCAACCGAATCGACCTTCTCCCCGCGGAAATGATTCGCAAGGGGCGCTTCGACGAGGTGTTCTTCGTGGACCTGCCGACCGAGAGCGAACGGATCGCCATCTTCCGGATTCACCTCAGCCGGCGGGGAGTGGATGCGGCCGGATTCGATCTGTCGCAATTGACGCAGTTTACCAATGGTTGGGCGGGAGCCGAGATCGAGCAGTGTGTGGTAGCGACTCTGACCAAAGCGCGTCTGACAGGCCGGGAGGTGAGCGTGGAGGATCTCATCCGCGTGGCCGTGAAAATTGTGCCGCTATCGCGCACCATGCACGAGCAGATCAATCACATCCGGGGCTGGGCGTTCGAGCGCGCCGTGCGGGCGTCCGCGCCGGCGGCCGGGCGGTGATGCCGTGGCGCACCGTCGAAAGCCCAACCCTTCACGCGACGGCCCGTCCGCAATGCCGCGGGTTTTCATGATCTTTTGGTGGCCCGCAGGGCCATTCGTGACAGACTCTCAGCCTGCCGCATTGAGACTCGTCTCGATGCACGCCGCGCTGCGAGATCCGGCCTAACTTCTCAGCCGCAGCACCATCCAATACTCGTCGACCAATTCACCGGCCACCGACAGCGCTCCGCGTTCATAGCCGAACTGCTCGAAGCCCAGCGAGCGGTACAACCGCTCCGCCGCAACCTGGGTGGCGGCCACGGCCAGGTTGACCTGCCGCAGATCGGGATAGCCGCGCGCCCGTTCCAGCACCGCGGCCATCAGCGATCGAGCCAGACCTCGGCCGCGATACTCCGGCGTCACGTACACGCCCCAAATCATGCCCTTATGGCGCAACTTGGGCTGCCTCTCGCGCCAGAAACCGGCGGTTCCCACCAGCGCTCCGCCATCGAAGGCGCCGAATACGAACGACCCTCCGGCCACGGGTTGGATGCGCTCGCGCGTCTGGGCCAGCGAGAAGGCGCGATGCTCCTCTGCCGAGGAACCGAAGGCCCGCGGCTCCGCCTCCAGAGCTTCCAGCCGCAGATTCCAGTAGACCTCCGCGTCGGCTTCGGTGAGAATCTGGATCTCCATCCTGTGCCGGTCGCCGCGCTGTCGAGCGGCGCCTCATTCCTCTCGCAGTGCGCGCATCGGCTCCACGCGCGAGGCCCGCCGCGCCGGACCGTAACTGGCCATCAGCGCCACCGCTCCCAGCAGCCCGATGGCGGATACCAGGGCCGCCGGGTCATGCGGTTTCAGGCCGAAGAGCAGAGCAGCCGCGGCCTGCCCGGCCCACAGCGACAGGCCCGTCCCCGCCACCAACCCGACCGTGAGCAGGAACGCCGCCTCGCGCAGCACCATGCGGATCACCGTGCCGCGGTCCGCCCCCAACGCCATGCGGATGCCGATTTCGTTGCGCCGCCGCTCCACCATGTAGGCGATCACGCCGTACAGTCCCAGCGTCGCCAGCAAGCCGGCCAGCAGCCCGAACGCGCCCGCCAGCGTGGCCATCAGGCGGTCGCGCAGCAGCGATTCCTGCAACTGGGCGGTCAACGCGCGGAACTGGATGTCTATTCCCGGATTGACTTCCGCCACCGCCGATTTCACGCCTCGGAAGGTCTCTGCCAGCGGCCCGGCCGCGCGCAGCACAAACGTCACTCCGGCGTCCGGGTCCTCAGCCTGGGCGCTGGGGAAAAATGCGATCGGCAGGAAATCCTCGCGCAGCTCGTAATATTTGGTGTTCCGGACCACTCCGGCCACCTGGTAGACCAGGTCCGGTTTGCCCGCCGGACCCTCCACCCGGAACGACCGGCCCACCGGGTTCCCATCGCCGAAGATCTTTTTGGCAAACATCTGGTTAATGATCGCCACCTTGGTGGAACCCAACGTGTCGCGGTCGTTGAAGTCGCGCCCCGCCACCAGCGCCGTTCCCATGGTGTGAAAGTAGCCCGGACTGGCGCGGTTGAACCAGCAGGTCTGGTGCGCCGCGGTCGATCCGTCCGCCCAGACACTCTCGTTCCATCCCGAACCGCTTACCGGCGTCATGTCCACTTGCGCGACCGAGAGCACTCCCGGCCGCGAGCGAAGGCGCTCCTGCAACTCGCGGTACACCAACGTCAGACGCTCCTTCGAATAGTGCGGCCGGCGCAGATCCAGGTCCACCGAGACGATCCCTTCCGGGCGGAAGCCGGCATCCACGACCAGCAGTTTCCGCAGACTGCCGACGAACAACAGCGCGCCCACCAATAGGACCAGGGAGAGCGCCACCTGGCCTGCCACCAGGGCGCGCCGCAACCCGAAGCGCTCGCGGCTGGCGGTGAGACCCCGTCCGCCGGCCCGCATCACCGAAGCCGGTGCGATGCGGGTGGCGCGCAGCGCCGGCAGCAGGCCGAACAACAGACAAGTCCCCACCGCCACGGCGGCCGTGAAGCCCAGCATTCGCAGGTCCACGCCCATCCCAAGAAAGACGTGGCTGTCCGACGTGCTCAGGAACGCCACCAGCCCGCGGCTCAAGATTCGCGCCACCAGCGCTCCCAACGCGGTGCCGATCACCGACAGCAGCAGGCTCTCGGTGAGCAGTTGCGTCACCAGACGGGTCCGCGACGCCCCCATCGCCTGGCGGATGCCGATTTCCCGCTCGCGCACGCTGGCGCGCGCCAGCAGCAGGTTGGCCAGGTTGGCGCAGGCGATCAGCAGCACCATTCCAGTGGCGGCCAGCAGCAGCCACAACGGCGATTCGTAATCCCGCCGCAAACCGGACACGCCGGTGGCGCCGGGAGTGACCTCCAGCTTGTTCTTCAAATAGCCCTTGGCATCTTCCGGCCGATAGCTCGGCGGCAGAGTGGCCTCCATGATTGCGGGCGAGAGGACCTGCACTTCGGCATTCGCGCGCTGGATGCCCCATCCCGGTTTCAATCGTCCCATGGCCGATAGCCACCAGGCGCGCCGGACGGGGATGCGGCCCTTGCCGTCCTCGGCGAACAGCGGATCGGCGCACAGAGGCACGGCCACATCATACTGGTGGCCTACCTCCACTCCGAAAAAGCGTCTCCCGGTCACGCCGAGGATAGGAAACGGCCGGCCGTCCAGGTTTACGGTGCGGCCGAGCGCGGCAGGACCGCCGGCCAGTTCGCGCTGCCAGAAGGCATAGCTGACCACCGCGCCGGGCGAACCGCAACCTGGCGTGTCGTCGTCCGGCCCCAGCGTGCGGCCGAGGAGGGCCGGCACACCGAGCCCGCGGAAGAAATCGCCGCTGACGAACAGCCCTTCGGCATAGCGCGCCTCGCCGCCGGCGGCCAGATTGAAGCGCGTGGCGCTCCAGGCCATGGTGGCCGCGAAGGGGGTGCTCCCCGGGGTGCGCGCTGAGGTGCCCTCCGGGGCGCCCGCTGGGCCCGTCCGCGTGCGGATCTCCTCCCACTGGGCATAGGTCAGCCTGGCGCTGCGCGTGGAAAACCAGCCCGAGCGCTGGGAACCATTCTGAAAGTCGATATACGCTAATTCGTGCGGGTTGGCCACCGGTAATGTCCGTAACCGGACGGCGTCCACCAATTGGAAGATGGCGGTATTGGCGCCGATCCCCAGCGCCAGCGACAGCACCGCCACCGCCGCAAAGCCCGGATTGGTGCGAAGCTGCCGGACCGCGTACCGCAAGTCCTGGCCGGCGGATTCGAGGCTCCTGAGACGATCCATGCAGAAACTCCTTATCCTTCAAGGCTACGACGCACCAACCGCCCATCGGTTGGGAAACAGGGCACATTGCCATCCACACCAGAACCGGCCCGCGCGTCATAAAATAGAGGTGAGAGAGGCAAACGAATGTTGAATCGCAGACAGAGCCGGGGCTTTTCCTTAATCGAGTTGCTGATCGTGATCGCGATCATCCTCATCATCATCACCATCGCCGTTCCTAAGTATGCGAGAACACAGATGTTTATGAAGGAAACGGCGGCCATCAAGGCAATCCAGACCATCCACCAGATGGAAGTCCAGTATCAGTCTCAATACGGTCGTTACGCCGTCTCGCTGGTCGAACTGGGCCCCCCCGCCAGCGGCGCGCCGACTCCCGCTTCCGCCGACTTGATCGGCTCCGATCTCGCCAATGGCACCAAACAGGGCTACAAGTTCACCCTCACGGGCAACCAGGGCGGCTATGTGATCACCGCCCTACCCGAAGTGTACGGCAGCAGCGGCAGCCGCACCTTCTTTTCCGATCAGACCATGGTAATCCGCGAAAACTACGGCCCCGAGCCGGCCACCCTCAACAGCAAAGAGCTACGATAAGCGCGCCCGCTGCCGCCCCGCCCGCCCGCGCGGTTTTTGGAGGGCGCCCCCCCCGTTTGAGCGGTCCCTGTCGATTTTGCAAACCCTGTACAAATCAGCGACATAATCGAGGGACGGCGTCATTACAATGGAAAACGTGCCAGCCACCGGAGCGACCACCCGCCGCAATTTCTACGTTGCCGCCATCTATGGAATCTGGGCTGCCATGGCCGCCGCGCTGGGCATCCCCGCGTTCATTTACCTGGTGTTCCCGCCCCGCCTCCCTAAAGAAAACGAGTGGGTTGAAGTAGGCGATATCACCCGCCTGGAGCCCAACTCCCCGGTGGAGATGGTTTTCCGGCGCACCCGCGTGGACGGCTGGAAAATCATGAGCGAGAAAAGCACCGCGTGGGTCGTGAAATCTCCGGATAGCCAAGTGGTGGCCTTCGGCCCGCAATGTACCCACCTGGGCTGCGCGTATCACTGGGACGAATCCAAGAACGAGTTTCTCTGCCCCTGCCACACCTCCCTTTTTTCACTCAGCGGCAAGGTGCTGTCCGGCCCCGCGCCCCGTCCGCTGGATCGTTACGAAACCAAAATCGAGGGCGCCAAACTCCTGCTCGGCCGGTTGCGCCAGCCCCCGGAGCAGCCCGCATGAGGCGCCGCTGGGCGAGCTTCAACGATTGGCTGGATCACCGCACCGGCATCCATACGGCGGCGCGCAATTTTCTCTACGAGGAGATCCCCGCGTCCAGCGGCTGGCGGCAGGTGTTCGGCAGCGTCGCCGTTTTCCTGTTCTTCACCCAGGCCTTCACCGGCGTGCTGTTGGCGTTCAATTATGCGCCCACCCCCGGCGACGCCTACAACAGCCTGCGCTATATCCTCACCGAACTCACCGCCGGACGCCTCATCCGCGGCCTCCATCACTGGGGCGCCAGCATGATGATCGTCACGGTAGTGCTGCACATGGTTCAGGTTTTCCTTTTCGGCGCCTACAAGAAGCCTCGCGAAGCCACCTGGATGGTAGGCGTCGTGCTGCTCCTCATGACCTTGGCCTACGGACTCACCGGCTACCTCCTTCCCTGGGATAACCGCGCCTATTGGGGCACGGTGGTCACGACTCAGATTGCCGGACAGACCCCCCTCGCCGGACCGTATCTCACGCGCCTTCTGGGCGGGGGAGGCGCCGTCGGCGTAGTCACCTTCGCGCGTTTTTATGGCATGCACGTATTGCTGCTGCCGGTCGGCACGATCCTGACGATCGCGGTCCACGTCTACCTGGTGCGTAAGCACGGCGTTGCGCCCGTGCCCGGCGATGAGATCCTTCCGAAAAAGCAGTTCTACCCGGTCCAGGTCTTCAAAGATACGGTTGCCATCTTTATTGCCTTTGCCATCCTGTTTACTCTGGCCGTGGCTGCCCGGGTTCCCCTCGAGCAACTGGCCGATCCTACCGACACTACCTACACCCCGCGTCCGGAGTGGTACTTCCTGTTTCTGTTCCAGACTCTGAAACTGCTCACCGGGCCGCTCGAAATCGTCGGCAGCGTGGTGTTGCCCGGTCTCGCCGTCCTGGCGCTCATCCTCATTCCTTTCATCGACCGCGGCCAGATGGTGAAAGTCGCCCGCCGTACGGTGGCCATTGGACTGGTGGCTTTGGCCGCCATCGGCTGGAGCGGCCTTACCGCCGCCGCCGTGATGTCCACGCCGCCGCCCGCCGGCATGGCCGAAATCGACTACTCCGCGCCCACCGACTGGATGCAGCTTTCCGCCGAAGAGATGGCCGGCATCGCCTACTTCCGCCAGGAAAACTGCATCAGTTGCCACGTGATCGGCGCGCACGGATCGGCGATCGGCCCCGACCTCACGCAGACCGCCATCCACAAGGACGCCGCCTGGATGATCCAGCATTTCAAGCGACCCTCCGCCATGCGGCCCGGCTCTTCCATGCCGCCCATCCAACTCAGCGACGCCCAATTGAATTCGCTGGCCGCGTTTCTGTTGAAGCTCAACTCCAGCAATGCCTCCGCGCTCGACAACGCGCCCGAGTTCGCCACCCAGGGCGCGCTGGTCTACCAGCAGAACCATTGCGGGACCTGTCATCAGGTGAATGGCGTCGGCGTGAAGTTCGGCCCTACTTTGAATGGCCTGGCCAAGCGCCGCGCCACGAGTTGGGTGGAAGAGCACTTCGCCGATCCACCGAAGCTGGTTCCGGATTCCATGATGCCGCCCTTTAAGTTCACGCCCAAAGATCTGAATAATCTGACCACCTACCTGATGTCGCTGCCGGAGTAGGCGGGAAGCCGGTACGGAGTACCGGTTTTTAGCCGAGAATTACCGAGAATCAGCAACTTACGAGGTGAAAAACGGGTACAAGTACCGGTTTGCGGCTCGGTTTCTGGGTTCTCGAAAGTGCGGGTATCACAACGCCTCCGCCGAGCGAATTCCGGCCGATTCCAGAACCGTCGCCATCTTTTTCAGCGCGGTCTTGTGGATCTGCGAAACGCGGCTTTCATTGACTCCCAGCATATCGCCAATCTCCCGCATCGTGAGGTCGTTGGTGTAGTAGAGAAACACCACCCGCTGGTAGCGTTCCGGCAGGCTCCCGATGGCCCGCTCGATTGTGACTTTCAGTTGTTGACGCTCCGCCATCCGGTCGGGACGAAAATCGCTTCTTTCCGGCGGCTCCTGCCGGTCCGGGTCCTGATCCGTGTGCGCAGAAACCGAGACCGGGCCCACGGTATGCAGTTCCAACAGCATCTGCCGCCAGCGAGGCACGCTGACGCCCATCTCCTCGGCGACTTCCTGCTCTGCCGGCATGCGGCCCAGCCTGGCGGTCAAATTGCGAGTTGCCGACTCCACCCGCTTCTGCCGTCGGCGGGCGTCCCGGGAGGCCCAATCGAGCTGCCGCAAGCTGTCCAGAATGGCGCCTTTGATGCGATGCTTGGCATAAGCCTGAAACACCACGTTCTTGCCGATATCGTATTTGTCCACCGCATCGAAGAGGCCCAGCACACCGGCATGCACCAGGTCTTCCAGATCCACGTGCACGGGCAGGCCCTCGTGTACCCGAATAGCGATGGCTTTAACCAAAGACAGGTGTTCCAGCACAATCTGGTTGCGGTCCTCGCGCGAAATCCTCGCCGGCCTTTTGCGTATAGACACACTTGGCACGCCCATCGTTTTTCCATCCTGTTTTCAGAAGCTTTAGCTGCTTGGCTTAAGCAGTTGCGCTTAAGATTGCAACCTTAGTTCCGCGTGCGAAATGAGCTAAGTCACGTATTATCAGTAAGCTATTTCCCTTGCCCCCGTTTCAATCCGGAACGCGTTTCAATTTGAAACGTTCCGCGTTCCGATGTGACGCACGAGCCTTTGTCTTGCGAGGGCATAGGAGGCCGGCGCAGTATCCGCGAGCGGGTCGGCTTCCAGGCGCGCGGCGAATTCACCAACGCCTTCAACATGGTGAACCTGGGCAACCCCACCGGCACGCTGAGCTCTTCGCTATCGGCCAGATCCGCACCGCCTCTGCGATGCGCCAGGTCCAGATCGGGCTGCGGCTGACCTTCTGAGGGACCGCTCCCTGACGGTCGCGGCTCTGAGGGCTTTCAGAGCCGCGAACGTCAGAGAGCGGTCAGCTTTCAGCACTTCGGGTTAGCTGACCGCTGGCCGCCGACCGCGTCGTTTGCGGCACAATCATTCGACAACGCATGACGATCTCTTCCGGAAGCCTCTTGGGTCCCTACGAGATCCTGGCGCCGCTCGGCGAAGGCGGCATGGGCCAGGTGTACAAGGCCCGCGACACGCGGCTGAATCGCTATGTGGCCATCAAGGTTCTGCCCGACCGGTTTGCCAACGATGCGGCGCGCGAGCGGTTTCAGCGGGAAGCCCGTGCGGCCTCCGCGCTCAGCCATCCCAACATTTGCGCCATCTACGACGTGGGCGCCACCGACGGCCAGCCCTACCTGGTGATGGAGCTGTTGGAAGGCCAGACCCTTCGCGACCGCATCCACGGGAATCCGCTGGAGATGGAAACGCTGCTGGCGCTCAGCATCCAGATCGCCGACGCGCTGGATGCCGCGCACTCCAAGGGCATCATTCATCGCGACATCAAGTCGGCCAACATTTTCGTGACGGCGCGCGGGCACGCCAAAGTGCTGGATTTCGGCCTGGCCAAGCAGGGCGAGCCGGTGGTTTCCGGCGGCGACAGCGCCACTTTGACGCAGGAGATCCTCACTACTCCGGGGACGACGCTGGGGACGGTAGCCTATATGTCGCCGGAACAGGCGCGCGGGCAGGCCGTGGATGCGCGGACCGATTTGTGGTCCTTCGGGGTGGTGCTCTACGAGATGGCCACCGGGAAGCTGCCCTTCGACGGGGCCACCAACGCGGCGATCTTCGAAGGCTTGCTGACGAAACCTCCCGTGCCGGTGCGCGAAAGGAATCCCAAGGCGCCCGCCGAGCTGGAGCGCGTAATCTACAAGGCGCTGGAAAAGGACCGCGAGATGCGCCACCAGTCGGCGGCGGACCTGCGGGCCGATCTCAAGCGCGTGGAGCGCGAAATCAGCTCAGGCCGTGTGGCCGTTCCGTCTGCGCCGGCCGCGGAGGGCGCCTCCGTGGCCTCCCCGCCGGCGGCTGCGGCGGCTCCGGCGAAGACCCGCTTGGGCAGGTACGCCGTTGCAGCCGTGGCTGCGCTGGCGCTGATCGCGGCGGGAGTTTTCTGGTGGCAGAAGAGCCGCCGCCCTCCGCTCACCGATCGGGACGTGGTGGTGATGGCGGATTTCGCCAACACCACCGGAGACGCGGTTTTCGACGGCGCTCTGCGGCAGGCGCTGGCCATCCAGCTCGAGCAGTCGCCGTTCCTGAAAATCATGGACGACCGGGAAGTGCGGAATGGGCTACAGTTCATGGGCCGCTCGCCGGACGAACGGGTGACCAGCCAGATCGCCCGCGAGATCTGCGAGCGCGCGGGAGACAGAGCCACCATCGCCGGCTCCATCGGCAGCCTGGGCAAGGCCTACGTGATCGCGCTGGAGGCCACCAACTGCCATACGGGCGAGACCCTGGCGCGCGAGCAGGCCGAAGCCGCCACGAAGGAGGAAGTGCTGAAGGCCGTAGCCACCGCCGCCAACAACCTGCGGGCCAAGCTGGGCGAATCGCTGGCCTCCATCCAGAAACTCAACTACTTCTTCCAGCAGGCCACCACCTCCTCACTGGAAGCCTTCCAGGCTTACGGGCTGGGCGAAGACCAGAAGAGCCAGGGTCATTGGCTGGCTTCCATTCCACAGTATCAGCGCGCCGTGGAGCTGGATCCTAACTTCGCCATCGCCTACGCGCACATGGCCATCGAGTTCACCAACCTCGGCGAAAGGGAGCGGGGGGTCGAGTTCACCAGGAAGGCATTCTCCCTGATTGACCGCGTCACCGAGCACGAAAGGCTATACATTTCCAGCCAGTATTACAGCGTCGTGACCGGCGACCTGGACAAGACCATCGAAGCGTACCAGGCATACGCCCAAGCCTATCCGCGCGATGCAACCCCGCACACCAATCTGGGAGTTTACTACGCGAACGCCGGACAGTGGGAAAAAGCGGTGGAGGAGGAGCAGCAGGCCATCCGCCTTGAGCCGAAAGTGGCGGTCTCCTACGGCGATCTGTTTCGCGGTTACGTCAGCCTGGACCGCTTCGACGAAGCCAGGGCCACGGCCGAGAAAGCGTTCGCCCAAAAAATCGATAACGCGTTCCTCCATAATAGCCTGCTGCGCCTGGCGTACATCCAGGGCGACCAGGCGGGCGCTCAGAAGGAGATTCAGTGGGCATCCGGGAGGTCGGAAGAGTATGCCGCCATCAACCTGCAGGCGGTCCAGGCTAGCTATCTGGGCCAGCGGCGCGCGGCCAGAGAATTGAGCAGGCGGGCCGGTGAAATGGCCCGGCGGCGCAAGCTCGCCGCGGTGGCCGCAGGGTACGCCGCCGGCCAGGCGAATGACGACGCCATACTGGGAAGCTGTGAAATAGCCCGTACGGAGGCGCACGCAGCCCTTGCCCTGGTGGAAGGAGACACGCTTCCGGCAGCGGGCGGAGCCGCTACCGCACTGGCGAGATGCGGTGAGGTGGCCGAGGTCGAGAAGTGGGCCGGCGAAGTCTCAAAGCTTCAACCCACGGCCACCCTCTGGAACGCCGTGGGGCTTCCCCTTTTGCGGGCCAACATCGAATTGAAACGCGACCAGCCGGCCAAGGCGATCGAACTGCTCCAATCCGCGGTTCCCTATGAGAGATCGAACTTTGGGGTGATCTATCTGCGCGGCCTAGCCCATCTGCGCATGAAGCATGGGCCGGAAGCGGCCGCCGAATTCCAGAAAATCCTCGATCACAAGGGCGCCTTCTGGGGTGCGGGATACCCGCTGGCCTATGTGGGCCTGGCGCGCGCCGCCGTGCTTTCCGGCGACACCGTCAAGGCCAAGAAGGCGTACCAGGATTTCCTGGCGCTCTGGAAGGACGCCGACTCCGATCTGCCGATTCTGGCCGATGCGCGCAAGGAATACGGGGAGCTGAAGTAGGGGGGCATCCCAAAACCGCTCCCTAACGGTCGCGGCTCGGAAAGACGAGCGACACTACCGGCGCCGCTTCCGAGCCGCGAACGTGAGAGAGCGGTTCTTGGTAGAATCTCTACTAACCCCATGCCCAAAGAACCGTCCGGCCGCATCGAGTTGCTGCAGGGAACCCTCGACATGCTGATTCTCCGCACGCTCCTGTTCGGCCCCGCGCACGGCCATCAGATCGCCAAACACATCCAGCGGACCACCGAGGACCTGCTGCAGGTCGAGCACGGCTCGCTCTATCCGGCCCTGCACCGCCTGGAGCGCAAGGGCTGGATCGCTGCCAGGTGGGAACCCGCGGGCAAAGATCTGAAGCGCGAATTCAAATACTACCGGCTCACGCCCGCCGGCAAGAAACAGCTTGTGGCGGAAGAATCCAAGTGGAAGCAACTGACCGGCGCCATCGCGCGCATCATGTGGCCGGCCGGCGAGAGCTGAAATGCGCGGGATGGTTCACGATCTGGCCTACGCTGTGCGGCTTTTCCGGCGCGCGCCCGGATTTACGGGCATCGTGACCCTCACCCTGGCCCTGGGAATCGGAGCCAACACGGCGGTCTTCAGCATTCTGAACGCGGTGCTTCTGCAGCCGCTTCCGTATCGCAATCCGAGCCGCCTGGTGGCTATTTGGGATCGCGAAATCCACGCCAAGGGCGTCAGCAAGCTGTTCGATTTGTACAGCGATTACGAGAACTGGAAGAGGGATAGCCGGAGTTTCGAGGAGGTCGCCGCCGTCACCTGGGCGACGCAGACGGAAAGAATCCTCACCGGCCGCGGCCCCGCGCGCAGCGTGATGGCGCTTCCGGTCACCGCGGAATTCTTCTCGCTGGTGGGCGTGGCGCCGATGCTCGGCCGGACCTTCGCCCCGGCGGACGCCAATCGCGGGTGCAGCGTGGTGCTCGCCGAAAGCTTCTGGCAGAGCGCCTTTGGCGGCCAGCAGGGCGCGAAGCCGCGCGTGGTCGGCGAAACCATCCGCCTGGACGATCAGGCCTGCACGGTCCTGGGGGTGATGCCGCCCGGTTTCGCCTTCCTGCCTCCGGAAGCGCCGGTGACCATGTGGACCATCCTTCCGCAGCCCGCGCATCCCGACCAACTGGCAGTGGGCGTCTTCGGCCGGCTCAGACCGGGCGTCTCGATCGCCGCGGCGCAGGCGGAGGTTACCGCGCGCCATCGCGAACTCCACGCGCACGATCGATGGGGCGCCCAGGTGGAACCGGTGGTCTACGGACTGCATGACGAGTTCACCTGGCTTACCGGCCGGAACTTACGGCTGAGCCTGATCGTGTTGTTTGCTGCGGTCAGCTTTGTCCTGCTGATCTGCTGCGTGAACGTGGCCAACCTGCTGCTGGGCCGCGCCGTGGGGCGGCAACGGGAAATGGCGCTCCGAGCGGCGCTGGGGTCCGGCCGCGGCCGTCTGCTGCGCCAACTGCTCACGGAGAGCCTGCTTCTCTCGGCAGGGGCATCCCTTGCGGGCGCTGCCCTGGCCGGCGCCGCCGTGCACTATTTCCGGGTGGCGAGGCCCATCGAAATGCCGCCGGGGATGGCGCTGGAGCTGAATGCGCGGGTGTTGGCCTTCACCGCGTTCCTGAGCGTCCTGACGGCCGTGGTGTTCGGGATCGTGCCGGCGTGGAAGGCTTCGCGGACCGATCTGAACGAAGCGCTCAAGGCCGGAGGGAAGGCGTCTTCGCAGGACCGCGGCCACCATCGATTGGGCCAGGCGCTCATCGTGGCGGAGGTCATGCTTACGGTGGTGCTGCTGTCGGGCGCCGGGCTGCTGATTCAGACCCTCCAACGATTTGCCTCCGCTCCGCTGGGATTCCAACCGGACGGCCTGATTACAGCTTCCCTTCACCTCCCCAAGACCGGGTACGGGGACGCGCCGCATCGGGCCCAATTTTACGATCGCCTCGAGACCGCGCTGGCCGCAATCCCCGGAATTCAGTCCGCCGCTCTCTCCAGCGCGCGTCCGTTTTTGGGCGGTGGTTCGATGGACGTGGTGGAGGTGGAAGGACATCCGGAGCCGCGGATCGACAACCTCTTCGATACGTTCCTGCAAACGGTGAGCAAGGATTACTTTCGGGTGATGGGCGTTCCTCTGGAACAGGGACGTTACTTCGAGCCGGGCGATCGCGAACAGACCCAGCCGGTGGCGATTATCAATGAGGCCCTGGTTCGGAAGTACTTTCCCAATGAGAATCCCATTGGGAGACAGGTTCGCCCATTCAACGGCGGCAAGCGCGGCGATTCGTGGCTGAGAGTCGTCGGCGTGGTGGGCAATGAGAAGCGAACCACCGTCTACCAGGAGATGGCTTGGGTAGACGCGCCGGTGCTTTATCGCCCGGTCGGTCAAAATCCCAACTCCGCGAACCTGATCGCGCGCGTCCGCGCCGGGGGCGGCTCCGCGCGCGGCTCCGGCACCACGCGCGGCAGCACCCTTGGCGGCGCCATCCAGCGAGCCGCAGCGGCCATCGATCCGGAGGTCCCCGTCGACGAGATCCAACCGGTGCGCAACCTGGAAGCCAGGCGTTGTCGTATCCGCGCTTCCGGGCCGCGCTGCTGGGCGGGTTCGCGGCGCTGGCGCTGCTCCTCGCGATCGTTGGGCTCTTCGGCGTTCTCTCGCACATCGTCACGCGGCGCACTCACGAAATCGGAGTGCGTATGGCGTTGGGCGCGCCGCGCGGGGCGGTCTTGACGATGATCCTGCGACAGGGCCTGCTTCTCACCGGCAGCGGCATCGTCCTTGGCGTTGCCGCGGCCTGGGTGCTGGGGCGCTACCTGGTCACATTGCTTTATGGAGTGCGCCCCGCGGAACCGCTGCTGCTCGCGGCCGTGTCGCTGCTTCTATTGCCGGCGTCGCTGGCCGCCATGTATCTTCCCGCCCGCCGCGCGTCGCGAGTCGATCCCATGGTGGCGTTGAAATACGAGTAGCCGGCGCCTGCGTCACGTCAACACTAGGAACGGGGCATCGCTCTACCCGCTCGGTCGAAGAGCGGCGAGCAAGGTCGCCACATTCAAAAGGCTGTCGCCGTTGATCGCACGAACGACCTCGAACCATCTCTCGTTTACGGTCTCCGGGCGAAGAGCACCGGCGATAGCGCCACCGATGGACGCTACCGAGTCTGAGTCTCCGCCGAGGTTGGCGGCAAACAGGGCGGTCTCCTCGGCGGATTCGGTGACCAGAGCCAGACCGATGGCCAGGGGAACGATGGTTTGCGGCTGGTCCGGGAAGCTCCATTGCGCGACCTCATCGACCACCAGGCGCCTCCTTTTTGCGAGATCCGAATGAATCTGCTCGATGGAGCGCGTGATGATGGATGCATCCTCGGCGGATCGAAGGGTTCCAGCCTTTTGGGAGGCTCTTAGCGCTACTTCCAGAACCTCGGCGCCCGGCCGGCCTTCCAGCGCCGCTGAGACAGCACCCGCCACGGCAGCCGCCGCGCTAATCGCCAGTTGTCCGCCATGAGTGGGGATAGCGCATTCATAAGCGCCCCGCACAAGGTCATCCAACCTGGCCGATGGATAGATTACGCCGACAGGTGCGGTTCGCATGGCTGCCCCGCAACCATCGCCATCGGAAGCGATGCGGGCCGGGTCACCAGCCCGCATAAAGTTCCACAGCGATACACCTGGATGGACGGACTTCTTGCACTGCAGGAGATCCCACCCGATCGCCTTGTGGTTGACGCCACCATCGCGCAAGAGGGCGCGTGAGACAGCTTCAGTCTGTTCCGTATCGTCAGTCGTCTCGCCGATGCGCCATTCATACCGCTTACCGGCGTAGCGAGGGATGACCTCTCCTGGCCCGCCATGGAATCCCGTGATTCCCCTGGGATACCACCTTTGAACATCGGCTCGGGACAATGTCTCCGTTTGTTTGCCAATGGCATCGCCGGTTGCCAGTCCTTTGAAGCAGCCAATGACGCGTTCCTCAAACCGCATGGGACACCCGGGGCTTACCCAGTGTCCCACGGTCGAGCCGGTGCCGTGCTAATGTCCAGTTCCATTGCACCGCGGAGGCGCGGATAGGCGGAGTAGAAAAAGCGCGGAGACCAATTATCTTCCTGCCTCTCTCCGCGCTTCCTCCGTGCTCTCCGTGTCTCCGTGGTGAGAGCAGTGGCGCCCTCTCTCACGGCCGCAGGAACATCTCTCCGCACACCGCGTCCCAGTCCGCTTGCGGATAGCTCGCGGCGATGTCCGCCACCGGCACGCCGCCATCGGCCAGAGCGGGCGCGGCGCCCTCGGCGGTCAGCGCGAGTTGCAGGCGCTCCATTTCGCGCAGCAGCCACGGCCGGATCTCCGCTCCGCGCAGCAGGTGACGGAACGCCGGCTCGCCCACGGCCTCCGGCTTCACCTTGAGGTACCACTCGTCCGCCGGGCCGCCGGTCTCCACCACTTCGCCATCCACGGGGGCCAGCACGGCGATATCGGCGTCACGCTTGGAAACGTGGAAGGCCGTGCCGTTGGTCCGGATGCGCGCGCCTGGCGCGGGGAGGCGCACGGCATCGGGCACTCCCATCAGGCGCCGGCCCAGGTCGTCCAGGCCGATGGTCACCGTGCCATCCGCTTCCGGGTGCGCCCAGGTGTGGCCGCGATGGTAGAAGCGATCCAGCGGGAACGACATGCCGAAGATCTCCTCTTCGGCTGGCCCCAGAGGGCGCCCCGAGCCCGGAGGGCACCCCGCCAACGGATGCTTCGCGATCAGCCTGGCATGCGTTTCGCACTCCCGGCAATCGAAGGCGTGGGGGCACTCACGGCGCCGGAATTCGCCCGTCAGCACGTGACGGCAGACGCGGTCGGCAGCGGGCAGGTCTTCGAAATCGCAGTGCCAGCGGATGCTCTCCTCCCGGTGCGCCGCCAGCTCGCGGCGTGCGCGCAGCGCCGCCCGAATCACCGTAGTCGCCACCACCACCAGCACGGTGTAGAACGCCCCTAGAAAAATCACCGTCGCGGGGTTCCAATGAAATCCATAGGTCCAGGGCAACATATTAATACCTCCCTACCAGCTCGGCGCCCTCGGCGATCTCTTCCTCCAGCGCCGCTGCCATCTTCAATTCCCGCTCTTCCGGAAAGAGCTGCAGATAGCGGAAGGAGAACGAATACACCAGCACTCCGTACGCCACCACTGCCAGAAACGTCCCGGTCTCCTGCCAGCTTGGCCAGTAAGACATGAACTGGTCGAACGACAGCGTAGGCAGCGCCAGCGTCTGCACGGTCATGACATAGCGGTTCAGGGCCACGCCGAAACAGGCCATGGCCGCCGCCGAAACCAGCCAGGCGCGTCGCGCGCGCAGCCGCGGCAGCAGCAGAATCAGGGCCGGCACAAGGCCGAACAGAGCGATCTCGGCAAACAGAATCCACGTGCCGAAGGGCCGCCAACTGTAATACTGCCACGCCGGGAATCCGATTTCGGGCGACGTGCGGTTGATCCACACCAGCGTGTCGATGGTCTTGGCCAACACGTAAACCGCCAGCAGCAGCCCGGAGATGCGTCCCAGCAAATCCAGCGCCTGCGGCCGCACCAGCTTCTTGCGCGAAATCTTCTCCACAAGCTGGGTGATCAGCACCATGAAGCTGGGTCCCACGGCCGCGGCCGAAAGGATGAACAGGAAGAACGTGGAGGGCCACAGCGCCAGGCCTTCGCGAAATGCGAACGGCCGGCCGCGCAGCACGCCATAGAGCCCGCCCAGCGATCCCTGGTGGAAGAACGAGAGGAACGTTCCTACGCCCGCCAGCACGTAGACCAGTTTGTGCAGCTCGAACTCGAAGACCAGAAACGAGGGCACCTCGCGCAGCTTGCGGTTCTTCAGCAGGATGGGCAGATACTCGATCGCCAGCACCGTCAGGTAACAACTGATGCAGAAGGTCACTTCCGTCAGCATGGAGTGCACGTTGGGATACCAGAAGGTGAACCAGGCGCGCAGCGGCTGGCCTACATCCACCAACAGCACCGCGATCGCGCCCGAGTAGCAGACCAGGCCGATGACCACCGCGCTGTTGATCACGGCCTTCAGCTCGTCGAGCTTTAGGATGTAAACCAGGAAGCCGGTGAAGAAGGCGCCCGCGCCCAGGGCGATCACGGTGAGATCCAGAAAGATCCACAGGCCGAAGGCGAAGCGGTTATCCATGTTGGTCTGGTTCAGGCCTTTCACCAGGCACAGCCCAGCCGAGTATAGGCCAAACGCCAGCAGCGCGGCCCACGGTGCGATCCACAGCCAGAATCGCCCGGTGGAGCAGCGTTTCACGCCCCGCGTGATAAATTCCTTATCCACGGACGTTCTCCTTTCCGGTGGGCGCTGCCCGCGGCGTTCCCACCAGGGATCCACCCGCCGTTCCGCGCGGCATTCCACCCGCCGTAGCCTGCGCCACACCGACCGGCGTTCCACGCGGCGTTCGCACGGGCGTTGCGCCTATCGTTGTGCGCGGCGTTCCGGCCGCCGTAGCCCGCAGCGTTACCCGCGCTCTAGCCGGCGTTCCACCCGGCGCTCCCACCAGCGCTCCGGCCGGCGTAGCCCGCAGCGCTCCCCGCAGCGTTCCACCCGGCGTTCCGCGCGGCGTTTCACCAGGCGCTCCCCCGGGCCGCGGCGCGTTTGCGATCTGCCGCACCCAGTCGCGCTTGGAGTGGTAATAGATTTTCGGATCGGTCCCCAGCTTCTCGAGCAGGCGGAAACTGCCGGGGTCCTGGCGCGCGGCCGCCACTTCGCTCGACCGGTCGTTCAGGTCGCCGAAGCGGATGGCGCCCGCCGGGCAGGCTTCCACGCAGGCCGGGACGTAATCTCCCGGTTGGATGTCCTTCTGTCCGGCCGCCGCGGCACGTTCCTTCGCGCGGTGCCAGCGCCCGTGGCAGAAGTTGCATTTCTCCACCACTCCGCGCATGCGCGGCGCCACATCGGGATTCAGGGTCTTTTCCATGCCCGCCGGCCAGGCCGGGTCCCACCAGTTGAAGTAGCGCGCGTGGTAGGGGCAGGCCGCCATGCAATACCGGCAGCCCAGGCAGCGCTCCGGCATCTGGCCCACGATCCCCGTGGCCGGGTCCACATCCACGGCCTGCTGCGGGCAGACGTGGGCGCAAGGCGTGTCCACGCCGCATTGCTGGCACATCATGGGCACGAAGGCCGAGCGCCGCTCGGGATACTCCTCGCCGTTATCGATCTTATACACGCGCATCCAGGTGATGCCCCGGCGCTCGGTGGCGTTGGGCAGCGGCGGAACATTGTTCTCCACCGCGCAGGCCACCATGCAAGCGCCGCAGCCGGTGCACTTGTCGATGTCGATGCTCATTCCGTATCGCTTGTTCATATGCGCACCACCCTGGCGCGCCCATCCGCGCCGAGGATATCCGCAATTTCCGGCCGGTCCGCCACCAGCACCACTCCCGGAGGCACACCCGCATCCACCGCCACTTCGATGGGACGCCTGCCGTAGGGCGTTTCGAGGACCACGCGGTCGCCATCCTCGAATCCGGCTTTGGGGTGCATCGCCGCGCGGTGGGGGCCCAGGCGCAGTCCCGACTCTTGAGAGAGCTTCGACATCAGCGGCGAAACCAGCGAGGCGGCGCCCGGTTGATCGACGGCCAGCAGGAACGGCCAGGGGGCCGTGGCGCAGGGGGCGCCCTCTGGGCCCGTGCCGGGGCGCCCCGTGGGCCCGTCGGCACTCATGCCGACGCCTGCCTTCGATACGGCGTCACAATCGCGAACCGGCATCGCGAGCTTGGGCAGGTTACCGCAATCTTGTGCTTCCCCGGTCCAGCAGCCACCGGCGTTTAAAGCCTTCCAGAAATCGCCGGGCTTCATATCCTTCACCGCCGTGCTCTTGCCGTCCGCGTAAGTCCGCAGGCCGCCGCAGCCGCTCGCCTGGATGGCGCCGGCGCGCTGGCGGAGCGCGGCGCTATTCTCGAAACCCTTGGCATCCAGTCCGGCCAGCGTACTGACGAACTCGGCCGGATCGGCCATGCCGTCCGGCGCAGTGACCAGTGGGACGGTCAGCCGGAACTCCGCGGAAGCCGCGTCCACCGCCGCCGGCAGATCGCCCCACGCTTCGGGATACACCGCCGTCGGCAAGACGTGATTGGCATGCCTGGCATATCCGGCGCGCGACCAGGCAAACGCCACCACCACTGCATTCGGCGCCAGCTTGGGTTGAATCGTGGCCCACGGCAGATGCGCGCCGGGCACGGATTCGTCGATCAGCAGCGCGCCAAGCGAGCCATCTTTCACCGCGGCCAGCCGGGTGACCGGCGCCGCCTTGCTCCATTCCCTGGGAACCGGAGCCTCGCGCCGCGGCAGCACGGTCTTTCCCCAAGCGCCCAGTCGCAGATTCCAGCCCAGCACTTCGGAGGTCATCTCGGGAGCCACAATCAGCGCGGGCCCGTTCTCCCGCAACGCCCGCGCCACCTGCGCGATCTGCTCTTCGGCGAGGCCCGTGATTTCGGCCGCCTGTTGCACGCTGACGGCGCCCGCCACCGCGCGGCCCAGCACGGCTTCCGTGCCCGGCGCGACCGCCAGCCACTGGTCCGCCAACGCCGCCGTGCGGGATTCCACCGCTTCGGCCTGGATCAGCCGGAAATCAGGACGCGCCGCGAACACGCGGCTGGGGCGCCCCCAGCCATCCAGCAGAGGCGCTCCCAGGCTGAGCACGGTGCGAGCCGCCGCCAGGTTCACCGCGCAGGCAGGCTCTTCGGGCGCCAGGTACACGCCACGCTTCAGAGCCGCCATGGCGCGCCGGTAGGTCCACGAGGCCGTGCGCCCCGGCCGCAAATCCAGCACCGCCACGCGCTGGTCCGGCGGGCAGTGGGCGATGGCCGCGGCCACCGCCCCCGCCACTGACGACGCTGCCTCCTGCCGATTGCCCTTCCTCAGCCGCTCCGGGTGGTACGGCAAATGGTGGCCCGTTACACCGAAGGGGCACAGTCCGCCGTCCACACCGGCCAGCGACACGGGCTGCTCGCCGACGCACCGCGCCCGCACCGCGCAACCCGCCGCGCACAACCCGCAGTGGGTGAATTTGGCGCGGATCTCACCGCGCGCCGGCCGGGGAATGCCCGGCCAGTTTTCCGACCACAGCGCCGTGTCCGTGATCAGCCGCCACGGCGCCGGGGTGAGCAGCAGGCCCACGGCCGAACCGCCCGCGAATTTGAAAAGCTCTCTGCGTGTCGTCATTTGTGGCAATCCAGGCAACTGCGCTCGCCGGCCCGGGGAGTGCCCCCTGGGTGCCGCATGCTCTCCGCGGCTCCCCGGCGATGGCAATTCACGCAGTCGTCCATCTTCATTCCCGGCCGTCCCTGCCCGCCCCAGATGTCGCGCGAGTAGCCGCTCACGCGATCCTGTTCGAAGGGGCGCAGGTGATCGGTCGATCCTTCGTTTCCATGGCACTCGACGCACTTCAACTGCGCCCGCTTCACGTGGGTGATGTGCGAAAAGTACACGTTTTCCGGCTGCCGCGCGTAGTCCAGCCACTGCGGTTCCTTCTGAGGCGTCACGTAGGCGTCGATGAAGTTCTTCTCGGCCGCCGTGGTTCCCATGGGCGCGGCATGGCAGCCGGCGCACTTATCCAGCGTGGGGATGCCCGCGAAGCTTCCGTCATCGCGGAAGGCGTGGCAATCCTCGCATTTGGCGCCGGCCTTGTCGGCGTGGACCTTGTGACTGAAGTCCACCGGCTGCGGCCGGCTGTGGTAAATGACTCGCGGAAAGCCGGCCCAGCCCGCGCCCAGGGCGGCCAGCACGCCCGCGAAAAAGAAAACGCTGCGCCTCATTGTGGATCTCTTTTCCCACTCGCATAGGGCGAGAAGAATTCATGCACCAGGGCGAGTGCCTGGCTGCGATCGAGCTGCCGCAGCACGCCCGCGGCGAACAGCCCGCCGTCGCACATGGCCGGAGCTTTCTCCGGCTCCGTCCACGACTGCAGAAACTCGTTCATTCGGCGCTGCTCTTCCTCCATCCAGGCCCGCGCTTCGGCGCCCGACATAAGATGGTCCAGCGTGCCTTCGACGGGCGTGCCTTCGAAGAGCCAGCCGCCGGTGTAGGGGTCGCTCGAAATTTTCGACGGGTCGGCCCGCAGGTAGCGATTGCAGTTGGCCAGCAGCAGCGGATTGGGGAACACCACCTCCACGTCGATTCCGCCGGCCGTCAGGACCACCGCCGGCCGGTGGCGGCCGCGCTCCCAGAGGTAGCTGACGGCTTCGATGGCGCCCAGTGCGCGGCTGAGGAAGGCGTCGATTCCTATGTGGCAGGCTCCATCATCGGTCGCGTCCAGCCACATGTGGTTGGCCGAGTAGCGCAGCCAGTCGGGCGCCGCGATGGCGCTGGTGGCGCTGATATCCAGGGCGGCGGCAGGTTCCGGATGGGCCATTTGCAGGTACAGTTCGCAGTAGCGGAAGCCATCGTTGCCGCAGCGCGAGAGCAGGCTTTCGCTATAAGGCACGAACCGCGCGATGGGCGCGGCGCCGCAGTATTGCATCAGCGATTCGCGCAGGTAAGGGCAGGCTCCCGAAATAGGTTCCTGGTTTTGCAGGCGGAAGACCGGGCAGGCGGCGTGCGCCTCGGAGGCGCATTTCTCGTCGGCCCTGCCCGCCGCCGCCAGCGGAATCAACTTCCGGAAGGCCGCGGTCTGGCAATACTTGACCGCGGCTTCGCGCAAGAAAGGGCAGGTCATAAGGTTACTTCCCGGGTTCTTTCTTCCGCAGCTCTTCGCCGCCATCGGCCATGGTGACGCCGAGACCGGGGACTTGGAAGGTGTGCCCGTCGAACGCGGCCATCAGGTCGGATACTTCGTTATCCAGCCTGGAGAGCGCCGCGTGCTTCTTCCGTTTGGCGGCTAATTCCTGCAGGATGCCGAAGGCCACGGCTCCGAGGCAAATCAGGGTGACCACCCCGAGCGCCACGTTGGTGAGAGTTAGCCAGTAAGTTTGAGGATCGTTCATAAGGAGACTTCTCCATTCATTGAGGAGAAGGCACGGGCATTGCCATGCGGAAAGTAAACGGGTTAGTGGCTAAGCCGGGAGGCGGTGTGTGGGATTTTCAGACACGAAAATCCTGATTTCCGGCATAGATGGGCTCGTGTCAGGGGGCTTTACCGATGCCTACGGAAATACACCTGCCCCCGGAAGCGCCGCTGGTGGCGCCCGGAACATCTCGGGTACGGTGTGTTGCACCTTTGCCAACTGGGAGCTAACGGCCACGTTTAGCAATCTGTCACCCGACACAGGCCCTGGTGCACAAGGCCCGGACGCTGCTGGCTCTCCGGAAGCCCCAATTATGCAAAGAGGCCGGCCCGCGCCGCCGGGCGTTGGCTGACTTGACGAAACTATTGCTTCTTGCTGGGATCGCCCGGAGTCGGCACGTCCGGCGTTTCGGCGTTGAAGGTCAGCGGGATGTCGATCAGCGCGGCTTTTTCGCCGGTCTCGTCGTGGATGCGAATGTTATAGTGGCGCGGGGGAGCGTCGAACAGGGCGTTGCCCTGCGCCGATTCGGCCGGCTTCACCGGCCGCAGATACCCGATCCAATCCGGCACTCCCTCGCCGTCCTTCAGCTCGGGATAGATCTTTCCGCTGTCGTCTTCCACTTGGAAGGCGCTCACATTGGCCGTCTCGGAGCCGCCGTTGCTGACGCTGATCCTGACCAGGAGAAAGCGGTTTTGCGGGATGCGCGGGGCGGGGCCTTCGCCAATCTGCGTGAGGTATTCGGTCTCGATCGCCGTGTAGGTGAGGTTCCCCAGCAGCACCTTATCCCCCATCGGATACGTGCGCACCGGGAAGGCGGTGGCCTGCGGCTTGCAGCCCGCCAGCATCAAGACGGCGGCGATCAATGGAAAAGCGGGAATCGAACGCGAAAGGAGCATGGTCAGAAACCATTGTCCGCATGCACTCGGGCGAGTGTCAACCGGGGAAGCCGCCGGCGGCCGGCTCTCGGCGACACCGGATCGGCCGATTAGCGAAGCTTGCCTCCGGCAACCGGCGGCGCAAGCGGCACATCCTCTACCGGCGGGGAATCGCAGGGCTTAGCGGGGCTGCCTCCTGCAGCATGCGCTCGAATTTCTTGCGCTGCTCCTCGTTGAGCAGTTGCTCCACGCGCTGCTTGCTGTCGCTGAGCACCGTGCGGTAGTACAGCCAGAAGTCGTTTAGCAGCGATTGGATCTGCTCGGATTGCGCGGGGGTCAGGTCAAGTTCTTTTTGCAGGCGCTCGAAATAGATGGTCTTCCCGGCGGGGGTGTCGAAGGCAGGCTGGTGCAGCAGATTGTGCACCCCCAGGTTCATGGCCACCGCGCCGGCCGCCGCGCCGCACAGGAACACCAACGCCAAGGTCACCGCGCAGGCCAGCTTGGGACTCCAAGAAGTGGGGGCGGCCTTGAGCATCAAATCAGTGCTGCTCATAGGCGGTCATCGTCACCAGCATGTTATCGTGGCCGGGCGCGGAATCGAAGCTGGGCGAGTTCTGTTCCGCCATCACGCTTTCCGGCGAAGGCCCGCCCTGATATTGGGCCTCGCGGGTCACCAGGTAGGTTCCCAGCACGGCCAATATCACCAGCGACGCGAAAGCCAGACGCCGCCCGAAGACGAAATCCAGACTGAACAGGCTGGCAAACGACGGCCTCACCGCCGGTTCTTGCACACGCCGCACCACTCCCGCGTAGAAGCCCGGCGACGGTTGCCACTCCTCTTCCTGCCGCAGCGAGACGAACAGTTGCGAAACATCCTGCATCTCGCTCATCTCCTCGCGGCAATTCTCACAAGCGCTCAGATGAGCCTCGATTTCCCGTCGATCCACCGGCTCCAGCGTGCCGGCCAGATACTCTTCGAGGTTCTCCATCACAACCGCGTGCATATATTTCTTCCCTTACAAGAGTAAATTACTGCGCCCACAACTATCCCCGTACGGGTCTATTGCCGAACTGGCCCGCCCGCTTCCAGGGAACCCTTTTTTCCGAAACCGCCTAACCTCTCCGGCCGCAACCGGCGCTCTTAACCAGCTACCAGGCCGGGAGCGCGATCCAGACGCTGCGCCGCCTTCACCAACTTTTGCCGGGCCCGGAACAGCTTCACTTTGATGGTGTTCTCGTTCATCCCGGTCTTGGCCGCCAACTCTTCCACCGAGTACCCCTCGACCTCCTTGAGCATCAACAGGGAGCGCTCCTCATCGGAAACCCGCGTGAGCAGCTTCAAAACGTAATCCCGGCTGGCCAGGGAGACGTCGGCGGGCGCCTGGCGGTCGATATTGGGCTCGGTATTTTCCACCCGCCGCACTTCGTCTTCGCTCAGGTCGCTTTCATAAACCAGCTTGCGGACCTTGCGCTTGCGGAGGTAATCGAAGCACTCGTTGACCGTAATCTTGTAGATCCAGGTGATCAGGGAACTTCGGAAGTCGAAGCTCTTCAAGGACAGGTAAACCTTCGCAAATACTTGCTGGGCAATATCTTCCACGTCGTTGCGCTGGCGCACAATACCGTGGATGATGGAGAACACTTTGGATTGGTAGCGTTCCACAATCTCGCGAAACGCGGCTTCCTCGCCGGCCTGAGCCCTTCGGACCAAGGCCCCTTCCGGGGTGTTTTCGTAATCCACTCTAGGTTTCGCCGCAAGCTTGCTGCCGAATCCGGGAAGTGGAAAAGCACCCGTCAGTGTTCCCATACACCGCTTCGGACGCACCCCACCGGAATCGGGTTTCAGAGCAAACTGCTCCTGCTTGAACGATAGCACGGGGCCGCGCCGGATTTTTTTTCGCGACCGGGGGGCCTTTCGCTCATCTAAACACCCGAGGACGGTGGAATGCGTCTGCGGTTGTATACTGAGAGAACGCATCCGCGTCACCAGTCAGGAGCAAAAACCAGCATGGTTCAGTTAACCGAAAAAGCGATCGGCAAGGTAAGAGAGATCATGAGCAGCCAGGAACCGGCCCCCGCCGGCCTGCGCATCGCCGTGGTGGGTGGAGGGTGTTCCGGCTTCAGCTACTCGATGGCCTTCGAAAACCAGCCGAACATGCTCGACAAAACCTACAGCTACAACGGGTTGAAGGTATTCATCGACCAGGCCAGCCTGTTATATCTGGATGGCGCCGAGGTGGATTACGTGGAAACCCTGGAGGGCGCAGGCTTCAAGTTCAACAACCCCCAGGTGAAATCCACGTGCGGTTGCGGCAGCTCGTTTCAGGTTTAGTTCCGGAGCGGTAGGAAGGGGCGGGGGGACCAGCGCTCTCCAGCCCCCCATCGGACCGCCTGCCCGCCTTCCGATTCCGCGCCACTCCCGTGGTGTGTTTCAGCGCTCCTCCGGCGCTTGATCCGCGGTCGTCCGGCTACCATTCTGCCTCGCAGGCAATCCCATCAAGGCCCCTTAGAAGCCACGCCGGTCCCGGTTCGGCACCGGGTGCTACCCGCGCTGACGTCGACCTCGAAATTCACCAAGCCGAGCAGATCTTGGGTCACCGGATCGGATCGCGCCGGAGAAGAGGCACGGGTCTGCGAAAACGCCGGCATGTCCGGCCACCCTGTGGCCCAGGTGGTTCCATGGGCCGGATCGACCTGACCGACCGCCCGGCGCCGCACGGAAAGGCGCCGCACGGAAATATGAGAAATCCCGTTCTCGCGGGCACTATGTCGAATACTGGACTCAAAGGCCTTCACATCCCATGGCGCTGTTCAAAACCCGCAGCGCCGCCGTATATGGCATTGATGCTCACTTGATCGATGTCGAAGTCGACATGTACCTGTCCGGCTCGGCGCGCGACTCCCGTATGGTCGGCATGCCCGACGTGGCGGTGCGCGAGAGCCGCGAGCGCATCAAAAGCGCGCTCATCAATTCCGGCTTCGGATACCCCAACAAAACTCTGACCATCAACCTGGCCCCGGCCAACGTGCGCAAGGAAGGCGCCGGCTTCGATCTCCCGGTGGCGCTGGGAATTCTGGGCGCCATGGGGGTGGTGAAGAATCTCGACGGCCACATCCTGGTCGGCGAGTTGTCGCTCGATGGCGCCATCCGTCCGGTTCGGGGAGCGCTCTCGGTAGCCGTATGCGCCCGCGGCCAGGCGATTCCCAATCTCATCGTGCCCGCGGAGAACGCGGCCGAGGCGGCGGTTGTGGAAGGCGTGAACGTCTATGGCGTGCGGCACCTGGCGGAGGTGGTGGCGTTGCTGGCGCGTCCTGAGACATTCGTCCGCGCCTCTCCGGCGGCCAACGGGCACGAAGCAGAGGCTGCCACGGCGGTCGATTTCCAGGAAGTGCGCGGGCAGACGACGGCCAAGCGGGCCTTGGAAGTGGCGGCTGCGGGATCGCACAACGTGTTGATGATCGGCCCGCCGGGTTCGGGGAAGACCATGCTGGCCAAACGCTTCGCCGGCATCCTGCCGCCGCTTACCTTCGACGAGGGCCTGGAGACCACCAAGATCCATAGCATTGCCGGGCTGCTGCGCGGCGGAACGGGTCTTTTGCGCCGGCGGCCGTTCCGCGCGCCCCACCACACCATCTCGGACGCGGGACTGCTCGGCGGCGGAACGGGCATGCCTCGTCCCGGCGAAGTCAGCCTGGCGCACAATGGGGTGCTCTTCCTGGACGAGCTACCCGAGTTCCCGCGGGATGTGCTGGAGTCGCTGCGCCAGCCGATCGAAGACGGCTCGGTCACCATCGCCCGTTCCAACATGTCGCTGCCCTTCCCGTCGAGCTTCATCCTGCTCGCCGGGATGAATCCCTGCAAGTGCGGATTCTACGGGGACTCGACCCGCGAGTGCCGATGCACGCCCGGACAGATCGCCCAGTATCTCGGCAAAATCAGCGGACCGCTCCTCGACCGCATCGATATTCATGTGGAAGTCCCGGCTGTTCCGTACCAGGAATTGCGCGGCAACCCGGCCTCGGAATCGTCGGCCGAAATCCGCGGGCGTGTGGCGGCGGCGCGCACTGTGCAGCAGGCCCGCGGCTATTACAACTCGCGGATGCCGGCTCGCATGATCCGCAAGCAGTGCGCTTTGGACGATTCCGGCGAGCGGACCCTGGAAATGGCCGTGCGCCGTTTGGGACTCTCGGCCCGCGCGCACGACCGGGTCCTCAAAGTCGCGCGCACGATCGCCGATCTCGGCGGCAGCGAGACGGTGTCGGCCAAGCACGTTGCGGAAGCGGTGCAGTACCGCAGCCTGGACCGCAATTACTGGAACTGAAGTGCGAATCGTCCTCAACAAACTCCACAACGTGGACTCAGCAGATCGCCCCTCCTGAGCCACTGGCGACCGCGATGCGAAGGTGCCGGGACAACCGTTGCCTTTCCGGACGCGCCCAATGGGGCTGCCTGGCTCCGGCGGGCTCGGCAATCAACCAACCGGGGCTGTGGAGTTGCCCAATCAGCGCGGAGAGTCTTTGCGGGCCGCCGGCTTCGAGCCACCCCTCAGCTCATGGCGAAGTCAGAACGAAAGTAGACGCCTTCGCCGGTATTCCCTGGCGGGCTGCACTCCTGCATTGCCCACCTCCGCTTCACAGGCTGGATTCAATATGCCGTCCGCCAGCCGAATCCGTAAACCACCACCCCACGAGGGCTGGGAATTTTCGACCGGCGCAATGTGGAATTCTCAACCGGAGTTGACAGGCTCGGTCTTCGACCGCGAGATACTGCGCTTTTGGCGAAGGCAACCGCTCCCTCACGGGGGCCCCCTGGGCCCGGCTCCGATCAGAGCCACGAGCGTCAGCGAGTAGTTTGGGAATGGCGCCGAATCAGACGGGATATTGTGCTGCCTGCAAGAACTGCTCTCTAAAGGGGTGCCTTTGGTCCCGCGTCAGATCGGAGCCGCGAAACCTGAAGGGAGCGGACGCCGAACCTGCCGCCCGGCGCGAAGCCGTTCACAAACTCCGCCGAAAAAATGCCGAATATTATCAGTCCCTTACAGACATGCCCCGCAGGTCGCCCCAAACCCGCGTGGTAGTTTGAAACTGAAGAAGGAACTGCTTGTTGGGCGAGATTGCGGTCCTTCGCGGGGATGTCTGCCGGAGCCCAACCATGGGGGCCTTAAATCCGGAGCGCAGACATTGCAACGCTTCCTAAGCCCCGCCTCCAGGGGCGTAAGACCTGGCCCGATGGCACGCTCCCTGCGGGGAGCGCTCCCCTTACGGTGAGTACGGAACCGGTTCCAAATGTCGGGGCGCTTCGAACGCCCCAAACGAAGAGAGAGAGACGAGGAGAGAGACAAGAAACGAATGGCTTTCAGAGCCGCGCGGGTTAAGAGAGCGGTTTTCGAATCACACCGAATCAGACGGTCTGGGAACTAGTTGCCATCGCTCTTGGATCCCTGGATCTCCCTGGAGCAGCAATGGTCCCGGCAGGTCGCAAGTTCGTGGAATAATCATGTGGATAGCATGATCGAAGATCTCTTCCGACGGGCCGCATCATCCGCTCTGCTCTTGTGCCTGCCTCTGGCGCTTGCAGGCGGCGGCGACTACTTTCCACCTCCCGACAGCGCGGGCGGCTGGCGCGCTCTGACGGACGCCGCGAGCATCCGCAAACTGGGCGGCATGAATCCCGGCCGGCTCGACCAGGCCTTCGAATTCGAAAAGGAAACCAGCCAACATGGCGGCCTGGTGGTGGTGCGGCACGGTTATCTGGTCTACGAAAAATACTTTGGCAAAGGCAATCGGGAAGCGCATCCCGATATGGCGTCGATCGGGAAGGCGTTCACCAGCATTTCTTGCGGGATCATGCTCCAGGAGAAACACGAGCAGATCCCCGAAGGCCTGGAGACCAAGGTATTCACCGAGCGGTACCTGCCGGAAGCGTTTCCGCTGAGCGACCCGCTGAAGGCCGATATCAAGCTGGGGCAGTTGTTGAGCATGACCTCCGGCATGCACGGGGATGGCGGCAATCCGGGAATCGTCCGCGGCGAGGATCAGCGGCTGGATCCCGTTCCGCGCCCGGCCTCGCCGCAGGACCAGGACACCAGCGCCCTGCGGGCCGCGATGTGGACCAAGCCCGGCGAGGGATACTCCTACGCTTCGGGATCGCCGCACGTGGCCTCCATCGTGCTGCGCCACCTGACCGGAATGGAGATGCAGCAATACATCGGCGAGAAACTGGCCACGCCGATGGGGTTCGGGTCGTGGGGTTACGCGCTCTCTCGCAACGGAAGCACTCTGCCGCACACGCCCGGCGGCGGGAGCATCGCATTGCGCGCTACAGACGCGGTCCGGTTCGCCTATCTTCTGCTGCACAAGGGCCGCTGGGCCAATCGGCAACTGGCGCCCGCCGGGTATGTCGCCATGTGCGGCAGGCCCTCGCCCTATAACCCGCACGCGCCGATGAGCCTGATGTTCGAAGTGAACGCGGACGGTCACGTCTTTGGAGCGCCGCGCGATGCGTTCTTCAAGTCCGGGGCGGGCGGTTCGGCCATCTACGTAGTGCCGTCGCTCGACTTGGCGATCTACAAAATGTCCGCCAGCGATGCGCAGCTCGATCCCGCGCTGACAGGTCTGCCGGTCACGTACCAACTGGATCATTCGCGCGACAACTGGAAGCCAGGCCCGCACGATCAGTTTCACGATGGCACGGTTGGCGGGGATGATGGTGTGCGCAGGCTGTTGGAGATGGTCGTGGCATCGGTCATGCAATAGGGGAGGGGAAGTGTCGAAAGCCCCAAAGTGGATCGCAGGACTGGCCCTGCTCAGCACGGTCTCCGCGGCGGCGCAAAACAAGAGCGAACTTCAACTCTGGGTTCTCAAGCCGGTAGTGCGTGCCGAAATGCCCGCCGGTCGGACGAAATCGACCGATCCGATCGATGCCTTCCTGGCTGCGGACTATCGGGCAAAAGGCCTTCACCCGGCAGGACCCGCCGGCAAGCGGATTTTGCTGCGCCGCGTCTATCTGGACCTGATCGTGAATCCCGCCTACGCCGGCGGAGCAGGACGCTTTCCTCCAGGACCAGTCGCCGGACGCCTGCGAAAAAGTCGTGGACCAACTGCTGGCCAGCGAGCAGCACGGCGTGCGTTACGCGCGGCACTGGCTCGAGGTTCTGCGGTACGCCGATGTGGATGAGCGGATGATCGCCATCAGTTGGGGCTCGATTACCTGAAGATGAACTTTGAGGCCATGGGCCGGACCATGCACCTGGTGGAAGAAGGCGATGGCCCGATCAGTCAGATTCTGACTTGAGCGAAGCCCAACTCCCAGCCGCCGGAGGCTGCCTCGATCCGCATCGGGTGCGGAGACGGGAGCGGGCTGTCGGCGGGCGGCGATTCAGGCGCGCCCACCGTGAAAAGCAAACGGAGGCACCATCGCTAACCGGGGGACCTGCCCGCCAACCTGCCAAGGGAGCATGTAGTGCCTGGCGATGCGGCGCAGCTCGTCGTAAACCACCAGGGCCGGCCGGTCGGACGCCGCTTTATCTCCGCCGCCCCAAGCCCTCGGCAAACCAGTTACCTCCGCCGATCCCCGTCTCCCCGCCCCAGATCCGGAGAAGTCCCGGAACATCGCAAGCTCGCAATCGGGTGTCCTGAGGGCTTCACCGTTACCTGGGCCCAGCCCCGCATGCGGGTGGTGGCCACAGGCTGGACCCTGGCCCCCGCCGTCTCGATAAATGTCGACCTGGCCGACCACCGAATCCCGCCGGTATTGCATACTTGGAGTGACACGCCGCGGCATTGCAGCGACGAAGGAAGAGGAGAGAGGAGAAAACACATGCCAAGTAATCGCGGAGTTGCTTACGTCAAACCGGGTACCGTCGAAGTGAAATCCATCGACTACCCGAAATTGAGGATGCCAAAGAGCGAGAGTGATCCGTTCGGCGGGAAGGACGCTCCCCATGGCGTCATCCTGAGGATCGTAACCACCAACATCTGCGGGTCCGATCAACACATGGTCCGCGGCCGGACCACGGCTCCGGCGGGGCTCATCCTGGGACACGAAATCACGGGAGAAATCATCGAAAAGGGCGCTGACGTCGAAATGCTGGACATCGGCGACCTGGTGAGCGTACCGTTCAACATCGCCTGTGGACGATGCCGCAATTGCCGCGAAGGCAAGACCGGCATCTGCCTCACGGTCAATCCGGCTCGCCCAGGGGCGGCATACGGCTATGTGGACATGGGTGGGTGGGTCGGCGGCCAAGCGGAATACGTGATGGTGCCGTACGCGGATTTCAACCTGCTGAGGTTCCCAAATAAGGAAAAGGCAATGGCCAAGATCCTGGATCTGACCCTGCTTTCCGACATCTTCCCGACTGGTTATCACGGTGCCGTCACCGCCGGCGTGGGCCCGGGCTCGACCGTCTATGTCGCCGGGGCAGGCCCGGTGGGTCTCGCTTGTGCGGCCGCGTGCCAATTGTTGGGCGCCGCTGTCGTGATTGTGGGCGATATGATTCCGGAGCGTCTCGCGCAGGCAAAGAGCTTCGGTTGCGAAGTCGTCGATCTCCGCAAGGATGCCACGTTGGCCCAGCAGATCGAGCAGATTCTCGGCGATCCCGTGGTGGACTCGGCGGTAGACTGTGTCGGCTTTGAAGCCCACGGCCACGGTAAGAACGCTGCGGCGGAGCAGCCGGCTACCGTGCTGAACGCGCTCCAGGAGATCTGTCGGGCCGGCGGTTCCATCGGCATCCCAGGTCTGTATGTGACCGGCGACCCGGGCGGCGTCGACGAAGCCGCGAAGATCGGCGCGCTCAGCATCCGCATCGGTCTGGGCTGGGCGAAATCCTGCTCGTTTCACACTGGCCAGTGTCCGGTGCTACGTTACAACCGCCAGCTCATGATGGCGATCCTGCACGGCAAGGTTCATCCCGCCAAGGCGTGCAATGCGACCATCATTTCGTTGGAGGACGCGCCGCAGGGGTATAAGGACTTCGACAAAGGTGCGGCCAAAAAGTTTGTTATCGATCCGCACGGGACGGCGAAGAAAGCTGCCTGACCGCGAACCGGCACTCCGCCGCTGGATGCGGTTGCCGGAATTCGCCGAGGAGTACATGCCGGCCCGCTGAGGCGGTGTAGACCGAGCCAACGCCCGCATCCGGCGGAACGCCGCCGCCGTGGCTTCAGCCTTTCAAGATCCTGAAGCCGGAAGCCGTCTGCAAGCTCCGATCATCTGTGCAGGGTCTGTGCGTGACCCAGCCGTGCTTGCCAAAACTGACCCACCCGGCCGAAGTCTGTGCAAGGTCTGTGCCAAGGTCGGGTGTGCGACATAAAAGTGAGGATCGGCGGGATTCCTATTTTTGTGACGTTAATCCTTGCGTATATACTACGCTAGGGCAGGAGGCCACCTTCATGATGATGCCGAAATCCCTGGAATCCCTCGCCCAGCGGCGCGTGCAGATCACCGATCAGATCGCCGCCCTCTCCGACCTG
>JBKQPR010000234.1:0-37410 GCA_052144935.1 Bryobacteraceae bacterium
GTAGGGGTTCCCAGGGAAATCAAAGACCACGAAACGCGCGTCGGACTGGTGCCGCACGGGGTCTCGGCGCTACGCGAGGCGGGACATGAGGTGCTCGTCGAGACGCGCGCGGGCGAGGGCAGCTCGCTTACCGATCGCGAGTATCAGGACGCCGGCGCGCAGATCCTGGAAAGCGCCGCCGAAGTGTGGAATAAAGGCGATCTCGTTGTGAAGGTGAAAGAGCCGCAGCCCGCCGAGTACGCCTACTTCCGCCCCGGCCTGATCCTTTTCACGTATCTGCACCTGGCCCCGCTGCCGGATCTCACTGACCGCCTGCTGGCTTCACGCGTCAGCGGCGTGGCCTACGAAACCATTCGCGAATCCGACGGGTCGCTGCCGCTGCTGACGCCCATGAGCGAGGTGGCCGGCCGCATGTCGGTGCAGGTGGGCGCGCAGTACCTGGAGAAGCCCAACGGCGGCCGCGGCATCCTGCTGGGTGGCGTGCCCGGCGTGGCGCCCGCCAACGTGGTGATCCTGGGCGGCGGCATCGTTGGCGTCAACGCCGCCAAGGTGGCGCTGGGGCTGGGCGGCCATGTGGTCGTCATCGACCGCAACTTGAACCGCCTGCGCCAGCTTGACGATATTTTTAATGGCCAGGTGGTCACCCTGGCGTCCAACGCGTGGACCATCGGCGAGAATCTGAAGATTGCCGACCTGGTGGTGGGGGCGGTGCTCATTCCGGGCGCCTCCGCGCCCAAGCTGGTGCGGCGGGACATGGTCGCCACGATGAAGCGGGGGAGCGTGATGGTGGATGTGGCTATCGACCAGGGCGGCTGTTTCGAGACCTCCCACGCCACCACGCACACCGAGCCGGTTTATTTCGTGGATGGCGTGGTGCATTATTGCGTTTCCAATATGCCGGCGGCGGTGCCGCACACCTCCACCCTGGCTCTGACCAACGCCACCTTCCCCTACCTGCTGGAGCTGGCCAACCGAGGGTTGCAAGGCGCTTGCGAACGCGTTCCTGCGCTGCGCGAGGGGGTCAACACGTATAACGGCTTCGTCACGCACCGCGGGGTGGCCCAATCGCAAGGGCGGCAGTGGCGCGCCATGGCCGCCGTGGAGTAAGCTCGTTGACATGCCGGCTACTCAAGTTGAGACAGCCATGCCGCTCACGGCGCTTTCCGAAGAGGAGCGGTTTTTCCAGGCCACGGTGCGGAAGTTCGCTCGGGAACAGATCCGCCCGCACGTCCGCGCCATGGACGAGGCGGGGGTCTTCCGCAAAGACCTGATCCACCAGTTTTTCGAGATGGGGCTGATGGGCATCGAAATCCCCGAGGAATACGGGGGCCAGGGGGGCAGCTTTTTTCAGGCCATCCTGGCGGTGGAAGAGCTTTCGGCGGTGGACCCTTCGGCCGGGGTGATCGTGGACGTGCAGAACACCATCTGCAACAACGCCCTGCTGCGCTGGGCCACGCCGGAGCAGAAGGCCCGTTACCTGCCGCGCCTGGCCGAGGACACAGTGGCGTCCTACGCGTTGTCGGAAGCGGGATCGGGTTCCGACGCTTTTGCCATGGCCACGCGCGCCGAAGACTGCGGCGGCCATTTCCTGCTCACCGGCCGCAAGCTGTGGATTACCAACGCCGCCGAAGCCGGCTTCTTTCTGCTGTTCGCCAACGCCAATCCGGCCGCCGGGTACAAGGGTGTGACGGCGTTCCTGATCGAGCGGGAGTTCCCCGGTTTCCAGGTTGGTAAGAAAGAGGACAAACTGGGGCTGCGGGCCTCTTCGACTTGCGAGCTGATCCTGGACAACTGCCGGGTTCCGCGGGAAAACCTGATGGGCGAGGTGGGCCAGGGTTATAAAATCGCTATAGGGACGCTGAATGAAGGCCGCATCGCCATCGGCGCGCAGATGATCGGGCTGGCCCGCGGCGCGCTGGAGCATGCCGTGGCCTACGCGAAGGAGCGCAAGCAGTTCGGCAAGACCATCGGGGAGTTTCAGGGGGTGCAGTTCGAGTTGGCGCGCATGGCCACGGAGGTGGAAGCCGCCCGCCTGCTGGTTTACAATGCGGCCCGCCTGCGGGATGCCGGGATGAGCTTCCTGACGGAGGCCGCCATGGCCAAATACTATAGCTCCGAAATCGCCGAGAAGGCCGCCTCGAAAGCCATCGAAGTGCATGGCGGGGTGGGAATTACCAAGGACTACCCGGTCGAAAAGCTGTACCGCGACGCCAAAATCGGCCGGATCTACGAAGGCACCAGCAACATCCAATTGCTGACCATCGCCAAGAAACTGTTGGGCAAATGAGATCGTCTTTAGAATGAGGGAAACAATGCGTCACATCGTTCTTCTGGCTGCCGTGGCAGCCGTGTGTCTGCCGGCCTGGGCAGCCGCTCAGGATGCCAAAGCCGCCCCGAAAACCGATACCGTCAAAGCCGACAACGTCAATGCGGATGAAATCGTCCAGAAGTTTGCCGCCAAGGAAGCCGAGTTCAAGGAAGCGCGCAACAACTATACCTATCGCCAGACCGTGAAGCTGGAAGAGGTGGACCCCAGCGGCAACCCCACCGGCGGTAAATGGGAGGAAATCGACGATATCTACTTCACGGCGGAAGGCAAGCGTGCCGAGAGAGTGGTGTATGCGCCGGTGCAGAGCCTGCAGCATATCATGCTGACCCCCGAGGACGTGGCGGACTTGCGCAATGTGCAGCCGTTCGTGCTGACTTCGGCGGATATCGGCGAATATATCCTGAACTACGTGGGCCGTGAGAAGCTCGACGAGATCGGCACCTACGAGTTTTCGGTGAAACCCAAGAAGCTGACGCCGGGCAAGCGCTACTTTCAAGGCACGGTGTGGGTGGACGACCGCGACTTGCAGATCGTCAAAAGCGACGGCAAAGGCGTGGGCGAACTGAAATCGGGATCGAGCAAGAACCAGGCCTTCCCGAAATTCGAGACCTACCGCGAGCAGATCGACGGCAAGTACTGGTTTCCCACCTATACCCACGCGGACGATACCTTGCACTTCAGGGACGGCCAGGCGCAGCGCATCCGGATGACGGTGAAGTATCAGGACTACAAGCACTACGAAGGCAAGTCGACGATTCGCTACGGCGACGTGGTGGACGATACCAAGAACCCCCCGAAGAAGAAGTAGGCGGCGCGGGGAACCACTCCCTAACGGTCGTGGCTCGGATCGGGTCGTGGCTGGGATCGGGTCGTGGCTGGGATCGGGTCGTGGCTCGGATCGGGTCCTGGCTCGGATCGGGTCCTGGCTCGGACCAGAGCCGTGAGCGTCAGCGAGCGGTTTCGGGGTTGCACCGGGGGTTTCGGGGTTGCACCCGCTGGCGGCCCTACTCAAACGGCCGCATCAGAATCCGCACGATCTGCGCCAGGCGTAGACAATCGGCGCAGCCGGCCGAGTTATGGCCCGCGTGGGCGAGCAGAAACTCCATCTGTTCGCATAGCACGTCGGGCAGAGCCGGCGCCGCCAGATAACAGGGCGACACCGCCTGAACGGCCGCCGCCGCTCCGGTGGACTTGGCTGGTAAATCGGTGTGGTTGCCGGTCATCTTCGGTCACCTCCCGCACGAAGTACTTATCGGCAGATTGCGGACGGGACATTATAGCCGGCGGTTGGAGCGATCAAATCAATCGAAATCGATGTCGCGCTTGGGTGGCGGGGCGTCGGGATTCTCTTTGGCGCGCTTGAACAGCTCGTCGAACTTCTTTTCCAGCACCTTGCCGTGCGATTTTTCGGCCTCGAACTGTTTGCGGAAGACCTCCTCACGCCTTTCGCCGGCTCCCTTCAGCTTGGCGACCTCGGCCGCCAGATCCTCAATGGGCCGCGGTCTCTCCGGCACGGTATGCGCAATCACGGCGCGCGTTTCAGGATCGATTTTCAGGATTGCCTGGCAGCACGGGCACTCCACGTCAAACATTGCTTGGGCCATGGAACCATGGTACCGCGAGGGCTGCGCTGAAAAGGGCGGAGGCCCAGAGAGAGACGGTTGCGGGGCGTCGGGGAAAACTAGCGGAGCTTATGCGAGGTGACTGGAATGGTGGGGGCGTCGGAGGTGGTCAATCGTCTCTCTGGGGGCCTCGGGAATTTAGTCACGCCGACTTACTAGCAATCGCCTAGCCAAATCGCAAATCGTCAAAAAAACCAACGCGCAACGCCCGATTGCGATGTACCGGAATGCAAATTTGGCACACCCCTGTCCCAGATTGTTCCAAATCGGAACGAACCGCAGGGTCGTTGCGCAACTTTTATCGGGTGGGCAAGCGGGCCCAGAGGACGCCCCCGCTGCCTTGATGGGCGTCTCTCGATGCGTGACGCGGCGTGACGCGGCGCGGGCAGGCGGGGCGCCTCTGGGCCCGCCTGCCCCAGCTAAGCCAAACGCGACCGTGGGATCGGACACGCTGCGGTGCAGGCTCCACCAGCCGACGCCACGCGTCACTGCGGCGGAGCGGCTGGGGGGATCGGGCTGGGGGGGCGCGAAACGGCGCCGCGGAAGGCCTCATCCATCGAGATGTTGTTGTGCGTCAGGATCTCGCCGGTGGCGCGGTCCAACTCCACCTTGGCCTTGGCGTAGGTCGCCTTGGCCGCCGCTTCGGTGGATTCCGCGGCGGTGAGCGCCTGCCGATCCTGTATCACGTTGTAAACCGTGGTCGCGCCCATAGCCAGCTTCTTCTGCTCGGCGTCCAGCGTCTGCGCCTGCAACACCCGCGCCTTGGCGGCCGATTGGTACAGGGCGCGCGCCTGGGTCAGCCCGATGAGGGCGTTTTGCACGTCCACGCGCACCTGGTTTTCCAGGCGCTGCAAGGCGAGCTGTTGCTGGCGCAAGGTCACCTCGTCGTTGATCACCTGGGCCTGCGCCGAGCGGTTGCGGATGGGGATATCGACATTGAATCCCAGCGAGTAACTGGGAAAGTTACGGGCGAACAACTGGCTCAACACCGTGCCGTATCCGCCAATAAAGAAGCCGCTGTTGTTGTGCGGCGCGCCGGGCAGCCCGTTGGCTTGGCCCGCCAGCGCGTTATTGGTGAAATTCGCCACCGCCGACACCGACGGCAGCAGGGCGTTGCGCGATCCCCGGATGGTCAGTTCCTGGTTTTGCACCTGGATGCGGCTCTGGGCCAGCTCGGGCCGCGAGGCCAGCGCCATGGCAGTCATGTCCTGGATCGGCGAGATGGCCTCGACATCCGGAATGCGGATCGGGTCGGTGGGAATGATGTGCGCGTCGGCAATCGAGGGGCTGGCCACGCCGGTGCGGCTCAGCGCCGTCTTGATAATGGTTTCCTGCTGCAGCACCTGGGTCTGGGCGGCGGTGAGCTGTTGCTGGCCGGCGGCGATCTCGGCCTCCGCGCGGGTCACCTCCAGGGGCGCCAGGGTACCCACCTCGACCTGCCGCTGGTTGTCCTCGTAGAGCCGCGTGGCCGCCGCCACGGCCTCCTGCGCCACGCGGACGTTTTCGTTGAACGACACCAGGTCCCAGTACAGTTCCATGACCGCCGCCACGGTGGTCTCTACCTGGAGTTTGAATGTGAGGTCGGCCACCTCGCGATTGTTCCTGGCGATGTGGATCTCACGCGCGTTCACCGTCCGGCCGAAGCCTTGCAGCAGCGGCTGCGTGATGGTCAGGCCCACGGAGGAGGCGGTCGCCGGATTGAAATTGAGAAACGGGTCGTTGGAGGATGTTCCGGTGTTGTTCAGAGCCAGGTTCACGCTGGTCCCAGTAAGGAAGGATTGCTGCACCGCAATGCTGGAGGTATCCACTCTCTCGACCAGCGAGTTGCCGCCGGTACTCTGCGTGCTGGGTTCCGGCGTGCTGAAATGCCCCCAGCTTACGCCCCCGATCAGCACCGGGTCGAGCAGGGGAATGGTTGCGCCGGATTGCTGCAGAATGCTGGCCCCCACCGCCGAGGAACTGGCCGCGCTGGCTTGGGAAGCGGAGTTCTGGTTGTTGCCCGGCGTGGTCCCCGAGCTGAGCACCGTAGCGCTGGACGGCCCGGGCGTGATGGTGGTGGAAACGCCGCGCGCAAATGCGCCCGCCTCGGTCTGAAGGACGGCGGCATCCGCCAGCGCCGGACCGTAGCGCTGAATGGCGATATCCAGATTGTTTTCGAGGGCCAGCGCAATCGAATCCTGCATTGAAAGATACAGGTTGCCGGCCCGCAGCAGGGATTCCAGCCGGATGGAGTTCGCCAGCACAGGGGGCGGCACGATCCTGGGGTGATACGGCCCCTCGATCCTTCCCAGGAACCCGTGATCCTCACGGGGCAGCGGGCCAGGCGGCGCGGTGCCCTGAGGGGAGTCCGATGGGGCACCCCCGCGGCCCGGCGGAGGGGGATCGCCGGACGCCCGGCCCACAGCCTGAGCCAGCAACAGGCACGCACAGAATATGGCTAGAGACGGTCTCATTGCATGCATGGGGAAACACCTCGCGGACGGCGCGCGATTCGATCGCAGGTCCCGTTTAAATTCAATGGTATAGTAGGGCTTTGTGACGCCGCAAGCCGAATCCATTCTGGAACTCTTCCGGGCCACCGGGGCGTACCTGCAGGGCCATTTCCGGCTCACCAGCGGATTGCACAGCGCCGAATACCTGCAGAGCGCGCTGGTTTTGCAGCATCCGGGCGCGGCTGAACGGCTGGGGCGCCTGCTGGCCGAGCAGCTCCGCCACACCGCCGCCATCGGAGCGGCGCCGCTGGTGGTGTCACCCGCCATCGGCGGCCTGATCATCGGACACGAGACCGCGCGTGCCCTGGGCGGACGGCACATCTTCACCGAGCGCGACGCCGCGACCGGCACGATGACGCTGCGGCGCGGCTTCACCGTGAAATCCGGGGAGCGCACGGTGGTGGTGGAGGATGTAATCACCACCGGGGGCACCACCAAAGACGCCATTGACTTGGTGCGCCAGGCCGGCGGGGAGGTCTTGGCGGCAGGTTCCATTATCGATCGCAGCGGGGGCCGCACCGATGTGGGCGTGCCCCGCGTGTCGCTGGTGACCCTTCAGGTGGCCGCCCATTATCCGTCGGAGTGCCCCTTGTGCGCGCAGGGCATTCCGGCGGTCAAGCCCGGCTCGCGCCCGGTCTGATGCGCCGCATCCGCATTCAGGTGGCGTACGACGGAAGCGCATTTCACGGCTGGCAGGTGCAACCCGGTTTACCCACCATCCAGGGCGCGCTGGAAGAGATCCTCGGCGGCATCGAGGGCCGGCCGGTACACGTAGCCGGTTCGGGACGCACGGATGCCGGAGTGCATGCCCTGGCGCAAGTGGCCGCCTTCACGATCGCCAATCCGATCCCGCTCCCCAATCTGCGCCGCGCCGTAAACCGTCTGCTCCCGCCCGCCATCCGTGTGCTCTCGGCCGAGGAGGCCGCCATGGACTTCCATCCGCGCTTCGACGCGACCGCCAAGACCTACGAATACCGTATCTTGCGGGCGGAGGTCTGTAGCCCTTTCGAGTGGCCGTACGTGCTTCATTACCCTTACCGGCTGGACGAGGAGCGCATGATCCGGCTGGCGGCGGCCATCGCCGGAGAACACGATTTCACGGCCTTCGCCGCCACGGACGACCGCGACGCGGAAGGCCAATCCAAAGTGCGGACGGTGTTTTCCTCGACACTGGAAAATCCTCCGGGCCGCCTGGTGTACCGCATCCGCGGCAGCGGATTTCTGAAACACATGGTGCGCAACCTGGTGGGAACGCTGCTCGAAGCCGGCAAGGGCAACCTCCCGGACTTGGACAGGCTGCCCGCGCGATCCGGCCCTACCGCGCCCGCCAAGGGACTATTCCTGGCGAGTGTGGAATACGGAGAGGGGAAGCGCGGCTGGCCGGTTAGAGCTAGTTCCTAGCTTGCAAACAGGCCCTGGAATAAATACGACCGCGGCTCGCAAGGTCCCTGGCGCCACGGGTACGGGAAGATCGCCGGGAAGCTCGTATAGCGTCTCAGTTCCATGCATTCACATTCCCACAAGTAAAAACGGGATCCATCCCGAAGGATGGAGCCCAAGAAGCTCGATATGAGAGTTAGCTCTTTTACGGTATCGTCCAAAATCCGACCACCGGCTTGTCACCGACCAGGCCGTAGGAGGTGATCAGATCTTTGATGCTGAACACGCCGCTGCCGCTCATGTTCAAAATCCACTGGCACTCGGCCGAACCCGGTGCACCCGCGGGACAACGGAACACACCGATCCCCTTGTTGCTGGCGCCAAGCCAGTCACCCGTAACCGGAATGTCACCGGGGAGACCGTAGGAGTACTGCGTGTCACTCGGGATCCAGAAGCCGCTGCCGCTGCTGTTCAGGATCCACAGACCGCTCCGGAAGACACCAACCTGGTCAACGGGCGCGTTACCACCGGTACCGGCCCAGTTGCCTACGGCCGGCAGATCGCCGGCGATTCCGTAGGAATCAATCACGAAGGTAGAAGAGTTGGGAGTCCGGACGTTGTCGATGTCCAGGATCCAGGTGCATACACCAGGCTGACCAACCGCCGGGCACCGCATGACACCCACCTTCGATACGCCTGTGCCGTTCCAGTCACCTACGACCGGAATGTCACCGGGCAGACCGAATTGGAAGGTGACATCGCCGCCGATTGTGCCGTCCCAGACGCCATTGTTGTTCTGGTCGAGGTACCAACTGCAAAGACCAGTACCAGCAGGCGGGCAACGGAACACGCCGAGTTTGATAACGCCGCTACCATCCCAGTCTCCGGCCACCGGGTAATCGCCGGCCAGGCCGAATTGCGTAGTGATGTCCGACGGTGGGCCGGTGAACACGTAGTTGCCGGCCTCGTTGAGGGTGAAGAAGCCCAGCGCACCGCCAGCCGGCGCCGGCGGACGGAATACGCCAATCTGCGATGGTTGGCCCGGAAAGACAGTCACTCCATAGGTTTGGGTAGCGGTTGCCAGGTTGCTGTCGGTTACTTGAAAGCCGAACTCGAAGGGCCCGGAGGCCGTGGGCGTGCCGCTAATCGTGACAGTCGTGGGACCAAAAGTGCGCGTGAGCCCGGCGGGAAGCGTACACGACACGCAACCTAAGCCCTGGATACAAACCTGCGGACAGGCGACCGGAAGATCGCTCCACGTGTATGGGCCGAGGCCGCCGGTTACGTTGACGATCGCCAGATACGGCATTCCAACCATACCGCCCGGCAACGAGGCAGGCGTGATCACGAGTTGATTGTCGATCACCGTGGAGTCGGTGGCGCTGGCGGGAGCCGAACCGCCGCCCGACACGCTCACGCCGTTGACCTGCGGCGAGGTGGCATTGGCGGCCACGTTCACCATGACAGCGATGGGCGAATAGCTGGAGCCGGGGTTCAGCACATCGTTACGGGCGCAGGTGCTGCTGAAGCAGCTCCACCCTGTGCCCGACATGGAAACCAGGGTCAGGCCGGCAGGGATGGTATCCGCAACTGTGATCAGTCCATTGGTCGCGCCGCCCGACGCTCCGTTCGATACCGTCACCGTGTAGGTGGCGCCCTGCTGGCCCTGATCGAAGTTGCCGGCGTGCGTCCCGGAGATGCTCAGGGTGGCAGCCAGAGGCGAGGCGGCGAGAGGTGTTAGCGTATAAGCGGTGGCGTAAACATGGTCGCCGACTTGCGTGGGCGGGTTGCCGACGCCTGCGTCCCCCGCGACGTAAAACGTGATATTCCCCACGTTGGTGGCGGGCGGTGTCCAAGTGAATTGATATGTGGCCGAGCCGGTTCCCATGGTGCTCAGATATCCGGTGTAGCTATGCTCCATGTACTGCAGCGGGTAGTCCGAGGGGCAGGCCGGGGCGCTACTCTGCTGGCAGCGGCCCAGCGGATCGGCGCCAGGCAGACACACGGCGTGAAAAATCGAGAGATTGGGCTGGGCGCACATCAGCGCCGTGTTGGTATCGAAGGAGGCCAGCGTGCCCGCCATGGCAGCAGTGTTGCTCGCCACTCGCGGGGTAAGTTCGAAACCCCAGGCCCGCTGCGCGGTGGCCGGGTCGGAAATCGTGACCGTCAGAAGCTGCGTCACACCCGGAGTGTAAGTCATTCCATTGGGAAAACTCATCGTGACGCTGCCCGTGTTAGCGGGATCGTTGGTGGTTCCCGCATGACACCCCGCAGCGGTGCAGGTGCCGTTCTCGTTAGGAACACCACAGTATCCCGGATTCGGTCCGTACTCATACGCCCACAGCAGCAGCGGAATAGCCCCAACCACCACCGCCGTCTTTGCAATCGTGATCTTGGCCCTGCGTTCCATGTTTCAGCATAACCTCCGTCGCTTGCCAGTCTACGCGACCGGCACGCTGAAGACAATCGCACGGACAAGCAAACTGTGAATACCAAGACGGGGAGCGAACTGGGGAATCGCGAGTCGCCGTTCCGTCTGTCACCCGCGCCACTTCAACGCCCAGGTCCAGGGTGTGCCTGGCGTATTCGACGCTGCGCTCCATGTGGTCGCGCCGCTGGTATTGGAGGGCGGCGGCATAGGGATCGATGGCGGAGCGGCCGGCCACGTCCTCGATCACCATCTCCTTTTCATACGGGTGGCCGTTCTTGGCCAGCGCCAGGAAGCGCGCCAGGCGGTCGCTTGCGAATCGGGGAACTGCTTCCGGAAATCCTTCTCCCAAATGGGGGAGACTTGGGGAGGGCGGCCGGTGATGGGCTTGATGTAAATGCAGACCTGTGGGCACAGCTCGCGGGCGCGGGCCACACGAATAGCATAAAATGTTTCGGTCCCAATGTTCAGCTTATTTTGCCGCGGCTCCTAAGCGGGCGTGGCGGCGCGCACCGCGCGGAGCTGCGCCACGGTCTCTTTGGCCTTTTCCAGCAACATGAGATGTTCGGAGCCGGAGCCGACGAAGCGCATACCGCGCTCGGCCCAGAATTTGGACATCGCCAGGCCGCGCGTTTGAATGCCGGGAACCACGCCATGCGCCACGCATTGCTGGATCAGCCGTTCCACGGTGGAGACCAGCAGCGGATGGTCGAACTGGCCGGGCACGCCCAGCGAGATGGAAAGATCGGCCGGACCGACCATGGCGATATCGACGCCTTTGAGCGAGAGCAGATCGTCGGCGCGCTCCATGGCGGTGGTGGTCTCGAACTGCACCACGGCCAGGGTATTGCGATTCTGGTGCTCGATGATTTCCGCGAAGCTGCGCGTTTCGTAGCCCACCATGGTGGGATTGACGCCGTAGCCGCGCTTGCCCATGGGAGGGAAGCGCATCCAGCTCAGCGCCTCGGCGAGCAGGGCGGGATCTTCGACGCGCGGCAGAATGATCCCCTGCGCGCCCGAATCCAGCAGGCGCGCCACCAGCGAGTAGAGCAACTCGCAGACGCGCACGATGGGGGTGATGCCAGCCTGGTGGGAGGCGGTGATCATATCGTGGACGGTCTCCAGGTCATAGGAACCGTGCTCCATATCGATGAACACGTAATCGAAGCCGGCGGCCGCGAAGGCGCGCGGGATCTCGGCCGACCGGTAAACCTGCAGTCCCGACCCGAAAACGGTTTCGCCGCGGGACAGCCGCTCGCGGGTTTGATTGACTCGCATGGGTGATGCTCCTTTCGATCGCTAAAAGACTATGCTACCCTACTGCCTGACTGCCTATGACTGTCCGCTAGTTCCAGTTCGTCGCAGACCGCTGACAGGGCGGGGGCGCGCTCCGGGTTTCCTTTTTCGGCCCGGCGCGCAAATCTCTCCGAGCCCGTCTGTCGGGAGAGGTGCGGCGAACGCGCGGCAATGGATGTTTCCCAACCCCATAGTCCAAGGAGCGAACAGTCATGCTCTTAGAGTCCTTAGGCGCCGATGCCCGAATTTTCGGCGCATTCCAAAGTTACGCCGCGCAAGGCCTGCTGCTGGGCCGCGTGGCCCTTTCTCAACGCGACCGGTATCATCTCTACACCGAATCGGGTGAACTGGCGGCGGAGCCCTCCGGCGCGCTGTGGTACCGGGCGCCGGACCGCGCCGCAATGCCCGTGGCCGGCGATTGGGTGGCGGCGCGCAGCGTGGCGCCGGGGCAGGCCATCGTGGAAGCGGTGCTGCCGCGGCGCACCTGCTTTTCGCGCCGCGCGGCCGGCACGCGCGAGGAGGAGCAGCCGGTAGCCGCCAACATCGACATGGTGTTCCTGGTGTGCGGCCTGGATGGCGATTTCAACCTGCGCCGGCTGGAGCGTTATCTCACGCTGGCGGCTCAAAGCGGCGCGGAGCCGGTGGTGGTACTCAACAAGTCCGATGTGTGCGCGGAGGCAGACGCGCGCCGGGCGGAGGCTGCGTCGGTGGCCGGCGCGATGGCCGGCGCCGCACCCATCGTGATTTGCAGCGCCCGGGAAGCGGCCGGCGTGGACGCGCTGGCGGCTTTCCTTCGGCCCGGCCGGACGGTAGCGCTGCTGGGTTCCTCGGGCGTGGGCAAATCGACCATTGTCAACCGCCTGCTGGGCGAGGAACGCCTGCCCACCAGGGAAGTGCGCCTGAGCGACAGCCGCGGCCGGCACATCACCACGCATCGCGAGCTGGTGCCCCTTGACGCCGGGGGAGCGCTGATCGACACGCCGGGCATGCGCGAACTGCAGCTCTGGGCCGGCGAAGAGAGCGTGGAGCGGGCCTTCGCGGACATCGCCGGCCTGGCGGAGCAGTGCCGTTATAGGGACTGCTCGCACGCGGGCGAGCCGGGTTGCGCGGTAGCGGAGGCGCTGGCGGCGGGAACACTTCCGCTGGAGCGGTGGGAGAGCTACCGCAAGCTGCGCAGTGAGGCGCAACGCCACGAGATTCTGGCCGACCGCGTGGCCGCGCAGGAGCGGAAGCGCAAGCTCAAGCGGATGCACCAGGCTGCCAGGGAATTCTATAAATTCCGGCGCTGATGGAGAGGCGGTCAAAAGAGGCGCGCGCAATCGCGTGACAATGGAAGATTCATGCAGGAATACGATGTAGCCCTGAAGCTGTTGTTGCGAGGGCCGGCCAAGCTCACCATGCACGAGTTGACCGGTACCACGGTTGAGCAGTGGCTGGATGTCGAGCTATCCAAGGTGCAAAATCCTCGGGTGGACCTCCTCGGCAAGACCACCGATGGGGGTCTCGTCCACCTGGAACTGCAGAGCACCAATGATACCGCGATGCCGCTGCGGATGGCCGAATATTGCCTGGGAGTGTTTCGGCAGTTTGGAAAATTCCCGCGCCAGGTTCTGCTCTATGTAGGCGAAGCTCCTCTTCAAATGGGCGACGAGCTACGTGGTCCCGATCTGTGGTTCCGGTACCGCGCCATCGACATTCGCGATCTGGATGGCGACCACCTGTTGGAAAGCGAGGATATCGGAGATAATGTGATTGCGGTCCTGGCACGATTGCGGGACCATAAAGATGCGGTTCGGAGGATCGTGGAGAAGATCGCCGGTTTAGCGGCGGGCGAGCGGCAGACGGCTCTGGCCCAACTATTAATCCTGGCCGGTCTTAGGCACCTTGAGGAAACCGTAGAACGGGAGGCGCGAAAAATGCCGATTTTCATTGACATCCTGGAAAACAAGGTCCTGGGGCGCGAGTATAAGAGGGGCTTGGAGGAGGGCAAACTGGAAGGCAAGCTGGAAGGCAAACTGGAAGGCAAGCTGGAAGGCAAGCTGGAAGGCAAGCTGGAAGGCGAGCTGAAAGTTCTACGCCGCCTGATCGAGAAACGCTTCGGCGCGATACCGGGTTGGGCGGAAGAGCGGCTGGCTGGCCAATCGGCGGCGGATCTCGAAGAATTGAGCGTGCGCGTGCTCGATGCCCAGAGTATTGAGGACCTGCTGAAGTAACGACCGGGCGCGGGACTTTGGGCCGGCAATCGATCCTGGCCGGCCTCTGGCACTTAGAACGGGGCGCGAAAAATGCCGATTTTCATCGATATCCTGGAAAACAAGGTCTTGGGGCGTGAGTATAAGAGGGGCCTGCAGGAAGGCCTGCAAGAAGGCCTGCAAGAAGGCCTGCACGAAGGCGAACTGAAAGGCAAACTGGAAGGCAAACTGGAAGGCGAACTGGAAGGCGAACTGGAAGGCGAACTGAAAGTTCTACGCCGCCTGATCGAGAAGCGCTTCGGCGCCATACCGAGCTGGGTGGAAGAGCGCCTCGCAAGCCGATCGACAGCCGAGTTGGAGGAGCTGAGCGTGCGCCTGCTCGACGCCCAGAGTATCGAAGACTTGCTGCCATAACGCACCCGCAAACCCAGCTTCCGCAGCCCCGGGCCGCCCCTGCGATCCCCGCTTCGCTATCATGGGGCGAGCCAAATGGACTGCGCCATTCGAACCTGCGATCTTTCCAAGCACTTCGGCCGCACGCCCGTGCTGGACCACGTCAACCTGCAGGTGCCGCCCGGCAGCATCTATGGGCTGGTGGGCGCCAATGGCGCGGGCAAAACCACCACCATCAAGGTGCTCATGAACCTGCTGACTCCCAGCTCCGGCCGTTGCGAGGTGCTGGGCGCCGATTCGCGGCGGCTCTCGGCCGGTGACTTTGCCCAAATCGGCTACGTTTCGGAAAATCAGGAAATGCCCGACTGGATGACCGTGGGCTACTTCATGGAGCACTTGAGCCACTTCTATCCCGCCTGGGACGCCACCCTCGCCGGCGCCCTGCTGCGCCGTTTTGAACTGCCGCCAGGCCGTAAGCTCCGCGACTTATCCCACGGCATGCGAATGAAAGCGGCGCTGGCTTCTTCGCTGGCCTACCAGCCGCGTCTGATGGTTCTCGACGAGCCCTTCACGGGGTTGGACGCGGTGGTGCGCGACGAACTCATCGAGGGCATCCTCACACGCACCGGCAGCACCACGATCTTCATTTCCTCGCACGATCTGACCGAGATCGAAAGCTTCGTCACGCATATCGGTTACCTGGACCAGGGACGGCTGCATTTCTCCGAAGAACTCCAATCCGTCAGCGGGCGGTTTCGCGAGATCGCCCTCACCTTCGCCGCTGGGCCACCGATTCCCGAGCCTTGGCCGACCCATTGGCTGCTGCCGCAGACCAGCGAGAACGTCCTCCGCTTCATCGAAACCCGCTACGAGGCCGAAGGCGCCGGCGCCGAGATTCGCCGCCTGTTCCCGGAAGTGCGCGAGATCGCCGCCAGCGCCATGCCGCTACGCTCGATTTTTGTGGCGCTGGTCAAAGCCGGGCGGAAAGCGGTCTGAAGGCCTGGCGCTTATGCGAGAGGCTCTCTTTCTCTTCCGAAAGGACGTGCGCCATTTCCGGCTGCAACTGGCCGGTTTCCTGGCGTTGATGGGCCTGCTGGCGTGCACGGAAGCGACCAATCCGCGGCATCCGGAATGGTTCGGGGCGGGCTTGGCCAGTCAGTGGCTGCTGGTGCCGGCGGCCTGGTACCTGGTGGCGCTGGCGATTCATGAACAGAAACTGCCCGGCGACCAGCAATACTGGCTGACGCGGCCTTACCCCCGCGGCAGCCTGTTGCTGGCCAAAGCGCTCTTCGTGGTGGCGTTTCTGAATCTGCCGCTGCTGGCGACTCAGGCCTTCGCGCTGGCAGTCAATGGCCTGGCGCCGTTGACGTACTGGCGCGCGCTGGTGGCCCGGCAGTTCTTCTTCTCCGCGCTGTTGGTGCTTCCGGCCGCGGCGTTGGCCTCGGTTACCGCCAGTCTGGCTCAATTCGCCATGGGCGCGTTGGCGGGATTCGGCGTGGTGCTGGCGATCGAATTGGGCGGCGGGCATCCACCAGGCCAATGGGGCGGGCTGGATTGGATCGAGTCCTCGGCTGTAGGCGGGCTGGCATTCGCGATTTTCACCGGCGTGATGCTGCTGCAATATACGCGGCGCAAGACTCTGCTCGCGGCATCGATATTGGCGGGCGGAGTGGTGGCCTGCGCCCTGCTGCCCGCCTTGGATCTCTGGCCGGGCGGATTCGCCATCCAGAAGCGCCTCGGGGCGCGGCTTGCCGAGGACTCCATGGCACGCCTCCAGTTCGATGCGGCACGCGACCCTGCGGAGGGCCGCAGCCTGTTACCACGATGGCCGGACCATCCGGAACGGGCGGGGCTCGCCATACCGGTTCAACTGACCGGCATCCCCGCAGGAATGGCGTTGCTGAGCGAGCGCGCCGCGGCAGCCGTCGAAGCGCCCGATGGAAACTCATGGGACTCCGGCTGGCAGCCATCCCTCGCTGAGCCGCGCGCGCTCGCCGCCGATGGCCCCTCCTGGCAGTTCCTGGCGGTGGGCCGCCGGTTCTTCGATGGCGTGAAGGAGCGCCCGGTGCGCCTGCAAATCAGGGCGGCGTTCACGCTGCTGGGCGTGGCCACCAACGCAACTTTGCCGGTGCCATCCGAGGCCCGCTGGGTTCCCGATGTGGGATTCTGCTGGACCTCGGCGGCCCGCTTCACCTGCTACTCGCCGTTCGGACACGCTGCCTGGGTGGAGGCCGAAGCGCGACCGGCTCCTCCGGCTTCGCCCGAGCTCGTGCCGATGCGCCCCGAGATATCCTACGCGCCCTACCCTACGAGCGCCGGTTTCGGCTTGTGGAAGACGGATCTCGATGCCATGTGGATGCGCGCCATGCCCTGGAAAGAGATCGCCATTCAGACGCGCCAGGCGCTGGCGCATTTCGAGCTGGATCTCGACATCCCGCAGATCCGCCTGGCTCGGTATGCCGGCCCGGCAGGGGGACCGAACCCATGAGCCAGCGAAAAGTGCTGGCGATCTTCCAAAAGGATGCGCGCCATTTGTGGCCGCAGATCGCGGCGTTCTGGGCTCTGCTGGCGGCCGCCTCCGCGCTCGACCCGACCTACACGCATCGGCGCCCGCTTCCCGCGGAGACGCTGCTGGGGATCGCGCTGCCGCTGGCCTGCTGGAACCTGGTGATGGCGGCGATCTACGAAAACCGGCTGCCGGGCGACCGCCAATACTGGCTGACCCGGCCTTACACGCGCGGCGGGTTGGCGGCGGCCAAAGCAGTGTTCGTGGGGGTGTTTGTGAATCTGCCGGTGTTGGTGGCGCACGGCACGGTGATGGCGGCGCTGGGGATTCCGCCGTGGCAGCACTTGCCAGCGCTGGCTTGGCAGCAGGTGTTCTTCACGGCGTTTGCGATTTTGCCGCCGGCGGCCGTGGCGTCGGTGACCACCGGTCTCAGGCAGGTGCTCCTGGCGGCGCTGGCCATCGTGGCGCCGCTGTTTGTGGGAACCACGGCGTATTCCTTTCTGACGCGCCACGCGGTGTTCTTTTTCAACCCGCAGTGGGGCATGCACTTCTGGCTCAAGACCGTAATCACCGCCGCGGTCCTGACTCTGGGAGCCGCGGGGGTGCTGTTTCTGCAGTACTGGCGACGCGCCACGGCGTGGTCGCGAGCGCTCGCGGCGGGGGTCGCACTGCTGGCGCTTTCGACCGGCAACCTGGTCCACAAGGAGCAGAGCTTCGCCGCGCAGGCGTGGCTATGGCCTGGCGATGCGCGTGCGGCGGAGATGCATATCGAACTGGAAACCAATCCGGCCAGGTTTCCCGAGCCGAGCTATCCACGGGAACGCCGCATGTATGGCCTGGCGCATTTAGAAATCCCGGTGCGCTTTGTAGAGCGCCCTCTGGGCCCAGCGCCGGATGCGACCCTGCTGCCCGGCGTACTGGCACAGGCCTCGATCCGCCCAGGACACGCGGTCTACGCCGAGGTGCGCGAGCAGCCGCTCGGCCAATGGTGGCTTTTCCTCGATGTGCCCGGCGGCTTCTTCGATGCCATGAAGGGCACCGCCGTGGACTTGGACGGAAGCATCGATCTGACGCTTTTCCGCCGCGGCGTGTCCCTGCCCGCTCCGCAGCTCAAGCCCGTGCCGGTCCCGGGAATCGGCATGTGCAGGATTGGCCGCGATTTCGACGGGCGGCTCGCCCTGGAGTGCTACTCGCCGGCGCCCCGGGTGGCGCTGGCGCTGGAATTCCCCGGCGGCGGAAAGCAGGGGATCGTCTCCCGATCCACCGCCGACGTTCCCATTCCCACACCGGACGAGTTTCAAACGGTGGAGAGATTCTCCAGCCCCGCGCCCTTCGCCAGCCTGGACGAAATCGCCCCGCTGCGGCTGGTCACGGAACGGCCGGTTGCCCACTTCAGGGCGCACTTCGAGTTTCCAGGGATACGGCTGGCGGATTTCGCCTATCCCAGAACTTACCCCGGCAGGCGTTGAGCGCACGCATTGGCGCTACAATTCCGAGTATGGAAATCACCTGGCTGGGCCACGGCACTTTTCAATTCCGGCTTCCCTCGGGCGAGGTCATCCTCATGGACCCCTGGACCGAGGGCAATCCCAAGTACCCGCAAGGGCACAGCTTCGATCGCGTGGATACCATGTGCATTTCGCACGGCCATTTCGATCACATCCACGACGCCGTGCCGCTGGCGCAGCGGTTCTCGCCGCAGGTGGTGGGCATCTACGAGACCTGCCACTGGCTGGAATCGAAGGGAGTGAAGAACACCTCTCCCATGAACAAGGGCGGCACGCAGCTAGTGGGCGGCGTCGCCATCACCATGACCCACGCGGTGCATAGCTGCGGCATTCTCGACGATGGCAAGATCCTCTACGGCGGCGAGGCGGCCGGCTACGTGCTGCGATTCGAGGATGGGCGCGCGCTGTATTTCGCCGGCGACACCAACGTCTTCACGGACATGCAACTGATCGCGCGGCTGTACCACCCCGAGCTGGCCTTCCTGCCCATCGGCGACCTCTTCACCATGAGTCCCCGGGAGGCCGCCGTGGCGTGCCGCCTGTTGGAAGCGCCGAAGGTGATTCCCATGCACTTCGGCACCTTCCCGCCGCTCACCGGCACACCCGAGCAATTGCGCGAGCTGATTGCGGGCACGGGCACAACTGTGTGGGCGCTCGAACCGGGTAAGACCGTGGAGTGGTAAGCGCGGCTACTGCGCGACCCACTTGGCGATATCGTCCACCAGTTCCGGCGCCACGTGGCCCGGCTTCTTGTATTCGGCCTCGCTGCTCTTCCCCTGCCCCGCGACCAACAGGTGATTGAGGGCCGGATAGCTATGGAAAGTCGTGTCCTTGCGCCCCGCCAGGCCGCTCTTCCAGAGATTGAAATCCTTCATGGTGATTTCGAAGTCGCGCTCTCCCTGCAGAATCAACATCCGCGTGGTGAGGCCCTTAGCCACCGCGATCGGGTTATATCCCTTCAGATCCAGAATGAAGGCCGCCGTCATACCCATAATCGGAGGCGAATCGGAATCGGCCGGCTCCAGCGCCTTCACGCGCGCGGCGTTGGCCTTCACCAAATCCATTTCCTTGGCCTCCGACACTGCCGGTCCATCTTGGTTCGGTGGCCGGTTCAATAGCAGGTAGGCGGCCTGATCCACCATTAAGTCTTCCAGGGGGCGCGCATTGCCTTCCACGATGACGATCCCCGCCAGCTTGCCATCCTGTTCGGCAATGCGCGGCGCCAGGTACCCGCTCAGGCCGTGGCCTAGCAGGTAGATTTTCTGTGGATTCACTTCGGGTTGCGAGCGCACCAGCGCTACGGCTTTCAAGGCATCGTCTTCGGTTTCGTCGCGCACCGTGACCCCGGCCTTGCCCGCCATCCGCGAGGCGTATTGGCGGTTGCGCTTTTCGTAGCGCAGCACCACCACACCGCGCGACGCCAGCCCTTCCGCCAGATCGCGGAACGGCTTCGTCCCGAAGGCGGTCTCGTCGCGGTCGTGTGGTCCGGAATCGTGCGCCAGCACCACCGCGGGGAATGGGCCGTTGCCCACCGGGACGGTCAGCGTGCCAGGGAGTTTCCAATCCCCGTCGCCCACCGTCACCGCGCGCTCGCGGAACGATTCCGGCTTGCTGTAGGGCGGCCTTTGCCAGGCCACTTCTCCAGGGCGTTGCAGAAGCACTGCGATCTGCCCCTCGGGGGTCACCGCGATGGTGAAGTTAATATTCTGAGTGGCGAAACTGACCGGAATCACCACCACGAAATTCGGCCCCGGCCGGGTCACCGCGGGCGCGCCGATGTTGCCGGGAGGTCCCCAGGCTTTGATCTGCCCGTCCAGTTTGGCGAGGGCGTCCACCGTATAGACCTTCTGTCCATCCGGCGTGAACATCCGATTCAGTTCCTGATACTTGCCGCCCAGCATCAGGTCGAGCGCCTTTTTGGCGGTGGCGCCCGGATCCGCAGCCGATTGGGCGGCGAGCAGGCCCACGGAAAACAGGCAAACAGCGCGTGAGAGCATGACTCTTTTATCCTACCCTCATCCTAGGCCCGTGGCAGGCGGTGCGGCGGCGCAGCGCGATCGTTACACTCCGCGCACTTTTCCGGCGCCGCCCGCCCGCATTCCCCACTTCACCGATATAATTATGGGTGAACCCCGAGGAGACAAGTTTCATGGCAAACTACGCACATCCCGAAGCCCTGGTGACCACCGAATGGGTGGCCCAACACGCCGGCGACCCGCACGTTCGAGTGGTTGAAGTAGACGTAGATACGCACGCCTACAATGAGGGGCATGTGCCGGGCGCCATCGCCTGGGCGTGGACTACCCAGCTCAGCGACACGCTGCGTCGCGACATCCTCTCTAAAGAGCAGTTCGAGGGATTGATGGGCGCTTCGGGCATCACGCCCGACACCACCCTGGTGATTTACGGCGACAACAACAACTGGTTCGCCGCATGGGCGCTCTGGCAGGCCAAGATCTACGGCCACCGCGATGTGCGGCTGATGAACGGCGGCCGGAAGAAGTGGCTGGCGGAAGACCGCGAACTCTCGACCGAAGTTCCCGAGGTTACGCTCACGTCCTATCATGCGCAGGACGCCGATCTTACTCTCCGCGCGTTTCTGCCGCAGGTGCAGCAGGCCTCGGCCCAGCGCTCGGCGGCGATGGTGGACGTGCGCAGCCCGGCGGAATTCACCGGCGAGATTCTGGCGCCTCCGGGACTGCCGGAGACCTGCCAGCGCGGCGGCCACATCCCGGGCGCCCGCAGCATCCCGTGGGGCAAGGCCTGCAACGACGACGGCACCTTCAAGTCCGCGGGCGAGCTGGGCGCGCTGTACGGCGGCGAGGGCATCGATGGCTCCCGGCCGGTGATCGCCTACTGCCGCATCGGCGAACGATCCAGCCACACGTGGTTTGTGCTCAAGTACCTGCTGGGGCTCGATAACGTGACCAATTACGATGGCTCGTGGACCGAATGGGGAAACCTGGTGGGCGCCCCCATCGAGAAGGGCGCGGCGGCCGCCGCGAAGGGCTAACCATGCGGGCGGAAGAATTTCAGGAGCGCGAATTGGAAGTAGCCGGCTGGCCGGTGAAGCTGACCAGTTACCGCCTGGGCGCCGAATGGCATTCGAAGGCGGACAACGTCTCGCCCGGAGCCACGCTCGCGCGGACCACCGGCGCGACGCGCGAAGCGGCCGAAGAGGCCGCGCTGCGGCGGGCCGGGGAACTGCTCGGCCGCACCCGCCGCCACGCAGTGTAGACGCCGCCGCGCGGTCGAAGCGGCCGAAGACGCCGCGCTGAAACGGGCTGAGGAACTGCTCGGCCGCACACGCCGGCACGCGGTGTAGACGGCCGCCGCGCGGCCTCCAACGCCAGAGTCCAACGCCGGAGACGCCGGAGACTCGCTCTTCCGCCACGCCGTGATTCGTGCTTTAATAAACCGCTTAGGCGATATAGTTACGCGAGCGGCCCGTGTGTGCGGCCGTTCGAGAAGGAGATTTCATGTTCGCAAGGCTTTTGCTAACGGCGGCCCTGTTTTCCACTTTGGCCCTCGCCCAGGGCGGCATGAAGGGTGGCGGCGGCGGCGGGATGAACGACATGGGCGGAATGGGCGGCGGAATGCGCACCCAGCGCCCGAGCAAATTCGACCAGATTGCCGACAAGCTCAAACTGAACAAAGAGCAGAAAGAGCAGGCGCAGACCATTGTGGACGCGGGGCGGGAGGAAGCGGCCCCGCTGCGCGAGTCAGTGGTCAAGGCGCGTCTCGGTATCGCCGATGCGTTGATTAACGCCAAGGGCGACGACGAGGTCAAAAAGGCCCAGGATGCCTATGCTGCCGAGGTGGCGAAGATGACCGGCCTGGAGGCCAAGACGTTCGGCAAGATCTACGCCCTGCTGAAGCCAAATCAGCAATCCAAAGCCTCGCAAGCTTGGGACTTGATGGCCGACATTTTCAATTCGAGCGGACGCGGGGGTGGCCGCGGACGCGGACAAAGCCAGGATAGAAATTAGGCCGCTCGTGCTACGGCGGGCGGCCGCGGGCCCTCCGGCCGGGCGTAGTCCGGCGCAGCGAGGCGGCCCAAAGGGCACTTACAAGGAGATTGGCGATGGCGCTCAAAATCATATCGACTCTGTTTTTGGCGGCTGGCCTGCTGATGGCCCAGGGCGGCGGCGGTGGTGGTCGCGGCGGTGGCGGCGGCCAGGGCGGCGGCATGATGGGACCGGTCATGTCGCGGCCGGAACCGCTGGACCAGCTCGCCCAGATGCTCAAACTGAATAAGGACCAGAAGAAAGATGTCAAGGGCATCATGGACGATACCCAGAAGGAAGTGGCCCCCCTGCGCGACAGCATGACCAAGAGCCGCGATCTGATCGCCGCGACCATCGAGTCCGGCAAGAGCCAGGACGAGGTCGACCAGGCGGTGAAGAGCTTTGCCGCGCTGGAAGCCCAGGTGAGCGGCGTGGAAGCCAAAGCCTTTTCCAAAATCTTCGCCGGCCTGGATGCCGATCAGAAGACCAACGCCCAAGCCCTGGTCAGCACGCTCATGTTCATGCACGAGGCCTTCAAGCGGAGGAACTGGAACACGCAACCGACCGAATAGCGCTCACACCCACAACAGCGGCTGGCGCACGGGGAAGTTGCGCAGCACTTCCTCCACGGTGGGGTCGGGATCGAGCTTGCCCCATAGCGCCAGGTACTCGGGCTTCTCCAGCGCCAGGCCGGCGAACAGCAGGCACGGCTGCCGCACGGGCCACTCCTGGTCGTACATCACGTCCGGCGGGAGGGGCCATTTCTTTTTGTCCAGCATGAAGGGGTACATGTAAGCCACTGCCCGCGCCATGCCGCGGCCATCCGGCAACTGCCACTTCCACAGGTTGTCTTGGGGCGTGGTCAGAGTCTCGGCCAGGATGGCCATGGCATCCAGGTTGAACAGCGAATAACCGTACGGCTTGGTGCGCCGCAATTCCTCCGGGAAGCCGCCATCGGGAGCCTCCTGGTTGGGGATCAGCACGGTCTTAAAACGGTTGCGGCAATAAGCCGTCTGGCCGGCGTTTCCGGTGAGCCGGCTGAAGGCGGCCACCTGCGCCACCCAGCAGGTGGCGTGGTTGTTCTTGGTGTCGCGTTCGGCGATGCCGTAGGGGTGGGTGGTCATCCACTCGATATATTCAGCGAACCACTTCTTCACCCCATCCAGATCCGCTGGCGCCATGTCGATCCGCCCCGCCGCGCGCGCCACTTCCACCAGGTGCAGCGTGTCGATGATGCCCGTGCCGCGCCCCGTGAAGCGCCCGTGGATGGCCTGCGCGTATTGCAGATTGGGATTCATGCGCGTCGGCGGGTCCACGAACCAGGCGCGCAGGTGGAGCGCGGCGGCGGCGGCGTACTTGCTCTGGCCGGTGATCTTATAGGCGGCCGCCAGCGCCGGCACGATCAGGCTCAGCCGGATCATGGCGCGGCGGTGCTCCACGAAGTTGTCCGGATTGCTCATCCCGTCGCGCTGGATGTACGGCCCGTTGGGATTGTGCGGATCGGGCCACCAGTAGTCGCCTTCCGAGAAGAAATCGTGCAACCCCCCGGCGCTGCGCGGAGAACTGGCGGCGGTCACGGTCACCGGCTGCGCGGCCAGATAGCCGCTGGCGGCCTTCAACACGCGGGCGCGCTCGGTGGCGACCAGGTCGAACTTGACGGCGGCCCAAAGGGCTCCGGCGGCCGGCCCGGCGAGGGCCGCGGCGAGAAACTCGCGTCGCAACATGAGGGTATTTTAGCGCTGGTGTGCGTTCACCGCGGAGACACGGAGGAAACGGAGGAAGCGCGGAGAAAGGCAAAAAGAAAGTTGTTTTCTCCGCGCTTCCTCCGCGTTCTCCGCGTCTCAGCGGTGAAAACAGGGCCCCTTCAAGGCAGAGGCGTTTCCCTGTGCAGCAGGTGCAGGATGTTGCCGTCGGGATCGGCGAAGAATACCAGCGAGTTGCCGCCGTGCGTGGCCGGCTCGGCCAGAAATTGCACGCCCCGCCGGCGCAGCGCTTCGCAAGCCGCCTCGAAATCCTCCACCGTGAGCGCCAGGTGGCGCAGCCCCGGATCGTTCAGTTGAAAGGCGCCTTCCGCGGGGCGCCCGGCTTCGATGATCTCGATCATCGAACCGTCCTCGCTTTTGACGAACACCGTGCGGCTGTTCTTGGACCGATAGTTGATGCGGAACCCCAGGACTTCCACGTACCACTGGGCCAGCCGCTGGGGATCCGGCGAAGCGATGGCGGTGTGCTCGATGCCCTTAACCATAGACCGCGATTGTAGCGCGCGGCGAGCCTGGTCATCGCGCTCCGCGCGATGCACTATCATGGTCCCAACAGGTCTCCGAAAAACCATGCGGTCTATTTGGCTGCCCATCCTGATGAGCGCCGTTGTCCTGGCGGCCCTGGCCCAGCGCGGCGGGCGGGTCCCGGAGCGCGGGGACGACGACGCTCCCCTGCCCCGGCATGAGGCCGAGTTCCACTTCATCCGCATGGAGTACACCGACTTGCCGCAGTTCCATCGCCGCTGGGGACGCTCTTCGCGCGATGGCATGGGCGAGGGCTGGTGGCTGGTGGATTGGCCGGCCGCCGACAACCACTTCACCACCGGCGTCGAGCGCCTCACCCGCATCGACACCGGCGACCCCCGCCACCTCCGCCTGACCGATCCCCACCTCTTCGACTACCCCTGGATCTACGCCACGCAAACCGGCTGGTGGGGCCTCACCGATGCCGAAACCGCGCGCCTGCGCGAGTACCTGCTGCGCGGCGGCTACCTGGTGGTGGACGATTTCTGGGGCCCCGAGCAGTGGGAGATCTTCCGCGAAACCATGGACCGCGTGCTGCCCGGCCAGCCGATCACCGACATCGCCGAATCCGATACCGTGATGCACGTGCTTTACGACATCGAGGAGAAGGACCGGACCTTCATCCCAGGCTCCCGACACCTGCGCCGCGGCCCCGGCAACACCGTGCAAGTGGTGCAGCCCGAAGGCTCGGTACCCGCCTGGCGGGCCATCAACGATTACAACGACCGCATGGTGGTCGCGGTAAACTTCAATACCGACGTGGGCGACGCCTGGGAATTCGCCGACGTGCCTTACTACCCCGAACCTATGACCGCGCTGGCGTACCGCTACGGCATCAACTACATTATTTACTCCATGACGCACTAAAGTGTGGCACGCTTCGGCTTGCCGCTGGCCTGATGGGCAGGCGGGCCCAGAGGGCGCCCCGCCTGCGCCACTCGGTGACTGCCATCAGACGCGACCCGCACCTCGAAGTGCCCTGGCGCTGCCTTTCTTCACCGCCCCACGCTATTCTATAGGCCATGCGGGCCAGGACTCTCTTCCTGTGTGGCTTGGTTGCCTGCGCTCGCGCTCAGCCCACTCCCGGCGAATTGCTGCAGCAAGTCAGCAAGAAGGTCCTGGCAACGGTCGACCGGCTCCCGAAATATATGTGCACGCAGACCATCGACCGTTGGCAGTTCGAGCCCGCTCCCGGCCGCGCCGAACCTCCCTGCGAGCCCGCCCTTCACAAGCAGACGCACCTCACCACTTCGGACCGGCTGCGGCTGGATGTGGCCGTTTCGGCTGCCCATGAGATGTATTCCTGGGTGGGGGAAAGCCGCTTTGACGACCGCAGCCTGTTCGATCTGGTTCAAACCGGGGCACTCTCCACGGGCAGTTTCTCGTCCTTCCTGCTGGTCATTTTCCGCATCGATAACACCGCGTTTGCCTACAAGGGACCGGTCACCGAGGCCGGCCGGCAACTCGAGGAATTCGAGTTCCAGGTCCCCAAGGAAATGAGCCACTATATCTACAACGGGGCGGGCAGCCGCGTCACCACCGGCTATTACGGGACGATCCTGGTGGACCCCAAAACCATCGACCTGGTTCGCCTGGAGGTTCACACGGAAGGGCTGCCTCCGGAGACCGGTTCCTGCCAGTCCAGCTCCACTTTGGATTACACACGGCTGCGCCTGAACGACACCGATTTTCTTCTGCCCAAGCGCGCCGAGCTGTACATCCTTACCGACAACGGCGTGGAGATGAAGAACACCACGGTCTACTCGGGCTGCCACGAATTCCTGGGAGAATCCACGCTGCGCTTCGAATCCGCCCCGGAACCGGGACCGGCGGGCGCGGCCAAAGTTGCCGCCGCCGAATTGCCCGCGGGCATTCCGTTTCAGGTCGAGTTCATCAAGAGCATCGACCCCGCGTCGGCCGCCGCGGGCGACAAGATCACGGCCAAATTGACCGATCCGATTCGCGACACGAACCGCCAAATCCTGGTCCCGAGGGGAGCGGCCGTCACCGCGCGGATTCTTCAGATACGCCGTTACTACGGGCAGACTCCGATACTCCGGCTGGTTCTGAAACTGGAAACGGTGGAGATCGCCAGAGCGCCCCGGCCTCTGGCGGCCGAGCCGGATACCCGGGTGGCGCCGGTCGCCAACCGCCCGGGAACGCCCGGCAGCCGAACGCTGCCGCCAAGGCCCAATCCGGTCATGGTCGACAATGAGGACCGCCAGGCCGCGGTATTCCAATTCGCCAACGCCAGGGGGAATCTGGTGGTGGTTAGCGGTTTCGAATCCAAGTGGTTGACGGTTGCGCGAGCGCCTTAGACCAGCGGCGGCGCCGAGCCGGCAGACAGCCGCAAACCTACCTCGGCAGCGCCTGGGAGGGCGCCCGTTTACGCCTCCGCAACAGGCCTGCGGCAAGTGGGATTGCGCCGGCCAGCACCAGTCCAAGCGAACCCGGTTCCGGAACGGAACCTGATGAGGGCGTGCCGGCCTGAGCCGTCACAGGGGCCTGGGCCTCGAACGAACTGATTGCCAGACTTCCGCCGCTGGTCGTCAAACCCGTGAACGGGGCGACGCAACTGCAGAGCCCGTACCCTGTCGGTCCAAAGTCGCTCAGCATATTGTACGTACCGAAGGAATTGTCTTCCGCAGCGAGAAAGATTGAGCCAAGGTCGGCTGTGTTTGTGATCCCGAAGACATTCATGGAGTTGTCGAAGAAAAACGTACCGCCGGTTAACGTGAAGGTACCCACAGTCGCTATCGTGACCGTGTTAGTGTCGACATCCGGAGCGCACGGAAAAGTCTCACTGGGGCAGTTGCCGATGAGTGTAGTATCCGTCACCTGGGTAAAGGTAACGAGCTGATTGGTGAACGAGGTACCGCCGAGTGAACCGGTGGCAACGACGCCGACGCTATAAAAGATGGATGACGCTGCGGCGGGAAGCGCCGCAAGGGCGCCTACGAGGATGAACTGGATGGTTCGGGCTGTGGCCGTCCTTCGAGATGTCTTCATAATGCTCCTCCGATTAGGGCCTAATCCGGGATTTCCATTTTGCTCCCGGTTTTTCGTGAGTCCCGGGAGGAGCCGAGACAATCCGCACGGCTTATCCAACGTCATGCGTAGCCCCCCTCCTTGTTCGAGCCGATGGCCTCACGTAAAATGATGTCCGGTACGAACCGCTGGAAGGTAGCCTAAGCGAAGCCGGGCTGGGCGTCTCGCAAAAGGCGTTGAAATTCTTCTGAAAGATTTTTAAAACGGATGATCCGCCAGAAAGGAAAGCACTTCTTCGAGTTCGGCCGCTTCCGCCTCGACCCTGTGGAAAAGGTTTTGTACGCGGATGGCCAGCCGGTCCAGCTAACTTCGAAGGCTTTCGAGACGCTCTCGGCGCTGGTCGAAGCCGGCGGCCACATCCTCGCAAAGGAAGAACTGCTCAAACGGATCTGGCCGGACACGTTTGTCGAGGAAGGCACCCTATTCCAGAACATTGCCACGCTCCGCAGGGTGCTGGGCGATGGGCCGGACCAGCGTTCGTTTATCGAGACGGTTCCGCGGCGCGGTTACCGGTTCTCCGGAACCGTGCGTCAGGGCGACGCCGAGGCTCCCAAGGTGGAATCGAGGTCCCGGATCGGCTACCGCACCGTTGCCGGAGCGGCCATGGGAGCCGTCTTATTGCTGGCCGTCTGGTTCGCCTGGCAGGGCATCCGGCCGCCGGTTTCTCCGGAACAGGGAAAAATCAAGCTGGCCGTGCTGCCCTTTCTGAACCTCAGCGGCGACTCCGGTCAGGACTATTTCAGCAATGGCCTGACCGAGGAGATGATCACCCAACTCGGCACGCTCGAACCGGCTCGATTGGCGGTCATCGCCCGCACGTCCTCCATGCAATATAAGGACACCAAAAAGGACGCGCGCCAAATCGGCCGTGAGTTGGGCGTGGATTACATCATGGAGGGAAGCGTTCGCCGCGACGCCGGGCGCGTGCGGATCACAGCCAAATTGATCCGGGTCAACGACCAGACCAACCTCTGGGCCCAGGCTTACGATCGAAACCTGACCGACATTGTGAGTTTGCAGAACGATGTAGCGGGCGCGATTGCTCGTGAAATCAAACTGAAGCTGACGGCAGCGGCCAGCGCGCGGGCGGCCAACGCGGCTCCCCTCGATCCGCAGGCCCATGAGCTGTACCTCGAAGGGCGCTACTTCTGGAACAAGCGTACCGAAGGCGGGATCTTAAAAGCCATCGACTCCTTCAGCGACGCGATTGCGCGCGCTCCGAAATACGCGCAGGCGCATGCGGGGCTGGCGGACGCCTACGCCTTGCTCGGCTCTCTGGCCAACGCCACAACACCCCGCCGTGAGGCTATGACCAAGGCCAAGGCAAGTGCTTTGCGGGCGCTGGAGATCGACGATTCCCTGGCCGAGGCCCACACCTCCCTGGCCTTCGTACTGATGCAGTATGAGTGGGATTGGGAGGGCGCCGACAGGGAGTTCCGGCGGGCTCTCGAATTGAATCCCAATTATGCCACGGCTCATCAGTGGTATGGCTTCTGGCTGATAGCCCGCGGAAGGTCCGGAGAGGCTATCGAGGAAGAGCTCCGGGCGCGGGAAAACGATCCGCTTTCGACCATCGTGGAGACGGATACCTGCCAACTCTTGTCGTCCCTGGGGCGTGAGGACGAGGCCATACGGCACGCGCAACGCGCGCTGGAATTGGATCCCGGTTTTGCGTTGGCGCACCTGTACCTGGCGGAAGCTTACGCCGGCAAGAAGAATTATCCTGAAGCGATCGTAGAGGCGCGCAAGGCGCTCGACCTGAGCGCCGACCCTGCCTGGGCCCAGTCGATGCTCGCCCGCATGTACGCCCTTACCGGGCAGATCGACAAGGGTCAGGGGATTTTACACGCCATGTTGGAGACTGCCAACCAGCGGGAGGATCTGGCGATTTGTTTGGCGCGGGTTTACGCGGCTTTGGGAGAGAAAGACGCGGCCTTCGCGTGGCTGGAAAGGGCCTATCGCAACCATGAAGGAGGACTGATTCTACTCCACGTGGACCCGGAGTTCCAGACGATCAGGCAAGACCCCCGGTTCACCGGCCTGGTGGGCCGTATCGGCCTGCGGTATTCCAGCTCGTGAGCGGGGCGATCGGAGGCGGCTCTATGGAGGGACAAATCCAGCTCCAGGCCGTGAGATTCGGTGCTGCCGCGTTATTGCGGGTACCCTGGGGGCCCGGCGTTCGACTCGCGCCAGCGTGCCATTTTCCGGAACAGCGAGGCCGGGAGCAAGTCCGTCGCCGGCAGCGAGAACGTCGCCCGCCGATCGACCGATGGCGAAACGCGGGCAGGGGCAAAGTGTCTTGGCAGGATCGCCCGCCCTACAAGTTACACTGGGCTTTATGACTGCTTATCCTCCGCTACAGGCGCCCGCGCGCCTGCTCTTCGGCCCCGGCCCCAGCATGGTGGCGCCACGGGTCTACCAGGCCATGGCGCAGCCCATCGTGGGGCACCTGGACCCTTTCTTCTTCGAAGTCGCCGGCCAGATCCGTACGCTGCTGGGATATGTCTTTTCCACGGCTAACGAATTCAACCTGGCGACCTCCGGCACGGGCAGCTCGGGAATGGAGGCCGCCGTGGCTAACCTGGCAGAGCCGGGTAAGAAATTCGCGCTGCTCTCGAACGGCTTCTTCGCCGACCGCATTGGCGAGATGGCCCGCCGTCAGGGCGCCGCGGTCTTGCGGCTGACCAAGGAGTGGGGCCAGCCCTACGATCCCCAGGAGGCCCGCGAGTTCATTCGCCGCTTAGAGCCGCACGTGGTGGCGTTCGTGCAGGCGGAGACTTCCACCGGGATGTTCAATCAGGCCAAGCCCATCTGCGAAGCGGCGCACGAGGTGGGCGCGGTGACCATCGCGGATTGCGTCACGTCGCTCGGCGGCATGCCCGTCGAGGTGGACGAGAACGGCATCGACGTGGCCTACAGTTGCACGCAGAAAGGGCTGGGCTGTCCGCCGGGGCTGGCGCCTATGACAGTCTCTCCGCGCGCGCTCGAGCACATCAAAGCGCGCACCGCGCCGGTCGAATCCTGGTACCTCGATCTGCAGCTTCTGGACGGCTATTACAGCGGCCGGAAGTATCATCACACGGCCTCGGCAACGGCGTTTTACGCCCTGCGCGAAGGCCTGGCGATGGTGTCCGAGGAGGGGCGCGAGAACCGCTGGGAGAGGCACCGGCGGAATCACCTGGCGTTCGTGGCGGGGATCGAGGCCATGGGGCTGCGGATGCACGTCGAGAACCCGGCCGACCGGTTGTGGACCCTCAACACGCCGCGCGTGCCGGAGGGAGTGGACGAGGCCAGGGTGCGCCAGTATCTGCTGGCCCGGCGCGGCATGGAGATCGCCGGAGGATTCGGTCCGCTGGCGGGCAAGGTGTTTCGAATCGGGTTGATGGGCTATGGGTCGACGGCCGAGAACGTGCTGATGGTGCTGGAGGCGCTGGAGGAGGCGCTCGGCGAGCAGGGCTACACACCTGCCGGGGATGCCCGCGCGGCGGCGGAGCGGGCGCTCGGGGCGGCGGTATAAGGGAGTGGATAGGGCGGGCCTGCGCGGGTTCCTCCTCGAACGACCACGCGCGTCTCGTCGGCCGCGGGAGAGGCCGCGGGGGAGTAAGATGCATGTGGATGACCGATCGCCGCCGCTTCCTGCAATCCGCCGCCGGGCTGGGGATGGCCTCTGCCGCGCAAGCCTCCGCCGCGCAAGCCTCTGCCGCGCAAGCTGCCGACGCGCAAGGTTCGCCCGAACCACCGCCCGAGGGCGACCGCCAGTATTGGATCGCCACAGCCCGCAAGCTGGCCGGCCCGGTGCTCGGCCAGCTTGCCGCCGGAACCCTCAAGCGGGCCATGCCGGTCGAGTGTGTCACGGGCAATCCCGCCGAACGCGCCCGCTACTCCCACCTGGAAGCGCTGGGTCGCCTGCTGTGCGGCCTGGCGCCGTGGCTCGAAAGCGGCGATGCTCCCGATCTGGCCGGGCTGGCGCGCCGGGCCATTCGCTCGGCCACCGATCCGCAGTCCGCCGATTTCCTCAACTTTCACGAAGGCTCGCAGCCGCTGGTGGATTGCGGCTTTCTGGCCCAGGCGATTCTGCGCGCGCCCCGGGAGCTCTGGGAATCGCTGGATGCCGCCACCCGGCGCAACCTGGCGGCGGCTTTGGCATCGTCGCGCGCTATCACTCCGGGCTTCAACAACTGGCTGCTCTTCTCGGCCAGCGTGGAAGCGGCGCTGGCGCGCATGGGCGAGCGATGGGACGCCATGCGCATCGACTACGCCCTGCGCCAGCACCAAGAGTGGTACAAGGGCGACGGCGTCTACGGGGATGGCCCCGCGTTCCACTGGGACTACTACAACAGCTTCGTGATTCAGCCCATGCTCATCGACGTGCTGCGCGCGATGCGCACGCACAACCGCGCCTGGGACGGCATGGTTGCCGATATTACGGCGCGCGCCCGCCGCTATGCCGCCATCGAGGAGCGGCTGATCGCGCCGGATGGCAGTTATCCCGCGGTGGGCCGCTCGATCACTTACCGCTGCGGCGCGTTCCAGGTGCTGGCGCAGATGGCCCTGCTGGGCGAGCTGCCCGCGCCGCTGTCGCCCGGAGGCGTACGCAGCGCGCTGACCGCCACGATGCGCCGCACGCTGGATGCGCCCGGCACTTTCGACGGGGATGGCTGGCTGCGCGTGGGCCTGTGCGGCCACCAGCCGCACTTGGGGGAGAGCTACATCTCGACCGGCAGCCTGTACCTGTGCGCCGCGGTGCTGCTGCCGCTGGGGTTGGGCGCGTCGGATGCATTCTGGACTGCGCCCGCGGAACCCTGGACCGCGCGGCGGCTGTGGGAGGGTGAGGATGCGGGGGCGGATCATGCGCTGGGGGGATAGTTTGTTTTCACCGCGGAGACGCTGAGAAAACGGAGGAAGCGCAGAGAAAGACAGGAGAAGAATCCTGTTCTCCGCGCTTCCTCCGTTCTCTCCGTGTCTCCGCCCGCGGAACCCTGGACCGCCCGGCGGCTGTGGGAGGGCGAGGACGGGGGGGCGGATCATGCGCTGGGGGGATAGTTTGTTTTCACCGCGGAGACGCTGAGAAAACGGAGGAAGCGCAGAGAAAGACAGGAGAAGAATCCTGTTCTCCGCGCTTCCTCCGTTCTCTCCGCGTCTCGGCGGTGAGTAAAGGGGCCTCTACCGCAGTTGCGCGATGGCCTTGGGCTCGTCGGCGCCTAGCGTGTCGTAGAGCGGGTGCGCGGGCTTTACTTCGGGACCCTCCTGGGCTACCGACACCGCCAGCACCTTGATCCGATCGTTGTTCGGCAGGGTCAGCGTCCGCGCACCCGCGGGCACGTCGATGGAGTACGCGAACAGGTACGAGTAGGCGTACGGCTGGTTCAACCCCTCCGGGGTATGGTGGTGCGAGCAATACCAGGCCAGGTCCGCGCGCTTGATGTAGCCGGGCTGCAGGCCCACGTAGTCGTCGGGATATTTCGGGGACCAGGCCTGGTGCCCCTGCGAGCGCTGCCTGGCCGGATCGGGATCCCACACCGCACGATTCGCCGAGACCGCCCAGTCCTTGTCGGTGAGCGGATCGTTCTTCCAGATGCGGGTGTCCCACTGGCCGATAAAGCCGCCCCAGTCCTCGATCTTGAGATCGGTGAACTTGTCGCCTACCTTGAAGGAGGCCCGGGCGTCGCCATCCGAGGCGGCCGCCAGCAGGTACACGCGGTTGTAATTGCCCGAGGGCAGGTTGATGGTCTGGCCCTTGGCGACCACGGCGTTGGGCTTGCCGGAACCCGCCTCGGCCAGCTTGAAATTGACGCCATTGAAGCTGAGATCCGCAGGCAGCATCTCGGCAGGCATGGCATTGCCCCGGCCGTCGAAGCCTCCCGTGGTAGGACGGTCGTCATTGCTGGCCACCGCCAGATCGTAAGTCAGGGTGACGGGCTGCGATTGGACGGCCGGCGTCTTGCCCGGCGCGGCGCCCAGACGCAGCGCGAAAGTGCGCGGCTGGTAGGCCGAGAAGGACGTCTCTAGCGCTCCACGGGTCACGGTGGCCGGACCGACGGGCATCTCCTGCCCGTTCACTTCGCGGGCCGCCGCGAGGGGACCGGCGAAGGTCACATGCACGCCCGCCACGGGCTTGCCGTCGACTTCCACCATGCGCAGGATGACTTCGTCGCTCAGCTCAGCCTTCTTGAGCGCCATCACCTGGATGCGCGAGTTGTCGACCTTCATCAACGAGAATTCCTTGCCCAGCGCGCCGGCGTGTTTGGTGGTTTCGAAAGCCGCCAGCGGAACGTTCAAGCGATACGCCTGCCAGTCGGTCTGGCCCTCGCGCCAGTCGCCCTTGTGCCCGGCGATGCCGAACACGATCTCATGATGGCCCCAATCCTGGTTGGACTGGTCGGTGTAGGAGGTATCGGACCCCGGCGACCGAACCAGCGTCAGCCGGATGGTGTTGTCGTTAGGCTTGTCGGAACCGTTCTTGACGTCGGTCAGAATGGTGGCGCCGTAAGCGCCGCCCTTATCGGTGAGATCGATCCACTGGTGGGAAGCCACCTCGAACTGGCGCTCGGCGGCATTGGGCCGCTGGACCGTGCCCACGCCCCAATTGTAAGTCGCGTTGGGGTTGGAAGCGCTCAGCGGAAAGCTGGCCTTCAGATTGGCGTACAAGGTGGACCAGTCCATTGCCATGCCGAATTCCACGCGGTTGCCGGAGTCGCCGGCCGAGAGACTGACGGTCTGGGTGAATTTGGAGCCTTCGGCCGCGCGAGCGATTTCCAACGAGACGCGGGCCGGTCCGTTCTCTTTGATGCGCACCTGGCCGCCCCGCACATAGGCGCGTGGGGGGGCCTGCTCCTGGTCGAAATCCATGTTCCAGGCGGGCCACTGCGAGGGGTGGTCGCTGGAGATGGCCAGGCGGATGGGAGCCGCGAGCAACTCCTTGTCGAGCAACTTGTCGTGGATGCTGGAAACGTCGCCCTGGTTATCCAGGGTGACCTTATAGCGCGCGTTTTCGAGCGACCGCTCACCAGCGCCCGCACCGCCTCGTCCGCCGCCGCCTCCAAAACCGCGCCCGCCGCCTTGCGGAGCGGTCACTTTGAGCGCGGAAGAAGCAGCCGGCGCGGACGCCGGCTCCACGCTATAGACCGCGTACCCAACAGATGGCGCCTTGGCTACGAAGACCACTTTCCCGTCTTCCCACTGGGCCGGAACTTCCTGGCCGCCGGGGCCCGTGACGCGCACCGCCGTGGTGCCTGCCGGCAGCGTGACGGCGGCCTCCACCACGTCTTCGCGCGCCGTGTTCAGTGAGTTGTAGACCACCACCGGGACGCCCGCGGTCTGGGTATTCATGCCCGCAGCCACGGCTTCGGTGGCGCTGGTGAGCACGCCCGCGAATTGGTTCATGGCGATCACGTCGTCGTTCTGCGCGAATTCGTAGGAACGCGGCGTGGCCGTGCCGGCGCCGGTGTCGTGGAAGTGGCCGCCCATCACCAGGGTCCAGGCGTCGTTCAGGCGCTGCTGGGGATACGGACGGCCGCCCAGCCACTGGGCCGCCACGGAGGCCTTCTCGGCGGCATCGGCGAGGATCTCGTTCTTGCGATTCCAGCGCTTGTGGTAGGCTTCCGAGGTGAGCGAGCCGGCCGAATGGTTGATCAATTCCAGATCGCCTTTATAGCGCGGCATGCGCGAGGTCATCTCGGGCTTGATGTCCAGGAACAGTTGGTCGGCGGTGGCGGAGATGACGTGCACCGGGCCATCACCCATCTCGATTTCAGGACCGGGCGGGGGCGCAGGCTCTTCCTGCCCGCCGCGTCCGCGCCCTCCGCGACCACCGAACGCCGGCGGCAGCGACGCTTTGCCCTTGGTGACCATGGCTTCCAGCAGCTTCACGGAATCCTCATCCACGGAGCCGCCGATGTCGCCGGTGCCGATGTAGTGGTAATCCGCGAACACGCCGGTGACTTTGCCATTGAGGGCGATGCGCTTCACCCAGTCCTGCTCGCCGCCTCTTCCGCCGCCGCCGGGCCCAGAGGGCACCGCGGCCGCCGGTTCCTTGCTCAGGTCGCCGCGAATGCCGGCTGAGTACGAGCCGGGATTCAGCGCCGCCATGATGGTCTTTCCATCCGGCCCTTCCCAAAGGCCCACGTTAAAGGGGATGCCTTCGGGCGTCTGCTCCGGCGAATCCGGTCCGCCCACCTTCGGCGCGGGCTGCCATCCCGACGACAGCTTCTGCGTGGAGAAGCCCTTCACGCCCGCGTGCGCCAGGATGCTGGGCAGAGAGGCCGGAAAGCCGAAGCAATCCGGCAGCATATATTCCGCGCTGGCCTTGCCGTATTCCTTGCGGAAATAATTGTTGCCATAGAGGACCTGGCGGAGGATGGCTTCGGCGCTGGGCAGGTTGACGTCGCCTTCCTCCATGGACGATCCCGCGGGAAACCACTGCCCCTTATCCACGTAGCGCTTGATTTTGGCGTAGTCCGCGGGGAAGTACTCCTTCATGAGCCGGTAGCGGTTGGCGCCGGTCCAATTGAAGACATAGTGCGGGTACTTGTCCATGAGGTAGAAATTCACCCGCATGGTCTTCAGCAGGTACTCGCCGATGGACTGGGGAAACTCCCAGCGCCACTGGGTATCGAGGTGCGCATAGGGCACGACGTAGAGGGTGGGGTCCTTGGTAATGTCCGGGGCCTTCATGGTCTGCGCGTGAAGCCCGGCGGCGAATAACAGGAAAGCGAAGAAAGTCTGAAGCGAACGTAGCATAGCCAATCTCCCGAGGTGGTGTTGCGGGGTCAACGATCACGATATCACGTGGCGCGGTTGGGGGCGTCCGGCGGGCGCTTGTCCGTGGTGTGGATTGCCATCGTTGTGCGGATTTCGGCCGTGGAGGGCATGGGGGCGGGGGAAGTCAGGCTGCATCTTTACGGGGTTGGGGGGCCGTTTGCGGCTGTTTCTTTTGGCTTTCCTGGGCCGGTTTCGGGGTTTCGCGCGAGGGGGAGCCGCAGGGGGAGGGGACGGGGTTGGCGGGATCGGGGCGCGCATCGGAGGTTGGGGGATTTTCAGGAACGAACCCATTTTGGGGGTTTGGCTTTTGGGGTGAAGGGGTTACGGGCGGAGCCACAGGTGGTTCGGCGGCCGGCTTGGGGGCCTCGAGCGGCTCGGGCGGGGCGGCGGCGGGTTGGGCTGGTTGGGCCCAGAGGGCACCCCGGGAATCCTGGATCTCGCGGAGGTCCTGGAGGGTGCGGTGGTAGGCGCGCTGGAGGCTTTCGCGGCGGCGATCGAGGCGGGCGAAGGTCTGCTGGCGGCGCTCGAAGGCGCGGCCTAGGATTTGGTCTTCGGTGATGGGGTTGTCCCGGTTGTAGGACTTGGTGTTTTCCTGGCTGATGGCAGCGAGATCGTATTGCCAGAGCTGAGCTTCGGCTTTGCGGAGGCGGCGGAGGGTCCACTCGGAATCGATGAGGATGTCGACAAGGGCGCGCTCGGTGGCGGACTGGGGCTGGTGGTCGAGGAGGTACTGGGCAACCAGGGCGTCGAGCGCGGCGGGGTCTTCGCCGCGGATGATTTGGGATTTTGCGTCAATGCCGGATTTCAGGGCATTTTGAGAAGAGGCGGCCTTGCCCTCAGCGGAGCGGGGACCGGTGGATTTCTGGGAGTTGAGACGGTTTGCGCGGATTTGTTTTTTAGTCGTCATAAATAAAAAAGGCGGGCCCGAGGGCCCGCCTGTACTCCGATTCGAGAGTAGCACGGGGTGCAAGGGAATTGGGGAGTTTGGGAGGTAAGTATATGAAAAGGCTGGGAACGAAGTTTGTGACTGCTTTAGGTTTGCTCGACTGCTTTAGGTTTGCTCGGTTCCGCGGCGCCGGGAAGCCGGTGAGCAGATGCGGCCTGCCCGCCGCGCGGCGATAGCTTGGCAGCTTACGCGTGAAGCCGGTCGCGAGCGAGAGT
>JBKQPR010000235.1:0-5538 GCA_052144935.1 Bryobacteraceae bacterium
GGGCTGGGAAGCGGGCATGGCGATTGGCCACGCCGCTCCCTACTGAGTTTCACCTCCATCTGGAAGAAAAGGCTCAACTTCTCCCGCCTGGACCCTGCCGCCCGTTTTTGGCCGGTAAACAATTCACTACGTAGTTGAAGACATTCCAGAAACGATTATTCTCAACCGTCAAGGGCGGGCCGTGGCGTGGCCGATTACAATTTCCGACGAAAGCAAACTGCGGAAGGTGCTGGCTTCCGCTGGAGTGCCACCACCCTGATCGAGGCCGTTGAAGCCAAAAAGTCCGAGGCTTGCTTGCGACGCAAGGCATAGCGCCCCGCCCGACTTCGGCCACTCGGAAGGAATCCAATTTGCCGGTTTGCCGCCGACGTGAACAAGTGGTGGTTCAGGCCGTAAAACGGGCTTTCCGGAAACTGGCCGGCCACAACCACCAACCAATAATGGCGGTGCGCCCTCCTCGGGCAACCGCGTTGCTAGCCGGCAACGGAAGCGGAACGATATGACGCGATATCGGTAGGTATCGGAACGGCTGACCGAAGCGCCTGGAGTAATGCGAGTCCGCTTGCTTTGTCCGAGTGCCAGACAATACGCTCGGTGCACACGGCGTCGCGTCTTCGTCGAACAGCGCCCGGCCGGCGCACTTTGTCGGTGGTGTTCTCAATGCCGTAGCGCCGCGGATCGCGCAGCACGTCATCGAAATACGATCCGCTCATCGCAATTTCGGCGCTCGTCAGGTCCGCTCGCATTTCGGGCCGGAATCCGCCGCAGTTGCGGATTGAGCCGCGCGCCGGGTTCCCGCGACGCAGGAATCTCTGTCGGCAGAAGCGCCACTCGGAACCGTCGCCCACCCACTTCGTACAGCTTGCGGATCTCGCTCTCCAGATTGGCGACCACCTCCCCATCCGGCAGCCGGCCATCGTTCAGCCTTTCCGCGAGAGAGGACAGCGTGGCGCGGGGGGCGAACTCCACGCGCTTCGCCTTGACCCGGCCGGCGAAGTCGTCCACCTGTTCCACCGTTTCTCGCGCGAGCAGCGCGTCCTTGATCTTCCGTCCCTCGCCGCGGCCGCTCGAAGCGCCGCTCACCGCGCAATTGAGGCTGTCCGAGGCAGAGGCCGACGCCACTTGCGAACACCAGCGTAAACGAGCCGGCGAAGCTGTACTGGTAGGATTGAACCTCGGGGCGGGCGAGCATCTGCTTCGAGATTCAATTTCGGATACCATATGTGGTGAAAGAATGGACCGGTTCCAGACGCGAGTAGGTTTTGGTGTCGAAAAGGAGAGTAAATGTCTACAAAAGAAAACGCAATTGGGCGACGTTCGCTTCTGAGCACGGGCGCGGCAGCCGCGGGGCTTGGCCTCTTGGCTGACCTCGAAGCGTATCCCCAGAATGTCAACCGGAATTCAATTCCGTCGGACTTGAAAGTTACTGACATGCGAATCGCCGTTCTGAGAGGGCCGGGAGGCCAGGCGGGCGGACGCGGCGGCGGCAGGGGGCTGCCTCCTGGGACTCCCGGCAGGGGAGGGGCAGGCGGCAGGGGACCGCTGCCTCCTGCGACTCCCGGTACGGGAGGGGCATCGGGCGGCGTGATCGTCGTCCGAATCGATACCAATCAGGGAATTTCGGGTTACGGCCAGACGATTGGGGACGGCCCCCAGCCGAACTACGTGCTGATGCATAAGACCCGAGTGGTCGGCGAGAATCCCTGCAACGTTGACAAGATCTTCCGCAAGATCAAGATCCATGGCGCGTACAACCGTCAGGGGAGCGGCGTCAACGCGATTGAGAACGCGTTGTGGGATCTGGCCGGCAAAGCTTATGGCGCGCCGATCTATCAAATGCTTGGCGGGAAATTTCGCGACAGGGTCCGCATGTACTCCGAGGGTGACCCGCGCTCGAACGACATCAAAGACATCGCCGACGATTATAAGGAGAGAGTCGCCGCGGGGTTTACGATGCTCAAGTATGATCTGGGCGTAGCTCGCGTTCTCCAAGGCAAGCGGGGCACGATGTCCGCGCCGGCAGGCTATAACGGGGAACCGGGGGAAGGCCCCGAGAACTACTATCAGGGATTGGAGCTCAGCGTCAAGGGAGCTGAACTCGTAGCCGACCATGTCGCTGCGATTAAGGAGGCCATGGGCGACGCCGCCGACGTTCCCATGGCGCACGACCATTTCGGGCACCTCACCGCGAAAAGTTGCATCAAGCTGGCCAAGGCGCTGGAGAGGGTCACCCCCTCTATGTTGGAAGACATGGTCCCGTGGTTCCGGGTGGAGGAGTGGAAGCTCATCACCAATTCGATCAATGTGCCCACCTTGACCGGCGAAGACGCCTACCTGGTGGAATCGCTCGAGGCGCTCTGCCAGGCGCGCGCAGTCGATTATATCCACCCGGATCACCTTGTTATCGGCGGCCTTCTCGAATTGAAGAAGACCGCCGACATGGCGGCCAAATATTCGGTGGGGATGATGGTCCACAGCAACGCTACCCCGATCGGCTACACAGCCGGCGTGCACGCGATAGCCGCCTGCCAAAACTTCCTCGCCATGGAATGGCACATGCCGCAGCCAGCCTGGCACAAAGACATAACCGACGCAGGGGACCTCGTGGTTAAGGGTTACATCCCCGTTCCGACGGGGCCAGGCCTGGGCATCAAAGTCAATGAAGAAGCGCTGCGCCCCCTCTGCAGGCAGGGTGAGTTCTTCACCGATCCTACGACGTATTGGGATTCGCAGATCGGCGGAGACAAGACGTATACGTAAAGGGAGGATGTCGAGGCGAGCCTTACACCTTCCGATTATGACTGAAGGTATATGGGCTTAATTAGCCTGTTGGGCCCGGCGGGCCGGAATACCGCACAATTCCCGAATCGCCGGGCACCTTCGCGGTGCCATGCCGTGTAACTGACCACGCACGAAAAACCTGAAACGCCACTTTACGTTTTGGCCCGCTCCATTCCTCAAAGCAGCCCTGAAGGCGCGTTCACGAAACAAGCGAAGCGATGCGCATAATTACAAAACGGTCGCGATGGGGACACCGAGAGTTCCTAGTGATCAATCGTTGGCCTGGACCGCGATGGTCGCGCCACCAGCAGACTTGCAGCACGGTTTCTGCGCGGGTCGGCCACTCGAAGCGGATCCACCTGTCCGAGTTGTCGTTCCGTACAATTGAAGGCGCCTGTTCCCGATTGCTCCCGAGTCACGCGCCACTCGGAAAGAGCCGCTTCCGACGCGATGGTCTCAGTACGCCAAACCGCGTGCAAGATTACTTGGACCTCGAAACTGGCCACGGATCTCGGCGTACATCAGGCCGGTCTATCCCGAGCACAACTAGGGTCCCGCCAGCACAGGAGCACGCCACCAAAGGCGTCGCCTCGGGCGGCGCTACCGCGCAGATGGACGCTCTCGGCCCGCCGCCCAGCGTGGCGCGGGCGGGATGTCGGCGGAAACGGCATGAGTCGTCGGCCTGTTGGCCGGCAGGTGGGCCGGGCAGCGATCCGTCATTCGCCCCCCCGGCATCGTCATGCGCGCCGCCTGGCGCACGCCGGGATCGGCCCACCAGCAGCCGCGGGAGAACGAGGAGCCGTCCACCAGCTTACTGCCGCCGCGCCGATGGAGGCTCTCGCCCCGCGGTCGCATTACCGCCGTCCACCGCGCCGCGGGCGGGACGGCAGGCTGAAACGGCAGGACGGGTTCGGCCTGGCGGCCAGCAGTGGCGCGGGGCAGCGATCGCGGAAGCCGGCGCCGCCGCGCGGAAGGACACTCCCGGCCCGCGGCCGCAAGGCCGCCGCCCACCGCGTGCGGCGGGCGGTACGCCGAGCTGGCGGCCGGCAGCGGCGCAGGGCAGCGAGCGGAGAGGCCGGCGCCGCCGGCAGAGATTTTCTACGCCCTCTATTACGAGGATAACCAGACTGCCCGCCAGCACCCAGGGGCGCGCCACCAAAGGCGTCGACGAGCTAGAATCCTTAAATGCGCTTTGCCGATGCTTCGAAGTTCTTCGTGCTTCTCCTGCCGCTGTTGCGACTCTCATACGCAGCCAATGAGACCAATCTGCGCGCCGCCTTAGATGAGCACCGCTGGTTCGACCTGAGGGATTCCGTGATCTCGGGCCAGGCTCCAACGGTCTATCGCTTCTTTGTGGCCGCAGCATTCAACGAAGTGCGCGGCGCGGAGAAAGAGTTGAGCGCGGCAATCCGATCGGGAGCTGATCGGGGCAGGCTCGCCGCCATGCACTACGCGATGAACCGCCTCTATTTGCGCGTCGGCCAGTACCATAAGGCGGTCCGGGAGCTGCGCCTGTGTTGGGCGCAACCGGACACGGCGCCCCCTGATGCGGTTGCCAAGGAGGATGTTGCCGCAGTCGATTCGCTTCCCGATCAGAAGGTTGCTTCCCGCGGGGCCGCGACTCTCAGGTATACGAATTGGCCTCAGATGTCAGTTTTGGTCGCTCTGATGGTGATTAACGGCCAAGGCGCGCAGTTCGTCCTGGATACGGATGCGGGGATGTCCGTCACAAGCGAAGCGGAGGCCAAGCGTCTGGGCCTAAGGATGCTCTCGGGCCAGGCGCTGTTCGATGGGATCACCGGGAAACGCACCACGAATGCACACTATGCAGTCGCCGACCGCTTGAGGATTGGCAACACGGAGCTACGGGACGTGGCGTTCACAGTGCTTTCAGACGACCTCGATGCGTGGGCAGAAGTTCCTGTGTCACAACGCGGCGTTGTGGGCCTTCCGGTTTTGTTGGCGGTCGAGACGATACAGTGGAACCGGAACCACGAGTTAAGGATCGGCTTTCCTCCCGGACACGCCGACCTTCGAAACGCCAATCTGTCTTTCGAGGAGTTGGACCCGCTGGCATTGGTTGAGATCGCGGGGCACAAGCTGGCCGTCGACCTCGACACCGGATCCACAATCTCCACGATGTGGCCGCTGTTTGCCAAGAACTTCCCTGAACTACTCGAGGGATCCCACGAGAGCAAGACAGGAATGTTGGGCGCCACGGGATCTGCGGACATACGCTCCGCCATCGTGCCGGAGGTGCGGTTGATTCTTGGCGGTCTCCCCATCGTTTTCCGCAACGCACCCACGCTGCTGACCAGTACGATTCTGGTCAGCACCTGGCAGTACGGGCAGATCGGCATCGACCAGCTAGCGCAAGCCTCGGACGTGACAATCGATTTCAAGGCGTTAAAGATTCAACTGAAGTAGTCCCGAGTCCTGTTTCCAAAGAAATGCCGCTGTTGAGGCGGCATTTGGCTCTACCCTGGATGGTCGTTTTAATACGGCCAATCTTTCATGGAGGCTGTCTGCTGGACGAAGCCCTCAAGGTCCGATGGATAGGCTTTCATTTCTTCTTTTCGTTCGAGCTGTCTTACCAGAGAGAGTCCCGAGGCCCCGTCTGGGCGGGCCTGCGAGGGTGGTACTCAGGTCTCACAGGAAACCTCTTGCAGTCCTTGCCTTCACTGTGCAGAATGGTCGTGTGTGGTCTTGACTGACCCGCCGCACCACCACAATGGATCGGGCAGAGATTGGCCGTAT
>JBKQPR010000236.1:0-4262 GCA_052144935.1 Bryobacteraceae bacterium
GCCGGCGCGGAGAGCGGCTGGCGCCTGTTGCGGCCAGTTCATGATTCCGCGCGCCGCAACTACTTCACTTAGTTATAGTTATGGATTATTATGCACTAACCGGCCGCGATTGGCATGCGGCTTGCTCCCGGAGAGGCGGCTTTCACACGGCTGACGGCCAGGGCAAGAGCGTGCGGAAGAAATGCCGACGAGGGAGACTCTGGTGACAAAACTGGGCTTTTTCGCCGAACAGAAAGGAATCACGAAATTCCGAAAGAACGAAATTCCGAAAGAGAGGCGGTCGGGCGCGCGAAGACCACTGCCCCGAATTATGCCGTCTTTCGCGGTTTTCGTCCGTTCGTGGTTTCGTGGTTACCGGCATTGTTGGGGGCGGGCTTGGGGATGGCCGTGATTTCGGGCTAGCGGAAGGCATATCCTTCCGTGGTCTCCTTCCGGCCCAGAACATTTCTGCTGCGTCTCCTTCCTTGTTTCCTTCGCGGCGTTACAGCTTGCCTTGTCGTTGCAGCTTGTCTGAATTCTTCTCATCTCTCCTTCCGTTTTCCACGGGAAGTGCTCGCGGATTGTCGTCAATTGGCAGGCGGAGAGGGACAATGGATCAAGGGCAGAGTGCCCGAGGAGGATAAGGCCATCCTCCCCGGGCGGCCCCAAGGGAGTCATCAGCTCCCATGGGACAAGTTCAGCATACCTACGAAAGCGGTGCGTGTGCCAGAGGGCGGCGACTGGGATGGCGAATTTGTCTTTGCAAGGACTGCGGGCGGCGATTTCACGCTCGGAGCTACAACCAACGCTACTGTCGAGAGCCGGAATGTCTGAATAAGGTGCATCGCTGGCAGGGGATCAAACGGCAGCGAGCATGGCGTGCTGGCGCTGAGGGGCGCCAGCGGCACGCCGAGGCCGAACGCCAGCGACGCCAACGGAAGGCATCCCAGGCCGGTTCGCCGCAGGCGAGCCAAGCCGCGATAAGGGACGCCGCAGCCGAGGCCCGCGCGTGGTCACGCAGCGAAAAACATCCTGAAGTTTTTTGCGATCGTCCCGGATGTTATGAGCCCGTGCGAAACTCTCCTCACGCCCCTGCACGCTATTGCAGCGACGCCTGTCGTGTGGCCGTGGAGCGAGCGCGGGATCGCGAACGCAAGTGGTTGCTGCGCAATCGCGAAGTGGGCCGCTTCAAGCGCCGCCTCGAATACCAGGCCGCACGAGCCAAGCGTTGCTGCGGGCGCGCCCTTCTCGACAGTCTTGCGAGCGGACGTCTTTCGGCCGTAGCGCAAGGCTTGCCGCTTGCGGTCCAAGATTATGGGTCGCCAGGCAGTTCGCGACTAGACTTCCAGGAGTCTCGGGAGGCGAACCGCCATGATTCACAAGCACATCCTGGTTCCCGACCGCGTGCGCCGCCCGCCGGCGGACGGCTGGTCGTGGATTGATCGCCGTTTTCTGCGGGAGCACGCGCCGCGTTTGTCTCACGAGGCGATCTTTTTGTATTTCTTTCTGGCCGCGGTGAGCGACAAGGACGGATTGTCGTTTTACGGCGACGCCACGATCGCGCTGCGCCTGCGGATGGCCGAAGCGGTCGTGGTCCGCGCGCGAGATGAATTGGTGACGGCGGACCTGGTGGCCTACCGGGCGCCGTTGGCACAGGTGCTTTCCCTGCCCCCCACCACGATCCAGCGCCGCGGCGGCGGTCTGGCCTCCTTCGGCGAGATCCTGCGCACGCTGGCCACCCCATCCCCTCAAACCGATCCCCGGAGGTCATCATGAAAGTTTCTCTTTGGGCGGAGATTCGCCGCTTGCACGAAGTGGAGCGGTTGTCGCAGGCGGCGATTGCCCGGCGTCTGCATTGTTCGCACCGCACGGTCCGCAAGGCGTTGGCACTGGCGTCGCCGCCCGCGTCGACCGCGGCGCCGCGGGAAGGCATCCTCGACCGCTACCGGCCGCAGATCGACGCACTGCTGGCCAAGTACCCGGGCCTGTCGGCGGTGCGGGTGAGGGAAGAAATCTCCCAGGGAGAAGAGGGCTATCGCGGCACGGTCTACCCGGTGCGACGGTACCTCTGCCGGGTCCGGCCGTCGCGGGGCCGGGTCTATCAGGAGGTGTTCTACGAACCGGGCGAGGCCATGCAGGTCGATTGGGGCGACTGCGGACGGCTGGTGATCGGCCAGACCGTGCGGCGGGTCTCGGTGTTCGTGGCCGTGCTCTGCTACAGCCGGATGTGCTACATCGAGTTCAGCCTCTCGCAGCGGAAGGCCGACTTTTACCGGGGAGTGGTGCATGCCTTGGAGTTCTTTCAGGGAAGTCCGCGGAAGCTGATCGTGGACAACCTCAAGGCCGCCGTGCTCAACGGTTCGGGGCGGCACGCCTGTTTCCATCCCGACTTCCTTGCCCTCTGCGGCCACTTCTACCTGGAGCCGATCGCCTGTGCGGCGCGCGACCCCGAATCCAAAGGGATCGTCGAGGGGGGCGTACGGTACGTCAAAGGCAGCGCCCTGGCGGGCCGCAGCGAAGAGTTGACCACCTGGGAGGCTTATGGTCGTCTGGCCCCGCGGTGGCGCGACGAGGTGGCCAACGTCCGCCTCCACGCCGCCACCAAGCAGCGTCCTCTCGACCGCTTCCAGCAGGAACGTCCGCAGCTTCGCCCCTTGCCGGCTCTGCCCTTCAACACCGACGAGGTCCTTCCCGTCGTCGTCACGTCGCATGCGCGAGTGGGCTACGACGGCAATCGCTATTCGGTCCCGCCGGCCCTGGCCCGCAAGCCGGTCACGCTGCGGGCCAACGCCGCCGAGGTATGGATCGTGGACGAGGGCCGGGAGGTGACGCGGCACGCACGCTGTTACGAGCGGGGGCAGTTGATCGTCCGTCCCGAGGACCGCCTGGCGGCCTTGAAACTGCGGCGGCGGCGTCAGGCCGGCCAGTGCGAGGAGGAGTTCGACGCCCTGGGATCGCTGGCCCGCGAGTTCCACTTGAAACTGCTCTCGATGCCCGTGAAGACCACGGTCCATCTGCGGCGGCTGTTGGGGCTGGTGCGGCTTTACGGCCGGCAGGAGGTGCTGGCCGCCATCGTGCGGGCCCTGGAATACAAGATCCATGACGCGGCCTACGTGGAGGCCCTGCTCTTGCAGGAGCGTCGCCGTCGCGAGCTTCCCTCGCCCACGCCCTTGCAACCCAAGCGCCGCGAGTTGATCGAAGACATTCACCTGGAAGAGCCCGATCCGGCCCGTTACGACCGGCTGTGCGGCCATCCCGAACCTGAACCTGAGGAGCCCCAAACATGACATCCCCACGCCACGAACAACTGCGCGCCGATCTGGCGGAGTTGAAGCTGCACCGCATCGCGGAAGTGTACCAGGAGGTGCTCGACGAGGCGGCCCGCAAGCAGAGTTCGATGCTCGACGTGCTAGCCGCCTTGATCGGCGAAGAGGTCGCCGTCCGCCGGCAACACGCCTTGCAACGGCGAATCCTGCGGGCCCGCCTGCCCCCGCGGAAGACGCTGCAAGAGTACAAATTCGAGTTCCCCAAGCGGGTCCCCAAGCAAGCCATTCTGCGGCTGTTCGACTGCGACTTCGTGGCCCAACATGGCTGCGCCGTTTTTATCGGGGCAACCGGATTGGGGAAAACACATCTCTTGACCGCGTTGGGCTATACCGCGTGTGAAAAGACCATCTCGGTCCGATTCGTCCGCGTGGTGGACATGATTAATACCCTGACCACGGCGCAGATCCGGGGCACGCTGGAAAAATCCTTACGAGAGTTTACCAACCCGCAACTTCTCCTCCTCGATGAGCTGGGCTATCTGCCCATCGACAAGCGCGGTGCGGACCTGTTGTTCCAGGTCGTCGCCGCCCGGTATGAACGCGGCTCGATCGTCATCTCGACGAATCGCGCCTTCCGGGATTGGGGCGCGATCTTTGACGTGGACAACACCCTGGCCACCGCCATGATCGACCGGCTGATGCATCACGGGGAGGCGATCGTGATTCAAGGAGACAGCTATCGCACGAAAGACAAACCCGGCAACTGACCCCTTGGCTGCGTTTCGGTCGCGGTAATCTGCGCGTTGGCGTCGGCTCGCCGAGCGGACAGACGCTTTAGGAAGCCCAGCCCCCCCCCCGGCGCTTGCTTTCGCTTGCGAGCGCCGGGGCCGCCGACCCTTCGCTCGACGGCTCATCCCTCGCTCCTCGTTCTGCAACGTGCCCATGCGGACAGCCGACCTCTGGAGGCGGCGTCCACTTCTCACGCCTTGGTCCCGAGTGGTGGCGAGTACCGCAGCC
>JBKQPR010000237.1:0-124152 GCA_052144935.1 Bryobacteraceae bacterium
CCAACATCTATAATTCTTTCATCTAGCAATTGAATCGCACCGAGATGACCGAAACCCCTTATTTGACAAGGTCACGGGGACCCATCGTCGGTGTCGCACGCCTCATTCTTGCGAAAGTCGGGCTAGACCACCGATTTCACAGTGCCTTCCGAGAGGCCCACGTTGTCTCCAATCTTTCGATTGGTAAGACCTCCAAGGATCCCCAGCATGGAGGCTCCGGCCGATCATGATGACCATGTTGGTGGCTACGCTGGGGTTGTTACCCGCGGCCACGTCGCACGCGATTGGCTCGGACTCACAGCGGCCGTTTGCCATCGTCATCGTCGGCGGTTTGATCGTAGACTTGGAGCACCTTCCTGCTGCCGACGTTCTACGTCTAGTGGGCGCGCCAGACCGATCATCTGCCGCCGGCGGAGGAATCGAGGAGCGTATACGAGTGAGAAGACTCCACAAGGGCCTCATCCTGGTCGCGGGATTGGCGCATGGTCGCCTGGCTGGCTGCGGGCTTGAAATCCAGGCTTGAGTTGCAGGCCGCGCGGCCAGCCGATCGCCAGCGGGCCGCTCGAAGGCGCGTGCAAGAACCTGATCAAAGATCGGATGGAGCGTTCCGGTATGCGTTGGACCGAGCAGATGGCAAGGGCCATCGTCCTGCGCAGAGCCATCTATCTCTCCGGAGACTTCGATGGCTATTGGCCGTCACCGCATCCCGGTCGCCCAATGCCTCGCAATTCCACATCGAACAGGATCAGCGACGCTGATACCCCGCCGTCCGGAGCGCCGTTCCAAAGTAGCCACGGCCCCCCGATTTCGTGCGCAGGGCCTGTTGGCCGGCTCCGGTGTCATCAAGGCTGGCTGCAAGACGGTCATCGGGTCCCGTCGAAAGCAGTCCGGAATGTTCTTGGACCGTTCAAGGAGCCAACCGGATCATCGTTCTTCGCTGCTGGCGTGTCAGCGGCAGTTCGAGGACTTGTGGGAGCAGGCCCACTCCGCCGCCTGACCGTCACTTTAGAGACGCGCACCCCTGGGCGGTGCAATCCAACTCCTGCCAAAATAGAAGCAGTGCTCCCCTTCGATCGAGTTTCCCCACCCCGTAATTGGCCGGCCATCACTCTAGCCGCGGTGCTGACCGGCATCTGGTTCCTCCTGATGTACTATTCGCAGTCCATCGCCTTCACCTGGGACGCAGGCTTCCACCTGCTGGCGGCCCAATTGATTAATGCCGGCAAGCGCCCCTATCTGGATTTCCCCTTCCCGCAAACCCCGCTGAACGTCTGGTGGATGGCATTCTGGATGCGCGTGTTCGGGCAAACCTGGCGCGTGCCGCAGGCCCTGGCGGCGCTGGAGACGATGGGGGCCGTGGCTCTGGCGGCAAGCTTCGTCTTCCGCCGTTTCCCCGTGGCGCGCTGGCGGCTGGCGGCGGCGGTGGTCACGGCGGTGCTGTTCAGTCTCAACGAGCTGGTCTTCCGCTTTGGAACCATAGGGCAGGCCTACGCAATCTGCCTGTTGCTGACCGTGGCCGCTTTCCGCATCGCCGTGGTCACGCCCGGCCGGCGCAGCCTGTGGAGGCCGGCCGCGGTAGGATTGCTGACCGGAGCCGCCGCCGGATGTTCGCTGCTCAGCGCCATGGCCGCACCGGCGCTGCTGGTGTGGATCGCGCTTTATAGCCGCCAGGGCAACCGCTGGGCCAAAGGCGCCGCGTTCGTCGTGGCGGGCGCCGTTCCCTTTCTGCCGGTGGCCCGCCTCTTCCTCCAAGGGCCGAGCCAGACGTGGTTCAACGTCTTCCAATACCAGGTGGCCTACAGGCATACGAACTGGGGCGCCACCGCGGGGCATGACCTGGCCCAGATGAGCACCTGGCTGAATTCCACGCAGGCGCTGGTGCTCCTTCTGCTGGCCGCAGCCGCTCTGTGGTACCTTCGCCGGCCCGAGTGCGGCGCCGAGCTTCACGCCGAGTTCTACCTGTGCGGCTGGCTGGCGCTGGCCCTGGGCGCCGAGCTCGCCTTGGCCCGCCCCACGTTCGTGCGCTATTTCGTGCTGGTGGTGCCGTTTCTGGCGATCCTGGCCGGGCCCGGCTTCTTCGAGGTGGCCACGCGTTTGCGCGGCGCCCAATCGGGTCCCTTACTGCCAACTCTCTTGCTGGCCGTCCTGATCGCCATGGGCGCGGCTCGCGCGATCTACAATAACGGCGACAACTATCGCTGGAGGGATTTGCAAAAGGCGGCCGCCAAGATCCGCCAGGTGACGCCGCCCAACGGCTCGCTGTACGCCTCGGAGCCGCTCTATTTTCTCCTTCACAGCACGCCGCCTGAGGGCATGCAGTTCTCATACTCCCGCGACCTGAATCTGCCCCCCGCCCAGTCCGCCCAACTGCACATCGTGCGGGAGCGCGATATGGACAGTCAAGTCAAGGCCGGGGCATTCGCCACCGTCGCGGTTTGCATGGACCAGGAAACGGTGGACCGGCTGAAACTGAAGGACCTGTATCGCAAGACCGAGGAGGTCGAGTATTGCAACGTGTTCTGGGATCGGGCGGCGGGCGCGGGGCGGTGAGTGGGGCGGGACTTCGCGGAAGCGAAGCAGGTTTGATTGGGTGCGCAGCAGTGGGCGCTGGGGATTGATTGCAAGCGTCAGCTAAAATAGCACTCTATGGACCCAGAATTCGCCGAGTTCGTCGCCCGAGCCGCCGACATCGCTACGTCCGGCAGATGGGCCGCCGTCAATGCACGAATTGAGCATCTGGCGGCAAACCCCGCGTCAGCAACGAGTGGTACGTGCAGACTGCTCGCCTCTTCTGAATGGGCCGTACAAGCAGGTCACCGATGCCGCCAAAGAGTGCGGCATGGAAAACCACTTTCGTGTCAGCTTCAAAATGCTGTCCAAGTTTGCTCACCCGACGGCCATGCAAATTCTGTCTACTCCCGATGTCGCTAAGAACATCTTACAGAGAGACTATTTCTTCAGCCATGGTTGTATCTTTTTCACGGGGGCTTTTGGGGCCCTTGAAGCCCAGTTGTTGTCCAGCTTCCCATGACTAACGACGGTTAAAACATCCGTGCCGCCCGCCCTCATACAGAAGTGCTCAGCGAACATTGACCGAACTCACCAGACGGTCAGTCGTCGCACGTTAGCTGCGCGCATAGCGACCAAAAGGAACGCCGTAGCTCTAGCCATTTTGCCGGAGGGGCTTGCCCTCCTTCGTGCAGCTTCATCCGCATTCAAGATTCGCGTGTTTCTTTGGCTATTGGCGGCCGTCGCCCTTGTCCTCAGTCCGTTGTGGAGTTGGCGGTTTGCGCTTCTAAGCGGTTTAGTGCTTGCTGTGGCCGAGGGCATTGTGGCTGTTAAGGAGCGCCAATTTTGGACCCTGCTCGCTGCACTGCTCCTGAGTGCCGATATTCTCGTGTCTGACCTCGCCGGCTGGGGCACTGCGTACCCTGGGGCACGTACCACCGCCGTTGAGGCGCTCGGGGGCACATGTGACGTGGGCACGGAGTGGCTGGATTACTATCTTCCTCGACGCTCAGAGCTAAGCGCAGAAATGGTGTCCGCATTCGGCCCTCAGGCGGGGTAGCGGCCGCATGGGCCATAGATCGCAGTCGCCCAGAAACACCTCGACCACCCTGGTTGGTGGACCCCGCGGAGAAGATCCGATCGAGAACTGACTCCCGTATTGGCTGCCGGAAGCGCCAGTTACCTTTTCACCACCGTCAGGGTAACTTCGGAGGCATACTGCTTGGAATGATGCACTGCGTTATGCGCCACCACGCCGTGCGCCTCGTCGTAGTTATTGCCCCCGGTATTCAGGTTGCGGTCAAACCGCGGGAAGTTACTGCTGGTTACTTCCAGACGGATGCGGTGGCCGGCGGCGAAGAAATTGCTGGTGGTCATCGGCTGTAACGCCACCTTATACACCTTACCCGCCTCCATCCACACCGGAGGCCGGTCGTAGCCTTCGCGGTACCGCGCCCGCTGGATAGTCTCATCCAGATTGTAAGCCGTGCCGTCGGGATATACATCCAACAGTTTCACGCTGAAATCGGTGTCCCTGGCGTCGGAAGAGACATACAGCGTGACCGCGATCGGGCCGCTGGCTTCGATGCCCTCCTTCAACGGTTCGGAGGTGTACACCAGGATATCCGGCCGCTCTTCCATCTTGCGCTGATCGAAGGCCCCGCCGGTGACCGCGTTCCCGGTGCAGCAGACGTTGCCGCCATAGGAGGGGACCGGGTCCATGGGGTCGTAAGTAAAGCGGTCGGGGGCGTCCGCGGCGGCCGGAGCGGCGGCTAGGGCGCCATCGCCGTTACGGGTGTTGGCCTTCCCTCCGCTCTCCAGGTACAGTTTCATGGGCTGCGCGCCGGCGGGCGGCCAGGTGTCCGCGGACTGCCACTTATTCATCCCCATGGTGAAGTAACGGACCTTGGGCATGGTTTCGAGCACGTGGTTGTCGTCGCCTTTCAGGAAATGGTCGAACCAGCCGTAAGTGAGCTCGTCGTAATCCAGCCGCGCATCGCCCATGCTGCGCTCGCCCACCACGGTATCTTCGGTGGCCCGCTTGTAACCGCAGTGAAGAGTCGGCGCGATCACGGCATACTGTTGATTGGCGATGTCCGGCCGCGCCGTCTTGCGCACGAAGTTATAGGCCGCCAGGTTGGGCCCGATCGAAACATCGTACCAGGACATGAACCAGAAACCCGGCACGTTGATCTTCATATCGTCGTGCCACAGGCCGCCGCGATACCAGGCCGCATCGTTGGGCGCGCGTTTGATCATGGCGCCGCCGGTGGAGACCTCGGCGCGGTCGGCGAAGATGCCGTGCGGCCCGTCCACCGCCTTGATAATATCCATCTCCGGCAGGTGGCGCAGCGCCTGGGACCAATCCACGCGCGGCATCTGGGGGGCCAGGTCGAACATCTTCGAGACGCGAATCAGCTCCTCCTGCGAAGTCTTGGGCGGAAACATCGGCCGCACCTGGTTCTGCTCCCCGTAGATCCAGGCGATGAAGAGCATCTGCACGGCGCCGCCGCGATACCAGTTGCCCTGCTCGAAGTAAGGCTTCACGCGTCCCACTCCGGCGCCGAATCCCTGCGGGATCATGGCCGCGAAGGCCGGGTGGCCCTGCGCCGCCACGCCCAACTGCCACTCGGCCGTCGAGGAGCATCCGATGGTGCCCACCTTGCCGTTGGACCACGGCTGCGAAGACATCCAGGCGAGCGCGTCCACGCCATCCGACAACGGCGCGCCCAGAATGTCGTACTCGCCCTCCGAGAAGAAGTGGCCGCGCTCGTTCATCTCCACATACGCGTAACCCCGCTTCACGGCCGCCAGCTCGGCGCCCATGTCGCGCGGCAGGCCGTTGCGCACGTCCCAGAAGTTGAAGTTATAGGGCGTGCGCACGAAAACGATGGGGTACTTTTTGGAGGTGTCTTTGGGCCGGTAGACATCGGTCGCCATGCGTTTGCCGTCGCGCATGGGAACCATCACCTTGCGCTCGACAATGGCCACGGACTCCAGCTCCTGTTCGGTCGAATTGCGGGCCGTCACCAGTTTCGGATCCGGCGCGCCGCGCCCCTGCGCCGCCGCGTTCGCGGACAGCATACAGCTCAATGCCGCCAGACAAGCCCATGGTTGCAGTTTCATCGGTATCCCTCGCTTTGATAAAGTGTATCCGATTCCGGCGGGTTGGCGGGGCGGGGGTGAGCCGGGGACCGCGGTTGGCGCCCCAGCCGGTGTAGAATGGTGCCAATTCCGCACACCGCCCGGAGGTTCCTATGAATCGCTTCTTCGCGCTCGTAATTCTGGCTGCCATGGCGCTCCATGGCGAATCGAAGCTCCTGTTTCAAAAGCCCACCTTGAACGCGTCGCAGATCGCGTTCGTCTATGCGGGCGACCTCTGGCTCGTCGGCCGGGACGGCGGCGCCGCGCAGAGGCTCACTACCGGCGCGGGCGTCGAAACGCGGCCGTACTTCTCGCCGGATGGGACCGAGATCGCCTTCACCGGCGAGTACGACGGCAACACCGACGTCTTCGTAGTGCCGGCATCCGGGGGCGTGCCGCGGCGCCTGACCTGGCACCCCGGGCCGGATCTGACCATGGGCTGGACTCCCGACGGCAAGGGCATCCTGTTCGCCTCCGCGCGCAGCAGCTATTCGGGCGCGTTCTCGCGACTCTTCACGGTCGCGCGCGGCGGAGGGTTCCCGAGCCAACTGCCGCTGCCGATCGCAGGGGAGGGTTCCTACTCGCCGGATGGCGCGAGGATCGCATACGTCCCGCTGAACCGCGCGTTCTCCATGTGGAAGGGCTACCGCGGCGGGCGCAGTTCGCCGATCTGGATCGCGAAGCTGTCCGACTCCACCATCGAAAAACTGCCGCGCGACAATTCGAACGATTTCAACCCCATGTGGGTGGATGACCGCGTCTTCTTCCTGTCGGACCGCGAGGGCGCGGTCACCCTGTTCTCCTACGATACGCGCAGGAAGACGGTCACGCGGGTGGTGAACAACGATGGGCTCGATCTGAAATCGGCGTGCGCCGGGCCGGGAGCCATCGTCTACGAGCAGTTCGGCTCGATTCACCTGTACGATCTGAAGAGCGGTAAGGCGCGCCCGGTGGAGATTCGCGTGACCGGCGACCTCCCTGAAGTCCGCCCGCACTTCGTGAAGGTCTCGAACCGCATCCGCAACGCGGCGCTCTCGCCCACCGGGGCGCGCGCGGTCTTCGAGGCCCGCGGAGAGATCCTCACCGTGCCGGCGGAAAAGGGCGACATTCGCAACCTGACCAATACGCCCGGCGCCAACGAGCGCAATCCCGCCTGGTCGCCGGACGGGACGCGCGTGGCGTACTTCTCCGATGAATCGGGCGAGTACGCGCTGCATATCGCCAGGCAGGATGGCGAGGGCGTGGTGCAGAAGATCGACCTGGGCGCTCCCGGATCGTTCTTCTATAACCCGACGTGGTCGCCCGACAGCAAGAAGATCGCCTACACCGACAAGCGTCTCAACCTGTGGTATGTGGACCTCGCCGACGGCAAGCCGGTGCACGTTTTCAGAGACACGTTCACGGGTCCGGAACAGATCTTCGAAGCGGCCTGGTCGCCGGACAGCAAATGGCTGGCCTACACGATGCAGGGCAAGAGCCACATGCGATCGGTCTGCGTCCACTCGCTCGAGACGCGCGCGAGCCGCGCCATTACGGACGGGATGAGCGATGCGATGTCGCCGGTGTTCGACCGCGGCGGCAAATACCTGTACCTGCTCTCGAGTACCGACGCCGGCCCGGCGATGGATACATCCATGACCGCCATGAACCGGGCGTTCACCAGCAGCGTGTATATCGCCGTGCTGCGCAAGGACCTGCCGTCGCCGCTGGCGCCGGAAAGCGACGAAGAGAAGGCCGCTGGGGAAGCGGAGGCGCCGCATCCGGAGACCGGCGCCGCCAGGAAGGCGGCCAAAGAGCCTCCCGCCGTGGAGATCGATTTCGACAGGATCGGCCAGCGCATTCTCGCGCTGCCCATGCCGCCGCGGAATTATGAGCGGCTGATCCCGGGCAAGGAGGGCGCGCTCTTCGTGGTGGAGGGAGGACTGGTGGAATCTCTCACCGGTCCCAATACCATGACCGTCCAGCGATTCGACCTGAAGACCCGCAAGACCGAGAGGACGATCGAGAACGTCACGTTCTTCGCGCTTTCGGACAACGGGGAGAAGATGCTGTACCGGCAGAACGCGCCGGGCGCCGCCGCCGCGGCCGAAGCGGGTGGCCCGCCCGCGCGGCAATGGACCATCGCCTCCGCCACGCCGGCTCCCGCGGGTCCGGGCGCCAGTGCTCCGGCGGGCGGCGCGCGGGGCGGCGCACAGGTGCTGCGCCTCGAAGCGATGGAAGTGCGCGCCGACCCTCTGGCCGAATGGAAGCAGATGTACCACGAAGCGTTCCGGCTGGAGCGCGACTTCTTCTACGATCCCGGCTTCCACGGTTACGATCTCAAGGCGGCCGAGAAATATTACGAGCCGTACCTCGAAGGCATCGGCGCGCGGGTCGATCTGAACTATCTGTTCGAGGAGGCCCTGGGAGGCCTGACGGTGGGCCATCTGCGCGTGGGCGGCGGCGATTTCGCGGAAGTGCGCCATGTGCCCGGAGGACTGCTCGGGGCGGATTACAGCGTGGAGAACGGCCGCTATCGTTTCGCGCGCGTGTATGACGGAGAGAACTGGAACCCGCAGCTTCGCGCACCCCTGACGCAGCCGGGCGTGAATGTCGTCGCGGGCGAATACCTGCTGGCGGTGAATGGGCAGGAGGTGCGGGGAACGGACGAGGTCTACAGCTTTTTCGAGGGCACGGCCAACCGGTCGGTGCGGTTGCGGGTGGGGCCCGATGCCGGCGGAGCGGGGTCGCGCGAGGTGACGGTGGTTCCCGTCGCGTCGGAACTGGGCCTGCGCAACCTGGCGTGGGTGGAAGAGAACCGCCGCAAGGTGGATCGACTGAGCAAGGGCCGGCTGGCGTATATTTATTTGCCGGACACCGCGGTGGGCGGCTACACTTTCTTCAACCGCTACTTTTTCCCGCAGGCCGGCAAGGAGGGCGCGGTGGTGGACGAACGCTTCAACGGAGGCGGGACGATGACCGACTACATCCTCACTTACCTGCAGCGCCGGCTCTTGAACTACCGCACCACGCGCGATGGCGAGGACACCACCTGGCCGGTAAGCCTGATTCCAGGACCGAAGGCCATGATCGTCAACGAATATGCCGGCTCGGGCGGCGACGCCATGCCATTCCACTTCCGGGAGCTGGGCATCGGGCCGCTGATCGGCAAGCGGACCTGGGGCGGGTTGGTCGGTTTCTTCGGCCCGCAAGAGCAGTTGATGGATGGCGGCGTGGTATCGACGCCGAGCCGCGGCTTCTGGACGCCGCGGGGCGAATGGGAAGTGGAGAACCACGGCATCGCGCCGGACATTGAGGTGGAGCTTGATCCACATGCCATGCGCGAGGGCCACGACCCGCAGCTCGAGAAGACCGTAGAAGTGCTGCTGGCCGAGCTGGAGAAGCATCCGGTCCCCGTACACAAGAAGCCGGCGTACCCGTCGTATCAGAGTGGGAAGGCTGCGACGGCGCCGGGGAAATAGACCCATCAGGCGGGAGGACGCGGAGACACCGTGCCAACCGGTACGGCGCCGGCCTCCGCTCGCCTCGTGAGCCTTGCCGCCGGCCGATCTCAATTTACAACTGGGCGATGCTCTCGACGACCGCATCGCCATTTTGGAATGGCTCCTCACGAACCTCGATCCCCAACCCGGGTGTTTCGGGCGCCGTTACGTATCCATCCACCGGCGCGGGGACGTTTTCGATGAAGTGCGGATACACGTCGTGGTACATGTGGTATACGCTTTCCATGATGAAAAAGTTGGTCAGGGATGTGGCAGCGTGGATCGAGGCGAACCACAGGACCGGTCCGCCCCCTGTGTGCGGGCACGTCGGAATCTTGTAGGTATCCGCCATATACGAAATCTTCTTCGCCTCGGAGATCCCGCCGCACCAGGTGACATCCCACATCACCACACCGACCGCCCGCTGCTCGAACATCTCCCGGAACCCGAAGCGGGTCGCCAGCCGCTCGCTGATGCAGATGGGTATGCTGGTCTGACGCGCCAGCGTCGCATACGCCCCCACGTTGTCGGCCAGCATCGGGTCTTCGAGATACATGATTCCGTATGGCTCCAGCGAATGGGCGATCATCACCGAACAAGTGAGGTTCCACTTGCTGCTCAGGTCGAGATAGATCCCCATCTCATCGCCCGCCGTCTTGCGAATACGCTCGATCGGATCGAGCGACTCCTTCAGCTCGGCCGTGGAGATGAATGTGCCGCCGTGCCTGGCGGCGGCGTTTATCGGACCGCGGTCGTAGGGGTAGATCTTGATCCCCTTGATGCCCCGGCTGAGCAGAAATTCAGTCAGCTTCTCGGGGGCGTCATGCTCCCGCATGCCGTTGATCGGCCACCCGTTCATGGTGTTGTATACCTGCAGTTTCTGCTGGGCCTTGCCCCCCAGCAGCCTATAAACGGGAAGGCCGGACGCTTTGCCGAGAATATCCCACTGGGCAATGTTGATGGCGCTGAGCATGCGCGTCTCAGCGCCGCCCCAAGGCGCGTACGAAATGCGATAGAAGAGGTCCTGCCAGAGGCGATCGATGTCGGTCGCATCCCTCCCCAGAATCATCCCGGCGAAGGCTTTCAGCACGGCCACGTGCGACTCGTGGCCGGCGCCGGAATAGGATTCGCCGATGCCGGCGATACCTTGATCGGTGTGCAGACGCACCCACGTCCAGTCGGCCGCAATTCCCTGGATGCGCAAGTCCCGCCTGAAACGCACGGCCTCGATTTTGGTTATTTTCAGAGGTCCCACGCGTTCGGCGGCGGCGCGCGCCTCCGGCGTACTCGCTCCGGTTCCGAGTATCGCCAGGGATCCAGCGCCCCCGGCGCTGAGAAAATCTCTCCGCGTTATTTGGCTGCCTTGCATCTGACGACCCTCCTGCTCGTTTTGAGGTTACACGGGCGCCACCGTTTCCACAATGACGTTCGCGATTCAATGAATCCGGCTTGATCGCCGCCCGATGCCCGGCAGCTCCGGGAGGGCCGGCGGCGCGACCAGGTACTTGCGCACGGTTTTGCGGTCGAGGCGAACCATAATAGAATGTCAGGGAGGTCACCGCATTGGAAAACCAATCCGTATCCCGCCGTTCTTTCTTCACCTCCACGCTGGCCGCGGCATCCGCCTTCCGGATTGTCAAACCGGAACTGGTGCGCGGAGCCGGCAATGAAAAGCTCAAAGCCGGCCTCGTCGGCTGCGGCTCTCGCGGCACGCAGGCTGTGCAGAACCTGCTCACCGGCTGCGACAACGTCGAGATCACCGCGCTGGCCGACGTCTTCGAGGACCGCCTGGAAGATTGCCTCCGCAAATCCAAGGCGCTCGATCCGAAAATGGCCGATCGCGTGAAAGTGGACCCCGAGCACCACTTCGTGGGCTTCGACTCTTACAAGAAGTTGATCGAATCCGGCGTGGATATCGTCATGCTGGCTACTTACCCGGCCTACCGGCCGATGCATTTCGAAGCCGCGGTGGAGGCCAGGAAGCATGTCTTCTGCGAGAAGCCTTTCGGCACAGACCCGGTAAACCTGCGCCGCTTCATGGCCGCGGCGAAAAAGTCCGAGGAACTCCATCTCACCGTGAAATCGGGCGCGCAACGCCGCTCGCAGGCCTGGTACCTGGATCAGTACAAGCGCGTGAAGGACGGGGCGATCGGCGAGATTTTGCACCTCAACGCCAACTGGCTGGGCGGCCCCGTGCTCAACTTCAACAGCCCCCTGTTTCCCAACCACAAGCGCGATCCCAAGTGGGGCGACATGGAATTCCAGCATCGCAACTGGTACTCCTTCGTGTGGGTGTCCGGCGACCAGATCGTGGAGCAGCACCTCCACAACATCGACGTGTGCAATTGGTTTATGGGGACGCATCCGGTGGAAGCGGTGGCTTCCGGCGGCGCCGCATGGCGGCCGCGCGAGGAGGAGTACGGCAATATCTACGACCACATCTCCGCCGATTTCGTCTACGCCAACGGTGCGCATATGCAGAGCGCCTGCCGCCAGTTCCAAGGCCCCGATATGGCCGGCAACGTGAGCGAGCGCATTGTGGGATCCAAAGGCGCGATCGACAGCGCGGCCTTGCGCGGCGTCAAGCTGCCCATCGACCCGTATGTGCAGGAGCACATGGATATGGTCGCGAGCATCCAGGGCAAGGGGCCGTATCTGAACGAGGCCATGGCCGTGGCCGAAAGCACCATGACCTGCCTGATGGGCCGCGAAGCCGCTTATTCGGGCCAAAAGGTCACCTGGGACATGATGATGCACTCGCAGCAGGACTTACTCCCCAAGACCTTCGACTACAAGGACAGAGTGCCGGTCCCGCCTCTGCCCGTGCCCGGGCAGTACAAGTTTGTATAAGTCGCGGTAAGTGAGACCCAGGGCGGCCTCGGGCGGGCCAGGGGAAGCGTTGCACCCGGCGCTGCTCTGAAGCTGTAACGGAACCGCTGAAATCGCCGGGTTGACAGACGAAAGCGTCTGTCCCACCCTGCTGCTCAAGGACTTGCAGGGCATGTGGGACAGGCGCTTTCGCCTGTCAACCGATTTCCTTACAGCTTCTCCGGGACCGGTTTGGCGGTACAATGACCTCGTGAAAGCGGTTGCAGCTTGTTCGCTCGCCCTGCTCGGGATGTGCCTAGCCGTGCATTCCCAGACCGCGCCGCGCGACTATCCCGCCAAGCCGGTGCCCTTCACCCAGGTGCACGTCAACGATGTTTTCTGGGCGCCCCGCATTGAGATCAACCGCACCGTCACCATCCCCTTCGCGTTTCAAAAGGAGGAGGAGACCGGCCGCCTGGACAATTTCATCCGCGCCGCCAAGGCCCTCGGTGGCGAGCCGTTCGATAACCACAAGCCGCCCGCCTACCCTTTCGACGACAGCGACGTGTACAAGGTGATCGAGGGCGCTTCTTACTCGCTCGCGGTCGCGCCCGATCCCAAGCTGGACGCCTATGTCGATAGCCTCATTCGGAAAATCGCCGCCGCCCAGGAACCCGACGGCTACCTCTACACCGCCCGCACCATCGACCCTTTGAATCCGCACCGCTGGGCCGGCCCGCGCCGCTGGATGCTGGAGTCCGTGGACAGCCACGAGCTTTACGACCTGGGCCATCTTTATGAAGCCGCCGCGGCGCACTACCAGGCCACCGGGAAACGCACCCTGCTGGATATCGCGCTCAAAACCGCGGACCTGCTGGACCGCACATTCGGTCCCGGCAAGGAGACCATCTGGCCCGGCCACCAGATCACCGAAATGGGCCTGGCCAAGCTCTATCGCGTCACCGGCGACCGGCGCTATCTGAACCTCGCCAAGTTCCTGCTGGATGTGCGCGGCCCCGATGGCCGGCAAGGCAGTGGCCGCACTTACAATCAGTCCCACATGAAGGTAGTGGACCAGACCGAAGCGGTGGGCCACGCCGTCCGCGCCACTTACATGTACTCCGGGATGGCCGACGTGGCCGCGCTCACCGGCGACATGGCCTATGTGAACGCCATCGACAAGATCTGGGAAAACGTGGCCTCCCGGAAGCTCTACATCACCGGCGGGATCGGCGCCACGGCCTCGGGCGAGGCCTTCGGCGGCAATTACGAGCTGCCCAACATGTCGGCCTACAACGAAACCTGCGCGGCCGTGGGCAACGACTTCTGGAATCTGCGCCTCTTCCTGCTGCACGCCGACGCCCGGTACATCGATGTAATGGAGCGCACGCTCTATAACGGTCTGATCTCGGGCGTTTCGCTGGATGGCAAGACGTTCTTCTATCCGAATCCGCTGGAGTCCAACGGCCAACACGCGCGCAGCCCGTGGTTCGGCGTGGCCTGCTGCCCCGGCAACATCACGCGCTTCCTGGCCTCGGTGCCCGGTTATGTGTACGCGCAACGCGGCGACACCCTGTGGGTGAACCTCTACATGGCTTCGACGGCGGACATCCAACTGGACAACGGCCGCGCCGTGAAGCTGGAGCAGTCCACCCGCTACCCCTGGGAAGGCGCCGTGAAAATCGCCGTCACCCCCGATCAGGCGACGCCTCTCACGATCGACGTGCGCATTCCCGGCTGGGCGCTCAACCAACCGGTGGCCAGCGACCTCTACCGCTTTGCCGATCCGTCCCCCGGTCCCGTCACTCTGAAGGTGAACGGCCAGCCTGTCGCGTTCCAGATCGACAAAGGCTACGCCATCCTGGCGCGCACCTGGAAGCGCGGCGACACCATCGAACTCAACCTGCCGATGCCGGTGCGTCGCGTCCTCGCAAATGACCAGGTGGCCGCCGACCGCGGCCGCGTGGCGCTGGAGCGCGGGCCGACCGTCTACGCCGCCGAATGGGTGGACAACCCCAACGGCAAAGTGCGCAACCTGATGCTTCCCGCGAGCGCCCGGCTCACCGCCGAGTTCCAGCCCAACCTTTTGAACGGCGTCACCGTGGTGAAGGGCCGCGCCATCGCGCTGGCATACGATGCGCAGCGCAAGGTGCTCCGGACCGAGCAGGCTTTCACCGCCATCCCGTATTACGCCTGGGCCAACCGCGGCAAGGGACAGATGCTGGTCTGGCTGCCCACCTCGGAAGCGAGCGCCAGGCCCGCGCCCTTCCCCACGCTGGCCACCATGGCCAAAGTAATGGTGAGCGGAAAGCCGCAGCACAACATCAACGCCATTCAGGATGGCGAGACGCCGGCGGCCTCGGGCGACGCCACTTCTTACTTCGACTGGTGGCCCCGCCTGGGCACGCCAGAGGGCGTGACTGAGTGGGTGGAATACGATTTCGAAAAGCCGGCCACGGTGTCCGAAGCGCAGGTTTACTGGTTCGACGATACCGGCCGCGGTGCGGTCCGCGTGCCGGCTTCCTGGCGCCTGCTGTATCGGGATGGCGCCGAGTGGAAGCCGGTGAAATCGTCCGGCCCGTTGGGCGTGGACAAGGATCGATTCAACCGCGTGACATTTGATCCGGTGACCAGCGCCGCTTTGCGCGTGGAGGTCACCATGCAGCCGAACTTTTCCGTGGGGATCCAGAGATGGATTGTGAAATAGTCGCCGAGCCGCGAAGTAAGCGCGGAGGCAAGAATAACTTCATATTAGCTGGCGTGGCCCATGTGGCGGAGGCACTCGTGCCGGCCCCATCCCGACTCCTCGGGATGCCTGCCGGGCGCCCGCCAAAGCGTCCCGAAGAGTCGGGACGCGGCAGACTGGGAGTCTGCGCCATGCCGGTGGCTGAGAAGTTATTCTTGCTTGGCCGCCACGAGAGGGGTTACTCAGTAGGAAGGGAAGCTATGACGGAACAAACCAAACCAGCCGCACTGAACCGCCGCCATTTTGCGGCAGGGTTGACCGCATCCATGGCCGCCGCTCCGGCACTGCTGGCCGAGCAGCAGACTCCGCCGCAGCCGGGCCGAGGGGGTGCCCCGGCTCAGGAGCAGCCGCGGCGGTTCACGCCGCCGCCCGAGCCGCCCGCTCCCTTCGACGGTCCGCTAGAGTTCACCAAACAGGCCGCGCGCGCCAAAGTGGAGCCGTTCCCTATGACGCAGGTGCGCCTGCTGGCTGGCCCTTTCCACGACGCCCAGGAGTGGAATCGCGGCTACATGGCGCGCCTCGACGTGCCGCGCCTGCTCTACAATTTCCGTCAGAACGCCGGCCTCGACACGGGCGCAGTGGCCAGTCCGTTCGGCGGCTGGGAGGCCCCCGCGGATGGCAAGCGCGGCACCGAGCTGCGCGGCCATTTCACCGGCCACTTTCTTTCCGCCAGCGCGCAACTGTACGCCTCCACGGGGGACAAGGACGCCAAGGCCAAGGGCGATGAGCTGGTGGACGGATTGGCCAGGTGCCAGGCCAAACTGGGCGGCGGATATTTGAGCGCCTTTCCGATGGAATTGTTCGACCGCCTCGATGCGCTCTCCGGCCAGCCCAACCGCGGTCCGGGTGGTCCACAGCTTCCCTGGGCGCCGTTCTATACCATTCATAAGATCATGGCCGGGCTGTTCGATATGTACCGCCTGACCGATAACCAACAGGCGTTGAAGGTGGTGGAAGGAATGGCCGGGTGGGCCGACAATTGGACGGCGAGCAAGATTCCCGAGCACATGCAACAGATCCTCAACACGGAATATGGCGGCATGGCGGAAGTGCTGTATAACTTATCGGCGGCCACTAACAACGAACAATGGGCCAAGGCCGGCGACCGTTACACCAAGAAATGGTTCTTCAACCCGCTGGCCCAGCATCGCGATTCTCTGAACCGCGACCCCAATGGCCGAGCTATCCACGTCAATACCCACATCCCGCAGGTGATCGGCGCCACCCGGCGCTATGAGCTTTCGAGCGATACGCGCTTCCACGAAGTGGCCCGGTTCTTCTGGGATGCCGTGGTGAGCGGACACAGCTATGTCACCATGGGCACCAGCAACGGCGAGTCCTGGCAGCAGCCCGCCGGCCGCATCGCCGCCGAGCTCAAGATGTACGAATCGACGGCCGAGTGTTGCTGCGCGTATAACATGCTGAAGCTCACGCGGCACTTGTATTCCTGGGACTCGCAGCCGCGCTACTTCGATTATTATGAGCGCTCGATGCTCAACCACCGGCTGGGCACCATCTTGCCGGACAAAGGTTATACGCAATATTACCTCTCGCTCTATCCGGGCGCCTATAAGACGTTCTGCAACGAGGACCATTCCTTCTGGTGCTGCACGGGCACGGGTGTGGAAGAATACTCTAAGATCGGCGACAGCATCTACTGGCGCGATACCGAGGGAATCTATGTCAACTTATTCATTCCGTCGGAGCTCGATTGGGCCGAGAAAGGCTTCAAGCTGCGGCAGGAGAGTCGGTTCCCGGAGCAACCGGAGACCGCGCTGGTAGTAACCGAGAGCAAGCCGGCGAAGATGGCGTTGCGGCTGCGCATTCCGGGGTGGCTGAAATCCGAACCCACCGTGAAACTGAACGGCAAGCCCATCGAGGCCTCGGCCGCGCCCGGCAGCTATCTGACTCTTTCGCGCGTGTGGAAGAAGGGCGACCGCGTGGAGTTGCAGCTTCCGATGCAGCTTACCATGGAAGCCACGCCCGACAATCCGCGCCTGCAGGCGTATCTCTACGGGCCGCTGGTGCTGGCCGGCGACCTGGGAGCCGAAGGCCTGACCGAGGGTATGCTGATCGGCCCCAGCGCTCCACGCGTTCGCCCACCGCGCAACCCGCAGCAGCAGAATGCGAACATGCCGGCGTTCACTCCCGTGGAAGTGCCCACCTTCCATGCCGCCGTGGATGCCGACCCGGCATCCTGGATCAAGCCCGCCGATAAGCCATTGACGTTCCGCACATCGGGACAAACCAAGGATGTCGCCATGGCGCCGCTGAACAGCATCTTCGGGAAGCGCTACTCGGTGTATTGGGAGGTTGCGTAGGGTCGAAGCCCCTGATTCACCGCGGAGACGCGGAGAACGCAGAGGAAGCGCGGAGAACACAAATTGAGGTTCTCGGCGCTTCCTCCGCGTTCTCCGCGTCTACGCGGTGAGATTGTAGGGTTATATCATCTCCCCCACTTTCCGCACCTCCAGCACCAGGTCTCCGTGTCCGTCCACGAAGAAGGCCGGGGCGAAGCGCTTTTCCCAGACGATCTCGTCGTGGCGGTAAGAGTATCTTGCCACCACGGTCTGGCTGAAGGTATCGTCGTAGGCTTTCAGGAGGATCAGCACCTCGGCCTGCAGGCGGGTCAGATCGGCCGCGGTCTTGCCCCACAGCGGGCTATCGCGGTCGATGGGGTGCACGATGGTCCAGGTGAGCGCCAGAAACAGCACTTCGGGCCGTTCCAGGCGCAGCAATTCGTACTTGCGCTTGGGGGTTCCGTCTTCGTTATCGACAGTCATCAACAGGCACCTGGCCTGCAATTCGGCCAATGAATTTTTCCGCCGGTTGACCACCCGGAATTGCAAGCTGTGCCCCTCCTGGTACGGCGCCACGATCATGTTCTCGCTGAATCCTATCCGGGCGGATGGCCGCGAAACGCGCCCGAACAGCAGTCCCGTGGCGACCGCGAATCCGAGCACGCCGACCAGCGCTTCGAACACCGCCACCACGTTGGCCCCGAGAGCGCCCGGCGAGATATTGCCGTAACCGACCGTGGTGAGGGTGTGGGCACTGAAGAAGAAGCAGTTGAAGAAGCGGCCCGCCGCGGTGGCCGCGTCGCCGCCGGTGAGCTGGCCGGGTCCCAAGGCATAATACCCGCAGGCAAACAGGGTGTTGACCACCAGGTAACCCAGAAACAGCGCCGCCAGGAAACCCGCCCAACTCATGTTGATCAGGAGCAAATAGGGGTGAAAATCGCGCCAGGTGGAGCCGCGGCGGCGCACGTTGAAACTGCCGTCCTTGTTGATCGCCCGCCTGAAGGGGGACGTGAACTGCTGCGTGAGGCCTGGATCGAAACTGGGATTCCGCATATCATTCGATGATGCCAGACCGCGGGCCCCGGGCTCGGGCGCCGCCACAGCGCGGGAGGCCAGGACCCGGCAAAGGCGGCGGCCCGTTCCGGCGCGTCCTTGTGCCATCCTGAAAACGGAAAAGCGCCCAACTTGTGCTTTCCCCAATACAAGTGTCTTGTTATCAGTGGTCTGCGGGTGAGATTTCGGCACATATGTGCCGTTCTCCGGAAAGCGATGTCTTCGAGGAGTCCGTTTCCGGGCCCCTTCCGCGACCGCCTCGTTACGGTTTTATTTCCCCAGATGGCGACGCACCATGTCCCGGTTCTGGCGCGCTTCTTCGTTGCCGGGGTCGAGCGCCAGGGCGCGCTCGAACTGCTCCAGCGCTTCGGCCAGCTCACCGTGGCCCATCAGCAGCTCGCCGAATTCGTTTCTGAGCGGCGCGTCCGCGGGGTCGATCGCGGCGGCTTCGCGATATCGCGCCGCGGCCTCGCGCCAGTCGCCATGTTTCGCCAACTGACGGGATCTCGCCACTAGCGCCCGCGCCAGACGATCGCCGGCGGCGGCGCCTGTCCCGGCGTCTGCCTGGCCTCCGGCGTCCGCGGCCGACACCTTTCGCAAATCCGCGATGCCCTCTTCCAGTTGGCCCGCATCCACCAGCGCGTTGGCCAGGTTCAAGCGCGCCGCCGAGAGGTCCGGGTTCAGGCTGAGCGCCCGCCGGAACTGCTCGGTCCCTTCCGCCGCGCGGCCCAGCCGCATGTACGCGGCGCCCAGCATGTTGTGGGCTTCGGCATTCCCCGGGGCGTTCCCCGGCTGCAGGCGCAGCGCCGTTTCCAGCATGCCTACCGCTTCCGGCGCATTCATGCGCGCCAGCAGCACCGCGCCCAGATTGAAACGCGCCGAAAAATCGTCCGCATGCTTCTCCAGGCGATGGCGCATCACGGCCTCCTGCAATTCCAACCGGCGATCTCCGGCTCCCACCGGCAGCACCTGCAGCCACAGATGTCCCATCTCATCGGTGGACTGATTGCCGCTTTGCACCGCGCGCGGCGGCTGGTTGGGATTGCGCACGTTGCCAGCCGAGTTGTCGTAGCGGTAGCGCATCGAGATCACCGAGTCCTTGGGGAGCAGAAGGGGCTCGCGATAGTAGTAGACGGCCTGCCAGTTGGGGTCCCAATCGGGAATGCGGATCAGCCAGCGGCGCTCGCCGCCCGGCAGCGTGGCATAGGCTTCCAACAGCTTGCCCAGATAGTGCGCATGAGGGTAGACGGCCAGCACCTGCACGTCCATGGGCAGGCGGAAATCGTCGGCGATGGCGAAATCGCGCGCGCCCGCCGGGATGCGGAGGGCGTCGTCGTTTTCCAGTTGCACCAACAGCGGAAAGCGGCGCGGCGCTTGGTCCGTGAAATACAGCCCGATGGCCGGCCGTACCTGCTCGGCTTTCCCGGAGGGATGCATATGCGCGTTGAGCACCAGCTCATCGCCGGAATCGAGGCGCCAGGAGAAGCCCGGCGGCTCCAGGTGCGGCGCGCCGCCCGGTTTCCAGAAAAGGAAATGGCCGTCGGGATCGAAGGGGCTGCGGAGCAGCGTTACTTCCATGCCCGGAAAGCCGCTGCCGGGGGCGGATTCCTGGCGATGCGCGGAAGCCGTGCGGTCGATCAGCAGATTGGCGTGGTGTACCAGGCGGCGGTCGCCCGGCCGGATCTCGATCGCGCGCACGAAGCGCGTCTGCGGCAGGTTCACGCGGAAGACAAAATTCCAAAATAGGTCGGGGCCGGATGCGGGCAGCGAAAACGGCGCGGGCGCTTCCAGCACCAGGTCGGGCGCGCCCAACTGCCAGTCGCTTTCGAACTGTGGCGGCGCAGCTTCGCCAGGCGGCCCCTCAGGCGCTCCCTCGGCCACCCATTCGCCGATGAGGCGGATCTGCTCGCCGGTCAACCGCCGCGCATCGGCGAATTCGCCATAACCCGCTTGGGGCAGCCAGGGCGGCATATAGCCGCTATGGGTGACGGTGGCAATTTGCGCCGCCCGCTTCTTCACGTCGTCGTAGCTCAGCAGCGAAAACGGCGCAGCTTCTCCCGGATGGTGGCACGCGGAGCAGTACCGATAGACGATGGGCGCGATATCGCGCGTGAAGGTAGGCCCGTTCTGAGCCGCCGCGCACGCGGCCACCGACATCAGCATGACGAGCCGGACCATACTTCCACTGATACCACCATAGCGGCACCGGCGCGGTTGGCGGCGCCGGAGGGTTCCGGCAGACCCCCGCGCGCCCCGGCGTGTCACTTTCCGAGTGATTTGGCGCGTGCTAAGGAAGCGGAGAGAATGTTGGGGCGCAGCCATTGCGTAAACCCGTCGCCGTGCCGGAGGAACGCGATCCAGTTTCGCAAAGCCCAGACACCGGCAAATCCAGCGGCTGCCGAGTTGTTGCGGAGCCGAACGTTTCCGCACGACGGGTTGCCGGCAACTATAAGAAGGGCGAAGCCAAGCGGACCGATATAGGGAAAAAGTACGGCACAGTCGACTTTGAAGCTCCTCGCGCGCACCGCTCAGGTTGCGAGCCGGTTGGCTGCCGATGTATCGGGCGTGCCAAACACCGCTGGCGCCAGCGGACTCTCCAACCTCTCAAGGAACTCGAATAAGTCCAGGCCCGGCGGACGCCCCTTGCCTGGCGCCAGTCCAGCCCGTGAGAACCGGCCACGGGCAAGCCTTCCCATGGCTACTTCACCCCCGACATCAGCCGCATGGTCGGCCGGATCAACAGCACCAGCAGGAGCATGGCGGCGAAGGTGAACCCGGCCACGCTGCCGAAAAGCGTGGGCAGCGGCATCGCGCTGTAGAGCGAAGCGGCTTTGCCGGCCAGCCAGTTGCCGATGCTGGTCGAGAGAAACCAGATGCCCATCACAAACCCGGCGGCGCGGTCGGGCGCCAGCTTGGTCATGGCGCTCAGACCCACCGGGCTCAGGGACAACTCGCCCAGGGTTTGCAGGAAATACGTGCCAATCAGCCACCAGATGGCTACCTGCGTGCCGTGGGCCGACATCATCGCCGCGGGCACTAGAATGGCGAAGGCCGCGCCGCCGAAGAACAGGCCGAAAGAGAATTTCGCGGGGCTGGATGGCTCCTTGCCGCGGCGCGCCAGCCGAAACCAGAGCCAGGCGAACACGGGAGCGATCGCCACCACGAAAACCGGCTGCACGGACTGGAACCAGCCCGCGGGGAACGTGAAGCCGAATACGTTGCGGTTGGTGGAGCGCTCGGCGAACAGGCTCAGCGAGGAACCGGCCTGCTCGAAGGACGCCCAGAACAGCGCCGAGGCCACGAACAATACCAGGATCACCACCGAACGCTTACGCTCTTCAACGGTCCAGCCGCGCGAGAAGATCATCCACGAGAACACCACCACGGAGATCCCCAGCAGGCACCAGCCCAGGCCGTTGGAGATCATGGTGGCGGTGAATTCGATCACGCCGGCGGCGCCCAGAAGCGCCAGCACGGCGAAAACTCCCAGGCCGCCGCCAACGGCCCACGCCGCGTTCACCTTCTGCCGCCGGTCTTTCTCGGGATCGCCTGTGGAGGCCGGATGCAAGCCCGCGCTGCCCAGGTGCTTCGAGCCGAGCAGGTATTGCACGAGGCCCAGCAACATGCCGAGGCCCGCCACGCCGAAGCCCAGGCGCCAACTGATCTTCTCGCCCACGTAACCACAGATGAGGGGCGAAATCAGCGCGCCGATGTTGATGCCCATGTAAAAGATGGTGAAGCCCGAGTCACGCCGCGGATCGCCCTTGGAATAGATCTGGCCGACAATCGTGCTGACGTTGCCCTTGAGCATCCCGGTGCCCATCATCAGCAGCACCAGCCCGATATAGAAGGATGTTTCCGAGGGCACTACCAGGCAGAACTCGCCAGCCGCGATGAACAGGCCACCGATCAGGACGGCGCGGCGCTGGCCGGTGATGCGGTCGGCCACCCAGCCGCCGCCCAGGCATAGCAGGTAGACCATGGCGGTGTACAGTCCGTAGACGGCCCCGGCCTTGTCATCGTTGAACCCCAGTCCGCCCTCGGCGATCTTGTGGGTCAAGTAATAGATCAGGATGGCGCGCATTCCGTAGTAGCTGAAGCGCTCCCACATCTCGGTGAAGAAGAGCGTGGCCAGGCCGCGCGGGTGGCCGAAGAAACTGGTATCGGCGGCAGGCATTGGGTCGGGGCGGGTTGCCATGTACAGGCAATTGTAACCCGGCTGGATTGCGTTGCGGGTGTATACTGTGAGCCGACCCCAGATTCAAAGGAGAACCATGATGCGACAATTTTGCCTGATGCTGGCGGCCGGAATGGCGGCTGCGGCGTTGCTCGGATTTGCCCAGGATTCCGGGCCTTACAAGGTGCTGAAGACCGCCAAGGTAGGCGGAGAGGGCGGCTTCGACTACGTGACGGCGGATGCGGAAGGCCGCCGGCTGTATGTCGGGCGCAGCGGGGCCAGCGGCGCCCCGGGAAGGATCATGGTGTACAACCTCGATACTCTGGAGAAGGTCGGTGAAGTTCCTAACACCAATAGAGTACACGGCGCCACAGCTTCGCCGAAGTCGCATCACGGGTTCGCCAGCAGCAATCCGGTGGTGATGTTCGACACGAAGACCTTTGAGACCATCAAGACCATCGAGGTGAAGGGAAACCCGGACGGCTACCTGTACGATGCGTTCAACGACCGCGTCTACATTCTGAGCCACAGCAAGCCGCACGCCACGGTGATCGACGCGGCCGACGGCTCTATCGTGGGCACGATTGACGACCTGGGCGGCGCGCCGGAAGAGGCCGCCACCGACGGCAAGGGCACCATCTACGTGGACATCGAGGATAAGGACAACATCGCGGTGGTGGACGCCAAGACGCTGACCGTGAAGGCCCACTACGATGTGACGGGAAAGGGCGGCGGATGCGCGGGCCTGGCGCTGGATGTGAAGAACCAGATTCTCTTCGCGGCCTGCCGCAATCCCCAGAATATGGTAATCCTCAGCGCCAAGGACGGCAAGATCCTGGAGACCCTTCCGCTGGCGGGAGGCAGCGACGGCGCCGTGTTCAATCCCAAGACCATGGAAGCTTTCAGCTCGCACGGCAATGGCACCCTCACCATAATCAAAGAGAACAGCCCCACCAGTTTCGTAGTGGAGCAGAACCTGCAGACGATGACCGGCGCCAAGACATCGACGCTGGACAGCAAGACCGATCATGTTCTGCTGATCGCCGCGGAATACGCACCGCCGCCCGCAGCGCCCGCAACCCCTCCACCGGCGGATGACAAGGGCGCACGCGGACGCGGGGGACGCGGCGGACGCGGACAGATGCTGCCGGATTCGTTTTCGATCGTGGTGGTCGGGAAGTAAGTCAGTACTCCGAAGGGCGTCCGGCGCTCTCGGTGGAGAGAACTTCCGTCAGGGTTGGTACGGCATCGCCAGGTAGGCGGCGCTGCCGCTCCAGGGGCCGGGGATCTTGCGCTACTTATCGGGAGTCAACTGCTTTTCCAGGCGCTTGAGGCGTAGTTCCCTCTCAAGCTGATCGCGCAGATAATGCTGTTCCCTGTCCAGCTTTTTGGATTTCTCGCGCTCCTTCGCGAGGTCCGATTTGAGCTGCTGGTTTTCGTCCCGCAAGTCGTCGCGCTCCTTCACGACCTGAGCGTAAGAGGCCACGGGCGGGCTGCCCAGGAAGGTGGTCTGTTCGCGGACGGTTTGGCCGTTGCTTTGCGTGATGGCCAGCGCCACCTCCACTTTTTGGGTCTGCCGCGCGTAGGTGAAGGCGCCGCTGCCGAGGTGGGCGGTGTCGAGCGGAATCGCCCGCAGCTTGGGGCCGTCTAAGATCGTCAAACGCGCGCCTTTCGGCTTGCGCAGCGCGGGCGAATGGGTGTCCCATTGGATTTGCAACTCGCCGCCGTTGGCGTCCAGTGTCCGCAGTCCCAGGGCCGGCGGACGGCCCCCCGCCAGCGCCGATTCCACCGCCCCCATGGTCTCATCCCACCACAGGCCGCGCGTCAGATATCCGCAGCCGCCCAGCGCCGCCAGGGTCAGCGACAGCGCCACCCAGCGCCAGAGGCGCTTCGGAGTTTGGGGTTCCACAGCCAGGAACCTGGGCAGCGCCGTTTCGGGAAGCGGCGCCGGTTCCGGCACTGGCTCCTCCTCGACCGGCTGCGGCGCGGCGCCGGGCGCCGGCACTGAGGCGGGTGGCACAGGCGCGGGTGCGGCCACCGGCACGGGCACAGACACGGGTGCGCGCGGCGGCACGGACGCGGCCACCGGCGCAGGCGCGGGCACGGGTGCGCGCGGCGGCACGGACGCGGCCACCGGCGCAGGTGCGGGCACGGGTGCGCGCGGCGGCACGGGCACCGGCGCAGGCGCGGGCACCGGCACGGGCGCGGCCACCGGCACAGGCACGCGCGCGGCCACCGGCGCAGGCACGGGCAAGGGCACGGGCACCGGCGCGGGTGCGGCCACCGGCACGGGCGCGGCCACCGGCACAGGCACGCGCGCGGCCACCGGCGCAGGCACGCGCGCGGCCACCGGCGCAGGCACAGGCAAGGGCACGGGCACCGCTCGGGCCGGAGCAGTGTCCTCCGCGGGGGCCTCTGCCACGGTATCCAAGGTGATCATGGGCCGCCTGGCCACATTTGGCGGCACAGGGATGGGGGCCGCGGGGGGAGACGGGGAAACCGGCACAAGCGGCAGCGGGCTTAGCAGGATTTCCCGGTAGCTCTGCTCGGCATGGATATGGCCGTCGGATTCGCGGAAGAAGAAACCCGCCCGGGTGGGTTGGAAGGCGTGCGGCTTGAGCACTAGCGCCACCTGCCACGGCTGGCTGAAAAAGCGGTCGTGAATCTCGCGATCCACGTCGGAAAGGAAGATCTCGGTGCGCGTATGCGAATGGTACCAGCCCACCGGCTGCGGGTCGCCGGGCTTGGCGCACACAGCCGCCAGCATTTCCTGGAGGCGGGCGTAATCGCGCTCGGAGAGAGTGAACGACGGGCCGAAGGCGTGCTCGCATTCGATCGGCCGGTAGCTCAATATGGAGAGCCGCCCGCTGGTATGGCGCCCCAGCAGCAATCCGCCGATCTCCACCCCGCCACGCGGCAGGGAGAAGAAGGCGTCGATGATCCCCAGCCGGACATCGTCCAATACCCTGGGGAGGCACTCAATAGTAAAAGGGCACTCCGGAACGTTCCAGGTGACGAGGCTGCTTTCCGGGCCCTGATTCATGGCGGTCCCAATCCGTAATTACGACGGTAACATAAGGAGCGCTGAGGATCGTGACGAGCGGCCGGCCCGTCCGCCCGGTCCGGCCTCCGCGGCGAAAGGCCGCCCTTCCGACAGCGCCCGGCACGCCCTGCGCGGCGAGAAAGCCGCCCGGCCCCCACGCCCGGTCCCACCTATAATAAAGCTGATGCCGAAAGCCAAAGATCTCGAAGGGCGGCTACAGCGGACCGAGCAGCAATTGCAGCTCTTCCAGAAGATCAGCCGGTTCATGGTCCGCGAAATGAGCCTGCCGGAAGTGCTGCAAGGCATCGTGTCGCTGATCGTCGAGTTCTCCGGCTGCGATTCCTGCCTGGTCTATCTGCTCGACAACGAAGAACTCGTGCTGTGCGCCTCCAACCGGCCGCACCCTTCCACCATCGGAAAGCTGCGCATGCGCTGGAACGAGGGTCTGACCGGCTGGGTGGCCCGCGAGCGGCGCCTCCTGGCGATCTCCCGCGAAGCCTACAAGGACCCGCGTTTCAAAAAGTTCGCAGACCTCGAAGAGGATACCTACGAGGCCTTCCTTTCGGCCCCCGTGATCGCGCGCAACCGGGTGGTGGGCGTGATCAACGTGCAGCACAAAGCGGGACACCAGCATACCGGCAGCGAGATGGAAGTGCTCACGACGGTCGGGGAGCAGGTGGGATGCGTGCTGGTGCTGGCCCGGATGGCCCCCACGGCCGTGGAAAGCGCCAATCATGTGGAGCTGGTGCTTTCCTCCGGACCCGTCCAAATGAAAGAATAGAGCGGAATGAATTTGGTGAACCTGCGATTGCTTGGGCCGGTTTGCGGCATGCTGGCGTTTTGGTCGGTAGCGCCGCCCGCGAGCGCGCAGCGCTGGCGCGTGCGGTACTTTTACGACGAGGACAAATCCACGCTGGTCATCAGCGATCTGCAGTTCCCCTCGGCCAGCCGCGGCGTGGCTGTGGGATCGATCGTGGATGGCAAAAGCCGCAAGCCCGTCGCACTGGTGACTTCCGACGGCGGCGCACACTGGTCGAAGATCGACGTGCAGGAGAACCCGGTCTCGCTTTCCTTTCTCAACGAATCGCTCGGCTGGATGGTCACCGAAAAGGGCCTGTGGGTTACCAACGAGGTGGGGCGCAACTGGCGCAGGCTGGCCAAGCCGCCGGCCGATTTGCTGCGCGTCCTGTTCCTGGACGAGAAGCACGGCTTCGGGGTGGGGTTCAAGAAGAAGGTGATCGAGACCAAAGACGGCGGGGAGCATTGGACGCCCGTGGACGCCGCCGCGGAGCCGCCCGGCGCGGTCAACTTCAGCGTCTATAACTGGATCGCATTTCCCACGCCGCGCGATGGCATCATCTCCGGGCTGAATATTCCGCCGCAGCGGGCCGGCCAGGAGTTTCCCGATTGGCTGGACCCGGAAGAGGCTATGAGCCGCCGCGACACGCCGCACCTTTCGTATTCGCTCTCGACGCACAATGGCGGAGAGACCTGGAACTCCGGCGCCACGTCGCTGTTTGGAGAAATCTCGCGGATCCGCCTGCTTCCGGACGGCAAGGGGTTGGGACTGATCGAGTATTCCAACTCGTTCGCCTACCCGGCCGAAGTCAAGCAGATCAACTGGCACTCGGGCAAGAGCGAAACGGTGTACCGGGACAAACGATTCGACGTGACCGACGTCTGGCTCACGCCCGAGGGCACAGCGTACCTCGCCGGCACGCAGGTGACCGGCCAGATCCACGACGTCATACCCGGCAAGGTGCAGGTGCTGCGCAGCACGGACATGTCGGTGTGGGCGGAGATGCCAGTGGACTATCGCGCCGTGGCCAGCCGGGCGATCCTGGCGGGCAGCGGCGAGAAAGACATCTGGATGGCCACCAATTCGGGGATGATTTTGAAGCTGGAGCAATAATGTGGCGCAGGCCCTCGGCCTGCAGCGCCGGGATTCGTCCCGGCGGTTATTACTCCTTGCGTCACTTTCCGGGAAACGGCACATATGTGCCGAATTTCTAATTTGCAAATTATTGAAAATAAAGCGAATTGTTCTCAAAATGGCACAACTTGGGCCGCTTTCCCATTTCCAGGACGAAGCACCAGCCTCCCGTCAAGCCGGCGAGGGGGAATCTGGCTCAGCGCCGACCAGCACGCCGAACGCAGGATGAAGCACCAGCCTCCCGTCAAGCCGGCGAGGGGGCGCTCACCGGTTTGGGGATGAGCCACGAAAGCCGCTGGCAGGCGGTTCCAGTGCACCCCGCCTGCCCCACCTTGGCTCGCCTTACTGGTTCAGGTCGAAAGGCACGGTGACGGTGGTCGATACCTCCACGGGCTGGCCGTTCAGCAGTGTGGGCTTGTAGACCCACTGCTTGACGGCATCCTGAGCGGCGGCCACTAACAGCGGGTGGCCGTCGACCGGCGTGACGGTCTCCACGGAGCCATCTTTGCCGATCACGATCTGCAGGGTGACCGAGCCTTGAATGCCCGCGGTTTTGGCCTGCTCGGGATACACGGGGGAGACCTTATTGACCAGCATGGCGGCTTGCACGTTGCCGCCTACCTTGATGCGCTGGGGAGCCTGCGCCTGCTCGATCGAACCTTGCGGCCCCGGGAGAGTGAAGCTTAAATCCTCCTCGAAAGTGACGGCTTGCGGCACGGGGGAGTAGACCCACTGCTTGACGGCATCGAGCGCGGCTTGCACCAGGAGCGGGTGTCCGCGGAGCACCCTCATGTTGGTGGGTTGGCCATCCGGGGAGATGGTGACCGCCAGGCTGACGACGCCCTGGACGCGGGCCTGCCTGGCGAGCGGCGGATAGATGGGGTCCACCACGGAGACTGTCGGCGGCCGCGGGGAGAGGGCCGGCAATTGGGGATTAGCCTGTTTCCTTGGGGTGTCTGGAGGAAGCGGCGGCGCCTGCTCGATGTCATTTTGCGACAGGGCGAAATTCACATCCTCCTCAAAGGTGCCGGCTTGCGGAACGGGCGAGTAGACCCACTGCCGGACGGCCTCGATCGCGGTCTGCACAAGGAGCGGGTGCCCGCGGAGCACTGTCAGGTTGGTGACGTGGCCATCGGGGGAGATCGCAACCGCCAGGCTGACGACGCCCTGAATGCGGGCCTGCTTGGCTAGCGGCGGATAGGCTGGCTGCACCACGGAGACGGGCGTCGGCTTCGGGGAGATGACTGGCAATCCCGGATTGGCCTGCGGCAGGGATGTGGACGCCCCAGGCACCCCAAGTTGTGTTTGAACGTTGCGCAGGGCGATGTCGAGCTGCTGGGCCTGTTGCTGGGCATCCGCTGCACCCGCCCCATGCGGGTCAAAGAGGGCGCCGTTGCCAAAGACGAACAGTCTGGGGCCGCCGAGCTGGGCGCCGAGAGCCATTAGACGAGCGCCGATCTCCCCGGTCGGGATGAGGAGCGGGTGCTCACCGAGGTTGAGCACGCCGGCAGGCAGAGACTCTCCGGGCCGGGGAAGGCGGGCGGCTCCGGTCAGTTGCGACCCCGTCATGACCATGACTGTGCCATCCTTGCTGCTTTCGATTTCCGCGCGGACGCGGTTGCCGAAATCGGGATTGTCGTTAGGAAACTTGGGATCGCCGGAGGTGCCCAGGATGGCCGTGGCGTAGAGCTTGGCTAAGCGGTCGGCCCCCTCCGCGGTGTTCGGATGGAGGGCGCGTACTTGAAGGAGCAGCCGCTCGGCTTCATTCGGATCGCCGCCGGGCTGGGCGAAAAACATGGCTGCGTTCGTGAGCACACTGTCGTCGCCGTGGTGAGACCCGGCTTGCTGGCGCCACAGAGCCGCGGCCCGTTCATAATCGGCAGTGGTGTTGAAGGAAGTCGCGCGCGGAGTGATGCCCCGCGAGGTGAGCGCAGCCTCGAGGGATTCCGGGTGGTTGGCAATCAGCCAGTAAATGTGAGTGAGGCGCGGCTCGCGAACGCCGGCGGAAAAATAGTAAAGGATGAGCTGCTGGCGGACCTGCAGGTCGCCGGGGTTGGCAGTCAGGTACTGCTCGATCTGCGCGGCGCCATCGGCGGTGAGCGGGCGGCGTGCCTGGACAAGCTCGGCGATGGCTGGCGGCGTCTGTCCCTGGTCCTGCGCCTCGGCGGGGACCGGCCGAAGAGCGGCGGTGAAATAAATCAGAGGCAGACTGCACGCCACCAGGGCCATCCACCGCGAGCGTGTGAGGCCGCGTGGAATCGGCCGGTTATCGTCGAGAATTCGTTCAATTCGCATACGCACTTCGGTTCCTTTCGCCATAGCCATGGCGTCCCAGGCTAAGCGGCCCTGGCCGGTTCGGACGGCCGCGGCCATATCCAATAGAGCTTGCGCATAAGATTCGCGCTGGCCGAGAGCGAGGAGCGCGGCATCGTCGCAGGCCTGCTCGGCGAGCGTGGCCAGGCGGCGCTCCAGCCACCACGCCAGCGGGTTGAACCAGTAGAGCGACCGGTTGACGGCCGCCAGGAGGGCGATGGCCCAATCGCCGCGGCGGATGTGGTTCCGCTCGTGTACCAGCACGGCATCCAGTTTGAGCCGGTCCCACTGCTGCCAGCCGGGGGGAAGCAGAATGCGCGGATGGAACCAGCCCAGGGTGAGCGGGACGGAGATCCACGAGGATTCATAGACCTGGGAGCCGAAGCCGGAGCCCAAGTCGCTCTCGATGCGGCGGGCGCCTCGCAGCAGCCGGCGCGTGAAAAGGGCCCCGAAGAGCAGCCGCATGAGACAGAGCACCACGCCGGCAAAGTAGACAGCGGCCAGCAGGCGCGGCCAAAGCGGCGCAGCCGGGCCCAGGGGGCGCGGCGTGGGAACTGCCGGCGCCACGGCGTCCCCAACCGCGATCGCCGGCGCCGGCAGCGCGGGCACGGACGCAAGCGCGGGCGCCCCGGCGCGCAGCACGGGCAGAGGAATCGCCGGCAGCAGCGGGTTGAGGGCCGCCAACGCCATCATGCCTGCGGTAACCAGGAAGAGCACCGCATGGCGCGTGGCGGCGGACTTCACGCGGAAGGCCGCCAGCAACGCCAGCGGCAGGACGGCCAGAACCAGCGAGCGCACGGAAGCGCCGGCCAGGAACGAGAACAGGGCGGACGGGAAGTCCATATCATTTCTCCTCGCGGCTTTTGCGCCGCGCGATGCGCTGGGCGAGGCGCTGCAATTCGCGCTCATCCACCACGTGGTTGTCCACCATTCCCACCAGCAGGGCTTCCACGGAGCCACCGCAGAAGCGCTCGATGATCTGGCGGACCGCCTTGGCGGCCACATTTTCCTGGGCCACCAGGGGGGTGTAGACATTCGTGCGGCCATCCACGCGGTGGCGCACGTACTCCTTTTCTTCCAGGCGTTTGAGGATCGTGCGGGCGGTCGATTCCTTCATCGGATGACGGCCGGCGAGGGCGGCGCGGACATCTTCGCCGGTGGCCGAGCCGCGCTCCCAGACGACTTCCATGACCAGGTGTTCGAGGGAGCTGAGGGGCTTGCGAGCGTTAAACATTGTAGCGCTACAGAGTGTAGCGCTATTGGCGGCCGATGTCAAGGGGATCTAATTGGCGGAATTGGCGGAATTGGCGGCTGCCCGCGCGGATGGACGCTCCCGGACCGCGGCCCGCCATTCACGCACGCTATCGGTCAGCCGCGGGCGAGCGGATTTGGGGTCGGCTCGCCGATCTTCGTCAGGACGCTGCGATCGGTGTGATGGAACGGCTCCGATTGGCCGCGCACCATCAGAATCGTGTCCTCGTCGTACGCCCACGTGTCGTCGGGGTTGATCGTGACCTTGATGCGATATTCGACGGTCTTGAACGCGTACTCGAGAAACGGATTCGAGCAGATGCCGTTGGTCGCTGCCCCGCGCGTCGCGACAAGCTCGAAGCTGGTGGCGTCCTTCACCGCACGCCCGAAGGCCATGGCCGTTTGTCCGCGCGGGATAGTGAGCGTCTGAATCAGGTTGCCGGTCGCCGGCTCCCATAGCCAGTACCCCACTTGATCGTGGTAGGTCTCGATCTCACCCGGCTTGACGATGTGTGTGTGGTAGCGCAGCCCGTAGAAGAGCTGCGGCCCGTTGGTTTGCGGATCGATGGGTTGCAGCTCGATGTGCTCGACGAACTCCTGCCGCTCCGGCGCCGCCGGCTTCGGGTTGATGTCCAGGCTGCGGCGTCCCTCCCAGATGCCGGCCATGCCGGTCAGCGGGCCCAGATTGCTCAGCGTGTGGACGTCAATATCAGATGGCTCTGTGTAGATATCGTCAGGATAGGTCGACACTCGTTTCCTCGCGCCAGGCGCGTCCCAGTGAGGACGGCGCCACTACCAATCTTAACAACCACGAATCGCCGGAAGATGTTGGGGGACTGGTGCGGCGAAACTAAGTCCCGGAGACGATCTCGGTCGGGGGACCGCTCCCGCCATAGGGCCACCTCACCGAAGCAACAAGATTGCCCGCCAGCACAAAGAGCACGCCGCCAAAGGCGTCGCCGCGGCCGGCGCTCCGCCGCGCGGATGGACGCTCTCGGCCCGCGGTTGCAGGGCGGCTCGGGCCCGGCGGCCGGCCGTGGCGCCGGCAGCGAATCGCCGCGCGGCCCCGGCGCCGGCATCGTCATGCGCGCCGGTTGGCGCACGTCGGGATCGGCCCGCCAGCAGCCGCAGGAGACCGGGGAGCCGTCCACCAACTTGCTGCCGCACCACCGCACCGGGCGGGCGCCGCCGCGTGGACGGACGCTCCCGGCCCACGGTTCGCATGGCCGCCGCCCACCGCGCGGCGGGGAACTGAAGGCGCAGCGCCGCGCGGGCTTCGGCGCCGGCGGGCGCAACGCCCGTTGAGTGGACGTGGTGGTAGACTGCTGGGGAATGGTCAGGTCACCGGATCCTCGCTTGCTGAGTTACCTCTCCTCCTGCGATCGGCACGTGTCGACCTTGGCTTTGGCGGTTCGTGAGGTAGTGCTGGAGGAAGCGCCCGAAGCGATCGAATCCATCTCCAAGGGGTATGCCGTAGTGATGGCTTTCTCGTTCACGGGCAAACCTCTAAAGGACGGCTTTTGCCACGTCGTAACCTATAGTAGCCACGTAAACCTCGGCTTCAATCGTGGCGCCCTGCTGCCCGATCCAAGAGGTGTCCTTGCAGGTACGGGTAAGTTGATTCGCCATATTAAGATCCAAACTGAGAGCGACCTGAGTCGTCCGTATCTGCGACGGTATATACAGGCGGCTATCGAGTCGGTAGGAGCCGGGCGACCGTGACAAATTTGGCTCAAGGATGAGGCTACCCCCTTTGGACGGGTCACCGCCCGGCGCCGCCGGTTCGCCGCGCGCGCCGGGGCGTCACTTGCGCGACGTCCACCCACGCCATGCGACGCGTTCCCGCCGCGGAATTCGCCGGCGGCGAGCGCGCCGCGCACACGGGCGTTTGAAACGCGTCCGGTGTTCCTATATGTTCGAGAGACAAGTCAATCGGAGCGATAGCGGCTTACAACGGGATTCTCATCGTCTTCTCGATGTAGTTTGCCGTGATGCGCGCACTTTCCTTGGGGGTACGAAAGGGCGAGGTGTCCAACTCGACCACTAGAAAACCCTTCCACTGGATGCGGTCCAGATGGGCCTTGAGCGCCAGGAAATCGACGCCGCCATTACCCAGCGCGAAAAAGTAAGGATCTTTCATTTGATCCCGGTCACGCCCCGGAACGTTTTTCGACCCGCCGCGATCTTCTGGCTTGGTGTCCTTCAGGTGAAATTCCACCACACGGTCTCCCAATTTCTTTGCCAAGGCAATGGGGTCCATACCGGCCATGGTGATATGACCCGTATCCAGAACGAACCTGAGGTGCTTCGGATCCGTGTTCGCCATCACGTAGTCGATCTCGCCCTGGGTCTGGAACTGGCTGCCCAGATGAGCATGAACCCCAAACGGGATGCCTTCTTCTTCCAGGCTGCGCCGGCCCAGGATCTCAAGCGTCTCGGCGATGTTCTTCAAATCTTCTTGCGTGGTGCCCTCGGGCCGCCGGCCACCCAGATTGGTCTTTTGGTGATCGCACCCAAACTTCTTGCTGAAGCGGACCACCCCCAGATGGTTTTCGATCACCGCCTGACGCGCCGCAGGGTCCTCAAAATGCGTGTTGCCCCCGCGCGAGCCGCCGGTGACAGCCACGAATTTGACGCCGATTTCATCGATTCTCCCTTTCAGGCCGTCTACGTCGCCGGGATAGAACTGGCTGAGTGCCGTGGCGAAGGCTTCGACGTAATTGAAGCCGGCTTCGTGAGCTTCCGTAAAGCCTCTGAAGGGGTCTCCTCCCCACGTCGTCGCCGGGTCGCTGCCTCGGGTGTTGGTGGTATATCCAATTCTGTACCGTGGCTCCGCGCCAAATATGCGCTGGACAGTCAGCGCCGTGGTGGTGGCGGAAGCGGATAGAAGAAACTCCCTGCGATTCATAGCCAAAGTGTACACTTCCTAATACCCCAAGAGGAACTGTGACGGCTTCGCCTTTCACCGGCTCATTCATCCAAAAACTTCATCCCGAGTCCGGCGCATCAACCCGCAAGCTTCCTGGAGCAGCGCACGGAACCGCTGGCGCTCGGTTCGCGCAGCCGCCGAATACCAACCGTGCTTCGTTAACGGCCCGCCGGATCCGCGCGATTTCATCTGAGGTCTTGGGCCCCGTGCTGAGTCCACCGTGAATCCGGCAACGGGCCCGGCCGCGGGCGCCCCGCCCCACCGGCCCGTCCCTACTCTTTCCGCAGCGCTTGCTTGATCTTCCGCGCCAACGCCGTGGCCGTGTACGGCTTCTGCAGGAAGCCGGCCAGGCGGCAGTTGTGGAATTTTTGCAAGGCCTCCCCCTCGGAATATCCGCTCGACAGGACCACGCGCACGCCGGGGCGAATCGCCTGCATGCGCTCCAGGACCTCCTCGCCGTTCATTACCGGCATGGTCAGGTCCAGCAGCACCGCGGAAAAAGCGCCTGGGTCGGCGGAAAAGGCTTCCACCGCGGCTCGCCCATCGCCGGCCAGTTGCACCGTATAGCCGCAGCGTTCCAATGCAAACCGGGCCATGTTGCGAATCAGTTCCTCATCGTCCACCACCAGCAGATGCCCGTAGCCCCGGATTTCGGTCTGCTCCGGGGCGTCCAACACCGCCGGCCGCGCCGCCGCGGGCAGAACCACGGTGAACGTACTGCCGCTGTCCGGCGCCGTTTGGACCGTGATGCTCCCTTTTTGTGCCCGGATGATGCCCATCACCGCCGCCAGGCCCAGGCCGCGGCCGGTGAACTTGGTCGTAAAGAACGGGTCGAAGATGCGGGCCTTGGTGGCCTCATCCATGCCGCAGCCGGTATCGCCTACTTCCAGCACCACCTGGTGCTCCGCATCGGTCTCGCGCGCGGAGGTCGCGATGGTCACGGTTCCCGGCCGGTCGCCAATGGCCTCCGCGGCGTTCAGTGCCAGGTTCATGACGAGCTGCTGCATTTGCGAGCGGTCCGCCTCCACCAGCGGCAGGTCGCGCTCGAGCCGCAAATCCAGCTCCACGAGTTTGGGGATTGAAGTGCGCAGCAGACCCACGATCTCGTTCACCTGCTCGGAGAGGTCCAGCGGCTCCACCACGAAGCGGCCCTTGCCCGCATACGCCAGCATCTGCCGAACCAGCAGGGCCGCCCGCTCGCCCGTGCGCAGGATTTCGGAAAGCCGCGACCGCACCGCGCAATTCTCCGTGTCTTCCATGGCCAGGCTGGCATTGCCCACAATCCCGGTCAGCAGATTGTTGAAATCGTGCGCCAGGCCGCCCGCCAACACCCCCAGGCTCTCCAGCCTCTGAGTCTGCCGCAACTGCTCTTCCAGCGCGCGGCGTTCGGTGATGTCGCGGGCGATGTCCGAGACCCCTACGATCTGGCCGGCCGCGTCGCGGATCGGCGAAATGGTCAAGGACACGTGAATCCGTTGGCCATCCTTACGGGTGCGGACGGTCTCGAAATGCTTGACCCGGCCGCCGCGCCGGATGCGCTCCAGGATGTCCGGCTCCTCGTGAGCGCGGTCCGGGGGAATCAGCATCGTCATGGGCTTGCCTTCCATCTCGGCGGCGCTATAGCCGAAGATCTGTTCCGCCCCGTAATTCCAGCTTTGAATCGCGCCGCCGAGATCCTTGGAGACGATGGCGTCCTCGGAGGATTCCACAACCGCGCGCAGTTGCGAGGAAAGCCGCTCTTCGCGGGCAATCTGCATGGTCTCGTCACGCAGTTGTTCCAGGCGATCGTCGGCCAGGCGGGCGCTGTCCGCCGCCTTTCGATAGGCGCGCCGCAACTGCGCCACCACCCAGATAATCAGCGCGGAGACCACCAGAAAGCTGCCAAAACGCACGGGATCGCGATCGCTGACGAGATAGAACAACGCGGCGCCGCCTCCCAGCGCCACCACGGCCGCCGGCCCTGCCCCGGCCATCGGCGCCGCGGCCAACACGGCAATCACGACCGTGGTATACGGGAAACGGTTGCCGAAGACGTGGTTCAGGGCTATGCGGGGAAGCACACTGGCAGCCGTCAACGCGACGCCAATCAGGTAGCGGCGCCATGCCGGCGGTGCGTTTGCCTTCGTGGTCTTGGTATCCAAGCTAAGTCCATGATACCCTGCATTCTGTGCCGAATCGCACATCGGGGCAGAAGCGAGTCGGAGCAAACCGGCTGGCGGAAACCGGGGAAGCAAACCTGGAAGCCGTAGCGTAATCGAACCCGATTCGGCCTCGTTACACCGGTGCGTTACACCAGTGAAGGTGGCCAGTCTGCCGAAGAAGATAAAGCCCGATACCGGCGGGAAAGCAATGCGCAAGCACCCGCCGGACCTTCCGGGGTCGTTGGGGACAGCGCGCAGGGATAGATCAGCCGAGGAACCTGGAGACCCGGCAGGGCGGGGAAGGCCCACCGGCCCCAACGGCCCGAGGAAATCCATAGCCGGGGGAGCGGCTCTGGCCGGGAGCCGGAGAGGCTCATAGTACCTGCCGGGAGTATCTCCCGCATGCGCCAGCCCATACTGCATCCGGGAGCGTGATCCCCGCGGCGGGATTCACCGATGCGACTTCAAATTTCGGCCCCGAGGGGCCCGGTCTGGGCCGCCATCGTTCCGAAAACACCGGCCAAAGCCAGGCACACTCCATATCGCTTGGCCATCCCCGGACCCTCCTACCTGCAAAAACCGAGGATTTGCCGCCCTACGCGGCTTTGCGGATCAGCACCACGGTGATGTTGTCGGGACCGCCGGCCTCTTTGGCGGCCTCAATCAACTCGCGGCAGGCCTCTTCCAGGGGCGTGCCGTTGAGGCCGTCGCGCATGATGCGCTCCAGGCTGCGTGCGTCGATCACGCCGTGCAGCCCGTCGCTGCAGATCAGCACCAGCGCACTGGATTTGAGGGGCACCGAATAGTAGTTGACGGTGAGCGGCGCGCTGGCCCCGATGGCCATGGTGAGGACGTGGCGCATGGGATGGTTGCGCAAACTCTCCTCGTCCAGGCCCAGCGGCCGTCCGACCTCGTTCACCCAGGTCTGGTCGTCGGTAATCACACGGAAGCCATCGTCATCCAGGAGGTAGGCACGGCTGTCGCCGACGCTGGCGATGGAGAGGCCGGGATCCACTTCCAGAGCCGCCACCAGGGTCGTGCCCATGCCTTCCAGGCTGGGATCGCTGTGGGCCGCCTGGAGCACGCGGCGGTTGGCCGCTTCGACCGCCGAGAGAAGCACCTGGGAATCGCGGCGCTGCGCCTGCTGGATGGTTTCGGCCACGGTATCCACAGCCAGCCGCGAGGCGTGCTCGCCGGCTTTCGCCCCGCCCATACCGTCGGCGAGGACGAAGAGGCCGAGATCGGGATCGACCCGGCAGTAGTCTTCGTTATTGGAACGGACACAACCTTTATCCGTCAACGCGCATGCTTCCAACATTCTCCCGGCTCCTTCACCCTGCGCCCCGCCGTGAGGCGCTCCCACATTGTATAACCAAAGACGGGCGCTAAAATGGAGAGAATCCCCGATGATCTGGAAACGGTTGCGGTTGACGCTGGAGATGATCAAGTTCGAGCACTCGGTGTTCGCTTTGCCGTTCGCCCTCACCGGCGCGCTGCTGGCGATGCGCCAGGGCGGCGTGACCTGGCACGCGGCGGCCTGGAAGCTGGCCTGGATCGTGGTGGCCATGGTGGGGGCGCGCTCGGCGGCGATGGCGTTCAACCGGCTGGTGGATGCCTCGATCGACGGGCGCAATCCGCGCACGCGCATGCGGCACCTGCCGGCGGGCCTGCTGACGCGGGCCTTTGGCTGGGGCTTTGTAGCGGCGTCGGCGGTGGTGTTTTTTGCCGCGGCCTGGGCCTTGAATCCGCTGTGCCTGCGCCTCGCGCCGGTGGCGCTGGGGATAGTGCTGTTCTATTCCTTCACCAAGCGCTTCACCTCGTTTTCGCACCTGGTGCTGGGGTTCAGCCTGGGCATCGCGCCGGCGGCGGCGTGGATCGCCGTGCGGGGATCGCTGGACCCGCGCATCCTGTGGCTGACCGCTGCGGTGACCCTATGGACGGGCGGTTTCGACGTCATCTACGCCTGCCAGGATTACGACTTCGATGGCGACGAGGGACTGTTCAGCCTGCCGCGCGCCATTGGGATTGCCGCGGCCCTGCGGGTGGCGCAACTCCTGCATGTGCTGATGATCGCGTGCCTGGCGGCCCTGGTGGCTTCCCTGCAGCTTGGAGCGCTGGCCATCGCGGGAATCGCGGCGGTGGCCGGGCTGCTCATCTATGAGCACCGCATGGTGAAACCGCACGACCTGTCGCGCGTGAACGCGGCCTTCTTCACCATGAACGGCTACGTCAGCGTGCTATTCTTTTTATTCTGGGCCGCCGATATTTTCCTGATCAAGCCGGGTGTGTGAACGAGAGAGGACGAATTGGCCACAGATAAACACAGATGAACACAGATAAGCACAAAACCAAAAACTTCCTCTGTTTTATCTGTGTTCATCTGTGTTTATCTGTGGCCAATAATTCTTGGTTGTTGGCCTATGCAAGTGGTGATTGAAGACGCGCGCCTGGGCGCGATTCGCGAGAAGGTGGAAGCCGGCCAGCGGCTGACGTTCGCCGACGGCGTGGCGCTCTACCGCAGCCACGATCTGCTGGCGGTGGGCTATCTGGCCAACCTGGTGCGCGAGCGGCTGCACGGCGACAAAACCTACTTCAACGTGAACCGGCACATCAACCCCACGGATGTCTGCGTGGCGAGCTGCCGGCTGTGCGCCTTCGGCAAGCGCGTGCGCGACCCCAAGGCCTATACCATGTCGCTCGAGGAAGTCTGGCATCGAGCGGGCGAAGGTTGGAGCGAAGCGGTCACCGAGTTCCACATCGTCGGCGGTCTGCATCCCGAGCTGACCCTGGACTGGTATTGCGAGATGCTGCGCGGCCTGAAACAGCGTTTCCCGCAGGTGCATCTGAAGGCCTTCACGATGGTGGAGATCGCCTACCTGGCGCGGCGCACCAAAATCACCGCGCGGGAGACGCTGGAGCGGTTGCGTGCGGCGGGGATGGATTCGCTGCCGGGCGGAGGGGCGGAGATCTTCAACGAGCGCGTGCGGCGCATCATCTGCGATCACAAGATCGATGGCCGGGAATGGATCGAGACGGCCCGCGAGGCGCATCGGCTGGGGCTGCGGTCCAACTGCACGATGCTATACGGCCACATCGAAAACGAGGAGGACCGCGCCGACCACCTGGTGCGGCTGCGCGAATTGCAGGACGAGACCCACGGCTTCGTCACCTTCATTCCGCTGGCGTTCCATCCGGACAACACGGCGCTGCAACACATCGGCAAAACCACCGGCTTTGCGGACATCAAAAACATCGCCGTGGCGCGCCTGATGCTGGACAACATCCCGCACATCAAGGCCTACTGGGTGATGATGACGCCGCGGATTGCCCAGGTAGCGTTGCGCTTCGGAGCGGACGACATCGACGGCACGATTGTGGAGGAGCGGATCTATCACGACGCCGGCGCCACCACCACGCAAGGATTGCGCCGCGCCGAGCTGCTGCAACTGATCCGCAAAGCCGGCCGCGAGCCGGTGGAACGAGACACGCTTTACCGGCCGGTGGAGCGCACCGAGTCTACGTTTACGGTGCTGGTGTAGCAGTACCAAAGCCCATTTCGATATACTAGGCTCATGGCAAAGGTTGTTCGCCCCGCAGATTCACCCGACCCAAATAAGCCCATTCCAGGACTGAAACCTCCGGTAGTGGACTTCGCCCCATTCGACGACGGTGATCCCTCCGAAGTCGACGCCTTCATCAAGATGATTCGGGAACTTCGCCGGCATAGCCCGGCGGCTCGCACCGTGTATAATTGATGTTGGCCGGGATGGCAAGTGGAAACCCTGGACAAGACCGCCTTTGTGCTCGCCTACGACAGGATCGTTGCCGCCTACGGCGAGCACCTACCATGTGGGGCCAAACTGAACCCTCCGCAACCGCTCTTCTTGCAGCCGGAACCATTCGAAGCGTGTTGGGCTGCCGAATGTCACCGCCAATACTGGAAGCCAGAGCGCTTGCTGATGGCGCTAATAGCTGAGTCGCATGTGTACACGGATGCCGACGACCTCAGAGCAACCATAAGCTCTGGCTGGCTGATGCCTCTATACACGCCTGCATGAATCCACGGTTTCCGTGGAACTCCAAAAAGCGCGACAGGCGCAGAAACATTGAGTGCTTTCCGAAGCTTTACAGGGAGGTCGTCAATGCCTCTTGGGCATACGTGCGTACCACAATTAGTGGGGCACAGACGACATGGATTATCGGCAAGTGTGCTCGGGATGCCATCGAGGACTCATCTCTGGATAAATCGCGCTGGTTCTACCAGCCGGGAGCCGGACTGAACAAAGAAGCCAAGGCGATACAGGAAACGCAGCTTGCTCGGTTTCGGAGCGAGATCGCAAACCTATAGGCGCGTAGTTGGGCAGGCTATGGTGGAAAGCGCAATGACCAAAGAAGAAAGCGAAGAACTGGACAGATATGCAAACGTTCAGGCGCAGGATGCTCTGCGGTATCACAACCCACCGCTTGACGAATTGACGACTCGCAGCGTCGCAGAACACATTCGTGATGCATGGTTGGATGGATACCAAGCGGGGAAACGCTCGAACCGCGAGATTTCAAACTGACCTGCTATGCTACCGGCCAGTGTGCTCCTCCCACCATCGCGTTTCGGTCGGCAGCCGCCTGCCACTCCAGAACAGACGGCCCGCACGCAACTTTTAGCTCATTGCCCCCAATTGCCGTGGTGCTTCGCGAAAGACTTTGAGGATTGGGGTGGGGGAATCCACGCAGTTCCGCATTGCATACAGATCCATCCATGGTCATACATCTCGGCCTTTTCTCTCCATTCTGGCTCTGCTCTCCGTTGGTCCAATATGCCGCCGGTGATCATGAAAATGCCTGCGATGGCCGCTATCAGCCCGAAGTCGGTAGTCTCGTTGAAAAAGCAAACTAACGCTATGAGCAAAAGGACACCCCCGCATCCGGCTGGAACCGCTCCCGATGGTGGAGGACCAGGAGTGAATTGAGCGGCCAGTTCACTCGTTGATTTGGTAGTTGCACCTCCCGCAGCTAAGGTTCCAGACGTGCTCGCCCCAACACCCGCTGAGGCAGCCGTTCCGGTCATCGAAAGACACATGAGCTTAATGGTCTGAGTCCGTTCAGATCCACAGGTTGGACAACATGGAGCCTGCATTTCCGGCTGGTTGTACTACAAAGCAACCCCCCACGCGCATTCCCAACGCTTGCCATGAGCAATCCCCGATCCGGGAAGGCGCAGCTTCTCAGGGCCTACTGGGTGATGATGACGCCGTGGATTGCCCAGGTAGCCTTACCCTTCGGAGCCGACGACATCGACGGCACGATTGTGGAGGAGCGCATCTACCACGACGCCGGCGCCACCACCACGCAGGGCTTGCGCCGCGCCGAGCTGCTGCAACTGATCCGCAAAGCCGGCCGCGAACCAATCGAGCGGGACACGCTGTACCGCCCGGTGGAGCGGACGGAGTCTACGTTTACGGTGCTGGTGTAGCAGCCCAAAGCGCATTTCGATATACTAGGCTCATGGCTAGGTTCGTCAACCCGAAAGATTTGCCTGATCGGGAGGTGTTCATTCCAGGCCTCAAACCCCCGGTAGTGGACTTTGCCCCATACGACGACGGCGATCCCTCCGAAGTTGACGCCTTCATCAAGATGATTCGGGAACTTCGCCAGCATAGCGCGGCGGCTCCGACCGACGGCAGATGAACGTCCTGCTTCTCGATACCAACGCAGTGTCGATCCTGTTCAACCGTAACCATTCCCTTTGGCGGACGTGCACGGAGACCGTAGCGGGCTATGAGTTGGTGATTTCCTTCATGACTCGGGCCGAACTGTCACTGTGGCCTGCCGCCAACAACTGGGGAGTCACACGCCGTGCCGCTCTCGAACAGCATACAGCGCTGTACCTGACGCTCTATCCCGATGAACCCACCTGCGCGATCTGGGCCGCCATTGTGGATCAATGCCGGCGTGGCGGCCAGTCGATCCAGACCGCGGATGCTTGGATTGCAGCATGTGCCCGTCAATGGGGCTGTCCGCTGGTGACCACCGATTTCAGAGACTTCTCTGCCGTAGAAGATCTGGACATCGTGCCGATTCGATAGGGATCGACTAACCGAAGCTATCGATCCACACCTCCCGCACCCGTTTCACTGGATAACATTCGTGCCAACGAGCCCGGCCATTCTCCCCCAACGTTTGGACCAATGACACCGTCTAATTGGGAGAGGTATGCCGATCTGCGAACAATTGCCGGCCTGATAGTTTGCGTCTCGGGGGCGGTTCACGCGCAGCCCGCGGCGGCCCCGCGATTTGAGGTCGCTTCGATAAAGCCGACCCCCGCAGATCAGTACAACGGGTCCTCCGGCATCACCACGGGTCATGACCGGCTCACGGGGAGCCGCGTGACTCTGAAGCGCTGCATCATGGGCGCTTACGGAGTCGGTCCCAATCAGCTCGGGGGCGGACCGGCGTGGCTGGATTCCGACCGCTTTGAGATTGCCGCCAAGGCCGACCACCCGGTGGACGATGACGCCGCATTCATGGCGATGCTGCAGACCTTAATGGCGGAGCGATTCAAGCTTGCAATCCATCGCGAGACCCGGACGATGGAGGCGCTGGTGCTGGAAGTCACCAGGAATGGACCGAAGCTCGAGAAGACCGAGGGCGGGGATTCCCATACCGATAGCAGCCATGGGCGCATCGATGCCAAAGCCACTAACATGACCCTGTTCGCCCAGTTGCTGTCCCGCGCGGTGGGAGTGCCGGTTGTGAACGAAACTGGATTGGATGGTGCCTTCAATTTCAAGCTGGAGTGGTCCCCCGAAAGCGACAAGCCGGGGGAGAACGCGATGGACAGTGGGCCTTCCATCTTCGCGGCGCTCCAACAGCAGCTTGGGTTGCGCCTGCAATCGCGGAAGACACCTGTAGAAGTGCTGGTGATCGACCACGCGGAAAGACCCTCGGAAAACTAGAAGCCGGTGATGCATGGTGCTCCCGCGGGGATCGGGCGCGCGGCGGGGTTGCTATGATGAGCTAATGGCTCCCACGCTGGAGAAAGCTGCGCCGCCCCTGCGTTCGTGGTCCAAAGCGGCCTGGTTCGGACTGCTGCTGATCGCCTGCTACGCGCCGATCCTGCGCGCGCTGGTCTACGCCTGGCTCCACAACGAGGACATGGGCCACGGGTTCTTCGTTCCGCTGGTGGCCGGCTTCATCGTCTGGCAGCGCCGGGAGGAGTTATTCTCGCTCAAGCCCGAGCCGAACTGGTGGGGTCTGGCGGTGGTGCTCGCGGGCGCGCTGCTACTGGTCGTCGCCACGTTGGGCGCGGAGGTCTTTCTGGCGCGGGTCTCTTTTGTGGTCACCTTGACCGGCGTGGTGTGGACGCTGGGCGGCCGCCCATTTCTGAAAAAGCTCGCCTTCCCGCTGTTTCTGCTGCTTTTCATGATGCCGATCCCCTCGGTGATCTATACCCGCATCACGTTCCCGCTGCAGTTACTCGCCAGCCGCCTGGCGGAGGGCGCCTTCACGGTATTCTCGATCCCGGTCTTGCGGGAAGGCAATGTGCTGGAGCTGCCGAGCCAGAAGCTCGACGTCGTGGAAGCTTGCAGCGGCATACGGTCGCTGCTCTCGCTCACGTTTCTGGCCCTGGTGTATGGGCACTTCTTCGAGAGGAAGAACTGGATTCGCGTGGCTCTGTTCTTCTCGACGGTGCCCATCGCCATTCTGGCCAATGCCGGGCGGGTGACGCTGACGGGCTTGCTGTCGCTGGTGAATCCAGCCTTTACCGAAGGCGCGCTGCACGAGACCATGGGCATGGTCACGTTCTTTCTGGCGCTGATCATTCTGATCGCATTCCACCAATTACTGGTGAGGGTTGCCCGATTCCAGGCCAGGAGGCGCCCCGGTGAACTTCCCCGGTAGCAAATATGCGCGCGTTCTGACGATGGCGCTGCTGGTCCAGGGCGGCGTCTTCTACGCCTTGGCGATGCGTTCGGAGAAGACGCCGCCCGTGACTCCGCTTTCCAGTTTTCCGGTTTCCCTGCCGGGATACCGGATGCTGAGAGACATCCCCACCTCGCAGGAAATCCTGAACATCCTGAAGGCCGACGATACGCTGACCCGCGAGTACGCCGGCGAATCCCGAACGCCGCTGATTTTCTACATCGCCTTCTTCAATTCCCAGCGTTATGGGCAAGCGCCGCACTCGCCGAAAAACTGCCTGCCCGGCGAGGGATGGGAACCGGTGGACTCCAGCACCATCGAAATCCCTGTGACGGGATGGCCCACACCGATTGTCGTCAACCACTTCGTCGTGCAACATGGGGACGACAAAGAGGTCACGCTGTATTGGTATCAGAGCCACAACCGGATCATCGCCCACGAGTTTGCGGCCAAGTTCTGGCTGGTGGCGGATTCGATCCGCTACAACCGCAGCGACAGCTCGTTGGTCAGAGTGATTGTGCCGGTGCGCGAAAACGATGTGGATGGCGCTACGCGGACCGGCGTGAACTTTATTCAGGCCATGTTTCCGGCGTTACTAAGACAGTTACCACAATAGTTAGTACGAGAGTGCTCCTAACGTGGAGCCTCTGGGGAGCCCTCTGGTCCCGCGGCGGCGGCAAACCGCCCCATTCGGACCTAATAGTACCGGTACAGATTGCTTTATGTATAATTGGACACAAACCATCAGTTAGAAAGGCTCGAATGGGTGTACGATCCAGGAAGGATCATATTCGGGTGACTACAGGATGCCCGTACCTTTACAGGTTCTTTATATCGGCGACGGCGGCGCTGGAGCCGTACACGCGGAACTGACTCGCGGCGGCTACGATCCCACCTTCCAGCACATCTCCGGAGAGGCGCAACTCTTGCAGGCGCTGGCCGCTCGCTTCGATATTGCCATCAGCGATTTTGCCGTGGGAGACTTCGGGGCCCTCGCGGCGCTGCGCATCATCCAGGATCGGGGGATCGACCTGCCGCTGATTGTGGTTTCCGGAAAAACCGACGAAGCCAGCGTGCCGGCCGCCTTGAAGGCCGGGGCGGCCGATCATCTCACGCGCCGCAATTTGATGCGTCTCAACGCCGCGGTGGAGCGCGAGCTGCGCGGCGTGCGCATGCGGCGCGAACGCGTGCGCCTGGAAGAGCAGTTCCGGCAGGCGCAGAAAATGGAAGCCGTCGGCCGCCTGGCGGGGGGCGTGGCGCACGATTTCAATAACCTCCTCACGGTGATCACCGGCTACAGCGACATGCTGCTGGCCGGCCGCGATTTGAAAGACTCGCAGCGGACCGCGCTGGAAGAGATCCGCCGCTCGGCCGAACGGGGCGGAGCGTTAACGCACCAGCTTCTGGCGTTCAGTCGCCGCCAGCCGCTGGAGGCGCGCGCCGTGCGGATCAACGACCTGGTGATGCAGCTTCAGAAACTGCTGCGCCGGCTGATCGGCGAAGACATCGAGCTGGTAACGATTCCCGCGGCGTCGGAGGACACCGTGGAGGCGGACCCCGGGCGCCTCGAACAGGTGATCATGAACCTGGCGGTGAACGCGCGCGACGCGATGCCCCACGGAGGGCAGCTCACCATCGAGACTGCCCTGGTCCATCTGGACGAGAGCTTTTCCGCCAAGCGCCTGGGCGTACGGCCGGGGCAGCACGTGGTGGTCGCGATTACCGATACGGGCGTGGGGATGGACGAGAAGACGCAAAGCCATCTGTTCGAGCCGTTCTTCACCACCAAGAGTGCCGTGCAAGGAACCGGATTGGGATTGGCCACCGCATACGGAATCATCCGGCAGAGCGGCGGCGCGATTGCGTTCCAGAGCGAGCTGGGGAAAGGCACCACGGCGCGCATCTATCTGCCGCTGTCGGAGGCCCGCAAGCGCGCGCCGGCGGCCGACGAGGCTGCCCTGCAGGCGCCCGTGACGGGCGCGGAAACCATCCTGGTGGTGGAGGATGAGACGCGCGTTCGCAAACTGATCCTGGGCGTGCTGAGCGGGCGCGGATACCACGTGTTGGAAGCCACTCGCGGCGAAGAGGCCGTGCGCCTGTGCCAGGAGCATTCCGAGCGCATCAATCTAGCGGTGGTGGACGTGGTGATGCCGGAAATGAGCGGGCCGGAATTCGTCCGGCGTGTCCGGCCTTTTTGCCAGCACATGCGAGTTGTCTTCATCTCCGGCTACACCGACGAAGCCATCGTCCATCACGGCATCGAGGAATCGGGCGCGGCGTTTCTCCAGAAGCCGTTCCTGCCCGACGCGCTGGCCCGCAAGGTCCGCCAGGTGCTCGACTCGCGCAGCAACTCGGCCAACGAGTGAGGGGCGGGTTTTGGTGGGGCATGCTTGAGCTTGCCCAGCATGGCTGCCTGCGCGATCGATCGCGTGGATCAGTATGCCGGCCGGCACGAATATCTTGCTGCGGCGCACCCGGTCATCCAAGCCATACGTTAGCGGTCGAGAGTGTCGCAAGACTGCTCGCTGGCGGCGTCTCCGATTGCGCAGCCGGTAAGGTGACCCAGCCCGGCGCTCCTCTGCGGTGCAGAAAAATCCGCGAGGTTGGGTTCTACCCATCCTCGCGGATCCTCTACTCGTGGGGTTGAAGGATTAGCGGGGAGAGAAGAATTGGGGCCGCCTCCTCCGCAGCGGCAACCTCTTCAATTGGGCGGGCGGCGGCAGGATTAATGCTTGGCGTTATAGATCTGGTTGCTCATCTGGTTCTGCTGCTGGTTCACCTGCTGCTTCTCGCCCTGCGTCAGTGTACCGCCATTGGCGTTGCGGTCAGCCCTGACTTCCTGATTGAGGCCCGCTTCACCGTTCTCCAGGTGGGCGGCCTGCCCGGCGCTCAACTTGCCGGACGCGATGCCGTTGCCGATCCTCTGCTGCTGATTGGTCTGCCGCTGGCCCACCTCGCTATGGCCGTAATTCTGCCTGGCGGCGTTATGCTTGTCGGCATAGATCCGATTGCTCAAGTGGTTTTGCTGTTGGTTGACCGTCCGCTTTTCCTGGCCGGTCAGTTTGCCGCCGTTCATGGAGCGGTCGGCCTTGACTTCGTGGTTGATGGCCGCCTCTTTGGTCTCCAGGTTCGCCGTTCCGCGGGCCGTCAGGGAGCCTGACTTTACACCCTGCGCGATTCGCTGCTGTTGGTTCGCGGCGCGCTTGCCGACCTCGCTCTTCTGGGCGTGCGCAGCACCCGCGGCGAGAAACAAAGCCGTGACTGTTAGAACAACTAAGTGTTTCATTTTAATCTCCTCTCCGTATTTCCTTTTCGCCTCATCGGCCTTACGACTGGTTAAGCGCAGTTCCAGACAGAAAGTTGCTGCGGGATGCGTTAAGTATGTTTCATGCGGCGTCCGGAAAACCTTGACTGGGATAACGGTGGGCAATGTTACTCCTGAGCAGATCCGCCAGGGTTGAGTCGAGTGTGCTTTCTCGCTTCCCGCCCTCTTCTTCCAGATTCTCGAGGGCGTGCGAAGGCGTGGTTCCGGTGGCAACAATACCGCGATATCCTGGGATTTGAGAGAACCTGGAGTTCCTGTATGATGGTGACCATCGAACTGCCGTCCGAAATCGAAGCTGAACTGGTCGCTCAAGCGCGGTCTCATGGCCTCGCACTGCCCCAATACGTGGAGCATCTGCTGCGCGAACGGGTTCCTCCGCGGGCTGGATCTGCCCTTTCACCGGCCGAGCGCGCCGCCGCATGGCGTGAATCGACCCGCGGCCTTCCCCACACGCCGCCTCTTTCGGACGACGCAATCAGCCGCGAAAGCATCTATGGCGATCGCGGCAAATGAGCATCCTGGCCGACACCAATATCCTGCTGCGGCGGACCCAGCCCGACCATCCAAACCATACGCTAGCGGTCGAGAGTGTCGCCAAACTGCTTGCTACGGGTGAGCCGGTGTATTTCACGCTACAGAATATGTCCGAGTTCTGGAACGTTGCAACGCGGCCCTCGGCAAGCAACGGCCTGGGTTTCTCTGTCGCTCTGGCCCTCGGTGAGATGGAGAAAATCGAGCGATTCCTGACCTTCCTGCCGGACTCCCCGGCAGTATATGGGGAGTGGAAAAGCCTAATCCTCAGGCACGGCGTTTTGGGAAGCAAGGTCCACGATGCGAAGCTCGTGGCGACCATGAAGGTTCACGGCATCGGCAGGATTCCGACGTTCAATACCGGAGATTTCGCACGGTACGACATTGAGGTAATTCATCCTGCCTCGTTGCTGGCTGGTTGACCGCCATCAAAGCAACCGGCCGCGGGCCGATTTGGCAGCCGTCGGCAGAACCCCTTTGGCCGTGGTCGTGGCACACACCGCGCCATGACGCTTCACCGGTTGCCCATAGTCGGTCTCAGCGGCGACGCTGGCGAGTTGAACGGTTGAAGGCGGCCGGGTTGACAGACGGGGCGCCCCCTGGGCCCGTCTGTCCCACCCACCACCCAGTGCCGCGCCCCCTACTGCCCTCCGCCCAGCTCCGAAAGCGCGGTCTTCTCGCGCTCGATATAAGGCACGCCCTTAGTCATCCATTCCGGCGCCGGCGCTGCCTTCAAAAAATGGTCGAAATACTGCTGCAGGCGGATGGTGTAATCCTTCTGGTCGGGCCGGCGCCGCAGGCCGTGGGGTTCGCCGTTGTAGACGAAGAAGTACACTTCTTTGCCCAACCGCCGGAGGGCCAGGTAGAATTCGATGCCCTGGTACCACGGCACGGCATCGTCGGCGTCGTTTTGCAGAATCATCACCGGCGTCTGCACGCGGTCGGCCCAGAAGATCGGAGAGTTTTCGATGAACCGCGTGGGGTATTGCCAGATCGACCCGCCGATGCGGCTCTGCGTGCGCTCGTATTGGAACTGGCGCGGAAGGCCGGTGCCCCAGCGGATGCCGTCGTAGGCGCTGATCATGTCGGCCACCGGAGCGCCCGCGGCCACGGCTTTGAATCGCTTGGTCTGCGTCACCATGTAGGCGATCTGATAGCCGCCCCAACTGTGTCCCTGAATCCCGATGGCGTTTTCATCCACCACTCCGCGATCCACTACCGCCTGAACCGCCGGCAGCACGCATTTCAGAGCGCTCTGCCCGGGATAGCCGGTGGTGTACACGATATCGGGCGTCAGCACCAGGTATCCGTTGCTCACGTAGTAACTGATGTTGATGTTGTGCGACGGCCGCGGCTCCACGTAGTGGTTCACGTTTTGCGTCAGCTTCTCGTAGATGTAGACCATCATGGGGTACTTCTTGTGGGAGTCGAAATTCGCGGGCTTGTAGAGCGCGGCCGAGAGCGGAACTCCGTCGGCGTTCTTGTAAGCCACCACCTCGGAGGTTCCCCAGAGGAACTGGGACTGTTGCGGGTTGGCGTCGGACACCTTGCGCAGCTCTTTGAAAGAGCCGTCGGTGGTCATCAGGTCCGGGCAATCCACGAAGCTCTGCGCCGTCAGGAGGTAGACCTCGGCGTCCTTGGCCTTCACCGGCGGCGAGAAGAATTTGGCGGCCATCTGCAACTGTTTCGGATCGGCGCCGGCCCACGAGCCGCTGAAGAATCCGCTCTCGAAGGTCTTCAGATTCTCGGCCTGCAACAGCAGAGGTTTGGCGGGATCGATCCAGCGGTCGCGAGGGTCGGTCTCGAGGCGGACGTAGCGCAGGCGCAGATCGTGCTTGCGGCCGTAGCCGTTGGTGAGGTTGCGGGCGCCCGTGCCATCCGGCGCAATCTTCCAGATGTCGTACTCGTCGTAGAGCAGCACCGCCGCGCCGTCCTTGGTCCAGCCGCCCTGCCCCCAAGCGTTCGGCGTGCTCGGTGTATCGGTTTCTTCGTTCCAGAACTTGACCGGCAGCCCGGCGGTCAGATTCACCACTTTGCCATCGGGAACCGACACCGTGCTCCAATCCTTGCCATCGAAGGACAGCAGGTAGCGGCCCGAAGGCGACGCGATCACCTGTCCGCGATTTTTCTTAATCATCAGCTTGCGTTGCCCGGTGGTGGAATCCACCAGCCAGGCGTCCGAGAAGCGCTCGTCGTAATCGGCCGCTTTGCGGTATGCGCGGTCGTCCGTCCCGAGCACCCAGCGCGGGCTTTCGGAAGGCGTGATATCGGCCAATTCGTTGTCGGCCAGTTGCACCACTTTCTTGTCGGCAATCAGGTACGCGGCGGTGAAGGTGCGGTTACGGTCGCGCTCGGCGCGCACCTTCTGGATAGGCACGATGTAATCGTCTTTATAGGACCACAGTTCGACCTGCGCTTTGTCGTCGGCGGAAGCGTCGTCCTCCTCTTTCTTTTCCGGAGTGGGCGGAGCCGCGCCGAAAAAGAGGCGGCTGCCGTCGCGCGAGAAGCTCAGGTTGCCCTTGTCGCTGAGGACGTACTCCTGGCGGAAACCGGGAGTGGCCGCGGAGACCGCTTCGGCGGCAGTGGGGGACTGGCGGTCCCAGCGGTAGAGCTTCCACTTGGGCTGCTTGGCGGCGGCGTCATCGCGATCGCTGAGGAAGGCGAGCTGAGTCTGATTCTCGTCCCAGGTGAGTTTCGAATATTTGCCCTTGCCGGCCGCGAGAGCGGTGCCCTCTGGTCCCGGCGTTCCGGCCGAACCCAGCGTCACCGCGAAGACCCCGTTCTTGGCGGTATCGTGCGCCGAGACGGCGTAAACGAGCTGCTTGCCGTCGTCCGAGAGCGAGAACTCCACTACCTCGGAAAAGGTGCGCTCGGAGCCATCCGCCAGCGTGCGGAGGAGCAGATCGCTTCCGAATTCGGGCCGCGCGCCGCGTCCCGCCGCGCCACCCCCACGGCCTCCGCGCCCACCGCGCCCAGCCTGCTGATCGGCGTCGCCGAAGCCCAGATTCTTCTCGGCCGGCGGAGTGGCGGCCGGCTGCCCTTCCGGCGCTTCGCGCAGATAGGCGAGGTAACCGTTGGCCTTTTCCGGCAGTTGGAAACGTTTGACACGCTCGACGCGCGTGACGTGGCCGGAAGCCAGCTCCACGATGACCATTCCGTCTTTGGGCGCCTGGTCGCCGGTCTTCTTATCCTTGCGGGCCTTGTCGGAATCGGCCTTGGAGGGGAAGGTGGAGAAAACCAGCGTGCGGCTATCGGCCGAGAACGCGATGGTGACGCCGCGAGCCTCGGTGGGCGGCCCTTCCTCGGGGTTGGCCGCCGGCACGGGCGCGGGCCTCATTCCGGCTGCGTGACGCGTCTCCTGTCCGGTGACGAGGTTGCGGACCACCACCTCGCCATCGCCTTCCTGGGGGAACAGCCCGTAGGCGAGGAACCGGCCATCGGCCGAGATGTGCTGCCCCGAAATGGAGCGCCAGCCATCGTAATCCTTATGGTTCAGAGGGCGTTTGGCAGTTTGGGCGAAAGAAACCGGAATCAGCAAAGCCGCCACGAGCAGCCCCACGGGGATACGAAGCGAAAGTCGCCGTTGATACATGATCCTGGTATTGTATCCAATACGGGGTTGCGGATTCCGCGGGACTGTCAGACTCGTGTTGGCGACAACTGCAAATCTTGGTAGTGTGGAAGGAGAGGGACGCTGATCATGCCGACCCGCAATGTGAACCTGACAGAACACTTTGACCGCTTCATCGAGACCGGCATCGCCTCCGGCCGCTTCAGCAACGCCAGCGAAGTCGTGCGAGAAGGGCTCCGGCTTCTGGAGCAGAGCGAGCGGGAAGACCAAGCTAAGCTCGAATGGCTCCGCGCGGCCGCCAAAGAAGGGTTTGATCAGATCGATCGGGGCGAGGGCATCGAGTTTGAAACTATGGATGATCTTGCAAACTACGTCCGTCAGATCGGGGAGGAAGTCTCCGCGGAGATAGCCTCCGAGCGCACGCGTGGCTAAACGGCGCGGCCAACTGAAGGCCGTGCTTTCCCCCGAAGCCCGCCGCGACCTTCGCGACACCTTGAGATGGAGCGAGACCAAGTTCGGCCCTGATGCCGCGTTGCGCTATGAGGCCCTTCTTGTTCAGGTGCTCCGCGATATCGAGAGCGATCCCGCCCGCCCCGGTTCCACCGAGAGACCGGAGATCATGATCAAGGGGGCTCGGACGTATCATATTCGTTTCAGCCGCGGCCGCGCCAAGATTACGCTTGGCATCGTACACGATCCTCGCCATTTCATCCTCTACCGCCTTCGCGAGGGTCTGGATGTGATCGATATCGGCCGCATCCTTCCCGATGGGCGAGACCTGCAGCGTCACCTTCCTGAACAGTACCGGCGCGTTGACACTGCGAGTAGTCGAACCAGCCGTCGTGAGCCTTGGGGCAGACTGTCGATCTGGTCACCGGTCTGCAAAACGAACAGTCGCGGGATCCAACGGCCGAGCCTGCGCTATTGGCCGTCCACGACGACGCGAGAGTCGGCCGAAAACTTCTTGTAGTTGCTGTAAGCGGAATCCACTTCCAGGTGGAGTCCCTTCACCAGCATGAGGCGGCCGGATGCGCCGAAGCTCTCGAACTTGGGCAGCCAGACCTCTCCGTTGACATGCGTATACTCCACGTGAATGTGGGAACCCTTGTAGATGCGTGCGAGAATCGCGCCAAAGGAAATGGTGTCCGTGGTTTCGGCGTCGATCCGGACCGGCTGATAATCGCTCTTCGCGATCCAGATGCGGCCCTTCACCCTGCTAAGGAAGCGCGCCAACTCACCGGACTTGAACTTGTAGCCTTTCCGCGGCGCGCCCTCGATCACCCACGCGGCCGCCCCATCGATCTCCTCTTCGCCGATCAGGCGCAGATCGAAGCCTTCGGCCACCTCGTCCATTTCCTCCTGCCGCTGCTTGCGGGCGCGCTCCCTGGCCTCCACGCGCTTCTGGCGCTCGACGGGCGTTTCCCTGGCGCGCAGTTCGGCGGCCTTTTTCCGGGCCGCCTCCCGCTTTTGCCGGATGGCTTCCTGCTGCTGCTCCTCCTTCGGCGAGAGGGGCTTGTCGTCGCGCTGGATCAGGCGGCGGAACTGAGACCCTTGGAGCGGGATGACATCCCAGGTTTTGGACTCACGGTGCTTGACCGCTCCGGCGCTGTCGAGCGTGCGCTCTTCATCGCGCTGGACGAAGGTGTAGCTGCGCTCCAGCTCGCGGTTGCGTGCATCGATCCGCAGGGCGCGGCGGACGATCTCTTTCGGATCGTCGCCGGCGCGCACGGAGGGCCCGGCAAAGCAAACCAGCGCGCACAGACCTGCCAGCGAGACCGGCGTCGAGCGAGCGAACATGGTGTCATCTCCGTGAGCGGAAACTGTATCCGGGCCGGCACTGTGTGGCCACCGCAGACTGCTTGCCAACCAATCTTTACCACGGAAAAGGCGGCTTGGGAGCGCCTCGGCAGCAAACATAAGCAGTTTTGGTTCCAGGCGGCACGACTTCGTACGAACACCGCTCCCTGACGGTGGGGGCACCGTTGCGGTTGCAGAGCCGCGACCGTCAGGGAGCGGTCTTCCAACTCTTCCAACGATCACTTGCCCGCCCGCCGAAAAACTGAGAGAATCCCGCCGCCGCCGGCACTAACCATTCCGCCCATGTTTCGATTCTTCCTGGTGGCGCTGCTCGCCTTGGCAGCCGTGGCCGCCGAGCGGGGCGTTCGGGCCCAGTTTATCGGCGGCACCGTGGCTGGCGTGGCCGCCAAATCCAGCGCCGTGCTGGACCTCACCGGTTCCGATGCGCTGCTATTCTCCAGCGGTACGGTTCAGTTGCGCATCGACTACCGCAAGATCAACACCCTCGAATACGGGCAGACCGTGAGCCGGCGCTACGCCGCGGCGGTTTTGATTTCTCCCGTCCTGCTGCTGAGCAAGGCGCGGAAGCACTTCGTGACGCTGGGATACGTCGACCAGGAGGGCAATCAGCAGGCCCTCGTGTTTCGCGTGGAGAAGGGCGACATCCGCACCGTGCTGGCCTCCATGGAAGCGCGCACCGGCCGCCGCATCGAGTTTCAGGACGATGAGGCGCGCAAGAGCATAAAATGACCAAACTGCTGGTATTCGCATGGCTGGGCTGCGGTCTCGCCGCGCGGGCGCAGCCTTCCTCCGCGGCCATCGAAGCGAATGGCCTCCGCCAGTTGCTGAGCATCCGCCGCGTTTACGTGGACCGGCTCACGGGAGGCGAAACCGCCGCGCAGATGCGCGATATCCTTATCAGCAGCCTGGCGGACGCCAAGCTCTTCATCTTGACGGAAAACCAGGAACGCGCCGATGTGATTCTGCACGGCGCTTCGGAAGACCTGGTTTTTACCGACACGCATCAAACCTCCGACGGGATCAACGCGCACATGAATGCCGGGACCGGGCGCTCGTCCTCCGCTCCCTACACCCGCAGCAACAACAGCCTGACCGCCGGCCTGACCGTCGGGGAGAACGAATCGGAGCATTCCACCGACCGCCGGCACGAGGCCATCGCGGCGGTGCGGCTGGTCAACAAGGAGGGCGACGTGATCTGGTCCACCACGCAGGAGAGCCTGGGCGCCAAGTTCCACGGCGCCAGCGCGGATGTGGCCGATAAGATCACCGCCAAGCTGAAGGAGGATTTCGAGAAGGCAAGGACACTGCCGAGGTGAGAGGCCGCTTCTCACCGCGGAGGAAACGCGGAGAAAAACAATTCTCTTTTTGCTCTTCTCCGTGCTTCCTCCGTTATCTCCGCGTCTCCGCGGTGAAAACGCGCCAGCCCCCTACACCAATGCGGCAATCACCTGCAGCAGGTCGCCGACGGCGATGGGCTTTACCAGGATGCGCTCCACCATCGCCTCCTCGGGCTGGCCGTACAATTCCTCGGGCCATCCGGAGAGAATGATCACCGGCGTTTTGCACCCCTGCTCGCGAATGCGGCGGATCAGCGCCAGCCCCACGCGCGTATCGGGGAAGCGCAGATCCATCACCAGCAGGTGCGGGCCGCTTTGCGCCAACTGGCGCAGCATTTCGGCGGGATCGTCCGCCACCACGACGGCGTGGCCGGCGGACTCCAGCAGCATCCGGAACAGCCGAAGCTGTTCGATGTCGTCGTCGGCGAAGAGAATGCGTGCCACTAGAAGTGCAGCCCGCCGCCGCAGATCAGCACTTCTCCGGTCACATAATCGGAGAGCGGCGAGCAGAAGAACAGCACCGCGTTGGCGGCTTCCTCGGGTGTGCCGGTGCGGCCCAGCGGGCAGGCCGTCTTCACCCAATCCAGCACCTTGGGCTGCACACCCACGGCGATCTGGCGGCCTTCCACGTCAATCGACGCAACTGCTCCGGCTAGCGGCTGAGTAAGCCGCGTCTCGATGATTCCGAATCCCACCGCGTTCACCGTGACGTTATAGCGGCCCCACTCCTTGGCCATGGTCTTGGTGAATCCGATCACGCCGGCCTTTCCGGACGAGTAGCCCGCCTGGCCCGCATTGCCATCGGTGCCGGCGATGGAAGTAATGTTGACCACTTTGCGAGTGACGCGCCGGCCCTCGGCGGCCTCGCGTTTGGCGGTTTCGCGAATCCAGCCGGAGGCGGCTCGCAGAATGCGGAAAGGCGCCACCAGGTGAATATCCAGCATAGCCTGGAACTGCTCGTCGCTGGTCTTCTGAATGACGTTGTCCCAGGTGTAGCCCGCGTTGTTGACGATGATGTCGAGGGAGCCGAAGCGGTCGATGGCGGCGGCCACCAGCCGTTCGGGCAATTCGCGATCGGCCACGCTGCCGGCGAAGGAGGCGGCCTGGCCTCCATGCTCGCGAATCAGGCCTTCGGTTTCACAGGCCGGCGGCGCGTCCAGGTCGTTCACCATTACGGCGGCGCCGTACTCGGCCAGCTTTTGAGCGATGGCGCGCCCAATGCCACGTCCCGCGCCCGTCACCAGGGCGGTTCTGGATTGCAGGGTAAAAGCCATTGCACTATCTTAGTAGATCTTCGAGCTGAATCTTGGTGTCGGTTTTCACATCGCGGTACTTGACGATCACGGGCGTGTAGACGGAGATCCCCCAGTCCTTGCCGGGCCCGCTGGTAATCGCGCGCGCGCCGGCCACGATGACGGCCTCTTCGGGGATCACCAGCGGCTCGTCGCCCGAGGCGCGGTGTACGGTTTGGCGCACCAGGTCGTAGACCGGCGTCGAGCGATTGAGGATGGTTCCAGTGCCCAGCACGGCGCGGCGCTTCACCACGGTGCCTTCGTAGATGCCGCAGTTGCCGCCCACCAGGACGTCGTCCTCGACGATCACGGGCATCGCGCCAATAGGCTCGAGCACGCCGCCGATCTGGCTGGCCGCCGAGATGTGGCAGCGCTGGCCCACCTGCGCGCAGCTTCCCACCAGGGCGTGCGAGTCGATCATGGTGCCGTCGTCCACGTAGGCGCCGGCGTTGATGTACATGGGCGGCATGCAGGTGACGCCTTTGCCGATGTAGCAGCCGTCGCGGATGGAGGAGCCGCCCGGAACGATGCGCAGGCTGGCTTGCGCGTCGAAGTGCTTGGTCGGGTAGGTGTCCTTGTCGCGGAAGGTCAGCCTGCCGACGGACATATCCACCACGCCGCCGATGCGAAAGCCCAGCAGGATGCCCTTCTTCACCCAGGCGTTCACGCGCCAGCCGGTGGGCGAGGTGGCATCGGGTTCGGCGGCGCGCGCCAGGCCGTGGTTCAGGGCGGCCTTGAAGGCGGTGAACAGCTCGCGGTGCGCGGCGGTGTATTGGGCCGGTTTTTCGTCGAAGAGCCGCTCGATTTCAGCCTGCAACGGGCACGCTCCCGGCGAGGCCCACGCTCTCCAGCACCTTGGCGATCTTGGCCATGCTGGCGGGGCTGGGCGGGCACATCGGCAAACGATACACCGGCTCTAGCAGGCCCATCAGTCCCATGGCGGCCTTCACCGGGATGGGGTTGGACTCCACGAAGTTCACGTTCATCAGCGGCAGGTAGCGGGCCTGGAGCCGGCGGGCCGTTTCGAAGTCGCCTTCCAGACAGGCTTGGGCAAGCAGCGTCATTTCGCCGGGGATTTCATTGGAGCACACCGAGACGATGCCGCGTCCGCCCAGGGCCATCAGCGGGATGGTGATGGCGTCGTCGCCCGAGAGCACCGTGAAGCGCGAAGGGACTTCGTGCAGCACATTGGCCATCTGGGAGATGTTCCCGGAGGCTTCCTTGACGCCCACGATATTCTTGATTTTCGCGAGGCGCGCCAGCGTGCCCGGCTCGACATTGACCCCCGTGCGTCCCTGAACGCTGTAGACCACGATGGGTAGCGCCACGGCTTCGGCGATGGTTTTGTAATGCTCGTAGAGGCCCTCTTGCGTGGGCTTGTTGTAGTAGGGCGTCACGGAGAGGATGCCATCCACGCCCATGCGTTCCAGCTCGCGCGCCAGCTCGATCACCTCGCGGGTGTTGTAGCCGCCGGCGCCTGCCAGCACAGGGACTGTGCCGCGCGCCTCTTCGATAGTGATCTCCACCACGCGCAGATGCTCGTCGCGGCTCAGCGTGGGGCTTTCGCCCGTGGTGCCGCAAGGCACCAGAAAGTTGATGCCGGCGGTTACCTGCCGGCGGACCAGCTTGCGCAGAGTCTCTTCATCCAAAGAAAGGTCGCGCCGGAAGGGAGTGACCAGCGCGGTGCCGCATCCTGTAAACATGTACCACCTCCAAGAAAAACCGGAATTGGCCGCTGGGCCCAGGGGGCGCCCCCGCTGATGAACGCTGATAAAACAAGAATCTTATCAGCGTTCATCAGCGGCCAATTTCTTTCTCGTCTGCTTCTACGAACAGAATCTCGCCAAACTCGTGAAAGCCCTGCTTGCCAACCACCCATTGCGCGGCCTTCAGCGCGCCACGGGCGAAACCTTCGCGGCTGCGAGCCGTGTGCCGCAGCGTAATCGTGTCGGCGGCCGAATCGAAGCCGATCTCGTGCGTGCCGGGGTGCGCGCCGGCGCGATTGGAACCGATGTCGATGGCGCGGCTGTATCCGGCCTTTCGCATCTCCTCCACCAGCTTCAACAGCGTGCCGGAGGGCGCATCTTTCTTGGTGGAGTGGTGGATCTCCCACGCCCAAGCGCCGTACTCCGGTTGCGCCGCGAGCAGGCGCGCAGCCTCCGCCACCAACCGGAAAAATGCGTTCACGCCGACCGAATAATTGGGGCTCCAGACCAGCCCCGTGCCGTTGCGCCGGACCGCCGTTTCGACCGCGTCCCGATGTTCCAGCCAGCCGGTGGTGCCGATTACCAAGTTCACCCCGAACGCCGCGATGCCCTCCGCATTCCGCGGGACCGCGGCGGGAATCGAAAAGTCGATGGCCACGTCGACGCCGCGAAAATTCTCCGCCGTGAGGCCCTCGAAGCGCGCGTTGTTAAACTCGTCGAGCTTCAGCGCCATCGCGAAACCGTATTCCGGTGCAAGCTGCTCGACCAGCCGGCCCATCTTGCCATAACCGACGATGGCCAGGCGGAGGGGTTCAGGCATGTAGCCCCACATTTTCCCGCGAGTTCCCGGCCGTGCACGCACTATATGAAAAAGTGGGGCAGGCGCTTTCGCCTGCCAACCCCCTATGTTCTACCGCCGCAAACTTCCCCACTGGCATCCCGAAATCGCTGAGGCAACCTTTCTTTTCGTCACTTGGCGTTTGGCTGGTTCGATGCCGCAGTGTAAACCGCCCCAGCCGCCCCGCGCCGCGCCAATTTCCGACGGCCGTGCATTCCTCGCTCTCGACCGGGAGGCGGACAAAGCCGTCTTGGGCCCAGTTTGGCTGCGGGATGCCCGCGTTGCTCAGGTGGTGGCCGATGCCCTTCTCTACGGCGAAAGCGGAAGGCAGTTCTATGAGATCGAGGCGTGGGTAATCATGCCCAATCACGTGCATGTCTTGTTGCGTCCCAGCACATCTCTTTCGGAGATTACCCGCTGGCTGAAAGGATCCACGGCACGAAAGGCCAACCTGATCCTGGGCCTGACGGGGCAGGCGTTCTGGCAGGATGAATCGTTCGATCACCGTGTGCGGGATGAGGTAGAACTGGATCGCATCGCTCGCTATATCGAGAACAACCCGGTGAGCGCGGGGCTGGCGGCGAAGCCAAGCGATTGGCCTTGGTCTAGTGCAGGGTTGGCAGGCGAAAGCGCCTGCCCCACTTTGGGCGGAAACACTTGCCAAATGTAGGAACTCTCTCTGCACCACCGTGGCGCAGGCCCTCATGCCTGTGGGGTGCCCGTTGGGCCCGAGACTCGTCTCGATGCATGGTGTCTCCGCGCCCACTTCACGCATGCACCGCTCCGTTGCGCTCGAAGACTTCCGGATCGAGCGAGGCGAAGAGTTCGCCGTGCAGGGCTTCGACGGCGTGGAACAGGTCGGTCTCGGCCACCACGACGCTCAGGTTCAACAACGATGCGCCCATGGAGATCATTCTCACATTGATGCCGTTCAGGGCGTTGAAGACGCGCCGCGCCACACCTGGAGTGTAGCGGATGTTGTCGCCCACCAGGCAGACGATAGCCTGCTCCGTCTCGATCTCGACCTCGGCGAACTGCCGCAGTTCGGCCACCACTTCGTCCAGGCGGTCGGGATTGTCGATGGTCAGCGAGACGCTGATCTCCGAAGTGGCCACCATATCCACGGAGGTTTCGAAACGGTCAAACACCTCGAAGATGCGGTGCAGGAAGCCGTAGGCCATCAACATGCGCGTGGAGTGGACATTCACCAGCGTGATCTTGCGCTTGCAGGCGATCGATTTGACCACGTTACTGCACTTCACGATGTCGGAGACAATGCGCGTGCCCTCCACTTCCGGACGCCGCGAATTGAGAATCAGCACCGGGATGTTCTTTTCGACCGCCGGGACCACCGTGGCGGGGTGCAGCACCTTGGCGCCGAAATAGGCCAGCTCCGCGGCTTCGGCGAAGGAGATGGTCTTGACACGATGGCCGCCGGGTAGGATGGTGGGATCGGCGGTGAGCATGCCGTCCACATCGGTCCAGATCTGGATCTCCTCCGCGCCAATGCCGGCACCCACGATGGAGGCGGTGAAATCGGAGCCGCCGCGGCCCAGCGTGGTGGTGACGCCATCCTCGGTAGAGCCGATGAACCCGCCCATCACCACGATGGCGCGTTCTGCCAGCGCGGGCACCGTCGCCCAAAGGCGCGCATAGGTCTCGGGAAAGTTCGGCGCGGCTTTGGTGTGGTGCTTGTCGGTAACGATCAAGTGGCGCGCATCGAGATGCTCGGCGCGCATTCCGAAATGGCGGAAGGCCAGCGTGACGATGTAACTGGAGAGGCGCTCGCCGTAACTGGAAATCGCGTCGATGGAGCGCGGGGTCAATTCGCCGAGCACGGCCAGGCCTTTCACCAGCTCGGTGAGTTCCTGGAAATGCTCGTCGAGGGTGCGGTCGAGTTCAGCGCGGTGTTCGAGCGGCACCACCAGGCGGGCCTGGCGCGAGTGGAAATCGCGCAGGTCGTGAAGCTGGCGGATGTATTCCTCACGCTTGCCCTGGATGGCCGCCGCGGCGATGGCCAGCAGCTTGTTGGTGGTCTTGCCCATGGCTGAAACCACCACCACGGGCCGGCGCGCGGCGCGCGCTTTGACGATCGAGGCGACGCGCTCGATGGCGGCCGCCGATTCCACCGACGAGCCGCCGAATTTCATGACGATCATCAGTCCAGCATGCCCTCCGAGTGCATCAGCTCGGCGTTGAGCACGGCCGCGCCGGCGGCGCCACGCACGGTGTTGTGGCTGAGCACCACGAACTTGTAATCGAGAACCGGACAGGGCCGCAGGCGTCCCACGAAGGCGGCCATGCCGCGCTCGCGCTCGGCATCCTTGCGCGGTTGCGGGCGGTTCGATTCCTCCATATAAATGACCGGCCGCGGCGGAGCGCTGGGCAGCGCGCGCTCTTGCGGCACGCTGAGGAAAGATTCGAAGGCGTGGCGCAGGTCGGCTTCGGAGGGCTTGGAAGAGAACTCCACCGAAACGGTTTCGGTATGGCCATCCACCACCGCCACGCGGTTGCAGTGGGCGCTGACCCTGGCGGCCAGCGGCTCGATGCGGTCGCCGCGGAATTCGCCCAGGATCTTCTGCGTCTCCTGCTGCATCTTTTCCTCTTCGCCGCCGATGTACGGAATCACGTTGCCCACGATATCCATGGAAGCCACGCCCGGATACCCCGCGCCGGAAATGGCCTGCATGGTGGTGACGATTACCTTGGTAATGCCGAACGGCTTCAACGGACCGAGGCCCATGGTTAGACCCACCGTGGAGCAATTGGGGTTGGTGACGATCTGGCCCGTCCAGCCGCGGGCGCGCTGCTGGCCCGGAATCAGCTTGAGGTGGTCGGGGTTGATCTCGGGCACCAGCAGCGGCACATCGCGCTCCATGCGGTGGTTCTTCGAGTTGGAGACCACGATGTGGCCGGCCTGGGCGAAGGCGCGCTCGATTTCGGTGGCGACGGAGGCGTCCATGGCCGAGAACAACAGGCGCGGCGCATGGCCGGGCTTGCAGTCATCCACCGTGATGCCGGCCACGCTATCCGGGACGACGCCCAGATGCCAGGTCATGGCGTCGCGATACTTCTTGCCCGCGGAGCGGTCGCTCGCGCCCAGCCACTTCAGGTCGAACCAGGGGTGGCCCTGCAGAAACCTGATGAAATGCTGCCCCACCATGCCGGTGGCGCCGAGGATGCCTACTTCGATTCGCGTTTGCATAATTGACTTACCATCTTCTTATAAATGCCGACTGACTCGATCAACTGCGCTTTGGGCACGCGCTCTTCGAGCGTGTGGGCCACATGAATGGATCCCGGACCGATCAGAAACGGCTCGCCCCACTGGCCGCCGAACGCCGGGATATCGGTGGTGAAGGCCACCACGGTGGTTTCCATGCCTTCGATGGCGCCCAGCCGCACGGCGGGGATTTCGAGGACTTCGCGCAGCTCGGCGCGCCCTGCGACGGCCCGTTCCAATGCCTGTTTCGTGGCGGTGGAATCGCCTACCAGGCGGATCATGATATCGGCGTGAGCTTCGTCGGCGATGACGTTGGGCGCGCGCCCGCCGGCGAGCGTTCCGATGTTGAGCGTGCTCGGACCCAGCAGAGGGTCGGTGGGCAGCGGGAGGCCGCGTATGGCGGTGAGCGCGGCGATCAGTTTGTCGATCGCGGAATCGCCCAGCTCGGGATAAGCCGAATGGGCCATCTTACCGCTGGCGGCTACTTCATATCGCAAAGTACCTTTGGAGCCGAGAGCCAACTTGTTTCCGGTGGGTTCGCCGTTGACGATGTAACGTGAGCCGCGCGGCGAACGGGCCGCGGCATACGCGCCGGCGCTGTTGCGTTCTTCGCCCACCACGAAGAGCAGGCCGAAATCGCGCCGGCCGGCCTCCAGCAGCTCCTCCACCGCCCGGATCATGGCGGCGATGGTGCCTTTGGTGTCGCATGCGCCGCGGCCCCAGATGTGAGTGTCGTCCTCGCGCGAGGGGATGAATGGCGGCACGGTATCCATGTGAGTGGAAAGGGTGACGTGGAGGCGCTCGCCGAAGTGCGCGAAGACGTTGAAACGGCGCGGCTCCACGGCCATGCGCTCGACCGTGCCGCCGTGGCGCGCGGCCAGCGGCTCGAGAGAGGCGTGGAGGAAGTTGCCGACCGCCTCCTCGTTGCCGGTGATCGATTCGATATCGATCAGCTCGCGCGTGAGTTCAAAGACGTTCATAAAAATTACACAAGTTACCAAACGGGGAGGAATGCCAGGGAGAAGTGAAAGTACGCGTGGTGCAGCGTGTTTTCATTCCCGATAGCGCTCCACCCGCCGGAGTGACGAGTGACAGTGACCAGGTCTTGACCTGAATCCCCAACCGGACGGAATTGAGCCTCCCGCGCCGGTTTCGGCGGAACTTCAAACGGTCCCTTTCGCCCGAGCCTCCGAAGCGCAACCGGAAAGCCGGCCCAGCTACTGATGACCACCGCACCTCTACCGTGACAGACCCAGAATAGCGGAGGGGCCGAGAGCAAGTCAAATGGATATGGAGGGGTTTTGACGCGCGGAGGAAGACCGCGGAGAGGACCGATCCTTTTGTTCTCCACGTCAACGCCCTGCGAGTGGACCCCATCCGGCAGTGGGACCTGAAGCTCTATCGCCGGTTCAGGCTCCACGAGCGGTTGAACTTCAATCTCGGACTGGATGCCCTGAACCTGTTGAATCACGTTCAATTCGGGAGTCCCACGATAAGCGTGACCTCCACGAACTTCGGCGCGGTGACTTCGCAGGCCAATGGGGCGCGCCAGCTTCAGATGAACGTACGCATCGAATTCTGACGTGGTCCGGCAACGGCAGGCGTGCGAGATAGCAAACGGTTGACAGAAAACGTCGGATTCAGCGCAGGCGTCTGTCAACCGTTTCCTTTACCTGGCAACTCGGTGCGGGTTGCAACACGGGTCAGCAACGGACCCGCCCGGCGGCTCGTTCCCGTTGACGTTCTCCTCCATCTGGACCGATCCCGCGGCAAGTGTTAATACTGCTTGACGACCCGGAGACGGGATCGACAAATCGGGGATAATATGCTCATCGCCTAACGTATGAAGAATCGCTCCCCACTCGCTGGCGAAATTAAACTTGTCGACGCGAACGGAAGGTCGTTTCCGGCCGCGCCTGCTGGGTCACTTTTATTGAGCAGTTTCGCTTTGGGCTGGCGCGGAATCATCGTCGAGTGGCATAGCCTTGAGCCGCAGGAACTGCCCGAGCATTACGTCGTTGGGCACGGCCTTACTGTCAGCACAGGAAAGCGGCCGATTTCCTTCGGCTGGAAGGATGGCAACAGGCGGCGGGAAGGCACCTTGAACCCCGGCGAATTCCACTTGTTGACGCAGGGCGATTTCAACACGCCCCGCTGGTCGCAAGCCTTCGATGAAGTTTCGCTCGTGCTTGACCCCCAATTTGTGGCAGATGTTGTGAAGGACGGGCTGCCAGCGAAGAACGTTGAATTTGCGACGCAGCGCTCGGCTCACGATACGACCATTGCCCGGTACGCCGGGGCATTTCGTTCCGAACTCGCGGGCGATTCGCCAAACGGTCCGCTCTATGTCGAGACCTTGACGATTGGCTTGGCACTACATCTGCTTGCCACCTATGCGGTTGCGAGGCCAAAGATCCCGTTACCGCGAGGCAAGCTGAACCCTTTTCAACTTCGCAGCGTGGTTGATTTCATCATGGCCCGGTTGGACGAGGACGTTTCTCTGCTCGCTCTCGCCGAACAGGCGAACGTGAGTCCGTTTCATTTCGCCCGCCAGTTTCGGGAAACAGTCGGCCTGACACCTCATCAATTTGTACTTCGGCAACGCATTCAGAAATCGATCGCGTTCCTCAAGGCAGGGCGACTTCCGTTGTCGCAAGTTGCGATCGAATCCGGCTTTTATGACCAAGCCCACTTCACCCGCGCATTTCGGAAAGTCATCGGAACGACTCCGGCGCAGTATTCCCTTCGCCGATAGGCCCGCCGATTGAGCAAGTTTTTACAATAACCGTCGCTCTGACCGCGATACGTTAGGTTGGAACTCCCCTTAGGAAGCGGACGGGTACATTTAACATGGACACTTTACAATTCTCTGATCGTGTCGCGATCGTAACGGGTGCGGGAAAGGGCATCGGCCAGGCATGTGCCATTGGATTTGCAAAGCTAGGAGCCAGAGTCGTTTTGAACAGCCGGAGCGAGGGGCCGCTGGCAGAGACGCTGGCCGCCATAGAGCAGCTTGGCGGAAAAGCGGTGATGGTCGTCGGCGATGTTTCCGATGAACACGTCGCCAGGGAGGCCGTCTCGCTCGCCGAGAAGGAATTTGGGCGCCTCGACTTTGCTGTGAACAACGCCGGGATTTCCCCGTGGGTCGGGAACACCGCCGAATGTACGTTTGAGGACTGGCAGCGGGTCATCAATATCAATCTGACTGGAACCTGGCTGGGCATGAAATACCAGATACCGGCCATGCTGAAAACCGGCGGCGGCGCGATTGTCAACATGGCCTCGGTCGCCGCGCTGAAGGCCTTCGAGGGTTACTGTCCTTACTCAGCCAGCAAATGGGGAATAGTGGGGATCACAAAAGTGGCTGCCAGGGAGTTTGCTTCAAAGAGCATACGGGTGAATGCCATTGCGCCAGGTTCGATTGAAACACCGTTGTTCATGGATGTCATCCACAGCACGCCCAACTCACGAGAAGACTATGAGAGGCAAACACCAATGAACCGGATTGCCAAATCAGAAGAGGTCGCAGCCGCGGCAACCTGGCTATGTTCAGGTGCCGCATCCTACGTGACAGGCGCTGTTTTACCCGTTGACGGAGGTATGACGCTATGAGCACTCAACATCAAAAGACAATCTTCATTACCGGCAGTTCGTCGGGGCTCGGTCGAGCTGCGGCCAAGTTATTTGCTTCGAAGGGATGGGCCATCATCGCCACGATGCGCAACCCGAAGAAGGAAGCGGAGATCAACAAGATCCCCGGCGTGGAGCTGATGGCGCTGGATATCACCGACCCGCAGCGGATCATGAGCGTCGCCGAAAAGGTTATCGCCAGCGGCGGCGTCGATGTGGTCTTCAACAATGCTGGCTACGGCATGGCGGGTCCGCTGGAAGCCCTGACGGACGATCAGATCATGCGCATGGTCAACACCAACATGATGGGGGCGATCCGAACCACAAAGGCCTTCGTGCCGCATTTCAGAGAGAAGAGAGCCGGGCTGTTCATCAATACGACCTCTATCGGCGGATTGATGACGGTCCCTTTCAACTCAATCTACCACTTGACGAAATGGGCGCTCGAAGGCTGGAGCGAAAGCATGGCGTTCGAACTGAATCAATTTGGAATTTGGCATGAAGACCATATCGCCCGGAGGCATGAAAACGGACTTCTTTACCCGTTCTTTCGATACAAGCCGGCATCCGGCGTATGACGCGTTGGTAGGTAAAGTCATGGCTGCCATCACTGACCAGAAGCAGATGGAGACGTACTCGACCCCTGGGCAGATTGCCGAGATCGTGTACGAAGCCGCAACCGACGGAAAAGACCAGCTCCGCTATATCGCCGGAGCGGACGCAAAAGCGACCTATGCAATGCGTCTGCAAATGGGGGATGAAGCCTTCCGCAAGGCGATCCGTCAGCAATTTTTCGGACTATAGGAACCGCTACACTCCCGCTACAATGGACCCTGAGGATTTCTCAGGATGCTTCGATCTGCCATCTGTTTCGCCACCACCATGTTTTTCTCCGCCGCTCTCCATGCGCAGCCACCCGCGGGCGGGCGCGGCGGCAGAGGGGCTGCCGGGGTGCCCAATGGGCCCGGCGGAGCCGTTTCCACCGTCGAAGAGCGCACTGCCGGAATGCAAAAGCTGGACGGCTATTTCCCGCTTTATTGGGACGATCGCGCCGGCACACTGTGGCTGGAGATCGCGCGTTTCGACACCGATTTCCTGTATACCACCGGACTTGCGGCGGGCCTGGGTTCAAACGACATTGGCCTCGATCGCGGCCAGGAGGGCGGCGGCAAAGTGGTCTCCTTCGAGCGCATCGGGCCGCGTGTGCTGCTGGTGCAGGGCAACGAATCCTTCCGCTCCTCCAGCTCGAATCCCGCGGAGCGCCGCTCGGTGGAGGACTCCTTCGCCAAGTCGGTCCTGTGGGGCTTCACGGTGGGGGCGGAAAGCAACGGCCACGTGCTGGTGGATGCCACGGATTTCTTCCTCCGCGATGGCCACGGCGCGGGCAACGCGCTCGGAACCGGAACCGCCGTCTACCGTGTGGACCGCACCCGCTGCGCGGTCTACCTGCCGCGCACCAAGGCCTTCCCCAAGAACACCGAGATCGAAGTCACCCTCACCTTCACCAATGAGGCCGCCGGCGGACGCGGCGGAGCGGGCGGGCCGGCCCAGGGACCGCCGCCCATCGTGGTTGCGATGCCGGCAGCCGCAGGGGCCGCGGGCGCAGCGGCAGGGCGCGGCGGACGCGGCGGCGGTGGTGGATTCGGTGGCGGCCTGTTCGCGGGCACGGTGGCCAGTGTCACGCCTACCGCCGAGGCCGTCACGCTGCGCGAGCACTACTCGCTGGTCGAGCTTCCCGATGGCAATTTCCAGCCGCGCGAGGAGGATCCGCGGGCCGGCTACAGCGGCCTGAGCTTCGTCGATTACAGTGTCCCCATCGGCGAACCCATGGTGAAGCACTACATCCGGCGCCACCGCCTGCAGAAGAAGGATCCCAACGCGGCCGTCAGTGAAGCCGTGAAGCCCATCCAGTATTGGGTGGATCCCGGCGCGCCGGATGACGTCAAGCAGGCCCTGCTGACCGGCGCCCGCTGGTGGAACCAGGCGTTTGAAGCCGCCGGTTTCCACGATGCCTTCAAGGTGGACGTGCTGCCAGACGGCGCCGACCCCATGGACATCCGCTACAACATGATCAATTGGGTACACCGATCCACTCGCGGATGGTCGACCGGCGGCACGGTTTCCGATCCGCGCACCGGCGAGATCATCAAGGCTACCGTGACGCTCGGCTCCCTGCGCGACCGTCAGGATTACCTGATCTTCGAAGGCCTGCTCTCGCCCTACACCGTGGGCAACGAGAAGCCCGAGTTGCTCTACCAGACCGCGCTGGCGCGCATCCGCCAGCTTGCCGCGCACGAGGTGGGCCACACGCTCGGGCTGGGCCACAACTACTACGACAGCACCCAGGGCTGGATCTCCGTGATGGACTATCCGCACCCGCAGGAAAAGCTGAGCGCCGATGGCACGGTGGATCTCTCCGACGCCTATCCGGCGCGCATCGGCGAGTGGGACAAAGTGACCATCAACTACGGCTACCGCGAGCTTCCCATGGGCGATGAGAAGGCGGCGCTGACGAAGATCCTGGACGACGCCTGGGCCAAGGATCTGCGCTACATGACGAACCAGGACCTGGGCGTGCACCCGCGCGTCGACCAGTGGTCCAACGGCGTCAACCAGGCCGACGAGCTGAACCGCATCATGAAGATCCGCCGCGCCGCGCTCAACCGCCTGGGCGAGCATTCCATCCGCAACGGCGCGCCCATGGCCACCATTGAAGAGCCGCTGGTCCCCATCTTCATGTACCACCGCTATTCGGTGGAATCGGCCTCCGCCTCGCTGGGCGGCATGGATTTCATTTACGGGATGCGCGGCGACGGCCGCACGGCCGTGAAATGGGAGAGCGCCGCCAACCAGCGCAAGGCCCTGGAGGCGCTGGCCGCCACTCTGAAACCCTCGGAGCTGACCGTTCCCAAACAGGTGCTGGACGCCATTCCGCCGCGGCCGCCCGGCTACGGCCGCCACCGCGAGCTGTTCCCGCGCACCACCGGCGACGGCTTCGATCCGCTGAGCCCCGCCACCGTAGCGTCGGATGTCACCATCGGCTTTGTGCTGCAATTGGACCGCGCCGCACGGATGGTGGCGCAGCACGCCGTGGATCTCGCGCTGCCGGGCCTGGACGAGGTGATCGACCGGCTGACCAAGGCCGTGTTCGACGCCCCCACCGCGACCCCCTATGAGGCCGAGGTGCGCCGCGCGGAGGAGCGCGTCTTCGTCGATCGCGTCATGTGGCTGGCCACCGGCGCGCCCAACGGACAGGTGCGAGCCATCGCTGCGTGGAAGCTGGGCAAGCTGGCCGCGCGCCTCAAGGCCGACGCCGCCGGCGGCGAATCCGAACAGGCGCAGCGCACCTTGCTGGCCTCCGATATCCGACGCTTTCTCGACCGGCCCGCCGATCCCATGCGCGTCATGCCGGCTCCCGCGGCGCCCCCCGGCGCGCCCATCGGCGAACCGGCCATGGACTGGCTGGCGCGGCCAGATTGGTTTTGAGCTTGCCCAACGGCACGTGGATGGCCCACTGATTGGGTCCGAGAGGACGCAAACTGACGCAAACAATCCATGGAGAGATCGACACACTCGCCGATACGCATGCCGGTGTGGCGGAGAAGTAATAGAGCATTACTGAGCAGGTCATTGCGGCTCAGTAACTCTCGCTGGATCAGTTGATCCTGCTCCGGAGTCAGGGGGCGCGGCAGATGGTGCTCCTTACGGGGAACGTCGTCACGACCGAGCAAATGGGCAAGGGCCGGGAGTTGCTGGGTCCACGCGAGCTCTTCCAGCATACGGCGCGGGTAGATCACATAACCAAATTCCCCAAGCGCAAAACTGCCTCGCAGCAGACGTAAAGAGGGATGCCCAGGAATGCTCCCCTCTTCCGACAGCCAAAAAAACGAGCGGCATTGGGCGATTCGCCTGCCCCACCGCAAAATCCGCTATCCTTATTCCACAGGAGATCCTCATGCACCGTCTGGTATTCTGTTTGGCCGCGGCGGTTGCCGCGCATGCCGCTACGCCTCTGTTCCAAACGTCTTTCGACAAGCCGAACCAGGGTTGGACCGTTGTCCGCGGCGCCGCCTGGCCGGATTCGGCGGTCACGCACAACAATAATAAGTCGCTGCGTGTCGACGGGGTAAAGAACCAGCCGGACATCTCGATCCGCTTCGCTCCGGTTTCGCTCACCATCGGCAAGCGCTACGAGGTGAGCGGATGGGTGCGGACAGAGGATCTCACGGTGCGCGACCTGGATCGCTCGCCGATTGCCAGCGGGGCCGCGCTCACCATGGCGTCGATGCCCTTCGACGTGCGCTCTGCGGCGCTCGGAGGCACCCAGCCCTGGACGCGCCTCTCGCTGCGCTTCGTGGCCAGCCGCGCGCAAGATCAAGTCCTGTTCACGGTGGCAGACGGCGGAACGTTCCTCGGCGGCAAGGCTTGGGTGGAAGGCGTCAGCCTGGACGAGGTGTCGTCCAAAGACGAGTGGCCCACGCGCGACGCTGTGCAAACCTTCGGCCCGGCTTACCGCTATCCCGCGGCGGGCTGGATCTATCTGCACATCGAGGGCAAGCCTTACGAGCGCGGCTACCAGCACGGCCATTTGATGGCCCGCGAGATTCCCGAATATCTGGCGCGCTGCGCGGCCGACCTGGGCGGATCGCCGGAGAATTGGAGCGAGTACCGCACCAGCGCCAACGCCCTGTTCCTGCGCGGTTTCGACCGCGAGATCCTGGAGGAGATGCGCGGTATCGCGGATGGGGCGGCGGATGCCGGAGCCAAGTGGCAGAACCGGCGCGTCGACCTGCTGGATATCGTGGTGGCCAATGTGACCGTGGAGATGGGCGAGTTGCGCTCGGCGATGACGGTTACGCCCACCGGCCTGGAGGGCCTGAGCTTCGATAAGCCGGCCTATGCCCCCACCTCCAGCCAGGCCAGGCGCGACTCGGTGATGGACCATTGCAGCGCCTTCGCCGCCACCGGGCCGGCCACGCGCGATGGCAAGATGGTGATCGGCCACGTCACCTGGTGGCCGCTCACGTTGGCCGAGGGGACCAACGTGATGCTGGACATCCAGCCGGCCTCGGGCCACCGGCTGATCATGCAGAGCTACGCGGGCGGCATCGAGAGCGGCACGGACTGGTATCAGAACGACGCGGGCGTGGTGCTGACGGAAACCACCATCCGCCAGACGCCCTTCAACGCGCAGGGCACGCCGGTGGCCTTCCGCGCGAGGGAGGCGATCCAGTACGGCGGCAATATCGACGAGGTGGTGGAGAAGCTGGGCACCCGCAACAACGGCCTCTACACCAACGAGTGGCTGATCGGCGACGCCAAGAACAACGAGATCGCCATGTACGAGCTGGGCACCAACCACACCAAGCTGTGGCGCAGCTCGAAGAACCAATGGTTCGGCGGCACGCCGGGCTTCTATTGGGGCGATAACAACGCCAAGGACCTGGCCATCCGGCTGGAACTGCTGCCCGACCCGCATTCGGCGCCCGAGTATGTGCCCTACGTGCCGATGCCGCGCGACCTGGCATGGCAGGACCTCTACACGCGGCACCGCGGCCAGATCGACGACCAGTTCGCCTTCCTGGCCTTCCGCACCGCGCCGCTGGTCGCCGCCAGCACCATGGACGCCAAGGTGGCCACCGCGGATATGGCGTCGCGCCTGATGGTCTGGGCGGAGATTGGCAGGCCCAACCAGCGCGAGTGGGTCCCCGGCCAGGGGCGGGGCAGGAACGGGTACGCCAAGAATGACGGGCTGTATCCTTCGGGCTACTATTTGTTCAGCGGCGAGCCTTCGGAATCGCTGCGTGCGTCGGTTGGGGAAAACGAGCAGGCGCGGTTGAAGGCGCCCGCCAAACCGGAGACCACAGCGGAGGCCAGGCCTGAGGGCGGGGCTGGCGGCAGGGCTGGGGGCAGGGCCGGGGGCCGCGGCGGCAGAGGGGGTGCCAACCAGGACCGTCTGTGGAAGGGATGGGTGCTGCCGGCTTCGGACGCCGATACATGGTTCGTGGCCGGTTCCGCGGCTTACTACCAGACCTTGCAGTCGGACGACCTGGAGAAGGCGTTGGCCGCCCGGCGCGCCATGTATCGCGGGCTGAAGCTGAGCCCGGATAACGAAATCAACCGGCACCGCATGGAGGAGACCAAGGGGGTTCTGTTTCTGGACGGGCTGCGCCGCAAGATGGGTGACGACGCGTTTCTGAAACTCATGACCGATTACTTCGCCGCCAATGCCGGCAAGGAGGTGACTGCGCAGTCCTTCCTGGACAAGGCCGGCGCCACTTTCGAATTCATCGAACCGGGCGAGGGCCCGGCTTATCTGGCGTCCGACATCTTGCGCCGCCTGGCCACCGCCGCGATCGTTTACGGCACCGTGCGCGAAGCCGGCGCCAACCGCTATGCCGCCGAACAGATGCAGAGCCGCTTTCTGGACCAATACGAGAGCCGTGCGCCGATTTACAAGGATTTCGAGGTCTCCGGCGACTTGCTGCAACATCGCGACGTGGTGTTTGTAGGCCGTCCGGAAGCCAATTCAGCGCTGGAGGCCTGGGCCGAGCGGCTGGGCCTCAGCTTCCAGGGCGCCAGCTTCAAGATCGATGGGGCGGCGCACGCCTCGGAACGCGAGGCGCTGGTGTTGGCGGCCAAGAATCCGCTGGATCCCACCCACATGGTGCTGGTCGTCGCCGGCAACGACGCGTTGCGCACCGTGAAAGCCGCCAACGCCGGCGTGGGAGCGGCGGAGTACCTGCTGTTGGATGATGGCAGTCCGCTGCGCACGGGATTCATCGCGCGGTAATCAATCGCAGCCCCACCGCTCTCGGGGTGCCCCTCCCAGGCCCTGCCCTTAGAGTGCGTCAGAGCCGCGACCGTGAGGGAGCGGTGCGGTGCCATTCCGTAACCGCCGCTCCTCCTACACCCGATAGAAGTCGGCGCGCCAGGATTTGACGGCCTTCTTGATGTCATCGGGGGCAAGGTTCTTGTCGGCGGCCTCGCGGGCCAGTTGGGGAAATTCGGCGTCGGAGGCGAAGCGCAGCGCCACGATCTGCAGCACCCCCAGGCGGGAATCGAGCAGTTTGCCGGTAAGCGCGAAGTGGCGCAGGTTTTCCTCGGCGCGGATGGCGCGGTCCTGCGCCTTGAGCGCGAAAATCCGGCAGAGGAAAAACAGGATCAGCATGGCCACGGTGAGCACCACGATCAACGAGGCGCTGTAGAGGCGCTGATGGTCGCCCCAGGACTCGTAAAGGTTGACCCCCGCGCCGATCAAGGTCAGCACGAGCATGAAGAAGAGCACGACGTGGTACAGCGGCACGAAGCGTCTGTGATTGGCGTAGTTTTGGGTTTCCATGGATCGCTCCTTGATTCCTTGAGAGACTTCTTAGAATATCGCGGAGTGGGCAGGCCCGGCGTGCCGGTCCTCACGGCCCGTCACGCTACCGGACAGGGGCACCAGTTCAATGGGTGCTGTAAGCGCTCACCGGAACGATGCCGGGAGGCTCGGCTCCAAGCGTCCGGAGAAAGCCACACGCGAGGCGCGCCACCGCCGGGAGGCCCGCGGAACGCAGGCAGCGGGTGGAAGAAGAGCCGGGCGGGATGCGGAGAGACCGCTGTAAGCGGTGCCAGCGTGGACCCCTCCGACAAACGGGTACAATGAAAATGCATCCATGAACCTGGAAGAAGTAGCACGGCGCGCCAGAGTATCCACGGCCACCGTGTCTCGGGTGCTGAATAACGTCAGCGTGGTGAAGAGCGCCACGCGGGCGCGCGTGGTCAAGGCCATCGAGGAACTGAAATACCACCCTAATCTCCACGCCCGCAGTCTCGCCGGGGGAAAGAGCCGCACCCTCGGCGTGATCGTTTCCAACATGGAGAACCCGTTTTTCTTCGACATCTGCAAGACCATCGAGCAATGCGCGCACGCCGCGGGCTTCGAAATGGTGGTGTCGAACACCGACTACCGCTCCGAGCAACTGGCTGCCAGCGTGCGGCTGATGATCGGCAGGCGCGTGGCCGGGTTGGCCGCGATCGTCTCCGAAATGGACCCGGCGCTGATCGACGAGCTGGGCGCAACCGACATCCCGGTGGTTTTCTACGATGTGGGCACTCCGCGCCACAACATAGCCAACATCCGGGTCAACTACCGGCGCGGCATGGAGAAGGTGATCGACTACCTCCACAGCCTGGGCCATCGCAGGCTGGGATTTATAGGCCACCACGCGGTGCTGGGACCGATCAACGAGCGCATGAAATCGGTGATGGACGCGGTCGCGCGGATCCCCTCGCTGGAGGTGCGCACGGCCGCCGACGCCGACACCTTGGACGGCGGCCGCCTGGCCGCCCGCGCCCTGCTGGATGGCGGCTTCTCCCCCACCGCCCTCCTTTGCGTGAACGACGTCATGGCCGTGGGAGCGCTCCGCGAGCTGCGCGAACGCGGATTGCGGGTCCCTCAGGATATTTCGGTAACAGGCTTCGATAACGTCAAGTTGTCCGAGTTCTCCTATCCCGCGTTGACCACCGTGCATATCCCGCGCGACCGGATCGGCCGCATCGTTTGCGATTACCTGTTGGCCAAGAGCGGCAAGCCGGAAGTGCCCAGTCCGGAAGTGGTGATCGACCCCGAATTCGTGCTGCGCGACTCGACGGGACCCGCTCCGGCGTAGTGCCAGGCGGCCCGTTGGCCCGGCCTGCATGGCAACCTGTAGACTGGGTGCCCTCAGTCGCGGCTCCGATGCGCCTTCAGACCCGTGACCGCGGACTTCTGAGTTAATCCGTCAAGTGGAAACTTGCAGTTTCTGCCGAAAAGTTTGGGGGAATTTCCACAGGCGCGGTATCACAGGCGAACCGGCGCCAGCGAGCGGCGTGGGTCTGCTCGTCGGCGGAGAGAAGATCGGATCGCAGGCCGCGCGCTAAAAACGGGCTGAAGAACTATATTCGGTACTCTCAAGCAACTATACTAGCGAATTGGAGAGACTACCAACTCGTTATCGGAAGGGGGCGCATCGCTCGTGCTGGGCATCCTCGATTCGGTTATCATCGTCATCAGTCTGGCGCTCGTTGTTGGTGCGGTCCTGCGTGCGGCGGGCAAGAAGCAAACGGATGCAGAGTACTTCTTGGCCGGGCGTGACCTGCGGTGGCCCTTTATCGGCATGTCGCTGCTGGCCTCCAACATCTCAGCCGAGCACGTGGTCGGCCTGGCGGGCGACGGATACCGCGTCGGCATGGTCACCGGCGGGTTTGAATGGATGGCCGCCTGGTGCCTGATCATTCTGGCCTCTCTGTTCATCCCTCTCTATCTGCGCAGCCGGATCTACACCATCCCTGAATTCCTCGAGCGCCGCTTCGGCTGGGGCCTGCGCGCCTTCCTTTCCGGCAATTTGCTGGTGATGAACGTGCTCACCAAGAACGCCATCGATCTTTGGGCAGGCTCGCTGCTCCTGGTTCTCCTCTTTGGTTGGAACCAGATGGCGGTGATGATCGGCCTCTCCATTTTCACTGCCTTCTATACGATGAAGGGCGGCCTGCGCGCTGTGGTCTACGCAGACATGGTGCAGGGGACGTGGCTCATCGTCAGCGGCATCGTTCTTACGGTCGTCGGGCTTGTGACCGTTGGCGGATGGACTGGCCTGACCGCACGCGTTGATCCCGGTCTCCTCCATATGGTGAAGCCTCTGGATTCCGAGCTTCCCATCACCGGCTTCCTGATAGGGAACCTGTTTGGCGGAATGTTCTATTGGTGCATGGACCAGACCAACGTGCAGCGCGTCCTGGGTGCGCGCTCCGTGGACCAGGGCCAGAAGGGCGCCATCTTCGCGGGCTTCCTCAAACTGCTCATCCCGTTCATCCTGGTCCTGCCGGGCGTCATCGCCCATGCCCTCTATCCGAATCTCCCGAAAGCCGACATGGCCTATCCGCGCCTTGTCAGTGATTTGCTTCCCGTCGGGCTTCGCGGGCTGGTGCTGGCCGGGCTCATCGCCATCCTCATGTCCTCGATGAGCGCCTGCTACAACGCCAGCGCCACGCTCGTGGTCCGCGACTTTTTCCTGCATTGGAAACCCGGACTCTCCGATCGGAGTCAGGTCGTCATCGGGCGCAGGATTACCATGCTGATGGCCGTGCTTGGCGTGCTCGCGGCTCCTTTAGTGGGACTCTCAGTTACCATCTGGCATTACCTGCAGGTGCTCTCGGCGTATTTGGGCGTACCTTTGGGTGCTGTGATCTTCGTCGGCTTGCTCTGGAAGCGCGGGAACACTGCCGGGGCCATTGTTGGAGGCGCGGCAGGCTTCGGCCTCGGTTTGTTTCTGTTCCTCGACGAAACCCTAGGTTGGGCGCTAGTGACGCACCCCTACCTGGCCTCGTTCCTTCACCGTTCGATCCTGGTGTGGTTCTTCGCAGCGATCACGATGGTTGTGGTCAGCCTTCTTACTGCGCCACCGCCTGAGTATAGAGTAGAGAGCAACGTGTTCGCTTCCGCTGCGGAGCAGAGTCTGGGAGGGACGGACTATCGGATCTGGGCCGCCGTGCTTTTCGCCTGTACGCTGATCCTGTGGTCTACCTTTCGCTGAGTATTCTGCGGGATCTCGTTTGCTTCAAGGTTTCGGATGTGCGGCGCGGCCAGCTTGGGTTGACGCTGGTTGGTTTCAGGGTACTGATCCCTAGGCCGGCGCCCACCTATGCCTCCCAGCTTGCAATGTCCGCTGGCATCAAGCCAATTGCCGGTATCGCCAGCTTTCGGGTCTTCGACGCACGCAGCCATAACCAAGAACGCAATGCTGTTAACGCCCCGGCAAACGCCGCGGCTCGTGTTCACCCGATTCGAGTGATCCAATCGAAGACCTGTTCCTGCCGCTGCCTCGGGAAGCGGTTGAAGTCCAATGGCGTATCCAATTCGAGCGCGGACTCCGCGCCCAACAGGCGATAGATCAGTCTGCAGGCGTCCACTTCGCGCCGCACATCCTCTACCGGTGCGTAACCGTCCAGGAGCGAAGCGACCAGCCTCACCGGCCGGGGCGCAATTAGAGCCAACGCCTGGCTGTAATCAAAGGGGAGCCGGGATTCGTTCCCCACGAAAAATCCCAGCCGGGGCAGCAATCCGTGCAGATGCGAATGCTGGCGGACGCTTTCCGTGCCCTTCTCCGGCGGCCGTGCAGAGAAACGCTGCCGGTCCGAGACACCGGTTCTGCTGTGAGGAATGCACTTTGAGCCCGCGAGAGCGATGCGGCAGCCTGTTTTGACGCCGACGAGGGGGCCTCGCGTGCGCTCCCCAGCCCTCACTTGCCTTCCACGCGCAGATTATTGACCACCGAAAACACCCCGCTGACGGTGTTGGCTCGCAGGGCGGCCAGGTCCTTGTCGCTCTGCGTGGCCACCACCCCTTCCAGAGTGACTTTGCCGTTTGCCACGATGATGTGGATAGGCGGCACGGCCTGCAGGGCGTAGCGGTTGAGCGCCGAATCGCCGTAAATGGTCCGGTACTCAGCCATGCGAATGCGGTCGTCCATGGGCAAGAGGGGCAGCACCTCGATCTGGTTGTCCACCCTTTCCACTCCCTCGATCTTTTTCACCGCGTTGCCGGCGTCGCTCTTCAGGGTAGGCTTGGTTACCTGGCCCATCAGCGTCACGGTATGGCCTTGGACGCGGAATTCCAGATTGTCGAACACGCCGTAATACGGCAGCATCACCAATTCGTGGCGGACCTCACGCGCCAGGCGGTCTTCGCCGGCGGGCTGGTTGGAACTGGCGGCTGACATCCGGCCTTGCGTGGCATTCTGCGCCAGAACCGGAACCACAGCGAGAAAAGCGGCCGCCAACGCGGGCGCACGAAGGGAAAGCCACTTCATTTCTCACCTCCAACGGCACCACTGCTCTCACCGCGGAGACACGGAGAGAAGGGAGGAAGCGCGGAGAAGCATCCTCTTGTCTTTCTCTGCGCTTCCTCTGCGTTCTCCGTGTCTCCGCGGTGAGAGCGGTGCTACCCACAGCCTAACAAATCCCGCCTTACTCGATCCGCACCAGCGGCTCCGCCACCCCTCCATTGGCCACCGCGGCGGCCTCTTCCGGTGTGAAAGCTTCCACTTTGGCGGAAATGTTCATCGAGCAGAACTTGGGACCGCACATCGAGCAGAAGTGCGCGTCCTTGAAACCGTCATCTGGCAACGTTTCGTCGTGCATGGAGCGCGCGGTTTCGGGGTCCAGCGAGAGGTCGAACTGGCGGTTCCAGTCGAAACGGTAGCGGGCCCGCGAGAGATCGTCGTCGCGGTCGCGGGCCCCGGGGCGGTGGCGCGCGATGTCGGCGGCGTGGGCGGCAATCTTATAAGCGATGATGCCGGCCTTCACATCCTCGCGGTTGGGCAGGCCCAGGTGCTCCTTGGGCGTCACGTAACACAGCATGGAGGCGCCGTACCAGCCGATCATGGCCGCGCCGATGGCCGACGTGATGTGGTCGTAGCCGGGCGCGATATCCGTGACCAGAGGTCCCAGGGTGTAGAAGGGCGCTTCGTAGCACATCTCTTCTTCCTTGCGGACCTGCAGTTCGATCTGGTCCATGGGGATGTGGCCGGGGCCTTCGATCATCACCTGCACGTCATACTCCCAGGCCTTCTTGGTCAGCTCGCCCAGGGTCTTGAGCTCGGCGAACTGCGCCTCGTCGCTGGCGTCGGCCACGCTCCCGGGGCGCAGGCCATCTCCCAATGAAAAGCTGACGTCGTGCTTCTGGAAGATCTTGCAGATATCCTCGAAGCACTCGTACAGCATGTTCTGCTTGTGGTTTTTGACCATCCACTCGGCCAGGATGGAGCCGCCCCGGCTGACGATGCCGGTGACCCGCCGCGTGGTGAGCGGAATGTACTGCACCAGCACGCCCGCATGGATGGTCATGTAGTCCACGCCCTGCTCGGCCTGTTCTTCGATCACGTCCAGCATCACCCTGGCGCTCAGATCCTCCACCCGGCGGACGCGCGACAGGGCTTCGTAGATGGGCACCGTGCCGATGGGCACCGGCGACGCCGCGATAATGGCTTTGCGAATGGCGGGAATGTCGCCGCCGGTGGAAAGGTCCATCACTGTGTCGGCGCCGAATTTCACCGAATAGCGGAGCTTTTCCAGCTCCTCGTCGATGTGGGATGTGACCGCGGAATTTCCAATATTGGAATTGATCTTGCATTTCGAGGCAACCCCGATGCACATCGGTTCCAGGTTGGTGTGATGAATGTTCGCTGGGACGATCATCCTGCCGCGGGCGACTTCGGAGCGGACCAGCTCCGGCGCCAGACGCTCGCGCTGGGCGATGTAGTGCATTTCCTCGGTGATCGCGCCCTGGCGGGCGTAGTGTAACTGCGTGCGAATCGGATCCGCGTTTCGTTTGGATACCCACTGAGTGCGCATGAGATTGCTCCTGGTGGCCGCGGACGGGATTGCCCCCGCCCGCGCCGGGTTCCTGGGGATCGGATGACTTCCGAGCCCGGGGGCCGAAACTTCCAACCCCGTTACTTCTTCTTCTTCGGCTTCTTGGTTTCCTTCTTAGGGCTTCTATCCTTTGCCACGAAAAAATCCTCCCTTATGTTTGAGATTATAACCGCTCGGAGGGGGGCCCTCCGGAGTTTCGTTTGGTTCCCCTGCGATTTCGTTCGGGTCGCCCGCCGGGATCCCCTTTGGGCTGCCCCCTCGGGGTACTCCTGGGGTGCCCGCTACGCCCCGCCGCTTCAGATCGTAGCGATTCCCGCGCCAGCGGATGGAATTCCCGTAAGCCGAGGCAGCCAGCGCGCCCAACCACATCCAGGTGGCCAGCGGCGTCCACAAGGCATGTACCCAGGAGTGGCGGCGGAACCAGGCTTCGTGCTCCGGCAGGGCCGCCTTGGCGAGGATGGCGCGGTTGAATCCTTTCAACATGCCGGGGGAGAGCTGGGCGATGAGGGCCCACTCGGCCAGCCGGCTGCCCCTGAACGACGCGATCGCGGAAGCCGCCATGCCTCCGCAATAGAAGATGTGCGCCACCAAGGCCTGCCGCCAGAGATCCGGCCGGTACACGCGGATAATGGTGAGCTGGCGGCGCGCCCAGGAGAAGAAGCGCCTCGCGGTGCAGCTTTCGAAGCATGGCGTGAGCGCGCCGGGGGCGTAGGCGATTCTCAGGCCGGCGGCGTGGACGGCCGCGGAGAGCGCGCAGTCGTCGCTGACGGCGCCTTTCCAATACTCGGGAACGCGGGCTTCAAAGAACAGGTCTTTACGGATGGCCATGGCGCCGCCCCAGGCGAAGGGGTTGTCGCCGGGGCCCAGGAGGCCGGCGGACACCGCATCCCACACACTGCGCAGGAGGCTCCAGAAGCCCGGCGGCACCGGCGTGAACCAGCGGAAACCGGTGGAGGCGCCCACGCCTTCCTCTGCCAGCGGAGCGGCCAGCGCGCGCAGCCACCGCGGCGTTGGGCGGCCGTCGGAATCGGCAAAGGCCAGGATCCGGCTGCGTTTCCGTGCTGCTCGCACGGCCGCGGTCAGGTTCTGCACCTTCTCCCCGGTTTCGCGATCGGCGCCCTCGGCCAGCACGATTTTGATGCGGCTCGGCAGGATCACCGGAGGAATATCGCCGGCGCTACGGGCGACGACGATCAGCTCATAGTCGGGGTAGTCGAGCGCGGCCAGCGCGGCCAGGTTTTCGCTCAGGCCCTCGTCGGGGCCTTTCACCGGCACGATCACGCTGGCGGGCGGGAGCTTCGCGGGGTTTTCTGCGAGGCGGCGCTCGACGTAGGCGGCGCGTTTGCGCTCGCCCCGCAGCGACAGGAACGCCAGAAGGAGCGCCGGAGCGACGAAAAACCAGTACCAGAACACTGAAGAGTCAGGATAACAGGGCGGAAGGCGGGCCGATGCCGAAAACCGGCGTGCTTATTGCGGGCCGAGCGGCACGGGCGCCATAGGCGGCACAAGCGCGACGGGCGGCAGAGGTGCCGTGGGCGGCACAAGCGCCGCGGGAACGACGGTCGGCACGGGCGCCGTAGGCGCGATGGGCGGCGCCACCGCCACGGAGGCGACGGGCGGCAGGGGTGTCGTAGGCGGCACAAGCGCTGCGGGAACGACGGTCGGCACGGGCACCATAGGCGCGATGGGCGGCGCCACCGCGACGGAGGCGACGGGCGGCAGAGCCGTGGGCGGCACAAGCGCCGCGGGAACGACGGTTGGCACGGGCACCGTAGGCGCGATGGGCGGCGCCACCGCGACAGGGGCGACGGGCGGCAGAGATGCCGCGAGTGGTAGGAGCGTTACGGGGGCGACGGGTGCCACGAGCGCCATGGTCGGCAGGAGTGACACGGGCGCGGCGGGCGACTGGTGGGGCAGCGGTGCCATGGGCAGCCCAAGCGGCATGGCCGGCAGAGGCTCTGCAGGCGGCACAAGCGCCACAGGCGGCAAAATCGCGACGGGCGGCAGGGGCGCCACAGGCGGAACGGGCGCTACGGCGGCTTTGGCCAGAATCACGCCGCGCTGCTCCCGCGCCAGGCGATCGTTTTTCCGCTCCCTGGACCAATTGCGCAATGCCAGGAAGGCCATCCGGGCGCCGTCCGCGCTGCGCCAATACCAGTTGTCGCGCAAAAAGTGATTGCGCGCGGTGAGGGTCACGCGGCGGATGGAGCGGACCAGCAGCGGCTCCTGCGGTCCCGCCGGCAGAGCGGCGGCGAACTCCAGGCGCGGCGATTGGCATTCGTTCAGCACCACCACGGCCACCCGGCCATCGGTCGAGACGCCGCGGCGGTAATCGCCCTCGAAAGCCTGCGCCAGATTGGGGCGCGACACGTAGTACACGGCATCCATGCAGCCGGTGAAGCGCAGGTCGCTCACCACCTTGTCGCGCTCCAGGTCTACCGCGTCCTCGATCTGGTGGGTGAATCCGAAAGGATGCACGGAAAATGTGGCCCCGATGTCGCGGGTGGCGGCGGATGCCCACACCTGGCGGCCCTCGAATTCGGACGGCCGCTTCCAGAGGCGCAAGTGATGGCGCTTTTCAAAAGTATTGAGAGACTTTTGCAGGCCGAGATCCTGTTCGGCGCCATCCAGCAGCAGGGTGCGCATAGGGGCGTCCGCGTAGTTGTTTCGCTCGGCGATGGCGCGCATGGCGCCGAAGCCCGATCCCACGGAGTTGGGCTTCGATCCGGTCCAGCCGGCGGCACGGAAGGCGTTGGCAAGCTGCTCTTCCGATCCCACGAATGCCAGGTTCACCATGTCCATCGGCTGGCGCTGCCGCTTGGAATAGCTCCACGCGGGAAGCGCGGCCACCAGGTCGTTGAGGGAAGCCTTTTCCTCCGCGGAGGGTTCCGCATCGGGGCACGCGCCCACTTCGCCCAACTCGGCCGGGAACGTCACGTCCAGGTGCAGCTCGACGCCGGGACCGTATGCAATTTCGGGATCGGGAAAACGAAAGAAGGCGGTTTCCACGGCGAACAGCGGCAGCATGGCGGCGGGGTGGCCCATGATCAGGAAGGCCAGGCGTTCGCCGGCGCGATTGGATAGGGTGGCGGTGGCGCGAATCCCGTGAATGGCGCCGTGGGAGTCCACGCGCTCACGAGCATTGTCGATGGAGCGCAGGCGCGCCTCCACCGGAAATACGCGCCCATCCGGCAGCCGCAGCTCGGTGAAGTCGAAGGCCATGCCGGCGGTTTCGCGGATCAGCCCGAGGCCTACTTTGTGGACCCGCTCCACGGTTCCCCGCACCATGACGCCTTCCGGCAGGGTGGAACCATCGGCGAAGCACACGCCGGTGGCCACCAGGGCGGAAAGCGCCGCGCCGGATTTGGAGCTGTAAGAGGAAACCGGCGTGAGGAGGCGAGCCTCCACCGCGGTTGCCGGTGCGGTTTGCGCCACCAGCGGCAGTGCCAGCATCCAACCCAGGAAACCGCAGGTTCTCACGGACTGATTATCAGACGTTGCGGGATGTTCCTTCTGTTTCAAATTGACCAACTTTCCCACAAAATGTGTTCAAATACAATAGGTTATGGAAAATTAATGTGGCTGTGTGTGGAGATAATCCCCAGTCTGCCTTCGCGGCGCCCATCGGCGTCCCATGATGTTTTTTGCAGAATCCCCTCGAATGTTTCCGCCGGCCCCCCTCCCCATCCCCTTGTATTTGGCGCTCAATAGACATAGCATTGAAGTCGAAGGCGGGAATTTCAGATGAGACTGTCTTTTGTAACTGCGTTCCTGGTAGCCGCGAGTTTCGCGAGCTATGGACAACAGGCGATGCCTCGCATGGCCTCGGTAGACCCGGATAGCGGGAAAGCGGGGGATGTCATCGTCGTAACCGGCGAGAACCTGCAGAAGGACGCCGTCGCGAAGTTATACCTGACCGACGGCAAGAACGATACCCTAGTGGAGATCGTGGAACAGACCGCCACTACGATCAAGTTCAAGATTCCAGCGAAGGTTGCCAACGGACGGTTGGCTTTGATGGTGCTGACCGTCGGCAAGGACGCCAAGTACATCGAGCAGCCCGTCAAAGTAACCATCGGAGAACCGCCTACGCAGCAGTAACATAAGGAGTTGTGGGGCGGGCAATGCTGCGGTGCCCTCCGGTTCCAGCCGGGGCCAGAGGTGCCATCAGGGCTCGGGGTGGGGCTGCCAAGCGTGGGGGTGCGCTCTGGGCCGAGTCCCCTTTCAGCGGGGCCACCGGGGGGGGCCGGATTCAACGTGGCGCCCCGGAGTCACAGGCCAGGCGGCTCTTGGCTGCGGCCGGGCCCCAAGGGGTACCACGCCTCCCTATCTCACGAGTCTGGCGACAATCCTCTCACGCCGCCCCTCGCGGCTAAAAGCGGCTGGGCCCAGAGGGCACCCCCCACGATTGGGCGCCCCCCTTTGCCTTGCGGTCCGCGAGGCGTTACATTCTCCGGTACGGTTGGGAGAGATACTTTCTGGACTCCTGAGCCGCCTCGGCGTCGGGGGCATAAGAGATGGCTTTTTTGTAGGCTGCCAGCGCCTCGGTGCGCCGGTGCTTCATATCGTAGATCTGGCCCATGCGCAGCCAGGCCGAGACCCCCGTGTTGAGATCCATTTCATCGGACGCCGAGGCGGCCGCCACCTTCTTCATATTCTCCAGCGCGCGGTCCAGGTCGTTGTACCAGAACTGGATGATGCCTTCCTGGAAGTAAATCTTCTCCCAGGGAACGCGGTCGTATCCGGGAGTGTGGCTGGTTTTCAATTCCGCCACCTTCTCCACGGCTTCCAGGGCATGGGCCTTGTCGCCCGCCATGCTGTACATCTGTGAGAGTTCCAGGCGCAGGATGTAGTTTCGCGGAAACCGCTGGATCAGATCCTCCACCAGCGGCACGGCCAGGCGCGTGTGGTTCTCGCGGCGGTAGAGGGCGCACAGGAAGATGGTGGCATCCAGGCGGTTGTCGCGGCCGTGCGCGGCTACGTCCTGCACGGTGCGGATGCCCTTCTCCTTGTCGCCTCGGATCCCCACCAGGAAACCCAGCGCGCGGTAGCCCCAGGGCAAACTTCCGACAATGTAATCGTGCAGCCCCTGCACCAGCCGCGCATCCACATTCCGCGGATCCAGCTCGCTCACGCGGTTGTGCAGTTTGCGCGCGGCGGTGGCGTCCTTGAGCGAATCGTGCCAGGCCTTTTTCACCACCCAGTAATAGTTCGAGCGCAGGCCGTAAGCGATTCCCTCGGCATACATGGCGCCGGTATCGTTCGGGTTGGTTTTCAGGCGGGCCTCCGATAGGGCGATGGACCTGGACACCTCGTCCAGGAAGCGCTTCTCGGTCGAGGGCGAGGGGTTCAGTTTGGGCCGCCTGAAGAAGGAGTTGGTTCCCGACACCAGCTCGCTTTCGAGCGCCCCGTTGCGGTACATCTCCTGAAAGACGAGGGCCTGGGCCAGGTGATTGTGCAATTCCGGATCGTCCGGATGGAGCGCGATGGCATGTTCGAAATCGGCGATCGCCTCGGGGTATTCCAGGTTATAGAAATGGTCATACCCGCGCGCGGCCAGGTCGTCCTGCGCCGAAAGCACCGGCACGAGCAAGGCCGCGGCCAGCGTTAAGCGGTAGAAGAAAAAGAGAATCGGCCACAGATGAACACAGATGAACACCGATAAGACAGAAGAAGTTGTTTTTGTCTTATCGGTGTTCATCTGTGTTCATCTGTGGCCGACTGTTCCTGCTCGTACTCATACCTCTATGGTAATTGCTCCAGCGCCCATTGCGCATGTTCCGCCACCAGCGGGTCTTGCGAGGCCGCCAGCCGTTCCAGCGCCGGGCGGTATTCCGGACGCCGCTGGTTGCCCATGGCGATGGCCACATTGCGCAGAAATCCGCTGTGCCTGGCGCGCGTCACGGGAGTTCCGCCGAACAGCTTGCGGAAATCGGCTTCCGAAAGCTCGGCCATCCGATCAAGCGGCGGCGCAAACCAGCGCGGAGCGTAGGCCGCTTCCGAAGTCGCCGGCGCACGGCGGTTCCAGGGACACACGTCCTGGCAGATATCGCACCCGAAAACGTGCGCTCCCATGCCCGCCCGGTGCGCCTTCGGCACGGCGCCGCGCAGTTCGATGGTGAAGTAGGAGATACACAGCCGCGAATCGAGGGTGTATCCGTCGTCCGATGGGACCAAGGCCGCGGTGGGGCAAGCGTCGATGCAGCGCGTGCAGGAGCCGCAGCGGTCGGGCGGCTCGGTGTCCTCAGGTCCCGGCTCTATGGCCAGCGACACCAGCAACTCCCCCAGAAAGAACCACGAGCCGCGCTGCTGGTTGATGAGGCAGGTGTTCTTGCCGATCCAGCCCAGTCCCGCCAGCCGCGCATAGGTCCGTTCCAGCAGCGGAGCGGTGTCCACGCAGATGCGCGCCTCCATCGCCCCGCCGGCCCGTTCGCGCAGCGCCCGTTCCAGGCGTTCCAGGCCCCCGCGCATCTCGCCGTGATAATCGCCGCCCCAGGCGTAGCGCGAGATCCAGGCGCGCCCAGGCTCGTCGAATTGCGTGGAATACGGCCACGGCGTGTTGTACAGCTTCCCCACCGAGATCACCGAGCGCGCCGGCGCCAGAAGCTGCCGCGGATCGTCACGCAGCGCGGCGCGGTGGTCCGTCAGGTAGCGCATTTCGCCCGCGTAGCCGGCCTCCACCCATTCGCGATAGAGTTCGCGGTCCTCGGTCGTGGCGGCGCGCGCCACGCCGGCCAGGTCAAAACCGCACTCCAGCGCCAGTTGGCGCACGGCGCCTGACGTCAAATCGGGCGAGGTCAAATCGCGCGAGGTCAAATCTCCAGCCCCACCTGCCGCATCAGCTCGATCGCATTGCTCTTCCGCACCACCCCCGGGCGCATCAGGTAATCGAAATGGATCTGCCCGTTTTCGATATGGTCCTCGAAGTGAACGTTGGCGGCCCGTGCGCCCAGCACGCCGGTGATTTCGGCCAGCGCCAGGTCGTGGGTGGTGATCAGCCCGATGGCGCCGCGCTCCACCAGGCCGCGCACCAGCGCCTCGGCGCCGATCCGCCGGTCGTGCGAATTGGTGCCGTGCAGCACCTCGTCGATGAGGAACAGCACGGGGCGCCCGCCCTCGGTCAGATCCAGAATCTGGCGCAGCCGCAGAATCTCGGCATAGAACCGCGAGACGCCTTCCTGCAGCGAATCGACCAGGCGAATCGAGGCTCCCACCGATAGCGGCGAAAGGCTCAGCCGGCGCGCCCGCACCGGGGCCCCCGCCTGCGCCAGCACGCAATTCACCCCCAGCGTGCGCAGCATGGTGCTCTTGCCCGACATGTTCGATCCGCTCACCACCAGTACGCGCGGGCCGTCCCCGCCGCCCAGGCAGACGTCGTTGCGCACCAGGCGATCCGCGGGAATTAGAGGGTGCCCGATGCCCGCGGCCTCCAGGGCTGGGGGCCCGGCGGTGATTTCCGGATAGGGATCGCCGGGATTTTCGTAGGCATGGCTGGCCAGCGAACAGAGCGCCTCCATCTCGCCCACTGCCGTCAGCCAGCGCCGCACCACCGCGCCCGAGCGGCGGCGCCACTCCTCCACCGCCAGCGCCCAGTGCGGCGTCCACAGGATAAAGACCTCGGCCACGCGCAGGAAAACGTTGTCGCGCGAGTCCAGGTTCTGGATGATGCGCCCCAGCCGGGCGATCCGCTCGGAAGGCGGCGCGCCCCGGGGGCCCAGGGAGTCACCCAGCGAGTCGCCCAGGGCGGCCAGCCGCGACGAACGGAAGCGCTCACGCTCTAGCCGTTGCAGCACGCCGGAAAGAAGCTGCAGCTCGTGGGCGGCCTCTTCCACCGCGCCCACCACCCGATCCACCGCCGCGCGCTTGCGGTATAAGAAGGTGCCATTCACCAGCAGCACCACCAGAAACACGTCGCGCGAAAGCACCGCGGCGGGCTCGGAAATCTGCAGCAGGCCCGCCGAATGGAGCAGGGTGGCGATGGCGCCCGCGAAACCCGCCAGTCCAATGGCCGTGAAGACCCACAGCACCGGGCGGGTGGCCGGCGGCAGCAGCGAAGGCGCTTCGCCCCAGGCGGCCAGCGACGCGGGGTCCACGCCAGTGCGAGCCTCTTCGGCGACCACGGCCAGGTCCTCGCGCAAGTCCAGGCGCGGACGCAGCTCATCGACGGCCTGCTGGCGTTGCCCGATCGTGCCGGGGTCGGCCGGGGCCAGCAGCCAGCGCGCCAGGGTGTCCTCGCCGATGTGCGTGCGCGCGGTCGAAAGCAGCTCGAACAGCGACCCCTTGCCGAACAGGTCCAGATCCTGGGCGTAGGGATGCGCGGGGTCCAGATAGCGGTCGCCGGTTTGGCCATGGCCGGCCCAGCGGCCCTCCAGGCGCGCCAGGCCGCCCTCGAAAAAGCGCGTGGCGCGGCCGAGGCGTTCGATCTCCCGTTCCAGGCGGTTGTGCGCCACCATCAGGGCCGCGAACATCGCCGCGGGCGCCACCACCCATACGATGGAGGAGGCCTGTTGCGCCAGCGCCAGCCAGACCAGCGCCAGCGCGCCGGCCACCGCCGCCAGGCGTCCGTAACCCAGCAGCCGCTGCCGCGCTCGGAGCGCCGTGATGGCGCGGCCCCGCTCGTCGCGCAGCCTCTGGTAGGCCGATCTGGCATCTTCCGGCATGGTCACCCTCATTCTCTCTCGGATCGGTCCCGCTTTCAGTGCGGGCGTTCTTTCACCACGGAGACACGGAGAGCACGGAGGAAGCGCGGAGAAGACAATTCTCTCTTTGCTTTTCTCCGTGCTTACTCTGTGCTCTCCGCGTCTCCTAAGAAACGAGAGAATCGACTGTTGGAAACAAAGGGGCTATACGTACGTGTTCTGGTCCCGAAAATGGCACGGTCGGAGGCACTGTTTCCTTCCCCACCAGACTGGGGCCCGCCCCAGTCAAGATGCTCCGTGGTGAGAGCAGCCCCGCGCTACCATGAAAAAGCCGCATGTCGAAATTGTTACCAACCCTGGCCCTGGCGGGCAGCCTCTCGGCGCAGACCCTGGTGGTGGAGCGCGGCGAGGGCCAGGGCTTCCTGGGCGGTTCGTTCACGGTGGGGGCCAAGGGCGAGACGTGGGTGGACACCCTCCGCGCGTGGGCCCAGGCGGGCGATGCGAAATCCTGCCCCAAGCTGCCCGGCAACCGGTTGGAGAAGATCGTCCCATTGGGCGCGCTGGACAACCCGCCGGTGCCCGGACAGCCCGCCCGCCCTTGCCACGCCCTGGTGCAGATCGCTTCCGCCGCGCTGGAACCGGGGGCTTCCGGGCCTGCCCCTCCGCTTCCGAGCGGCCGGTGGCGCGCACCGCAAACTGCATGTCCGGATCGCCGGGCACCGGCCAGCGCAGGTTCTCGAAATCCAGCCGCCACCTGCGCCCCCGGGGAAAAGCTGGGCGTTGAGCGCGTCGCCCTCGGCTGGCGAGTGGGGCCTGTTTACCTTCGACAAGGGCGCCCTGGAGGATGGCTTCAGCGCCAGGGACCCTCCGCGCTGGTTGCACGTGCAAGTCCGGGCGCATGGTGTGCAGTAGGGCCAAGGAGGGCCAATGACTCTCGGAACCAAAGCGATCCTCAAATCTCTGATGGTTATGTCGCTGCTCGCCGTGCTGTTGTTTCTCCCCGCCGGCTCGCTCCGGTTCTGGCAGGGGTGGGTCTTTCTCGCGGTCGTTTCCAGCGGCGCCTTATGTCCCGTTCTCTATTTGCTGCGGCGCGATCCCCGGCTGCTAGAACGGCGAATGCAGTCGAAAGAGAAGACTAGCGAGCAGAAGCTCTTCAAGATTCTGTGGATACCGCTGTGGGTTGGCGTGGTGGCGTTGCCGGGGCTGGATTACCGCTTCGGCTGGTCCAGGGATTCGCTCGGCGCGGTGCCGCTATGGCTGACGCTGCTTGCGCAGGCGCTGGTGCTCTGCGGTTACTTTGTGGTGTTTCAGGTCCTGAGAGCCAACACCTTCGCCTCCGCTACCATCCAGGTGGAGGCCGGCCAGAGAGTCATCTCCGACGGCCCTTACCGCATCGTCCGTCACCCCATGTATTCCGGAATCGTGCTAATGGTCCTGTTCGCCCCGCTGGCGCTTGGTTCGTACGTTGCGCTGCCCATCTCCTTACTCCTCATTCCGGTCCTCGTCTTCCGCCTCGTCAACGAGGAGAAGATGCTGCGCCAGGAACTGGCCGGCTATGCCGAGTACTGCCGGCGCACCCGCTTCCGTCTGGTGCCATTCGTGTATTAGTTGTTCGCCAGCACCCGGATCTTGATGTTTTGGAACCACGCCTCGGAGCCATGGTTCTGCAAGCTGATGGGGCTGGTTTCCACCAGCGGCGTATCCGGCGGCGAGCCGTTGCGCAGATCGTTTCGCAACAGTTTCTGCACCTCCGTATCGCCGGTATCGAACGCCACCACCTTGGCGCCGTTGAGCCAGTGCTCGACGCGATTGCTGTTCACCACCAGGCGCGAATGATTGAACTCGCCGGACTCGCCGATGCGGGGCGGAATCCGCGGCACGGGCGCGATCAGGGAATACAGCGAGGCGGCGACTTTCCGCGGGTCCGACGCCGCATCGGGATCGGCGTCGTCGGCCAACTGGTATTCGAGCCCGCGGGCCCGCGCCTGGCGTCCCCCCGCGTTGGTCCACTCGTCCACCTTCTGAATGCGGTATTTGACGCCCGAGTTGCCCCCGGCCAGGATCTTCCAGTCGAATTGCAGATCGAAGGACCGGAAGGTTTCCGTGGTGCGGATGTCCTGAGCGCCGTCGTGGCGGACGAGCGCCTTGAGCGACCCGTCTGCGACTGTCCAGCAATTCGCCGGAAACGGCTTGCCGGTGATCTCTTCCCAGCCCGCGGTGGTCGCGCCGTCGAACAGCAAACGCCAGCCCTGCTGCCGTTCGGCATCGGTCAGGCGGTTCGGATCGCCCGCGCGCGCCACCGGGAAGGCCATCAGAAGAAGGACGGCGGTCCTCGCTCTTTGCGTCAACATGCTTTGCGTGAACATGGCTCGGCTCACTCATCATACACAGTCCCGAGTTCCAGTGCCGCTCGGGCGGTCACAGCGATCCGGTTCCCAGCGATCGATCTCCGTGCGGCGGGGCGTCATGCAAGGCGAGCCGATGCCGCATACAACGCCACATTCTTTATGGTGCGAGTCACCTGACAACAATCCGGCTCTCCAGGCCCCCGGCCGGCTTGCTCCCAGGCCTGCTTGCACCCTGGCCTCCGCCTCCTCCGGGCCCCAGCGGGCACCCCCGCGTCTCCGTGTTGAGGCCAAAGTTGGCACCGCCCCGACCCTCGCCCCTTAATAACAGATTCGTCTGAGGAAGAAACAAGTTTCCCACTCTCCGTCGTCCCCCTCGACGATTGGCCTGAGGGCGGTCACAAAGTTCAGCGATTTTCTGACCATTTCTTACTGCACTCAATTCAGTAGTTTACGGCCCTCGCCGAATTTCGCCCCGCGGTTCTCCGCTGGACCGTCCCTTACAATGTGGCTATGGGAGGATTCGCGCAAGCGAATCCGGCCCGAAGGAAGCGGCTTCCGGACAGCATGTCCGGTCCGCAACCAATAACCGATTTGTTTTCAACAAGGCGTCCCCATTTTCCCGGACATCGATGTCCGGAAATCGCCAACCGGTGTCCACCCGCCGCTCACCGGCCTCGTCGGGGCGCTCGACCGCTCAGGGCGAATCCCGTAATCACCGACTTCGGAATCGCGCGGTCTAGGTATGCACATCACTCATGTACCCCCACGGATAGTATCAATGATCATCCCAGAAGCACCCCTACACTTTGTGGTGCCCCTGCGGCGGCTGCTGGCGTTACCGAAAGGCTGTTCTCGATTCATGATAGCGTCCGGTTGGCCTAGGCATCATCTATCCGCACGGTGGCATAGACAGAATCTCGCAGTTGATATAGGCAACGGAGACGGAGCCGTCTTTCTGAATGGTTAGATCGTGCCTCATCACATACCATCCTCCGCGCAGATCTTGACAGATGATCCGCATTGCTACGGGTGCCCTCCAGCCATTCTTGTTTAGTGGGATGGACTGTCTAACAGAGTCATCCGTTGCAGCGAGGTAGCCTAATCCAGAGGCGTCGGTACTCAACCAAAGCGGCACAAACTCCTTGTACCTATCGGTTTCCGGTGGGAACGACTTGATCGGTGGCCTTAACCAATACAACGCACGGTCACCACATTGAGACGGCAGCATCCCAGCCTCGACAGCCATCCCACCATTGTTCCATAGAAAAAGACCACACTTGCCTTCTTTCTGGCCCCACTCTGCTGCAATCTCTGGTGCATCCGGTAAGATTCTGTCTCGCTCTACGGCACGCCCAGCTCCTTCGATATCGGCATCGTCCAAGAATTCCATAACTTCATCAAAGTCAAGAGAGCATAGGTATGGCATTCGCTTCTTCTCAGCGCGAGGCAACCTAAGAACCGCAGCGTGCCAATCAGAGGCGTCGCTATACCAGTCGGGTAGCGGCGAATTGGCAGTTGGACTCCACATTGGTTTAAACATTGGCCTCTTATTAAAGTCTGCCGATGGGCACGCCCTCTTGATGTCGCGTGCGCGTTGTTTGAGCAGACTGATATTACCAGACACGGCGGCGCGTGTCCGATTAACATCTGACTCTTTGCGCAGTTCAACAGCCTCACGTTCCAAGTCCTTAAGTCGGCTAATTTCTTGCTTATCCCCAACCGCAACCGAGTCTGTTCGTTCAGATGCATGATTGACATCCTTAGTTCTCGGATGACGTTTGCCAGAAACTACATTAAGTATGCCGCCGACAAGCACACACAACAGGAACATTGCCAGACCTACGGTTAAACCTGTCTGGTTTATCATTGAGGCACCCGATAGGTTCGTGGGTCGAATTCTGACCTCTGTTTTCGCACTGCTAGGCGGAGTGACGCTGCTTGAATGCAACAGTACCCACGTTCCATATGCGCAATACCCACCGGGGATGAGGGCGATGATATTTGCGACCTTTGCTCCAGTCCCGAGTTTATCCACCATCCCCCCACCCTATCACCCGCCAGATCACTTTGCCAGCACGTCTCGGGCCGGCGCGCGTAGGGCTGCATACCACAACAGATTGTGGTATCCGCATCACCAGCTAGACCGCAAAGGATTGGGGGTACATGAGTGATGTGCATACCTAGATCGTGCGGATTGCGTCGCAGACGGTCACGCGCACCGGATTGACTCTGGGCACGCGTGCCGCTGCGCTGAGCGACTCCGCCAGCCGCTGCGCGAACTCCTTGCAGTTCGGGAAGCGATCCTCCGGCTTCTTCGCCAACGCCCTGGCGACCACCCCCGAGACGCGCGCCGGAATGGCCCGATTCACCGCGTGCAGGGGACCGTCTTCCCGTCCACGGCGCGGCCCGTCGACAGCATCTTCTCCAGGGGCTCGCCATTCACCAGCTACATCACCAGGTACTGCATGTCGCCATCTTCGCCGAGCGGATAGATAGTGACGATGTTGGGGTGCGACAGCTTGCCGGCGGCCGTGGCCTCGCGCGCGAATCGCAGCTTGAGAGACGCCTTCTCCACGGCGTTTGCGTCGTCGCCGCCCCGAATAATCTCGATCGCCACCGCCCGCCCGATGGCCGGGTCGTATCCCCGGTAGACCACTCCCATTCCACCGCGGCCTAATCCCTCCGGAAGCTGGTATGGGCCAATGTTCTTCATGGCAGCGGTTTACCTATTCTTACTCCGGAGTCGCCGATCGCGGCGAGATCTGCCGGAGGGCCCGGGAGGGCCCGGAAGATTCCACCCTTCGATCCTTAAAGATCGTCTCCGGCCCGCCTTGGCCCGGCGCCCAAATGATCGAGGCCAACCGAAAGGTTCCGGGCCACAGGTCGGCTCCGGATTGTTTCGCTTCGCGCGGATTGTTCCGCGACGCCGCTTGGGGGCACACTGACACCATGGAGCGCGATTTTCGCAAGGGCTACGTCGAAATCGATTTTCCGGTAGAGCCGCTGGGGTCGCCGTGGGGCGTCTTGGCGCGATCCCTCCGGCTGTTTCTTTCCAATTTGCCGTTTCTGGCCACCGCCACGCTGGCGGTCTTTCTTCCCGGCAAGCTGCTGCTGCAGGCCGCTTGTTACGCGCTGGATATCCCGGTGGATGGCGTCCTCGGGTACTGCCTGATGGCCGCCAGCGACCTGGTTCTAAGCGCGCTGGCTGTGCCGGCGGTGATCTTCGGGATGGCCATGCACTTCCGCACCGGCCAGCCGGCGCCGCTCGCCGAATCGCTGCGCTGGGGCCGGCGGCAGTGGGCGAAGGCCCTGTGGAACATGTTCCAGGTGCAGGTGACGGTGCTGCTGTGGAGTCTGCTGCTGTTCGTCCCGGGCATAATCGCTTTCGTCAAACTGGCGGTGGTGGACCCGATTGTGGCGCTGGAGGCGGACCGCGAGCGCGACGTTCTTCGCCGCAGCCGCCGCTTGACGGAGGGGCATCGCTGGCGCATCTTCGCGGTGATTTTGCCGCTCGGGCTTTTGGACCTGGTGACCAGCTTCGCGCTGCTGAACGCGGTGGAGAAGACCGCCTATTCGCGCGTGCTGCTGGCGCTGGCCGATAGCCTGCTGGCGTTGTGCGCGCAATGGATGACCCTGGCGTTGCTGCTGGTATACCTCTCGCTCGGCGCCGCGGTCAGCGGTGGGCCGCCAGGCCGGCCATCGGAATCGAAAACTCGACCGTAGTGGTTTCGGCGCCGGGACGGAACCGCAGATTGGCCGGAGCGCCGTAACAGATCTCCAGGCGCCGCCGCACGTTCTGCAAGCCGATGCCGGCGCCGGGCCCCGAGGGCACCCCTGATGGCACCCCCGAGGCCACTCCGGGCGGCGCGCCAAGCCCCAGGGGCGCCCCGCTATTGGCCACCGAGACGCGCAATTCGCCGCCCACAAGCTGGGCGCGGATGCGCACGAAGCCGGCATCGGCGCGCTGGGCGATACCGTGCTTCACGGCGTTTTCCACCAGCGGCTGCACCGAGAGCACCGGGATGGGAGTGCTCAGGGCGGCTTCCTCCACTTGAATGTCGACTTCCAGGCGATTGCCCAGGCGGACCTTCTCGATCTCCAGGTAGGCGCGCACGATTTGCATCTCCTCGGCCAGCGGCACGAAGGTCTTTTCGGATTGCAGGAAGTAGCGGAAGATATCGGCCAGGTTGAGGACCATGCGGCGGGCCCCGGAGGCTTCCCGCGGGATCACGCCGTAGAGGGTGTTGAACGCGTTGAAGAGGAAGTGGGGGTTGATCTGCGATTGCAGCGCGCGCAACTCGGCCTGCGCTACCAGGCGGCTCATTTCCTGGCGCCGCAGGGTTTCCAGGCGTTCGGCTACGGCGGAGGCGGCTTTGGTCAGCGCCTCTAGATCCTCGCCCAGGTAGCGCTGGCCACCCTTGCGGCGTCCCAGCAGGATCAGGCGCGAGTTCTCCTGGCTCAGGCGCACGGGCACGATCACCTCCGCCCAGTTCCACGGCAGGGCCAGCTCCGCGGGCGCCAGCGCGGCCGAATGCAAGCCGGCGGCGGCCGCGACCTGGTTTTCCGCCACCACCCGGTAGCGCTCCGCCCGCGCGGTCGAGGCCATCAGGGAGGCGGCCCAGTTCAAATATTCGTCTTCGCCGGAAAAGGCCGGGGCGTCCTTGATGCTGCCGGCCACCTGATCGAGGCCGCCGTGGCGAAATACGGCGTGCGTGAGCCAGGCTTGGGCGCGATTGCGCAGCCACGCGAAAAACACCAGGCACAGGCACACGCTGATCAGCAGGATGGCTTGGCCCAGCGGACCGCCGGCACTTTGCACCAACAGCAGGCGAAAGGCGGCCGCGATCACCAGCCAGGTCAGCACAGCGGCCAGCAGGGCGTTGGCCAGGAAGCGCATGAAGGCGTCCAGCAGCACGAAGCGGTAGTCCTGCAGCAGCACGAACAGGGCCAGCGGAATTCCGGCGTGGTGCACCACCAGCTCGCTGGACCAGGCCTGGTGTACGTGTCCATGACCGAAATGCAGGAACGACATGGCGAACAGGGCCAGGCACATGGACCCGGCGATGCGGACTCCGGCGGGCCCAGGGGGCGCCCCGCGGCCGGATCCGCGTTCCAAAACTGCGGCCACCACCGCCACCGCGGTCAGCAACAGAAAGCCCACCGTGGTGAGCAATAGCGCGATCTGGTGGAGGTCCCCGCCGGTGGTATAGATTTCGCGCCAGTGGAGGATGATGACGACGCCGCTCAAGCCATATCCCGCAGTGGCCAGCGCGGGCCAGCGGCCGTCGAGCGAAACCTGCAGCAGCACGGCCGGCAGCAGGCTCAGGACCGAGAAGCTGAAAGCCGCCAGCAGATCGAGCGTGTGAGGGGGTAGCCCGGGCCACGCCAGCACCAGCAGCGACCCCAGATTCCACGCCAGCGAAAGGGCCGCCGCCAGTCCCGATAAAAAGCGGCCGCGCGACCCCGACCAGCCGCGCCGGCTGAACAGCAGGCAGAGGAAGATGGCGAAGATCAGCGCTCCCGCGGCGTGGCCCAGAATGTTGATCAGGAGTGGCTGGTTGAGTTGGAACATGGCTGCGGCCTGACCTTATTGTAGGGGGGCCGCGGCCCTCCGGCATAGGCGTTACGGTAGCAGGCCGTATCGCCCTCGGGGAATCGGGAGCGCTTTCCTCACCGCCGAGCCGGCGTGTCGGGGCCGTCTGCAGCTCCCCGGATAGGCGTTACGTCCTCGTGGGTCGTACCGCCCACAAGCCGGCTTCGCGTTCCTTTGGCCCTGTTCTATCGTTCGGCCGATGCGGCTGGGCAGCGTCAAATTACTGTGGTTGGGGGCGTTTGCGATGTACCTGAAATCGTAGCGCGCTCTTCACCTTGAATTAGCCATCCGGCTCCTCGCGATCTTGCCGATCGATGCTGAATGTGGCCGCCATAAGGTATAATTAGGAGAATTCGTCGCTGCAAATTTGGGGTCCAAAAAATGCAGTTAATAGCTCAGGAACGGGTCCAACAAGCGCTGCGGCATCTCCAGCCCGCTGATGAAGCCAAGGTGATGAAGGCGCTCGATCACCTCCAGTCAATGGGTCCTGACGGACTGCGACATAGCAGCAAAACCGCCAAACGCGCTGGAACAGGCGAGGCCTTGTTTGTTTACAAGGCGACTCCGCGCCTTCGGATTTTATTCAGGTACAAATATAAAGATGAACCATCCACGCCGCGGGACGAGCCGACTCTCATAATCGAAGACATCGTTTCACACGATCTGTTAGAAAAGCACTTCTCTTCGAGAGAAGTTCAATGAAGCGCTTTGGAACTCATGTGCTCTCCGTAAAGGAGTGTGCAGCCGAGCTACAGAAATTGGACTTGCTCCTGAGGTCATCGCCAACGCTGAAAGAGCGCGAACATATTCTTCCGTTCTTTAAGGCGAACAAGAACCTCTCCGCCTTTATTGGCAGCTACATCCCCGACATCGTTCGCTTCGATCGCATCGCACCCGAGTTCGATCTATTTGGGGACTTCGCATGCGATCTCGCCGTCGGCGACTCGGTCTCTAACCATTACTTATTCATTGAGTTTGAAGACGCCCGGCCAGAAAGTCTCTTCGTATCGAAGCCGGGGAAGGCCTCACCGGAATTTTCACCGAGGCTTGAGCATGGCTTCTCCCAAGTCGTGGATTGGTTTTGGAAGCTGTCCGATAACGAAAAGTCTGATGAATACGAAGATCGCTTTGGAGTGAGGCGCGCAACAGTCCACGGACTGGTCGTCGTCGGGAGAGAACAAAAGCTCGAACCCCGTGAGGTGGCCCGGCTACGATGGCGGCAGGACCATACGATAGTCGACTCGAGGAAGGTATCGGTGGTGAGCTTCGATCAACTCGTTAAAGACCTGGCATTTCGGCTCGAAAGGTATCCTGAAGCGGCCGCATTAAGTAATTCCTAGGAACGCTGCGGGCTCGGTTGGCCACAGTCAGTTTGAACTGTTTGAACTGGTGTGTACCCGAATGAACTCAGGCTGTAAAGTGGGCGGCACTGCACATAAATCCACATGGTCGCGTAAGTTAACAAAGCGCGGAACTGTTTTTCTGCAACTCCTTCCAAACGGCGTTGCGGGAAACTGGCCCCGACTGGCTGGGAAACGCTCTGCTCCAAAGGCGCCGCCGCAGTCCGGTCGGCTTATTTAAGCGCTTACGCGGGTCCCCGCGGCATCCCCTTGGGAGCGCCACCGCGGTCGCAGCGCCGGAAGACCCTCCGCTTTGTGGCACAATTCTTCCATGGCTTATTCCAAACTGGCCGCCTGGTGCGGCTTCGCCTGTCTCGCTGTGCGGCTGCCCGCCCAAACCCCCGCGGCCCCCTATTGCATCGAGCCTGCGGTGGCGCCGAACCGCGCCGAAATCGCCTTCGTCTCGGGCGGAGATATCTGGACCGCGCCGCTCGGGGGCGGGGAAGCGCATCTGCTGGTGTCGCATCCGGCGGTGGAATCGCGGCCGCTCTACTCGCCCGATGGCACGCGCCTGGCGTTTATTTCCGACCGCACCGGCGGCGGCGATATCTACGTGCTGCAGCTCGCCACGGGCGCGCTCAAGCGCATCACTTTCGACGATGGCCGCGAGCAGCTCGACGCCTGGTCGCGCGATGGCAAGTGGCTGTACTTCTCCTCCACCGCGCAGGATGTGGCCGGCTCGAACGACATCTTCCGCGTCAGCGCCGAGGGCGGCACGCCCATGCCGGTTTCCGCCGACCGCTACGTGAACCAATACTTCGCGGCGCCATCTCCCACAGGCGACACCCTGGCGCTCACCGCGCGCGGCGATACGTCGAGCCAGTGGTGGCGCCACGGCCACGCGCACATCGACGAATCCGAGATCTGGCTCGAGACTCCCGGCGTCACTCCGAAATACGAGATGCTGCACGGCGGCGATTTCAAGAGCCTGTGGCCCATGTGGAGCGCCGATGGGGCGCGCGTCTACTTCGTCTCCGACCAGGGCGGCGCCGAAAACATCTGGGAGAAGCCCGTGCGCGGCGGCGCGAAGGCCCGCCAGATCACGCAATTCAAAGACGGCCGGGTGCTCTGGCCGAACATCTCCTACGACGGCAAGACCATCGTCTTCGAGCGGGAATTCGGCATTTGGAAGCTGGACCTGGCTGGCGAGAAGGCCGTGCCCATCGCCATCGCGCTGCGCGGCGCGGCGGCGGCGCCGGATGTGACGCATCTCACCATGAACAACCAGTTCCGCGACATGATGCTATCGCCCGACGGCCGCAAGGTGGCGTTTGAGGCGCACGGGGAAGTTTTCGCCGCTTCCAGCCGCGATGGCGGCCAGGCCACGCGCGTGACCCGCACGGCGGCCAACGAAACGCAGGTCGCCTGGGCGCCCGACAGCCGCCGCCTGGCGTATGTTTCCGACCGCGATGGCAACTATCGCATCTACGTCTACGATTTCTCGAACAACCAGGAGACCCCCATCGCCAAGGACGCGCTGGGCGACAGCGCGCCCCAGTGGTCGGGCGATGGCAAGCTGATCGCCTTCGTGCGCGGCGGCAAGCAGCTTTGCGTCTACGATACCGCCACTCAGCAGGTGCGCACGCTGGTAAACGCCTCGTTCGCCAAGCCGCCGATGGGCTTCGGCCGGCCGTACACCTGGTCGCCGGATAACCGCTGGCTGGCCTATGCCACGCGCGGCGACCGCGATTTCCGCAACGTCTACGTGGTGCCCGCGGCGGGCGGCGAGCCGCACCAGATCAGCTTCCTCTCGAACACCGGCGGCGGCACGGTGCTATGGGCGCCGGATGGCGCCTACATTCTGTTCGACACTTCGCAGCGCACCGAAAACAACGCCATCGCGCGCATCGACCTGGTGGAGAAGACGCCGCATTTCCGCGAAGACCGGTTCCGCGACCTGTTCAAGGACAGCAGCCCCTCCACGCAGCCGGGGCGCGGCCCGGATGTGGCGGCGCGGGGCCAGGATGCGGCGGCTGGCGAGGGCCGCGGTGGACACGGCGGGAGCGGCAGCGAGCGTCCGCCGGTGAAGCCGGTGGAGATCGTCTTCGAGGGCATCCGCAACCGCCTGAGCGAGCTCGCCACCGGCCTGGACGCCCGCCTGCAGCAGATCAGCCCCGACGGGAAGACGCTGCCGCTTTCGGCTTCCACCGCGCGGCAGCAGAACCTCTACACCTATTCGTTGGACGAGCTGGCCACGGAGCCGCCGGTGGCGCGGCAGGTGACCTCGACGCCGGGCGCTAAAACCAACGCCCAGTTTTCGCCCGATGGCAAGGAGGTCTTCTACCTGGAGCAGGGCCGCCTGACGATTGCCACGCTGGAAACCCGCCAATCCCGGCCCGTGGCCCTCACCGCCGAGATGGACGTGGACTTCAGCCAGGAAAAGCAGGAAGTGTTCCACGAAGCCTGGACCTACCTGAACGACAATTTCTTCGACCCCGAATTCAACGGCGTGAACTGGAAGGCCGTGCGCGAGCGCTTCGCTCCGCACATCGCCGCCGCCCGTACGCCCGACGAGCTGCGCCGCCTGATCTCGCTGATGCTGGGCGAGCTGAACGCCTCGCACATGGGGATCTCTGCGCCGGTGGCGGGGGACCCCGAAGGCGGACGCGGAGGGCGCGGCGGCACGGTGGGCAAGCTGGGCCTGCGCTTCAATGCGGCCGAGTATGAAACCTCCGGCCGGCTGCGTGTGGAGAGCGTGCTTCCGCTGGGGCCCGCGGAGGTTTCGGGCGGCATCAAGCCTGGCAACTATCTGCTGGCGGTGGACGGCGCCGGGGTGGGCGCGCACACCAATCTGGACGAGCTGCTGGAGCATAAGATCAACCAGCGCGTGGAGCTGACCGTGGCCGATGCCGCCGATGGCGCCCCAAAGCGGGCCGTGGCCGTGCGTCCGTCCAACAATGCGGCGGAGAAGGAGCTGCTCTACCGCGAATGGGTGGACCGCCAGCGCGCCTACGTCACCAAGGCCAGCGTTGGACGGCTTGGCTACGTACACATCCGCGACATGTCGCAGGAGGCTTTGGACCGCCTGTATCTCGACCTGGACACCGAAAACCAGGTGCGCGAGGGCATCGTGGTGGACGTGCGCAACAACACCGGCGGGTTCGTGAACGCCTACGCCATCGACGTGCTGGCGCGCAAGAGCTACTTCAATATGACGTCCCGCGACGAGACCGCCGCGCCTTCGCGCATCGTGCTGGGCCAGCGCTCGCTGGAACGGCCTACGATCCTGGTGACCAACCGCCATTCGCTCTCCGACGCCGAGGATTTCACGGAAGGTTACCGCGCGCTGAAGCTGGGCAAGGTAGTGGGCGAGCCGACCGCCGGATGGATTATCTACACGAGTAACTTCAACCTGATCGACGGGTCGTCGCTACGCCTGCCCAACACCCGCATCACCACCGCGGAGGGCGCGCCCATGGAGTTGCACCCGCGGCCCGTGGACCTGGCGGTGGATAAGCCGGTGGGCGAGAGTTATGCCGGCCACGACAGCCAGTTAGACGCGGCGGTCGGTGAGTTGCTGAAGGAGATCGACGCGCGGCGCAAGTGAGCCGGGGCGATGCGGTCAGAGCGCCACCTTCGCCACCGCCCGCCCGACGATCAGCCCGCGGTGTGGACTACTACGTGACGTGCGATCATTTCCAGCAAAACCCTGGCCCGGCTTCGTGGCCCATCAGCGGTAGGCCGCTTTACGATCCAGTACGCGGGAGATTTCCAGGCAGTCGCCCTTGTCGCGGAAGAAAACGCGGTGGTCCTGAGTACGAAGGCGGATCAGGGGCGGCTCGATCTCCCGAAGCTGCTTTGTGTTCCCCTCGCCGGTCTGGGCGTAGCGTGCCAGCGTTTTGAGGATCTGCAAAGCGATGGGCTGCTCAATGCCGCGAACATCGGCCTTGGCCTGTTCGGTCCACACGATGCGCTTAGCCATTAAGATGGGAGGTTTCTTCCGGCAACGGCTCCTCGGCCATCTTGTCCCAATCGGCCATGGTCAAGCCGAACTCCGCCAGGACTTCCTCATGCGGGATCGGTTGGTTGTGCTTGAGCCATTCATCTGCCTCAGCGACGGCTTTGCGTTCGGCATCGCTAAGGGTGTCTCCATCCTCGCCAGGCGACACCAAGGTTTCCATCAAGCGAACCACGGCGGCGAGCTGGCCCGGGCCAAGCTGATCGAGCAGATGATGGGCATAATGCGCGCGTTCGAATGGATTAGCGGCCATGGCGTTCTCCCCGAGCACCATTCTTGCACGAGGCACTGCCAGGCGACTAGCTCGTTTTGACCGGCATCAGGCGGCGGTCGGTGAGTTGCTGAAGGAGATCGACGCGCGGCGCAAGTGAGCCGGGGCGATGCGGAAAGCCCGCTTGCCGGGCCGCCGGAAGCCGCACGCGGCAAGTGCAGGGATTACCTCCGGTCATGCAGTGTTGGCTCTTTCCGCACGTCGTAACTGTGTGATTCTACTGTTCCGGCCTCTCGATCGCAATGGAGGCCGGCGTGCTCTATGTTTCCTGTTGGAGCATGCACCAGGGAAACAGTTCCAGTTCCATCGATTGGAGGCACATCTTGACTAATTTCGATACACTCACGGAAACGGCGTCGGAGTTTGGCAACCAGGCCAAAGATTCCATCGAGAAGTTGGGCCGGTCTGCCGGCAGGAGAATGGATCAGGCGCGAGACGATACAGGGGACGCACTCCATGCGGCCGCCTCCTCGGTTCGCTCCACAGGACGCCAGGGCGCCAAGGCGATCGACGACCTGACTACCGGCGCCGCGGACCGGCTGGATGCGACGGCATCCTACATCGAAGATCACGACCTGAGGGGAATGCTCACCGGCGTGCGGAAGTTCGCGCGCCAGTATCCGGCGCGCTCACTGGTGGCCGCGGCTGCGATCGGCTTCTTTGTCGGATCGGCCTTCAGCCGTAAGACACCTCCGCGCCGCAGATCCACCGACCGCGCATAACTGCGGGCTTGCCGCTACTGGGATGGTGGATCGCCGCGGTGTCTCCGTGTTTCGGGCGCCTGCCGTGTCCCACTTTCCGGCGCGAGCGGCAAGGCGCCCAGCGCGGCCATGGTGGTCGTCAGGATTGGGCGGAAGCGCAACTAGTATGCCTCGACGATGGAGTCGCAGGAGTTCTTGTCTTCAGTCCGCCGGGCGGCCCGCGCGAAGCCGATCATCACGGTCCGCAGCGATTTCCGAGCGCTGGGTTTAACAGCGCCGAGGCTGGCCGCGGGAGGGCTGGAGACGAGGGAAATGGTCACCGGCCGAGGCCGTGAACCGGCGGCCTAATCTCTCTCCAGATATTCCGAAGGCACATCGTCCTCGGGGACTTGTTTGGTGTAAACCTCAGCCTGGTCCGGGTCGGGCGCATCTTCCACTCCGCCGATCGCTTCGGCCTCAAAGGATTGCCCCTCCTCGATCAGTTCCGCCACGCTCTCCGAGCCTGCCTCCGCGACATCCGACAATCCTTGAGTGTCCCCAGACTGGCCGGCTGAATCCGCTGGTCTCCCCTGCTCTCCTTGCTGTTTCATGCGCTTCATGTTAGCACGCGACATTGCCAATGTACCTCCAATCGCGATAGCCGCCGTACGGATGTCCCAATGGCCACTGGCCCGCTGGTGTGCGGAGGGTAGAATTACAGGCGGCCAGCAAGCTCAGGACCGAGTTAGCGGAGGGCGGCCGGCAGATCGAGCGTGGAGTCTGCGCGGTGGGCAAGAGGCCGCATGAAGTGCAGTTGGGCCCAGAGGGCACCCCAGGATTGGCTGCCCCCCGATTCAGAACGGACAGCAGACGCGAAGTAAGTGGTGTTGGGAGTTGCGCTTATCCTCGCTCTGGGTTAGCCTTCGAAAGAGGCGGAAGACAGGAGGAATGGCGGACATCAAGACCAAGCCCACCAAAATAGGTGTCGTGGCGTTTATCGATGCGCTCACGGACGAGACCAGGCGCGCGGACGCCAAGGTGCTCGTTAAGCTGATGCAAGGCGTGACCGGCGAAAAGCCGAAGGTATGGGGTCCCTCGATCATCGGATTCGGCAGCTACCACTACAAGTACGAGAACCGGCGCGAGGGCGATATGCCGCTGGCCGGTTTCTCGCCGCGTAAGGCCGCCACCGTTCTCTATATCACGAAAGAGTTCAGCGACTCCGCGGCGTTGCTGGCTAAGCTCGGCAAGCACACCATCGGCAAGTCCTGCCTATACATCAAGAAGCTCGCCGATGTGGACCAAGAGGTGTTGGAGGAGCTGGTCGTTAAATCCGTCGCCGCCATGCGAGCAAAGTACCCGAAATAAGGGGGGCTAAGGCAAAGGCTAACGGAAGCCGGCCCGCATATCAAGAAGGTCATTTTTCAGATGTCTGTTTCGATCGACGGCTATGTTGAGGGCTCGGCCGCGGAATCGACCGGCATATTGTGGACGATGAGTGTAACGCCTATGCCATGGAAACACTCTGGGCGTCGGGCGTGCTCATCATGGGCCGCCGAACCTGCGAGCTGATGGCCGTCTACTGGCTGACCGCAGTCCTCGGTGCGATGCAGCGATGCCGGCGGTTGTCTCAACATATCTCAACAATCGGTATCGGCAAAAGGCTCTGCTACGATTTGAAACTTGTCCTCGTAGACGACATAGCCGACGGGGCTCGCCTTCAGCATCCGAACTGAAATACCGTGATGCTCCAGGATGGCCACTAATTCGCGGACGGGGGAAAGATGTTCATGTGCAGTATCACTGAACTGCGAGATCGCCTTATTCTCCTTGCGATAGAACGGCGGCTTAGAAGCCGTGAAGCGTGTCGGTTTCTCCAAATGCTCATTGAACCATTGTCGAATCGAGTCGTGCTGCTCTTCTTCGTGGGCCTGAAGCTTCTCTTGTGCTCGTAGGTTGACGACAGCGTGAAATACTCCGAGTTCACGCTCGGAGTCTTCGTCGATGTTTGCAACCACCTTAGATACATGGCCCAACCCGTTCCGGCTCATCCGTCTGCAACCCAAGATCGCCTAGTGCGAATTCGTCGTTCGGATGAGTTGGATGAATCGCAACGTTGTAATTATAAAATGTTGGCAACGCATAGAACAAGGTTCATAAACCGTAGATCTTGAAACACAGTCACGGCTCCGGGCCGGGCTGCGTGCGGTTAGGGAGGGCTGACGCCCGGCGTGAGGCAGAAAACGCGCGCGCCGGGCAGTTGCTCCCTGACTCGCGCGCAATCCGTTTCCGGCAGATAGTGGATATGTGTGACGGCCTGTTGCCGTTCGGTGTAGCTGCCGGTCAGGAACATCACCGGCTGCGGGGCCATGCCGGCGCCCGGCGGCGTCACCACGTACTTCTCGTCATCCCGTGGCAAGGTCCGGATCTGGCGGGCCACTTGCGCCGCGGCAATGTCGAAGGACGCGGGCATCCTAGGATCGCGCGCCCAACGGTCGAAATACGTGTGATACGGCTCGTAAGCCAGCCCCGCCAGCGATAGGGCGGCGCAGGCGGTTAGGACGCGTCGCGGCAGCCGCCGCGGCAGGTGGCGCGCCACATACTTATACGCGGCCTGGGCGCCCAGCGCCGCCAGCAGCATCGCCGGAGGCAGCATCAGGACAGAACGTAGCGCGTGCGGGATGTTCTCGTCGGAGAGCACCACCGGCAGCGCGGCGGCCGCCAGCCACACCAGCGCCACCACCTTTCCTTTGCGCGGCAGGATGAGGCCCAGCACCAGGAAGCCCGCCACCGGCCAGAAGAGTCCGGCGCGAAACGGGTAGTTGTGCCGCCAGTTGTAGTCGCCCTTGGTGAAGAACATGCGCGCGGTGCGCCAGGTGTTCAACACCGCCTCCACGGCCGCTTGCGAGGCCGAACGCTGGGTATGCCACACGGATACCTGCGAGGTCCTGCCGAAGAACGTGCCGGGATGCGTGGCGAAATAAACCGCCAGCGGCGCCGCCACCAGCGCCGCCGCGGCCACGAACACGGCCGCCCGCCTCCAACTTGCGCGCCGTAGAAGCAGGACCACCAGCAGCGGTGTGGCGCGGTAGGCGATGTAGGTGTAGAAGCCGAGCCCGTACACCGCTCCCGCCAGCGCCGCGAGGAGCGGCCTGCGGCGCGCGGCCAGCAGCAGGTACACGGCCCAGGTGAGGAAGCAGGGCGCCGCGATGGCGCGGTAGGCCTCGCGGGAGAGCAGCACGTGCCAAAAGCTGGTGGCCAGGAAAAAGGCGGCCAGCAGGCCCACGGCGCCGCCGAACAACTCGGCGCCCAGGAGGGCCAGGCCGGCCACCGTCAGCACGCCGAACAAAGCGGAGGGCAGGCGCAGGGGCCATGCCTGGTTGGGGGCCTGGTTGCCGAAGCACGCCATCGAGAGCGCAGCCAAGTTGATGTACAGGCCTTCGCGGCCGTTGTTCTCGGGATAGAAGACCTGGAAGCGGTGCGTTTCCAGGGCCTCCAGCGCGTTGTTGCCGTTCATGGCTTCGTCGGCGTACAGGCCCGGCGGCAGATCGGCCAACCGCCACAGGCGCAGGAACGCGGCCAGCGCGAGGATCGCGAAAAGCGCCAGCATCCACGCCCGGCGGTTCATGCGCTTCGAGCGGCGAGCGCGCGTTCGCGGCCGAGCAGAGCCTGCTTGCGCTCCAGGCCCCATCGGTATCCGCCCAACTCGCCCGAGCCGCGGATCACGCGATGGCAGGGAATCGCCAGCGCCACGGTGTTGGAGGCGCAGGCGCGCGCCACCGCCCGCGTGGCCGTGGGGCTGCCGATCCCCGCCGCCACCTGGGCATACGACCGCACCTGGCCATAAGGAATGCCTTGCAGGTAATTCCACACACGCACCTGAAACGCGGTGGCCCGGATATCCAGTGGCAGGTCCAGTTGCGGGCGAAGGCCCTCCAGGTGCTGCCGCAGCGCCTCCATCCACTCGCGGAACTCCGCGCCGCGCGCCTCGCTCATGGGCGCGATTTGGGCCGCGGAATACTCGCCGTGCAGCGCGGCCGCCAGCGCCTCTTCGCTCTCCCCGAATTGCAGGAAGCACAGGCCGCGATCGGTGGCCGCCAGCATCATCAGGCCGACGGGCGTGGGCGCGGACGCATAGCTGATGGCCATGCCTTCCCCGCCCCGCCGGTATTGATTGGGCGTCATGCCCAGCCGCGTATCGGCACGCTCATAGACACGGCTGGAGGAGCCGAATCCGGCCGCGTAGACTGCCTCGGTGACATCCTGGGACTGGCGCAGCTCGCTCTTCAGGCGGCGCATCCGGCAGGCCTCGCCATACTCCCGCGGAGTCACCCCGACGATGGCTTTGAAGCGGCGCTGCAAGTGGAAGCGGCTGAGGCCCGCGCGGGCCGCCAGCGCGGCCAGGTCGAGCCGCCCGGCATTCTCGTCAAGCAGCCCGGCATCGCCGTCAAGCCGCCCGGCATCGCCACCACGCCGCCCGGCGGCACCGCCACGCCGCCCGCCATCGCCACCTAGCCGCCCCGCATCGCCGCCTAGCCGCCCCGCATCGCCGCCACGCCGCCCGGCGGCACCGCCACGCGGCCCGCCATCGCTGCCACGCCGCCCGCCATCGCCACCTAGCCGCCCCGCATCGCCGCCTAGCCGCCCGGCATCACCGCCTAGCCGCCCGGCATCACCGCCTAGCCGCCCGGCATCACCGCCTAGCCGCCCGGCATCACCGCCTGGCCGCCCGGCATCACCGCCTAGCCGCCCGGCGGCACCGCCTAGCCGCCCGGCGGCACCGCCACGCCGCCCGGCAGCGCCACCAAGCCACCCGGCATCGCCACCAAGCCGCCCGGCATTCTCGCCAAGCCGCCCGGCGGCGTGCTCCTCGATATAGCGGCACAACTCGCGCATCTGGCGCGCCTCGGCCCCGCCCGCGATTTCCAGCGGATGGCACCTCAGGCACGGGCGCAGCCCGTCCCGTTCGGCCTCCTCGGGCGTCTCGTAAAATCTCACATTCTGGCGCAGGGCGTGCCGCGAGGGGCACGACGGCCGGCAATACACTCCCGTGGTCACCACCCCGTAGAAGAAGCGGCCATCCTGTTGGCGATCGCGCTTCTGCACCGCGCTCCAGCATTGTTCCCAGCACTTTTCAATGTCCAGCATACCTACAGCTTGCGCTCCGCGGATTCGCCGCGCCATCCGCCGCTTGCTTTGGAATCCACGGCCGCCTCGACCATTTGCCAGATGGCCGGCGAGGCGCGGTGCAGCTCCAGCGCCGCCAGCGCGGCCGCGGAATCCGCCGGCCGGCCGTTGCGGAACAGGTCCAGCAGCAACTCGATGGCGGCAGGCTGGCGGGAAGCGCTCAGGGCGCGCATCAGCACGTCGCGGAACTGCGGATCGCGCGCCGCGGCCAGCGCCTCGCGCAGGAGGTCCACCGCGGCCGGCTGGCGGCTGGCGCCCAAGGCCAGCGCGGCCTCTTCGCGCAACTCTTCCTTCTTCGATTGCAGAAAGCCGCCCAGGAACGGCAGCGCGTCCGCGCCTTCCAGCCGCAGGAGCGAATCGAAGACCTGCCCGATCACCTCGCTCTCCTCATCGCCCACACGCGCTTTGAAGCGCAGGAGCAGCGGGGCTTCGTCGCCCTCCATTTGGGCGATGGCGCGCACGGCCTCCAGGCGCACCGTGTGGGCGCGCTCGGTCAACGCGTCCACCAGGCAGCGCAGGATCTCCTCGCGCCGCAGGTCGGTGCAGCTCGGCAACGCCAGCAGGCAAATGCCGCGCAGGGTGGCGGCGGTGTCGGCCTCGCCGCCCCATACCGGCTCCATTTGGATGTGCCGCGCGCCGCGCAGGAAGCGCGCCGATTCGCGGTAATCCAGGGCCACCAGGGCCGTCGCGATGGCATTCTTGCCCCAGCACTGGGGGTCGCGCTCGACGGGCTTTTCCATCAAGCGATCGAAAGCCGAGAGCAGGTCCGGCAACAGTTCCTCGATGCGCAGCTCTCCGGCGAGTTTGGCAGCCTTGGCCACCATGAGGTTGACGCGGTCTCCCAAGGCCTTGCGCAGCGCGGCCGTCGCGGCGGGGCTGGGGCCCGAGCCGGAACCGGAGCCGGAACCGGAACCGGGGCTGGAACCGGGCCGGCAAATCTGCGCCAGCCGTTCGATCTCCTCTTCGATTTTGCGATGCGCCAAGCCCTTACTCTAACCCTTCCTCCCGGCTTCCGTCTAACCGGCAAATGGGTACACTCCTGCAGAACTTTCGCTTCGGCCTGCGCGTGCTGGCCAAGAACCCCGGCTTCACCGCCGCCGCGGTGCTCTGCCTGGCTCTGGGCATCGGCGCCACCACCGCCATCTTCAGCGTGGTGGATGCGGTCCTGCTGCGGCCCCTGCCCTACGCCCACTCCCCGCGGCTGGTGCGCGTCTTCACGGAGTTCCCTACCTTCCCCAACGGCGGCCTCCGCCACTTCTGGGTCTCGCCGCCCGAATACCTGGATCTCAAGCGCGACACCAACTCGTGGGAGGGCCTGGAAGCCTGGGTCAACCAGGGAGTCAACCTGGCCGGCGCCAGCGAGCCGGTGCGCGCCCAGGCCTCTTACATCACCGGCGGGATGCTGTCCATGCTGGGAATCGCGCCCCTGCTCGGCCGCGTCTTCACGGCGGAGGATGACCGTCCCAACGTTCCCGCCACGGCGGTGCTCTCGTACGGTCTCTGGCAGCGCGGGTACGGCGGCGATACCTCGATTCTGGGACGCGACATCCGCCTCAATGGCAACCCCTGCACGGTGGTCGGAGTGATGCCCGCGTCTTTCGTCTTCCCTCCGGGTGAGATCGATCCGGTGGAGATCTGGTCGCCGTTGCAGCTCGATCCGGCCAAGCCGGGCGGCCGCGGCAGCCATTACCTTTCGGTGCTTGGCCGCCTCCGGCCGGACGTGAACATAGCGCAGGCGCAGGGCGAAATGCACCGCTATGAGATCCACTCGCTCCAGACCCTCGGCTTGCAGAACCATCCCTTCGATCCGAAAGGACATCCCATCGTTCTGGCCGGCTTTCAGGACGAGGTGGTGCATGGCGTCCGGCGCGCCATGCTGGTTCTGCTGGGAGCGGTTGTTTTCGTGCTGCTGATCGCCTGCGTCAACGTGGCCAACCTGCTGCTGGCCCGTTCCGAATCACGCCGCCGCGAAATCGCCGTCCGCGCGGCTGTGGGCGCCGGAACCAGCCGGCTGCTGGGCCAGTTCGTAGCGGAGGGCATCCTGCTCTCGTTCGCCGGCGCAGCTCTCGGAATGCTGCTGGCTTTTGGCGGATTGCGCCTGCTGGCCGCCACCAATGCCGGCAGCATTCCGCGGGCGGGCGAAATCGCCATCGACTGGCAGGTGCTCCTCTTCACGCTTGGCGTTTCGTTCTCGACCGGGATCGTCTTCGGCCTGGCTCCGATCGTTCACATGCGCCCGGCCGCGCTGCACGACATCCTCAAATCCGCCATGGGCCGCGCCACCGCGGGCTCCGCCGCCAACCGCTTCCGCGCCGCCCTGGTGACCGCCGAACTGGCGCTCGCCCTGGTGCTGCTGATCGGCTCCGGCCTGATGGTGAAGGCCTTCTGGAAGCTGCAGCAGGTGGACGCCGGAATGGACCCCAACCACCTGCTGACGCTGCGGCTCGCGCTTCCAGCCACGGCTTACCGCAATGCCGCCGCACGGGCCGCCTTTTACACGTCGCTGGCTGCGCGAGTGCAGTCGATTCCCGGCGTGGTGTCGGCCGCGGTGGCCACCGGGCTTCCGCCGGCCCGCCCGATCAACGCCAACGACACCATGATCGAAGGCTTCGTCCCCAGGCCCGATGGCCCGCTTCAAAACATCGACTACTACAACTCCGTAACCGGCCGTTACTTTGAAACCGCCGGCGCGCGCCTGGTGGAAGGCCGCTTCCTCAACGATAGCGACGGCGCCGGGGCCACTCGGGTGGTGGTGGTCAACCAGACTATGGCTCGCACCTTCTGGCCCCACGAAAGCGCCCTCGGACACCGCATCAACATCGACCAACCCACGGCCTGGCGCACGATTGTGGGAGTGATCGGCGACATCAAGAACGCCGGTCTCGACCGCGCCACCGGCACGGAGCTTTACTTTCCTTATCCCCAGAGGCCCGGTCCCGCGGCGTATCTGCTGGTGCGCACCAAGGGCGATCCCATGTCCGCCGCCGGGGCGGTGCGCAAAGAAATCTCCGGCCTGGACCGCACTCTGCCCATTTCCGCGGTCCGCGCCATGGAGGACGTCATGAACAGCGACCGCGCGCGGCCGCGCTTCCTGACCCTGCTGCTGACGTTGTTCTCCTCGCTTTCGCTGGCGCTGGCCGCTCTGGGGATCTACGGCGTGATCTCCTATTCGGTGGCCCAGCGGACCAACGAGATCGGAGTTCGCATGGCGCTCGGCGCGCAGTCCCGCGACGTGCTTCGCATGATCACGCTGGCGGGCCTGCGCCTGGCCCTGGCGGGCGCGCTGATCGGGTCGGCGGGAGCCTTCGCCCTCACCCGCACGCTGAGCGGGCTGCTGTTCGGCGTCAGTTCCGTGGACCCCGTGACCTTCATTGCCATGGCCGCAGCCCTGATCGCGGTGACTATGCTAGCATGCTATTTTCCGGCCCGGCGGGCGAGCAAGGTGGATCCCCTGGTGGCGTTGCGTTATGAGTGAGCCATACTAAACCACCCCCGGCCGGTCTAGCGGCCCGTTTGGTTGCGTAAAAAGGCTAGCGGCTACACTCCGTAGAGTAGCGTGCGCAATTGTCAAAGCTTGCTTCAGGAACCATGAAGAAACCATGTGATTGCCAATTGGGCATTAGGCCCTGCCGTCCGCGACGCCTGTCGCCGCGGATCCGGCGCCGGCGGCCCCTGGGAAAGGGCCCCGGGGCGTGAAGCCACATGACGAAGGGTCGCTACGCTGTCCGAGGTGTGGCGCCTCGGATATCCGAAAATCCCTGACCAAGAGGTTGCTCGATTACATCCCGGGAATTTTTTCCTTCTCCGCCATGCGGTGCCGCAGTTGCCGGCACCGGTTTTACCGCCGGGTTTCGGACGACGGAGAAGCGGAGGAGGGCAGCCCGGGGCAGCGTTAAGACCGCCGTGGGGAGCCGGCCCGCATTCCATTACAATAGAAAAAGTATGCTCCGATCGTTGTGCCTCTCTCTCACGGCCGCGTTGCTCTTTGCGGCGGCCGGTTCCGGCCAGTCCGAGAAAAAAACCGCTCTCGACAAAGCCACCCTCGAAGCCTACGTCCGCCACCTGTTCGTGATGGATTCGCGCATCACCGTCCAGGTGTCCGACCCGAAGCCTTCCGCCAGCCTGCCGGGCTTTCTTGAGGTGATGGTGCACGCCTCGGCCGGGCCTCAATCGCAGGACTTCCGCTTCCTGGTCTCCAAGGACGGCTCGAAAATCCTGCAGGGCAATGTTTTCGATGTCCAGCAGAATCCCTTCAAGCCCGAGCTGGACAAGCTCAAAACCGAGTTCGCGCCCAGCCTGGGCACCGCCGGCGCGCCGGTAGTGCTGGTGGAGTTCAGCGACTTCGAGTGCCCGTTTTGCAAGCAGGAAGCCACCATGCTGCGCGAAAACCTGCTCTCGGCCTACCCCAAACAGGTGAGGTTGTACTTCAAGGAATTTCCGTTGGAGTCGATCCACCCGTGGGCCAAAGCCGGCGCCATCGCGGCGCGCTGCGTGTACCAGCAGAATGCCAATACGTTCTGGGACTATCACGACTGGGCTTTCGGCCACCAGACCGAGATTACGGTGGAAAACTTCAAGGACAAGGCGATGGAATGGGCCAAGGGCCAGAAGACGCTGGACGTGCTGCAGCTTGGCCAGTGCATGGATACCAAGGCCACCGCCGCGGAAGTCGACAAGACCATCGCCGAGGGCCGCGCGCTGGAGGTTGGGGGGACCCCCACCCTGTTCGTGAACGGGCGGCGCATTCCCAACACGATCGATTGGCCCAATCTGCGCAACATCATCGATTATGAGATCGAATACCAGAAAACCGCCAAGAACGCGGGCGAGGATTGCGGCTGCGACATGAAGCTCAGCCTGCCGGGCATGGACGCCCAGAAGACAGTCCCCCTGATTCCGCCTAAGAAGAACTGAGTTTGCGATGAAACACTGGAAGCGCGCGCTTCGGCCGGTTCTGCCTAGCGGCAAGTTCGGCGCTATTTTTTGCGCCATATTTTTGGCCCTGCGGCTGGCGCTCGGGGCCGCCGCGGAGATCGATCCGAAGGTTTACCTGAGCGACATCAAGTATCTGGCTTCCGACGAGTTAAAAGGCCGGCTGACGGGCAGCCCGGAGCTCGAAAAGGCAGCCGCTTTCATCTCCGCCAAGTTCCGGGAGTTCGGCCTTCAGCCGCTCAACGGCAAGAGCTTCTATCAGCCCTTCCCGGCCGTCACCGCGGCGCGCCTGGGCGCCGCCAACCGTTTCCGCTTCAGCGAAGAAGGACATGCCACGGCGCTCGCATGCCCGCAGGATTTCGTGCCGCTTTACTTCTCGGCCGCCGGCAAATTCTCGGGCGGCGTGGTGTTCGCCGGCTACGGCATCACGGCCGCGGACCTGCACTACGACGACTACGCCGGCCTGGACGTTAAAGGCAAGCTGGTCCTGATCTTGCGGCATGAACCTCAAGAGGCCGATGAGCACAGCGTCTTCGATGGCACGAAGCTCACCGGGCACTCCCTGTTCACCAGCAAGGCTTCCAACGCCAAGATGCATGGCGCGGCCGGTGTGATCCTCATCAACGACACGCCCAACCATCCGGGCGATGCCGACGATCTGCCGAAGTTCGCGGGCGACGACGGCCCCGACGACGCAGGTATCCCGTTCGTGCAGGTGAAGGCTGCGGCGGTCCGGCCCTGGTTCGCCGCGGCAGGCAAGAATCCGGATCAGGTTTCCGCGGCTATCGATAAGGATCTAAAGCCGCAATCTTTTGCCTTCCCGGCTTCCTTACAGGTCGATCTGCAGCTCGACGTGGAGCGCGACGTGAAGACCGTGGCCAACGTGGTGGGCTACCTGCCGGGCGAGACCGGGGAATATGTGGTGGTGGGGGCGCATTACGACCACCTCGGCCTGGGCGGCGCGCACTCGCTGGCCCCTAGCATGACCGGGACCATCCACCCCGGGGCCGACGACAATGCCTCCGGCACCGCCGGGGTGATCGAATTGGCGCGCTGGTTCGCCAAACAGCCCAAACAGAAACGTGGCATTCTGTTTTTGACCTTTGCGGGCGAGGAGGAGGGGCTGCTCGGCTCGGCCTACTACGTGCAACACCCCGATCTGCCGCTCGCCCAAGCCGTCGCCATGATCAATATGGACATGATCGGCCGCGTGCGCGACGGCAAGATTTTCATTGGCGGTTCGGACACCGGGACCACCCTGCGCGCGCTGCTGGACCAGGTGATCCCGAAATATCCCCTGCACGTGGACTACTCCGACAGCTCGGGCTATGGATCGAGCGATCACACGTCGTTCACCATCGGCAAGGTGCCGGTGCTGTTCTTTTTCTCCGGGCTGCATGGGGACTACCATAAGCCCAGCGACACCTGGGACAAGATCGACGCGCCGGACGCCGCCACGGTGCTCGAACTGGTTGCCGAAGTGGCCGAGGATCTGCGCGAAAGCCCCGGGCGGCCGCAATTCGTCCGGGTGGCGCCACCCACGGGGCATGGCGGGGGCGATGCGGGACCGGTGACTTCCTCCTCCGGCGGCGGCTACGGCCCGAGCTTCGGCTCGGTCCCCGATTTCGGCGAAGGGGTGAAAGGGGTGAAGTTCGCGGATGTCCGCGAAGGCACTCCAGCCGCCAAGGCGGGCCTGAAAGCCGGCGACGTCCTGGTGGAATTCGACGGCAAAGCCATCCAGAATCTCTACGATTTCACCTACGCGCTGCGAGCCAAGAAGCCCGGCGACGAAGTGAAGGTGAAAGTGCTGCGCAACGGCCAGCCGCTGGAAGTCAGCGTGGTGCTGACGAAGCGGGAGTAGGGGCGCGCAGGCGCCGGTACGAGCGGGGGGCGGTCCCTGGCGGGAACGTCTCTGGCGGCGGAAACCCTCGCGTCAGCGAGCAAAGCGGGCCGGCTGGTCGCGGAACGCCGTTCGGGCAGGCGATCGAGGGCGGCGAGGTACAGTTGTTCGATCTGCTGCGATCATCCGGGAGCATACCGGTGGGCGCGGCGTCAGTGTGCCTTCAACAGCGCGGTCCAGCCGGTGAGCAGGGTCAACGGGGCGGAGGAGTCCGACGGAAACGAGTTGATCAGAAATCGGCCGTCGGCAGTCACGTCGTACTGAACGAAGGCAAGCCTGGCAGCCACGATACGCGTCTGAAACAGGAAGCGGGGCGCGCTGGCGGTTCCTTTCTTCGCGTCAAATTCGACTTCCATCAGTTTCTTGTCGGGCTGGATATAGAAAATGCGCCTCCCGTCGTGGCTCCAGCGAGGTTGTGCGCCGCCGTTGCTGGAGATTTGGATGCGCCCGCCTGGGCCATCGACTGGCTGAACGGAGACATCGGAGACGGCGGAGGCGATCCACTTTCCATCGGGAGAGAACTGGGCTTCCGCCCCCGCGCCCAAGTCTTTGGCTTCGCCCTGGCCGGCCGGGCAGATCGCCACGTGCGGCCGTCCCTTGGAAAAATCCATGAACGCAAGATGCCCATCGGGCGACCAATCGGCCGGAATGATGTTGGCGCCCTTACGCAGCGTCCGCGGCGGCCCCGATCGGTCCGATGGCGCCTGGCCTATCGAAGCCGCTCCACTGGTCGCGCTTTGATAGGTGATGAATCTGCCATCTCGCGTCCAGCGGGGAAACTGTTCGTTCCCGCCATCGGTGAGTTGCGTGCCGATTCCCCGCTGCAGATCGATGATGCGGATCACATGTTTCCCGTTGTGCGCGTCATCCGAGGCGACCGCCAGGAAGCGGCCGTCGGGCGATAAGCTGGGATCTTTGTAGCCGGCTTGCGGAAGTTGACTCAACTCATGGCCGTTCGGGTCGAACCAGGTCATCCTTGCCGGCGCATCCGCGGCGGACTGGAAGACCAGCAATCCATTGTCCGAGGCGGAGAATCCCGATTCTGAGAAAGACGCATCCCTCTCCAACTCCTGCTCGGCGAGGGGCACGGCGGGGCCGGTGGTTTGCAACTTGCCCGGATCGAAGGGTTGCGCCATCAGGCTGCGGTCACTTACGTAGAGCAGGTTGCCGGAAACAAAGATCACGTTGGTATAGAGATGCGGGAACAGCGGCTGGGCGTCCAGCGTTCCGAGCGAACCGGCGTAGATGCCATCGGCCTGCGTATCGCCGGGACCGCTCCAGTCCACGAAATACAGGAAGTGCTTGCCATCCGGGAGAAACCAGGGCCAACGGTGGGCTTGGCCGCTCGACGCGCGCGAAAGCCTGGCCGCCGGCATAGTCGCGCCGCCGGCTGCCGGAACCCGAACGAGCGGCCCCGCGGCGTCCGGCGCGAAGACGATTTCGCCATCGCGGCTCCAGGTTCCTCCCCGCCCGACGGGGGCTTCCGCCAGAATCTGAACCGCGCCGCCCGCGATATCCAAGGTCTTCAGCTTGCGCCCGGCGAAGAATCCCAAATGATGGCTATCCGGCGCCCAGAAAGGGAATGCGGCATCCTCCGTATCGCTGAGTTGCTGCGCTGCCGATCCGGAGAGGGTGCGCACCCAGAGGGTGTTCTTCCCGTCCGCCCCCACCGCCACAAACGCCAGGTGGCGGCCATCGGGCGAAATCGCAAACTGGTACGGGACGAAGGAGAAGCCGGGCGGCGGCGGCAGCGATGCGCGGACCACCAGGGGCGGTTCCGGCGGCCTGCCGAAGCGATCTGCCGCCCACCAGGTTGCGGCGGCCAGCGCCACCACCGCCGCGGCCGGGATCAGCCACCGTTTCCAGTTCTTCGGCTTCCCTGGGACGGCGGCGATGCCGGCCGGAACGGTTTCCGATGGCGGGACATCCACGATCCAGCGCAGCTCGGCTTCCAAATCGCGCGCCGTCTGCCAGCGGTCGTCCGGGTCCTTGGCCAGGCAGCGCCGCACCAGCCGCTCCACAGCCGGGGGAACCGAAGAATCGACCGTCCGTATCGGCGGAGGGTCGGCGGTCATGATGGCCGAGATCACCGACGCGGTATTGTCGCCCGAGAACGCGCGCTTGCCGGAGATCATCTCGTAGAGCACCGCGCCAAACGAAAAAATGTCGCTGCGCTCGCCGGCTTCCTTGCCTTGCACCTGCTCCGGCGACATGTAGTGCAGCGTGCCCAGAATGGCCCCCGCGCCGGTCAGACCGGTCTGAGTTTCATCGTCCGGCTTCACGGCTGTTTTGGCCAGACCGAAATCCAACACCTTCACCGAGGAGCGCCCTTTGGACCCCGTTACCAGGATGTTTGCGGGCTTCAGGTCGCGGTGGACGATTCCCTTGCGGTGCGCCGCATCCAGCGCATCGGCAATTTGCACGGCATAGCGCAGGGCATCCGCCAGCGGCAGAGGGCCCTTCAAGGGCTGGCCTTCCACCAGCTCCATCACCAGGTAGTTGGGGCCGATATCGTGAAGGGTGCAGATATTGGGGTGATTGAGAGCCGCGATAGCGCGCGCTTCCCGTTCGAAGCGTCCGCTGAACCGCAACTTGGAGACCTTGAGGGCCACGGTGCGGTCGAGGCGCGTGTCGCGGGCCTTGTAGACGGCGCCCATGCCGCCGGCGCCGAGCGGTCCCAGGATCTGGTACGGACCAAGCTGCGCGCCGGGCTTCAGTGGACCGTCGTCAGGGGCTTGCCAGAGTGGCGCATCGAGGACGTCCTCGGCGGACGGTTGTAACAACGATTCCACTTCGCGGCGGAGGTCCTGGTCGCCGCGAGCGGCTTCTTCGAGAAACGCGGAACGCAGTTCAGGCGGCCGATCTCGTGCGGCATGGTACAGTTGTTCGATCTGCCGCCTTCGTTCGGGGGTCATACCAGTTGGTGCAGATTATAGCACCGGCGTTTCACGAGGCCCGCGTCAGTGTGCCTTCAACAGCGCGGTCCAGCCGGTGAGCAGGGTCAATGGGGCGGAAGAGTCCGACGGAAACGAGTTGATCAGGAACCGGCCGTCGGGAGCCACGTCGTACTGAAGGTAGGCCAGCTTGGTAGCGACGATGCGGGTCTGAAACAGCACGCGGGGCACGCTGGCTGTCCCTTTCTCCGCGTCAAATTCCACCTCCATCAGTTTCTTGTCGGGTTGGATATAGAAAAGGCGCTTCCCGTCGTGGCTCCAGCGAGGCTGGGCGCCACCGTTGCTGGAGATCTGGATGCGACCGCCGGGGCCTTGGACCGTCTGAACGTAGATTCCATCATTTGCGTAGCCGATCCATTTTCCGTCGGGAGAGAACTGGGCCTCCGCGCCCTCGCCCAGGTCTTTGACTTCGCCATCGGCGGCCGAGTAGATCGCCACGTCGGGCGGTCCCTTGGTAAAATCCATAAACGCGAGATGTCCATCGGGCGACCAATCCGTTGGCGCCATGGTAGCGCCCTTCCGTAGGGTCCGCGGCGCCGACGATCCGTCCCAAGGTACGTGATTCAACGAAGCCGTTTCGTTGGTCGTGGTTTGATACGTGATGAACCTGCCATCGCGCGTCCAGTGAGGATTCTGTTCGTTCCCGCCATCGGTGAGACGCGTGCCGATTCCCCGCCGAAGGTCGATTATGCGGATAAAATACTTCCCGTTGTGGGCGTCATCCGAGGCGACCGCCAGGAAGCGGCCATCCGGCGATAAGCTCGGATCTTTGTAACCGGCCTCCGGAAGGTGGTTCAACTCATGGCCGGCCGCATCGAACCAGGTCATCCGCGCAGGCGCATCGGCGGCGGACTGGAAGACCAGTAACCCATTGTCCGAGGCGGAGAATCCCGATTGCGACCAGCCCGGATCCTTCTCCAATTCCTGCTCCGCGATGGGCACGGCGGGGCCAGTGGTTTCGAGCTTGCCCGGATCGAAGGGCTGCGCCATCAGGCTGCGGTCAATTACATAGAGCAGGTTGCCGGAGGCAAAGATTACGTTGCTTTTGAGGTGCGGTAACACAGGCTTAACGTCCGGCGTTGCGAGCGAACCGGCGTAGATACCATCGGCCTGCGTATCGCCGGGACCGCTCCGATCAATGAAATAAAGGAAGTGCTTGCCATCCGGGAGAAACCAGGGCCAGCGGTGGGCTTGGCTGCTGCCTGCGTGCGCAAGCCTGGTGGCTGGCGCAAGCGCGCCGCCGGCCGCTGGGACGCGAACGAGCGGCCCCGCAACGCCGTCCGGCGCGAAGACGATCTCGCCATCGCGGCTCCAGCTTCCTCCCCCTCCGTCGAGGGCTTCCGACACGATCTGCACCGCGCCGCCTGCGATATCCATGATCTTGAACTTTTCGCCGGCGAAGAATCCGACATGATGGCTGTCGGGCGACCAGAAGGGGAACGAGGCGTCCTCGGCGCCGCTGAGCTGCTGCGCAGCCGAGGCGGAAAGGGTGCGCAGCCACAGGGTGTTTCTGCCATCCGCCCCCACGGCCACAAACGCCATGTGGCGGCCATCGGGCGAAAGCGCAAACTGATACGGGACAAAGGAGAAGCCGGGCGGCGGCAGCAGCGACGAGCGTACCGCCTGGGGCGGTTCGGGTGCCCTGGCGAAGCGATCCGCCGCCCACCAGGTTGCGGCGGCCAGCGCCACCACGGCCGCGGCCGGAAGCAGCCACCGTTTCCACTTCTTCGGCTTCCCGGGGACGGCGGCGGCGATGCCGGCCGGAACGGTTTCCGATGGTGGGACATCCACGATCCAGCGCAGCTCGGCTTCCAAATCGCGCGCCGTCTGCCAGCGGTCGTCCGGGTCCTTGGCCACACAGCGCCGCACCACCCGTTCCAGAGCCGCGGGAACCGGAGAATCGAGCGTGCGCAGCGGCGGAGGGTCGGCGGTCATGATGGCCGAGATCACCGACGCGGTGTTGTCGCCGCCGAACGCGCGTTTCCCCGCGATCATCTCATAGAGCACCGCGCCAAACGAGAAAATGTCGCTGCGCGCGCCGGCTTCCCTTCCTTGCACCTGTTCCGGCGACATGTAGTGCAGCGTGCCCAGGATGGTCCCCGCGCCGGTCAGACCAGTCTGAGTTTCATCGTCCGGCTTCACCGCGATTGTGGCCAGGCCGAAATCCAATACCTTCACCGTGGAGCGTCCTTTGGCCCCCGTCACCAGGATGTTTCCGGGTTTCAGGTCGCGATGGACGATTCCCTTGCGGTGCGCCGCATCCAGCGCATCGGCAATTTGCACGGCGTAGCGCAGGGCATCGGACAGCGGCAGAGGGCCTTTCAAGGGTTGGCCTTCCACCAGCTCCATCACCAGATAGTTGGGGCCGATATCGTGCAAAGTGCAGATGTTGGGGTGGTTGAGAGCCGCGATGGCGCGCGCTTCCCGTTCGAAACGTCCGCTGAACCGTACCGAAGAGACTTTGATGGCCACAGTACGGTCGAGGCGCGTGTCGCGGGCCTTGTAGACCGCGCCCATGCCGCCGGCGCCCAGCGGCCCCAGGATCTGGTAGGGACCGAGCTGCGCGCCGGGCTTCAGTGGACCGTCGCCGGGGGCTTGCCATAGCGGCGCATCGAGCTCGCCATCGGCGGACTGTTGCAGCAGCGATTGCACCTCGCGGCGGAGATCCTGGTCGCCGCCAGCGGCCTCTTTGAGAAACGCGGAACGCCGTTCGGGTGGCCGCTCGAGGGCGGCGCGGTACAGTTGCTCGATCTGCCGCCTTCGTTCGGGGGTCATACCGGTTGGTGAGAATTATAGCACCGGCGTTTCACTCCGCCGCGGCGGCGTGCAGCGTGTGCTGCAATCGCGCGGCCAGGCCAAGATGGATCAACTCCACGTCTTTGGCAGCGAAACAAAGCGGTGCGCAGCGAGTTGGTGGCGCTGGATGACGCTCCGGACGCGCTGGCCCGATTCGACGCGCGGAAGGCCAAGGCGGTGGAGATGCGGTTCTTCGGCGGGATGAGTGTGGAAGAGAAAGCCGAGGTGTTGGAGATTTCACCCCGGAGCGTCCTGGGCGATTGAGAACCTGGCGCGTGCCGGGCTAATCAGTTGGGAGATCCCCCGGCTCTGCCGGGGAGGCAGTAGAAGTTTGACAGATCCGGGAGTGTGCATTTCGCCGAGTTCTGGCACACAACCGGAAAGATCCGCACTGCCGGCGGCCCGAAGCTCCCGTTCTTGATCGGTTGCGATCAGGCCCCTTTGAGGGGCCAGCAACCGCAAAAGCCTCCGGCTCTGCCGGAGGATTGTTACTGCGCGAGATGGGGAAATAGGGGCTGCCCGCGGCGGGACCAAAGACCGCAGCGCCGCCGCACCGCGCCCTTCAAGTCGAAGACTCGGCCACATTTAGTATGATGATAGTAATGTCCCAGCGGGAATCAATGGTCGCCCCGCCGGCTGGATTCTCGCCGCAAGCCGCCGCCAGGCTGGCCGGCCTGGAGCGATCGCTCTCGACCGCCCTGAATGGCAAACCCGAAGTGATTCGCCTCTCGCTGGTGTGTCTGCTGGCGCGCGGGCATCTGCTGCTGGAGGATGTGCCGGGGGTCGGCAAGACTACCCTGGCCCAGGCGCTGGCGCGCTCGGTTTCCTGCCGCTTTCACCGGTTGCAATTCACCAGCGATATGCTGCCCAGCGATGTCCTGGGAGTGACCATTTACAACGCCCACGTGGGGGCCTTCGAGTTCAAGCCGGGGCCGATCTTCAGCAATTTTCTGCTGGCCGACGAGATCAATCGCACCACTCCCAAAACGCAATCCGCGCTGCTGGAGGCCATGAACGAAGGACAGGTCACGCTGGATGGCAAATCGCACCCTTTGCCGCGTCCGTTCATGGTGATTGCGACGCAGAATCCGGTGGAGCACCACGGGACTTACCCGCTGCCCGAATCGCAGCTCGACCGTTTCCTGATGCGGCTGCGGATCGGCTATCCGGACGCCGCCAGCGAGCGCGAGATTCTGCGCCACAACGACCGGCCGGGGCCCCAGTTCGAGGAGCCGGGAGTGCTGGGCGAGGACGTGCTGCAGCTTCAGGAGGCGGTGCAGCGGGTGACCGTGGAAGAGTCGCTGGTGGATTACATTCTGGCCATCGTGGAGCGCACCCGCCATCATGAATCCCTCACCCTGGGCGTGAGCCCGCGCGGCTCGCAAGCGCTTTTCCGCGCGGCGCAAGCGCTGGCGCTCGTCGAAGGCCGCGATTTCGCGATCCCCGACGACGTGAAGCGGCTGGCCGCGCCGCTGTTCGCGCATCGCGTGGCGATCAACACCCGCACCACCCTGGTCGAGCGCCGCGCCGAAGCGGGCGAGCGGATTATTGAAGAGATCCTGAGCCAGGTGGAAGTGCCTTTGTAGGGGCCCTGTATTCACCGCGGAGACGCGAAGACCGCGGAGGAAGCGCAGAGAAACCTTTATTTTTGTTTTTCTCAGCGATTCCTCTGCGTTCTCCGCGTCTCCGCGGTGAGAATCGATGCTACCAGTTATATTGACTGCTGATTATGAGAACCGCAATTATCGGCCTGCCCATGGTAGGCAAGACCTCGTTGTTCACCATCCTGACGGGAGTCCACCAGGAGACGCGGATCGGCTCGACCGCGGCCCGCACCGGCGTGGCCCGAGTGCCGGACACGCGGCTGGAAGCGCTGGCGCAGCTTTTCGAGCCGCCCAAAACCGTGCACGCCACCGTCGAGTACGTGGACATGCCTTCCATCTCGAAGGAGAACCTGCGCGACCCCAGCTACCTGGCCAGCCTGCGCGTGGTGGATGCCTTCGCCCACGTGCTGCGCCTGTTCCAGGACCAGACCATTCCCCACGAAAAAGGCTCGGTGGACCCCGTGCGCGACCTGGAGGACGTGGAAACGGAGCTGATTCTGAGCGACCTGGTGGTGGTGGAAAAACGCCTGGAGCGTTTGGAAAAGGACCGCAAGAAAATCAAGAACCCGGAGCTGGACCGCGAATTCGAGCTGCTGGAAAGGTGCCGGGCCACGCTGGAAGAGAACCGGCCCTTGCGCCAACTGGAGATCGAGGGCGACGACGAGAAGCGCATCCGCGGCTTCCAATTCCTCTCGCTTAAGCCCGTGCTCTACGTGCTGAACCTGGGGGAAAGCGAGGCCCGGATCCTGCGCGCGCGCGAGCGGGAGTATCGCGAAGGCGCGCTGGCCGGGCGGCGGCATACTGCCGTGGCGGCGGTGTGCGGCAAGATCGAAGCGGAGTTAGCCGAGTTACCACATGAGGAGCAGAGAGATTTCCTGGCCAGTTACGATTTGGCGGAAAGCGGGTTAGAGCGGCTGATTTCGGCGACGTACGAGCTGCTGGGCCTGATGAGTTTCCTGACCGCCGGCGAGGACGAGTGCCGCGCCTGGACCATTCCGATGCACAGCACCGCGGTGAAGGCCGCGGGCGCCATCCACTCGGATTTCGAGAAGAAATTCATCCGGGCGGAGGTGGTCAATTGGAAGCCGCTGGTGGATCTGGGCGGGTACGCAGGCGTGCGGGAAAAGGGGTTGCTCCGGCTGGAAGGCAAGGAGTATATCGTGAAGGATGGGGATGTGCTGGTGATCCGGCATGGTTAGATGAGACCGATCCTTTGCCTCTGTTGCCTGGCCGCATCTGCCGCTGCCCAGCCGCCGGCGATTCCCGTGGGAGCCGACGCTTATCGGATGTGGGAGCGGTGGCCCTATCAGCGCATCGGTGCGCGGGCCTACATGCGCAGCACTTACGACCGGCGCGGCGGCAACGAACGCGCCGACGCTTCTCACTTCCTCTATCAAGAGGCCGACGATTTCAACGTCACGCTGGACGTCGAATCGCCCGGCGTCCTCTACTTTGTCCGCTACAACCACTGGCACGGCAGCCCCTGGCACTACGAAGTGGACCGCCGGGATCACGTCGTACAGGAGACCAGCACCGCCGACCCGCTGCACCCGGCGCAGGGATCGGTGTTTCTTCCGGAGCGGCTGTTCCCCAAGCCGCTGGCGTGGACGTGGGCGGATACCAAGGGCGCCGACCTTAGTTGGGTTCCCATCGGCTTCACCCAATCGTTCCGGATGGCTTACTCGCGCACGTTTTACGGAACCGGCTATTACATCTATCATCAGTTCGTCGAGGGCGCCAGGTTGTCGCGCCCCATCCAATCCTGGGACGGCAACACGCCTCCTGACACCGAGGTGCTCGCACTGATCGGCCGCGCGGGCGGCGATCTCGCGCCCACCGGAACGGGCGGCATCCGCGAGCAATCCGGCCGCATTCAACTGGCCGCCAACGGAACAGTTTCGGTTTGGACGGACCAGCATGGTCCTTCGATGATTCGCGCGCTGGAGTTCTCGGTGCCGAGCGATCGGGCGATGGCGTTCTCCAAGGCCCGCCTGCGCGTCACCTGGGACGGCCGCTCGACAGCCTCTATCGACGCTCCCATGGCGCTGTTCTACGGCGCCGGCATCCTTTACAATCGCGACAACCGCGAGTATCTGGTCAAGTCCTTCCCGATGGTGATCCGCTATGGTTCGGACCGCGTCTATCTGAGCTGTTACTTCCCGATGCCCTTCTTTCGCTCGGCGCGCGTGGAACTTACCGGCGCGGGCGCGCCCATCGCGGATGTGGAATGGAAGGTGCGTACCGCGCCGTATCGCGACCCGCCCAATCACGCCGGCTATTTTCACGCCACCTATCGCGATCATCCAACGCCGGAGCTCGGCAAGGATCTGGTGCTGCTCGACACCACCCAGACGGAAGGCGGCGGCGACTGGTCCGGGCAGTTCGTGGGCACCTCCTTCATCTTTTCGGACGCCGCCGTGCTCAACACTCTGGAGGGCGATCCGCGCTTCTTCTTCGACGACAGCCGCACACCGCAAGGGCAGGGCACCGGCACCGAAGAGTGGGGCGGCGGCGGGGATTACTGGGGCGGCGAGAACATGACCCTCCCCTTCGCCGGCCATCCCACCGGTGCGAAGAACCCCCAGACGGCCGCCGGAGAAGAGGATAAGATCGAATCGGCCTATCGCTTCCTGCTGGCGGACCTGATGCCTTTCGGCAAAAACGCGCGCATCCAGTTGGAGCACGGCGGCGTCAACGAATCCACCGAGCACTACCAGACGGTCACTTACTGGTACGGTTTGCCCGCGCCTTCGCTCGTCCGCACCGACGAGCTGGTCGTCGGCGACCCGGTCAGCGAGCGCCGGCACGGCTACACATCGCCGGATGCTTCTGCGCCCTACGAAATCACCTCGCGCTACGAATGGGGGCCGGACACGGTTGAGGGCCGCGAGATCTATCCGGCCGAGACCGACCGCGGCCGCACCACCAAAACGGCTTCGGAGTTCACCCTGCGAATCGACCCGGGCAACTTCGGCGTGATGCTGCGCCGCAAGCTGGACTATGCGTTTCCCAATCAGCGCGCGGAGGTCTTCGTGGCCGAGGCCCAATCCGGCCCACCCGACTGGAAGCCCGCGGGCGTCTGGTACCTGGCCGGCTCCAACACGTGCGTGTTTTCCAACCCCGGCAATGGGCAGGAACTCGGGGCCACCCAGCACGTGGTCGAGACCTCGAACCGCCGCTTCCGCGACGACGAATTCCTGCTCCCTCTCGCCTTGACCGAAGGACGCAAAGCCATCCGCGTTCGCGTGAAATTCACGCCCGTATCCACGCCGCTTTTCCCGGGCTACCCGCTGCCGGAATTGGCCTGGAGCGAAATGCGCTACACGGCATACAGCTTCGTGATGCCGAAGTTCCAAGTGAAAGGCAGTCCACGATGAGTGTGTTGGCAGGCGAAAGCGCCTGCCCCACGTCGCAAGGGCCGCGTCTTATCCCGAGCTGATTCCGAAGCTGATGTCCGCCGGGGTCATCGAGGTGGC
>JBKQPR010000238.1:0-5333 GCA_052144935.1 Bryobacteraceae bacterium
TGGAAGAGCTTGACACGTCCTAATTGTCGTTTTAAAATTATCGATAAAACCACTTGGCGGTAGCCTGCCTATAGACCATGTCTCAATAAGTTGATCTCCACCCGTTTCGCGACAGAAACTAGCTAGCGGCCAAGACGAGCGGGTTCCGCGGCGGCAGGCGCGCCGCGGAGTAGGCCTTCCGTGCTCAGGTCTTCATCAATGTCCGGCCAGTGAATCCCATAGCCCGCTCCGCTTACTTTCCAGCGTGATCGCTGTTCCATGGTAGCGTTCAAAAGCCGGGGATACCACGTCAGGGGCACGATGATGGTGCGCCCGTCTGCGAGGTCCACCGCCAGTGTGTCTTCAGTGACGTGTACGTCGCGTACCCGTTCGCCGGAATTAAGATGAGAAGCGTTCATTCCATTTCTCCAACAAGAAAGTGCGATTCTCCGCCACCAGCCTGTGGACTCGCCGAAGCTCCACCGGACCGAAGCCAAGATTTCCGGCCAACGCAACCGGGTCCAGCCAGAACTTGGCCGACTGATCGTCGCGATCCACATGCACTGGGGAGGCTCGTCTGGCTCATGGCTGTAAAAATAGATGCGGTATGGCCCCACCATCAGTATGGTTGGCACGCCTTTCAGTATCCCACCTAGTGCGGCGGATGCCCGGACCATTGTCGTCAATTCGCTGCCGGGCGCGATGGTGGGCGCCGAAACGAGGCAAAGCACCACCTTACTCTGTATTGGGGCCAGGGGGGAGCTATCGCCCGAAATAGCGACTCGGAGCGCCGACGGCCAAAGTCCGAGACGGCGGCAATTTCGTCCATGTGGATCAACGGAGCCAAGGGCGTTTTGCGTTCCTGATCCTGGCATTCGGTGATCGCAGCTCTACTGAAAAGGCTGGCGGCGGCGGTTTGATTCCGTCCCTGGCCACCATGTTTTCAGCAGTTTACAGATCTCCCAAAACGCAGTTTCACTCCAATTCATTCCAAAATTCTGGCTTGTCGGGGATAGGCGCTAGAATAATAGGGTCCGTTCAATACGGCACACCTATGGTTGACTTCAAGAAGCGCCTCGGCAAGAAGGACCTTGAGCGGCCAATCGACCCGTTAGCTCTCTATGAGAGTCTGGACCGCGCCAGCGATAAGGGTCCGCTACGCCCGTCACAAGAAGTGGGGCTGACCTGCCCCGAAGTTTCTGCCAGAGATGGTCTGGAAGGCTCCGCAATGAGAGCGCCCCGGCATATCCCTTGGGTGATATGCAACTTCCGAGATTTGCCGATTCCTCTCCACAAGTCGGCCAGGATTGATCAACCACTCTGACGAAAGCGGATTCGATTCCCATCGACGATCCACAACTCACCGGCTGGATTTCGACGCGTCAGTGCTGCCGCCAGCCGGCGAACATAGGCCAGTACAGTGGGTTTATCTTGGCGTTTGACCCGCAGGACGACGATACCGGTGTGCTCACCGGGCGGGTATGCTCGAATATTCGCAAAGTCCAGGTCCAGGGTCACCAGGACTCGACCCTCCGACCGGCTCGTAGTTGCGACTGTTTCATCCTTCGCCCCGGACAGGTTCTTCATCCCCAACTGTATCCGCGGCGAAACCGGCGCTCCGCAGTATCCCGGCTGCCTCGGCCGGAAGGTTCTCGTCGATTTTGAAGTTCACGCCGTAAGCTCAGCTGGCAGGTCGATGGAGCCCTCACGCGCGAGTTCCGCGGCGTACCCAAGAGCAGCGTCGATGTCCTCGGATTTTATCGCAGGATAGCTGGCAAGGATCTCACCCCGTGGAACACCGGCGGCAACATTATCGAGGATGACAGAGACCATGATCCGCGTGCCCCGAAAGCAAGCCTTTCCGTGGCAGACGGCAGGGTCGACGCTGATGCGTTCCTTCCAGTTCTCCATCGACTTCATCCTATCGCGTTTTGGGCGAGGACGGATCAGTACCGTGAAGTCGGCTTGTCAACGCCTATCCGGCACTTGGCCGTATGACGCCCGTTGCTGACATTTGCCCGGATAGATCTCCCCTGACGCCGTTGTGTTTATGCATCCACTTTACGCGTCCACTCGGACGAGTTGCCATGGGTGAAGTGCTGACGGCCGGGACGCCAACCCGGCTGGAAGGAAGCCGCTTTGATCCTTCGAGGGCAACGCGGCTCGCCATTTTGGCGGCTATGACGGGACCCATCGGGCACCGGGCCCAGAGGGCACCGGGCCCAGAGGGCACCCCAACCCGTCGGTCCCGGCAATTCCTCTACAGCTTCCAACCCCTCCGGCGATCGCTACCGCGTGTCGCTGCGCCTGCCCTGCGAATCGCCCATGGCCTCCAGCAGCCGCGCATAGCCCGGGCGGCTCACCGGCAGCCGCGTGCCATCCGCCAGGATGGCCAGGCGGCTCTCCTTTCCATAAGGCTCGATGCGCGCCACGCGCTCCAGGTTGACGATTGCCGACCGGTGAATGCGCACAAAACGCGCCGGATCGAGGGTAGCCTCCAGGTTGGAGATGGTCTGCTGTTTCAGGTAGTGCTTGCCGCCCGAGTGCAGCGCCACGTAATCGTCCTGCGCCTCGGCGTAATCCAGCTTTTCGAGGGGAATCACGTGCACGCGCGCGCCGTCGCGCACCACCAGGCGCTGCGGCCGCTCCGCCGCGGGACGCTCGGACGCCACTTCCACGGGCAGCCGCCGCTCGCCCAGCCGGGCCTTGGCGCGTTCCAGGGCCCGCTCGAAGCGCTCGGCGTGGAAAGGCTTCAGCAGGTAATCCACCGCGTGGGCGTCGAAGGCCCGCATGGCGTACTGATCGTAGGCGGTCACGAAGATCACGGCCGGCCCGGGATCGATCAGCTCCAGCACCTCAAAGCCATCCAGCTTGGGCATCTGGACATCCAGGAACAGCAAATCGGGGGCGCATTCGGCGGCGGCCTTGACCGCCTCAAAGCCATTGGCGCATTCGGCGGCGATCTCGATTTCGGGATGGCCGGCCAGCAATTCGCGAAGGAATCCGCGCGCCAATTCCTCGTCGTCCACGATCACCGCCTTCAAGTTTGGCTGGGACACCCTGGTAGCCAATTTACACCAAGGCGCAGCTCCCGGGTTCGTCCCCGCACCGGACCCGGATCCCCGGGTTGCGGCAGCGCCGATTCTCCCCTCGCGCAACTTCCGAAGCCGGCTCGTACCCGCCCGGCTGTTTCACGTGAAGCACTTGGCCCGCCGCGCCGGCCCGCCACGGCTGTTTCGCGTGAAACACCTGGCCCGCCGCGCCCGGCCCGCCCGGCTGTTTCGCGTGAAACACCTGGCCCGCCGCGCCCGGCCCGCCCGGCTGTTTCGCGTGAAGCACCTGGCCCCGCCGCGCCCGGCCCGCCCGGCTGTTTCACGTGAAACACCTGGCCCGCCGCGCCCGGCCCGCCCGGCTGTTTCGCGTGAAACACCTGGCCCGCCGCGCCCGGCCCGCCCGGCTGTTCGCGTGAAACACCTGGCCCGCCGCGCCCGGCCCGCCCGGCTGTTTCGCGTGAAACACCCGGCCCCGCCGCGCCGGTCCGCCACGGCTGTTAAGAACCTGGCCCCGCCGCGCCCGGCACGTTTCGTAACAATTCGTAACAGATCCCTGTTTCAATTGCATGCAATTTGTGGCAATATTAAAGGACATTCATCCATACAGAGGGCCAACCGCCGAGGCGGACTGGTCGGAAAGGCGTGGTTGTGAGTTATTGTCCGGAAACGCCATTTGACAGTATCGAAGGCTCCCACGAATACGTGGCGATGCTTGCCGAAGCCCTTGATGAAGCCCGGCGCGACGTCGAATCGGAACTGGCCGCGGAACTGGCGGTTGCCGAACGCGATGGCGCGGAACGGCGCAAAGACGCGCTTCTCCTGGTCTCCTACAACCTGGCCAAACTGCATCTTCACATCACCACCAGCCGGCGGATTCTCAACGATCTGCGCAGCCTGCGGCGTTTGCTGCTGGCCGAGCGCGGAACCCCTGTGGAGCGCGGAGCGGCGGCGGAACGCGGAATGGCAGCCGGGGCGGGCACGGGAGATTAGCCAGTCCGGCATTGGCCGGGAGATTTGTCGGCCGGTCGCAGAGAGCACCGACTCTTGGTGTATATGGGTTGTGTGTTCTTTTGCCGCTGGTGAGAATTCCCACGTCGAACCCAAAATCCTTCAGAGGCTTGATGCGAAAACCCGCACCAGATGGGGGTTTTTGCATCACAGCCCTTGACAGTCGAGGAAGGCGAGCGTACTATTCTAGAGTAATCACACAACATTTTGGCAGCACTTGACAGCGGTGGTTTGTGGGGGACCCCGTATGACGTTTCAGATCGGCGACAAAGTCGTCTATCCCAACCAAGGCGTTGGGACGATCGAGAATATCAGCACCCGCTCCTTTGGTTCCGCCTTCGAGAAATTCTACCTGTTGCGATTCGGATGTAATAGCATGACCGTGCTGGTGCCGTTTTCCAACGTCGCCAACATCGGCTTGCGGCGGGTTACCAAAGACCGGGAGATTTCGCGGATACTGTCTTTTCTTTCCGGCGCCTGGTGCGCCATCAACCCGGATTGGAAGATCCGGTTCAAAGAGAACAACGAAAAAATGCAGAGTGGCGACCTGCTGAGGGCCGCCGAGGTTTTCAAGGCCCTCCTGCAGATTCACATCGATAAGCCCCTTTCCTTCCGGGAAAAGAAAATGCTGGACCGCGCACGCCACATGCTGGTCTCGGAAATCTCGATTTCCCGGAATGTGCCCGAGATCCACGCCGTAGCCGTGCTCCAGCGCTCGCTGGCCAAGGCCGGCCTGACTTTGCCGGCAGCCTCGTAAGCCCAATTTTCGGGGCGCGCGGGGTTCCGACGCCTCCGCAAAGGAGGTTGTTCGCCGGTTGCCAGCGGCCTCGCAAACTAATCTTCGGAATCTTCGGCGAGTGGGTTCCACGGGACGCGCCGAAATGTTATGATCCACGCTGACAGAGCGCGGGCGCCGGCTCGCGGGAAGGATCGTTTACATGTTTTGTCATACCTGTGGAACGCAAGTCGCCGACGGCACGCAGTTTTGCCCCAATTGCGGCCAACCGCTCAGCGGCGCCCCCATCGGCGCCCCCAGGCCCGCCGTGCCATGGACGCCGCCCACCTCGGTCACCATCCAGACCGGGCGCTGGATCGACGCCGGATGGCAAATGGTCAAAGCCGACTTGGGGAACTTCATCCTGATTGCGCTGGTTTTCGCGCTGGTCAATGCTTTAGGTTTGCTCGGTTCCGCGGCGCGCGGAAGCCGGTCAGCAGATACGGCCTGTTCGCCGCGGAATCGAGTAAACCGCGCGTTGAACTAAACCGCAGGCTGAGGCCGGCTCTTTAATGGGT
>JBKQPR010000239.1:0-11247 GCA_052144935.1 Bryobacteraceae bacterium
ATCGTCCGGTGCTCAGACTCCGACCTTCACCGATGATAGAAAGCCTCGCCGAAACGATACTCGCCAGGGCTGCCAGATTGAAGCCCCTTCAGCCGTGAAACCGCGTTTTCACGCCGGATCCAAGTGTTACCGAGCAGATGCGGCTGGGCGAAGAGATCCGGCGGATGGAGCGCCATCTGGCCAGCGTCGTCGAGAGCGCCAGCGATATTGTCATCTCCACCGACACCGAGGGCAATATCCTCACCTGGAACAAGGCGGCTCAAAGGACTACCGGCTACTCACTCGAGGAGCTGAAAGGCCGTCCGTTTTTCGACTACTGCGACCAGACCGGCGCCTCCAGCGTTCGACGATTGCTCTCCAAAGGGGCGTCCGGCGAGAGCTCCGGCCGAATCGAGTCCAACCTGAAGACCAAAGACGGGCGTTGCCGTCCCGTGTCCTGGGTTTTCTCTCGGATGACGGACGACGCGGCACGAACGGTGGGCTTCGTAGTAGTGGGCCGGGACCTGACGGAACAACGTAAGTTCGAGTTGCAGATCCTGGAATCACAGAAGCTGGCGGCTCTCGGCGTGATGGCCAGGGGGATCGCCCATGAAATCCGAACGCCCTTAGCGGTTTCCTCCTCGGCCGCTCAATTCCTCACGGAGGACAATCTCACCCCGGAGTTTTGCCGGGAGTGCGCCGAGAAGGTTCACAGCGGCATCCGGAAGGCAAGTACCATCATTGAGAACCTGTTACGTTTTGCGCACCCCTCGGCGGACAAGAGCAAGACGCCGCTGGACCTCCTTCGTGTGATGAAAGAGGCCCTGACTCTTGTAGATAACCAGGCCAAGGTTCAGAATATCGAAATTCGCACGCACTTCCGGCTGGAGCCCTGCCAGGTCCTCGGCGTTCCCAGCCTCCTGGAACAGGTGTTCATCAATCTGTTGCTCAACGCCATAAACGCCATGCCGAACGGCGGGACGGTCGACGTCTTCGCTGAGCAGGCCGGCGGCGAAGTGCTGCTTCGCGTCACTGACACCGGAGAAGGGATCTCTCAGGGAGACCTCGACAAGATCTTCGATCCCTTCTTCACAAGGGCTCCTCTGGGAAAGGGTACAGGCCTTGGGCTATCCATCTGCCACTCCATCGTCGATCAGCACGGCGGCTCGATCAGCGTGGAGAGCCAGAGCGGAAAGGGGAGTACCTTCACGGTGAAACTGCCGTCGCTGTCCGTGACAGAGGAGGAAAGCGGTGAGCCTCGTGAACCGGGTCGTCCTCGTCGTGGACGACGACCCTGACATATGCTGGGCCCTCGACCATGTGCTCGGGGGACTTGGGGCGCGGTGCATCCGGGCGCTCGACGGCCAGACTGCTCTCCAGGCAGCCCGGCTCAACCGCCTGACTCTGGCTCTGCTGGACGCCAAGTTGCCAGATATCGACGGTCTGGAGTTGGCCAGAAAGATTCGCATTGGCGATCCCGGTATTCTGGTCTTGGTAGTCTCAGGGTACTTCTACAAGGACGATCCGGCCATTCAAGCGGCTCTGGAACAACGGCTGATCCACGGATTCATCGAAAAGCCGTTCACGCACGCGGAGGTCATTGCGACAGTGAAAAGCGCTCTTTCCTCCCAAGAGGCTGCAACAGGGGCTGCTCAGCCTCTGACGGCCTGCTGAACGTGGAATTCTTTATGGAACCGTCCGCCATCAAAATCTCATGTGCACACAGTCCCGACCCCGCTGATGCCTTCGTGTTCTACGGGCTGGCGACTATGAAGATCCGTTCCCGGCTGATCACGATTCGTCACGTGCTGGAGGATATCGAGTCGCTGGACCGCAAAGCTACAGAAAGCGCCTACGAACTCGCGGCGATTTCCTATCACGCCTATCCGTACCTGGCGGATAAATACGTGCTGATGGCCAGCGGCTCCAGGGTCAGCGACGGCTATGGGCCGCTTCTCATCGCGCCCCGCCCATTCGCCCCCGAAGAGATCAAGGGGAAGCGTATCGCCGTGCCGGGCATGCTCACCACGGAGTATCTGGCGCTGAAGCTCTTCGAGCCGGATTTCGAAGCAGTGGCGATTCCCTTCGCCCACATTATGGATGCCGTCACCGAGCACAGCGTTGACCTGGGTCTGGCCATCCACGAGGGGCAGTTGACATACGGCAAGAGAGGTTTCCACAGCGTGTTGGACCTCGGCCGGTGGTGGAGGAAGACCTACGATCTCCCGCTCCCGCTGGGTGCAATCGCGCTCACCCGGCGCCTGTCGCCGGAAATACAGTCGGAGTGCTGCCGCCTGATGCGCGAGAGCATCCAGTACTCGCTCAACAACCAGGAAGAGGCGTTGAACTATGCCTTGCAGTTCGCCCGCGACATGGAACCCGCGCTCGCCGAGAAGTTCGTGGGCATGTCCGTCAACCATCACACCGTCGACTGCGGTGAACTGGTGCCTCGCGCGGCGCAAAAGCTGCTCGACATGGGCTACGAAGCGGGGCTGATTCGGAATCGGGTCGCGGTGGAGTTCGTCCTTGGCTAGGAGAACTTGAAATCTGAGGGAACTCCTGTTACCCCACGTTGCCCTGTCAACGCGTTTAATGCTTTTGATGATGTCCCCAGAATGGGGGTTGCGGTGGACCTTCGAGCGGACCCTCAAACTGAGCCAACCGGTTAAAGGCTGGTTAAGGCTTCTTGTGGCCGCCAGGCGATTTCAGCGATAGATGATCCGTTGAGGCATTAACTGCGCGGGGTCTTCCGACAGCGGAGTCTCGGCCATCGGACGATTTCCACAAGTGGAAATCGTCTTGTGGAAATCGTCCATGGTGACGTCGAAGTCGGCGAGGACCTCTTCCATGGGTACGCCGCCGTTCTGTTCCAGCTAGGCGATGCAGGCCTGGATGCCGGCGGCTTCGCCCGACGTGAGCGGCTCGTCGTCGATGGGCGCCAGCGCCAGTTTGCGGTCGAGGGGCGACAGCATGGTCTCGAGTAAGCCGCAGAAAGCGGATAGCTGGTCGTCAGGCAGGCGGTCAAGAAAAGCAGACGCGTGCTGGCATTGATGCGCGTGATCGAGAGCCATAGCGTTCGTTCATCGCCACTTGGAGCCCAACCTGCCGCCATCGCGCTAGGTGCTCGCATTGGTGGCGCACAAATCGCTTCACCATGTCCCGGCCGGCATGATCGTCGCCTACATTGGAACCGATGTTCCCAAAGGCTGGCGGTTGTGGTCACTGGGGACGACAAGAGCGGGGCGTACATCATGCTGCGGAAACAAAATCGGCGGCCAAACTAGAATTCTTAACCGAGCAAGCGGGCCCGGCATCGGTCGGTCAGCTCGCCGAGGCACCGACCCGGGCGACGCAACTTTCGCGAGACCAACGGCTATAGGTCCAAGAACATTTTTCGGGTCGCAGTTCCCGGCCCAAGGCGGCGTGAGGCCCCGTACACCGGGGCAAACACTGCGCGGTGAAACGCGCTTTTCCTCATAACCGGGGGGCGAACGAGATTAGCAGCGACGCAATTGCCCAAAACCCCCGACAAGGCCAGTTGCTCGGTGAATACTTGGGAGGGCCGAAGGGAGCGAACGCACGACGGGCAGCATGTCGGCACCGCACTAATTACGATGCACGAAAAGGGCAAGAAAAGGGCAAAGTGGTTTTTCGGGGCTTATAGCGCCTAAAACCAGTTTTTCAAGTGGTTGATTCAAAAGGGAGAAATGGTCGGGGCGAGTGGATTCGAACCACCGACCTCCTGGTCCCGAACCAGGCGCTCTAGCCAGGCTGAGCCACGCCCCGAACGATCAACGCTGCAACTTCAGTATACCACCGTCCAGTGCCGCAAGAGTCGAATTTACCCTTCCCTCTCCCTTCCCTCTGAAGAATCGAAGTAGAAATGGCGACTCCACCTCTCTTGGCCTGGCACTCTGGAAGAAAAGGGCGGAATTCAGGTTTGCGCGCTTCGAGATTCGATTTTCAAAGAGCAAGCCCCGCCTCGCACCCGGCTAGCCTCGCTACCTCGCTGATTGGAGTTTCACCGGTGCGAGTGGGATCGTTGTCAGCCCGCACAGCGCTGTCGTCGTGGTGTCGTTGCTTATTCGTCTATTGTTCGCCTTCCGTCATCACCTCCTACAAGTTGAGACAAATCGAAAGTTCCTTCCCGCCAGGCTGGTCCCTCGCCGGCCATCGCGCCTTAATTGTCGAGTTCCTCGATCACCTCCCTTAGTGATTTCCCCTTCTGCAAACCCCGCTGCATCATCTTGACCAAGCGCCGCTTCTGCAACTGGAGCAACTCCCCTGACGACAGCGCACAGCAGTACCCGGAAGCCGTCAGCGCGATAATCGTGGCTCCCGCTGAGCCGGCCTCCGGACCGGTAGCGGCGCATCTGCCGCAACTCCTCGGCATAGTCCGGCCGGCGATGCCGGCATTGCTGCTCGAACCAGTGACGCGCATTGTAGATCATGAATACGAAGACTAACCGCCCCAACACGGCTCCGTAAGTGTGCCCCGCCGGACGGTCGATATCCCAGGTCTGTGACAGCGAACGAAACCCTTGATTCTCGATTCCCCAGCGGTCCCGATGGAACCGCTGGACTTTAACTCCATGCCTTCCTGGCGCCAGGCTGGTCACATGATCGGTCTTAGAGATGTCTTTCCCTTTTTTATCCAGGATGGCGAGCCATCCGCATGGGATGGGATTGAACCGCCGCCACCACATTCACCGCGATTTGACGATACGCCGGCTGGTTGCCGACGAGCGTGATCGGCCGCAACGCCGTCAGACGCACTTTCTGGGTCTCCCGGCGCCCGGAGGACCGGCGCTGTTCTTCCATCTCGGTCCCACTGCGATCCGCCTCCTCCAGTTGCCGCTGGAGGGAGCCATTCCCATCCATCTTCTCGTCCCGCACCCGGCTCACGAAGTCGATCCCATAGTCCTGTTTAAGTTCGCCAAACAGGTCCGCTCCCCAGTAGCCCCGATCCATCAGCAGAATCTTCAGCCATTCCCGGAGCGGCCCTACGGTCCGGTCGAGACGCGCCAACAGGCGCCGCAGCATGGTGATTTCACTCTCCTGCAATCCGCCCAGGACATACCCCACGATCAGTTCGCAGCCGGCTTGCAGGTTGAGCAGGACTAACGGTTTGTAGCCGTAGGCGCCTTCGCTGGTGCGGCGTGCTCCCTCATAGGCCTTCCCGTAAGGGATCACGATATCGTGGTCCTCCACGGCATACACGCCGCCGCGTAACCAGCGCTTCCGGCGGATGACCCGCAAGTGTTCGAGGAAACCGCTTTCCAGGTCCTCTTCGGTGAAACGGTTGAGATGGTTCAACAGCGTCTCGGTATCCACCACGGTGCGGTCCTTTGCCAGGCAGTCCCGGATTCTTTCCGCGGTGAAGCCGATCCGTTCCAGCAGGTAGGGGTCTTTCAGGAGGGGGCCGCAATGGGCCGGCGCGTCGATGCCCGCCATCTCCCACAAGCACTCCACGCCGTTGAGAAGCGAATAGCGGATTCCATGGTCCTTTTTCAGTTGGGAGGGCCGCATCCCGGTGGCGGCGTCCCACAATCCGCTGCGCAGCAGGAAGTCGAACAGGGCGTCGAAGCGTCCCCGTTCGGTGTCCCACACCTGGAACGGACGCCCCTCCACGATCTCTTGCTCGACGCGTTTGCGATCCTTCTCCCAAACCCGCCAATCGTTAGCCGCCACCGAGGGCATGGTTGTGGAAAGACTGCCTGTCATCCCTTTTAGATTTCGCACACTGCCGGCCCAAAGTCCAGCGGAATCGAACGCCACGCCAAAAGTTTATGCGGACTGGGCCTGCAGCAACTGTTTCCAACTCTGTTCCAAGGAGGCGGTCAGTTGCCGCCAGATTTTCAGGTTTTGCTGGAACGCATGGTAGGCAGCGCACTGCTGCTGCACTTCCGCGAGTTCTTCCTTCTTGACATAGGTCAGCTTGGAACGGCCTTGCTGGGATCGAGACACATAGTACGCCGGTCGAGGCCGCGCGGCGTTGCGGGCGCCCAAATGGCGTTCGACCATCGAACCGGCGCGCATGGCCTGAGGCTGCAGAAGCTTAGACTCGATGGCGCGGCGCTGCCCTTGCAGGGTGCGAATTCGAGCCCGGAGTTCGGGACAGGGATCGGGATCGGCCATGTATCAGTTTTATGAAAGAAATAACTGATACAAAACGGGGATCCGGGCACTTTTCCAAAGAAGTATTTAATCGGGGCTAGTTAACTTGTCCCACGTCAACTACTTAGCGAACTTTCGCTCGTTCAGAACTGTGGTGTCGTGCGCTGCGCTGCGCCCGCTGGAGGGGCCCCTCGGCCTCCCGCGGCTGCTGGTGGGCTGCTCCCGGCGTGCGCCAGGCGGCGGGCATGACGAATGCCGGCGCGGGGGGCGCATGGCGAATCGCGGCGGTGCCACTGCCGGGCCGCCAGGCCGATCCAGTCCTCCCGATTCAGCCCGGCGCGCTGCCCACTGCCCGGCGGGTTTGCGACAGCGGCCGAAAGCGTCCGTCGGTAACCGAAGGCTTGGTGCGCAGCCGCAAACTGGTGGCCGGCTTCTCGGTCTCCCGCTGCTGAGGGCGCGCCGATCCCGACGTGCGCCGCGCGGGCGCCCCGCCGCGCCGGCACGGTGCTGATGGCGTTCCGGCGGACCATTCTGGTTTACAAACGCGGCCCGCGTTCCCCAAACGCCCGCGCCGGCGATCAGAAGCCGAAATGATGCGGGTCCCGGCCGATGACCATGGCGGCGAAGACTTTCGGCACGAACTCGCGGGTTTCGAGCGGCAGGGCGCGGACGCGATACAGGTACCAGAAATTGCGCTGCTGGATGGGGTCGCAGACGGTATTCACCACGGCCTGCTTAACCTTTCCCGCACCGCTATTGTACGCCGCCAGGGCCAGCATGACGGAACTGCCCGCGCCGAAATCGAGGATGAGGTCGCGCAGGTACTTACAGCTTGCGCGTGTGGATTTCACCAGGTCCTTGCGTTCGTCCACCTGGCCATCCACGCGCAAACCCAGAGCCTTGGCCGAGGAAACCGTGAACTGCCACGGGCCGGCCGCGGCGGCGGAGCTGGCCGGGTGATTCTGAAGCGCGCTTTCCACGATCGGAATATAAGCGAGATCGACCGGCAACTGCTCTTCCTGAAGGATCCGCTTGATGGTCTGGATCTGTCCGTGGGCCTCGCCCAGAGCGTAAGTGATCAACGGGCGGTCGCCGCCCTGATCCTGCTCAATGTAATGATTCACGCGCTCGGTGAATTCGGGCGGGATGCTGTAGACCTCGGCGCCGAATTCAGCCATCAGGGAGTGGATCCCGCGCGCGACGAAATCGCCGTCTTCGTTCCAGCTCAAACGATAGAACAGGCTCCGCTGGAGGGATTGGGCCTGATCCTGATAGCCGGTGAATTGGGAAAGCAGGCGGTCGGTCTCCCTGGCCTCCTTGGATTGTTGCAACTGGGTTTCGAGTTGCCGGATGCGGGCGTCGATGGCGCGCTTTTCGCGGTCGAGCGCGGCGACTTTCCAGATTCCCAGGGAGGTAACCGCGATCAACGCGAGCAGCAGAGAGTAGCCGACGATGCGGTAGCGGCGGCGGTTTTGCCGGAGCGCCTGCTCCACCACACCGCGCATAATGGTCATCGTCTGGCCGCCCATGCCGCGGGCCCGCATGCTGCGGGCGCGGGCCACCGCTACGGCCAGCAGGTGTTCGTGTCCCGAGTCTCCGGCCGAAGCTTGGGCCGCGGCTGCCATGGCAATCTCGTGGGCTTCCATTCTGGCGGGCGCTTCCTCTTCGACGACCACCACGAACTCGGGCCCCTGGCTGCCAAGCTGAATGATCCCAGGAAGAGTAATTTCGCCCCGGTTGATGCGCTTGCCATTGAGCCAGGTGCCGGTCGCGCTGCCCAGGTCGCGGACCCAGCAGGCCCCGCCATCGCGGGCAATCTCAAGATGGTGCGGCGAGGCCGCTTCGGCGCCCGCCACCACCACGTCATTGTCCGGCGCACTGCCGATCCGGGTGGTGCCGTTGGAGATCGGAAACCGGCTGCCAGCGGCTGGACCAGAGCGGAAAATCAGCCAAGCCCTCGCCCCGGACTGTGCCCTGGCTTGCTGAGACATAGGCGCTGTCCTCTGCGTAGCGATGAGGGCCCGATGGCGCGTTTCGGGCGGACTTATCCCCAGGGTATCGAATCTGCAATCCGGTTCGCTCGGTTGCGGGACCGTGAGTGTGCGGCGGAGCACTGCCAAGATGCACCAGATCTGGCGCGGCAGCAGACTGGTGGACGGCTCCTCGGTCTCCTGCGGCTGATGGCTACCGATCCTGCCGGACGCGACGCGGCGCGCTTGACGGTGCCAACATTCGAGTGCCGCTCGGCGCGGGAAGGCGGCGCCGGCTTCTCCGAATCGCTGCCCGGCGCCACTGCCGGCCGCCAGGCCGAACCCGTCGTGCCGTCTCAGCCCGTCGCGTCCCGCCCGCGGCGCGCTGGGCGGCGGCCCCGCGACCGCGGGCCGAGCGCGGCCATGCGCGCGGCGGCGCCGGGCGCGGCGCTGGTGCGGCAAGCTGGTGGACGGCCTCGGTCTCCCGCGGCTGCTGAGCGGCGGATCCTGAAGCGCTGTGGCGGGGCCACTCGGTCAGAATCTTTTATAACCCAAAAAGTTGCTCCGCGTTGCCGTGTGCGATCCGTTCCCGGTCGGCGGTGCTGACCGGCAGTTGGTCCAAGAATGCACGCGCCTGGGCCATCGACGCATAGGGATAGTCGGCCGAGAACATAATCCGGTCGACACCGACTTGAAGCAATAGGTCGAGAAATGTCGGCGTGAAATTGAACCCGCTGAACGTATAGTGGAGATTTTCCCGGAGGTAAGAGCTGATCGGGCGGTTCAGTTTTGTCATTGCCATGGGCATGACATCAAGTCGCTGTAACATGAAGGGAAGCGTCTCGCCCATGTGGCCGACCACGAGCTGCAGTCTCGGGTACCGGTCGAATGTTCCGCCGAGGATAATACGGATCACGTGGACCGCGGTTTCGATGTGCCAACCCCAGCCCACGCCGCTGAGCATATCCGTCACAACCGGCGCAAACCCACCGTACGATGCCTCGATCACTGGCTTTGGAGGTTGGGTCGGATGGAGATAAATCGGGACATTGAGTGCTTCGGCACGCTCGAAAATAGGCCAGAAAAATCTGTCATCGAGATAACGGCCCTGGATATGACCATTGATGAGCGCTCCCTTGAAACCGTAATCACGGATCGTTCGCTCCAGTTCGGCGGCAGCAGCATTGGGGTCTGCGGTCGGCAACGTGGCAAATCCGCCGAAACGAGTGGGATGACTCCGCAAGGCATCCGCGAGGTAATCGTTCGTTTCGCAGGCGAGCGCCGCCGCCTCAGCAGCTTCGAGTTGCTCTGCGCCGGGGGAAGTAAGCGACAGTATTTGCATGTCGACGTGAGCGGCATCCATTTCCGCGATCCTCGTGTCGCCCAGGTCGCAAAGCTCAGCGGCGAGTCCTCCGCCCGCATTTCGGTTTCCGGTCGCCAGCGGGCCGCCTACTCACCCCTTTGGTGTTCCCTGAAATAACTCCTGCCTTGTCGCCCAGCGTTTACCGACGGCTCTCAGTCTCCTGCGGCTGCTGGCGGGCCGCGACGTGCGCCAGGCGGCGCGTCATGACGATCGCGGCATTCACATGGCGCTCGTTGCGCAAAGTGTCCGCAGTTTCGCCATTTCCTGGCCACGAACCTCACCTATCCCAGGCGCAACAGCCGATACCATCTGTCCCAAATGATACTGGCCCTGATGTACCCCATCGTTTTGGGGCTGGATCGCTGGAGACCGAGTCATTCCTGCGTTCCAACGGCACCTTCCAATTTCTCACCGGCCTTCCCGGCTTCCCCGATCCTCAGACTTTGCGCCGCTTCTTGCACCACGCACCTGATGTTTTCTGGCAACAGATGCACCGCGTTGACGACCGACTGCTGCAGACTTTCATACACCTGCCCGCTCAGCGATCCAGATTGATCTTCGATTTGGACAGCACCGTGGTTACGGTGTTCGGCAATCAGGAAGATGCCGCAGTCGGCTACAGTCCTCGCTATCGTGGCAAGAAGTCCTACGACCCACTGCTCTGCATGGAAGCCAATTCATCCTTCCTCTGGGATGCAGAACTCCGTCCCGGAAATGCCGGTACCTGGGATGGCAGCCTTGAAGTACTGGAGACCAGCTTCGCTAATGTTCCACTCCAGATTCGCGAGTTGCGAGTCCGAGCCGACGCCGGCTTCGGCTTCAATCCCGTGTTCGCCGCTCTGGAAGCTCGGCCCGCGCAATATGCGGTGACCGCGCGTTTGACCCCAGCGTTCAAACGACTGCTCCCCGGCGTCTCCTATGAACCCGTGAATCGCAAGTGGGAGATGGCCGAGTTCGAGCACCGCCTACATGGTTGGCCGCAGGCCCGTCGTTTCGTGGTGGCGCGAAGATTCATTCAAAAAGAGGAAGCCGAGACTACCCTGTTTTCGATGGGCCGCTTCATCTATCGTAACAGTTCAGGTGGCCCGAGCGATTTTTCTGAACTTTTGCTCCAAAGTATCTCATTTTAGCCTGGATGAGTGGGAGAGCGGCTCGCCTCCATCCCCGGCATCCGCTCTACAGGCCTTCCTAACGCAGCCACGAGCCAGTTGAGCGTTGGTCGCGGCCGGCCGCCAGGCCGAACCATTCTTGCCGTCTCCGCCCGGCGTCCCGCCCGCCGCGCGGTGGGGCCGGCTCTGCGACCGCGGGCCGAGAGCGGGCACCCGCGCGGCGGGCCCGTTGCGCACCGCAGGAGGCACCAGATCCGCGCCGGCCCCGCCTACTGGCCACGATCCGCGATTGCGGTTACCGGGGCCTAGTGCGCGGCAGCAAGTTGGTGGACGGCTCCGCGGTCTCGCGTAGGCTGCTGGCGGGCCGATCCCGACGTGCGCCGGGCGGCGCGCATGACGAAGCTGGCGTGGGGGCGCATGGCGAATCGGCGCCCGGCGCCGCTGCCGGCCGCCAGGCCGAATCAGTCGTGCCGTTTCCGCCCGGCTTGTTACACCACTTCGTGTTCCTGCTTGGGCGCTTCCGCGGATTCCGTCGCGCGCCGCCTGTCTCCGTTCTTGCCACGCCGCAAGCGCGGCATTAGGACAAGCGGTGGCTTAATTCAACTTCCATCCCGTGACCTGGCCGTTGCCGTTGATCTGAGCGGCAACACGGTACACGCTGGTGCGGTGTTGCGGCCAAGGGTACGTCCGATATGTGAGCGTCAATTTA